>PBXF01000020.1 GCA_002727515.1 Methanobacteriota archaeon
CTGCGGCAAGGTTGAGCCGGAGTACCCGAGTGGTCAAAGGGGGCGCACTCAAGATGCGCTGCGAAATGCTTCGTAGGTTCGAATCCTACCTCCGGCACCATTCCATTACCGGCGTTTGTTAAGACCTAAATTGATGATCAATTTACCACCAATCACCAACCAAGTTGACAAGCTAATTCTCCCACAACAGTGTTGTAGCGGGGGTGCAGTTTGATTAATTGTTCATATTTTGCGCGTGCAGCACGGGCTTCATCCACAGCAAACTGCTTGATTTGATCTATATCCGATGCACTAAAACCGAAGAGTTCCCGAATGATACTCTGATGTCCCGGGTGAAAGAATACTACGGAAAATAATTCGTAATCTTTGCGAGATGCTTGAGAAGCTTTTTCTTCGTCACCCATCTTTGAACTATGGTTAAAAGTTGATGGCTGTGTTTTGAGCATAACGATCTTTTTGATGCGGCTGTTTTTCAAATCAACTTTTCTCCCAACCTTTTGAACCTCCCAACCACTCTTGCGGGCAACGGCTGCGATGATATCTTCTAAATGATGACCTCCTACGGTCCCCACATATCCTTCCGTCACCCTAAGAAGCCACTCAGCTTCACTGAGAACACTCATTGCGACAGGGGAGTTGAAATTAATCGGTTTGTTCANTTTNTTCGAGATAGTTTTAGTTGTAATTTTATCGGATAATCTGACTAGTTTTCCATCTGCGATAGCGTTTCGTAACCTGGTTTTCATGCTGCGGACCATATCTGTCCCTTTTACGAAAAGGCCTAAAAAGGTATCTCTTAATCTTGCGCAACACGAATTACACGAGTAGTTCTGTAGCCTTGGAGCAATTTGATGAAACGCCTTGACCTTATTTCTGAATCCAGGCCTTCATCGCTGGTATCAATTCTCAACTCACTTAGACCCAAGAGCTTGGCAGGGGTTGCAATACCGAGTATATTCTCAATTCCAATAGCCCTCAATACCGCAGGTGAAAGTTGAAGNTTNCCTCTACCTATTAGGAATCCTTGACCTCCCATTGGGGATAGTAGTAACAATTTCTTTCCTTCATGAGCCTCGATTACTGACAAAAGTCCCTTTTCATTCAGATCAGCATGAATTTTTCCTTTATGCTGTATATCTATCCCAAGTAAAGTGGTCTCATGACCCAACTCTCTGCAGATTTGCCTTAATGTACCGCCGCTACCCCATATTATCATCAAATCAGGATTATCTTCGACCAAACTTTCTACATGTTTTGCCATAGCTTGTAATGTCTCTTCTTCGCTCTCTCGCTGGACTTGTTCCTTCGCACCTTGCATCCATCGAGGACTTGATGGAGTGAATGCTTCACCATACATTCTAACCTTCCATTCACCCTTTAGGTAAACNTCCTCATCAAGATCCATAACTTCAGTTCTTGCAACCATTAGGTCTCCTGTTACAAATGACCAAACAACTTCTGCAGCTGCTTTTGGCGTGGTGGCAAAGCAACCGCTGTGCATTTTCACGCCTCCTGGAACCCCTACTATCGGGACATTCCTATCGCCTAGTGCTTGAACAATATCTCTGGTAGTTCCGTCTCCTCCTGCGTACAAGAACAAATCTGGATCATGGTCTTCAATGAACTTTCTAGTAGAATCTGCACTTGTTGGATTAGGAGTAATTCCTGTTTGGGTATAGGAAGTTGGAATCCAGTCTCCTCCCATTCTTCCTTNCCAAGAAATTAGTTCGATTTTGTCATTAGCATACTCTAGTAACTTTTCAAGACAGATTCGCATACGAGGTCCTGCTCTATCCTCTGCTCCTGCAGCTCTTGCTTCCGCAGCCCTTCCATCGCTTCCTTTGAAGCCTAAACGGCCGCCTAAGCCAGCGTCAGGATTGACAATAACTGCGATTCGCATAAACTAGGCCACAAAGGCACAGTAAATCAAACCGATTATTTATCGTGAAAGTATCAGACCCAACATGCCGAGTAAAGATGACGACTTGAGTTTTGAAGGTGCTTGGAAAAAACAAATCAAACAAGAACAGGAAGAACCCGTTGAAAAGAAATCTGAGGAAACAAAAGAAGTAAAGCATCACCAACAACCAAATTTTAGAGGACAGAAAGATATGGTTGAAAAAAGACAAGAATTCATGATGACTTCAAAACCTAAGCAACAGCAGCCCAAAAAAGAAGTAAAAATTGTCGAAAAACCATCATCTAAGGAAGGCGACGACTTTGATGTCGAATGGTAAATTGTACTATTAATTTGAAAAAACAATCGTCAAAGTGAAGAATACAAGCCCTTCCCACAGCATGAGGGCAAGACATGTCAATGATTTCTGTATCGATGCCAGACGGTTCCGTTAACGAGTATGTTTCGGGAATAACNGCTGGAGAAATCGTAATCGATATCGAAGGTAGAAAGCATGACTGCGTCGCAGCAAGAGTCAACGGAGAAATGAAAGATTTCTCAAGTACACTCACCTCTGACTGCAGTGTTGAAGGTATATCTGGTTATACAGATGAAGGAATTCACATCTTGAGACACAGCGCAGCTCACCTGTTGGCACAAGCAGTCACAATACTATACCCCGATGCTAAACCAACTATTGGGCCAGCAATAGACAGAGGATTCTACTATGACTTCGCAGACCTCGGNGAATTTGGTGAAGGAGATCTCAAGGCNGTTCAAAAGAAAATGCACGAATTGGCAAGACAGAACATCAAGGTTGAGAGAGTCGAGTGTTCTGATTCTGAATTACAGGAATTATTTGTTGCAAATCCCTACAAAATCGAAATCATAAATGACAAATTAGAGGATGGAGAAAGTTCCACAATTTACCGTCAAGGTGAATGGTATGACCTATGTCTTGGACCTCACGTTCATGCAACATCTAAGTTGATGCATGTTCGTTTAACATCTGTTTCTTCAGCATTCTGGAGAGGTGACCAAAGCAGAGAACAATTAACTCGAATATATGGTATAGTAGAGCCATCAAAAGAGTCACTGAAAGCAACCTTATCAGCGATAGAGGAAGCTAAGAAAAGAGATCACAGAAAATTAGGAAAGGATTTGCAATTATTCCACGTGGACGAAGATGTAGGTCAAGGGCTAATCCTATGGACTCCTAGAGGCGCTATTGTCAGAACATGTTTGCAGAACTTCATTTCTGAACACTTAACCAGGCAAGGTTACCATCAAGTGTACACTCCTCACATTGGAAAATTGGATCTGTACAGAACTAGCGGACATTTCCCCTATTATCAGGAATCACAATATCCACCTCTAGTCGAAAAGGACATGATGGCAAAACTAGCATCTGAAGGTTGCACCTGTGGAGATTTATCCAATATGATGGCAACTGGAGATATTGAAGGTTACATGTTGAAACCAATGAATTGTCCTCACCACATCAAAATCTATGCATCTCAAGGCAGATCTTACCGTGATTTGCCACTAAGATTGGCAGAATTTGGAACCGTTTACAGATGGGAACAATCCGGTGAAATATCTGGGTTGACAAGGGTTAGGGGCTTCACTCAAGACGATGCTCACCTCTTCGTCACAGAAGACCAAATCGCATCTGAAGTACTTGGTTGCATTGAATTAGTTCAGGTTATTTTTGAAGCCCTTGGAATGACTGATTACAGGGTCAGAGTGGGACTTAGAGACCCTGATTCAGACAAGTATGTAGGCGATTCAGAAAAGTGGGACTTAGCAGAAAGCGCTTGTCGAGAAGCCGCAAATTCACTTGGAGTTAATTGGTCTGAAGAAGCAGGCGAAGCAGCATTCTATGGTCCTAAAATCGATTTCGTTGTAAAGGATGTAATCGGAAGAGAATGGCAATTGGGAACGGTTCAGGTAGATTATAACCTACCGGAAAGATTCGACCTACAGTACAAGGGAAGTGATGGAGAAATGCACCGCCCTGTTATGATACACCGTGCTCCATTTGGTTCTATGGAAAGATTCTGTGGCGTATTAATCGAACACTTTGCTGGAAAATTCCCAACCTGGCTGGCTCCTACTCAAGTCCACGTCTTGACAATATCAGAAAAACAGGTTGAATATGGCAGAAAGGTCGTTGAAACACTAAAATCTGCTGGAATAAGAGTCGAAATCGACGATGGAGACGACACAATCGGCAAAAAGATTCGCAGCCATAGAAAATTACAACCAGCATACATGCTGATAATTGGAGATGATGAAGCATCCAATAATCAAGTCTCAATACGTGCTAGGAATGGAAATCAACGAGCAGGTGTTGACCTAGATTCCTTTGTGTCAGAGTTACTAGATGAAATCGATTCAAAGAACTCTATACCTTCCCTAGTTCCTGAAAAATCAGAATGAGGCAGCATTATGGGAATCGCTCTTATCAGTGGATTCGACATAATGGTTTTTGTAACATTCTTCCTTTCTGTAGGACTAGCATACCTGTTCCAAGAATATGTAATCCCCAGAGGTTTATCTGGATTACAAGTTGCATTTCCAACCGGTGCCAAGAGATACGAAGTTCATACGGTTACAAATTCGAAATATGAAGCCAGAGAACTGCTCAAAGCTCCCGGAATGAGATATGGTCTAACTGTTTACATCATGGCATTTACTGGTGCAATTCTATTGGGAATGGAGTGGCTATTCTATCAAACAGGATTGAATGAAGGGATTCATATGTTATCCCTTGCACTCGCATTAATTTTGATTATATTTCCTGCGATGATCTCTACAGGAGTATCAATGAGTACACAGTTAATCACCCCTGCAGGTATCAAGAGGGCTACACTCCAAGGCGCTAGCACATTTCGTAGTGGAGTTGGAATCACAATCACAATTCTTTGGTTTACGTCATTATTTCTTCTGTGGTTTATCATGGGGGTTGCAGGTGTTGATTTTGATAGAAGGTTAGCCATCACTGGATGTTTGGCCTTCGCACCTGGTTTCGTTGCGTATGGTAGAGTTCTAGGTTCATCTTGGACGGCATTAGTTGAGTCAAATAGACAATTGTCTAGAGGAGAACCTTCTGCTTTCTATCCTTACAAACCAAAGGCAAGAAAACAATTTGTTGCAATGTTGGTTTGGATAAACACCGCAGCAATGCCACTTATTGCATTCAATACGCTTGTCTCAGTTATACTATTAGCGATAAATCCTGACATGTTTGTACATTCAGATGCTGTAAATAATTTGCCAGAATATAGGCCTCAAACAACAATAATGGAAGAAGGAGGTATTGTTGGATTCTATGCAATTGAACTATTCTCAAACATATCAGAACCTGGAATTAGGGTTCCGTTAGTTACTATGGTGCTACTATTCCTATTGCTTAACGTAGCAGTTGTCGGATTCTTGTTCGTTTACGAAGTTGCAAGGATTCTATTCCTTGATATTGCAGATGTAGCAGGCAAAGGTGGGATCAAACTTGCTGACTCGAGATTATTACGAAGCGAAAGAAATCAACAAGCTAATGTTCTGAACTTCTGCTTTACTGGATTTGCAGGACAGTCAATGCTTCTTCTCGCACTCGCAATGTTGACTTTCTGGGATTCACAATATCTGCCACAAGGAGCAGAATGTGGCACATGGGAAAATTCGATCTGTGGTGTCCTTAGCAAAAATGCCCTTGAAGAATTAACCTGGATGCTTGCCGCTGGAGGCCAGATTGTTTTCCTCGGAATTTGGGCATTATCTAGGCGCACAGGACAGCATTTAGGAGATGTCTCTTTTGATGCAATGGCAAGTCAAAATAGAATAAAATTAGAGGCTATGGAGTCGATGATTTATCGTGAAGATGAAGCCACTGCAAAATTAATCAAAAACGATGATTGGTCTACAGCCTTAGAAAAAATGGAGAGACTTTACGAAGATCACGGTGAAGAAGCAGTAGAAGGCCTAGCATTGGTTAAGAGAACTGAAGCGAGTATGATTTTGCTTACAGGACTTGGAAATTGGGACCAGGCAGAAGAAGTTGCTCTCTCCTATCTAGCTTTGAAGACTGGTAGAACTGCTGAGATTGCGAGAGGTATTCTTTCTACTACCTCACTCGCACAGAGAGATGTCCAAGAAGCGATTCCAAGAATCAAACTTCTACCAAAGGAAGACATTGAAGTCGCTAGACTGAGATGGTTCACCAGTTTGTTCGACCCAAGCCAGAAATTACCACAAGATATCAGAATGATGCTTAGAATGGACTCTGTAACAAAAATGAATGTTAGTTTGTTGAAACGATACAAAGATGGAGTCCCAGTCACAAGCCAAGAATGGAAATACAAACCTGTAGATAAGTTACACATTCTTGGGGAAATCGCAAGATTCAGAATATGGAACCAGTCTGATATTGCATTAGATAAGCTTGAAGCTTGGGTTGATAGAAACGATGTAGATTTGGCTAAATGGCCACATGGTCAAACCGCTCGTGCATTACTTTACATCGACAGAGGAATGATTGCAACTGCTACAAAGATTGTAAAACAAACTATGAAAGATCATCCAAGGCACCCCCATCTTAGAAGATTAGCAATTTATCTTGCTTATCAAGGTAAAATGGACCTACCTGTATCTGAGCCTACGGGTCTAATTTGGGCAGATACCAAGAGTAATGATTGGACAAAGATATGGCCGTCATACCACAATGTGGTTCCAGCACCAGAAATCGAAAGCCAATTGCTGAAAACACATGCATGGATAGCAAATGCGTGGTCGATTAGAAAAGAATTAGATTCAATCGACATCAAGGAAAGAGCTGTTAAGAAACTCACTTGGCCAAGACAACCATTTGCTAACCACCTGATTTTGACTGGATTAGTCACTACTGTCGGTGGAATACCTGTAGATTTAGGATTACCTGGAAATCTTAATTTCAAAGCGATAGAAAAGTCAGAACTTCTTGACTTATGATGTCAAAAATCACAAAAGATTGTCGACTAATTTATCGATTTCTTGGAACTTTCCACAGTACCTACATCGCAATTCAAGTGGCTCTCTGCTAGTAACTACCAATCTGTGTGGAAGTGGTTCTCTAGGATTTGTGGTTATACAATTTGAGAACGTACACCTAGCAACGTTTACCACTTCTTCTGTAAGGTTGATTTCCATCTTTTCAGCTACAGTATATTCTCTGATGATNGCAACTGAAGCATCGGGTGCTACCAATGCAAGCTTGTCTAACTCGTATTGTGTCAATTCTCTGTCTTCAACTTTGATNATATCTTTACCGCCCATCTTTTTAGATGGTACATTCATTACAAGGGATACTGGATTTGACATATTTCCGTCAATTCCTAGCATCTTCAATACAGAGAGTGCTTTTCCGGATGGAACGTGATCTATTACAGTCCCATTCTTAATCGCAGTAACTCTTCTCATACTTCCTTCTTGACTCATTGGCCATCACCTCCAGGGAGTGTTTCAGGAACTTTGACACCCAAAAGCCAGCACATAAGTGACATCCTTGCGACAACTCCATTGAAGGCTTGCTCGAAGTAACAAGCGTGCCTTGTAGAATCTACTGATGGATGAATTTCGTCTACCCTAGGTAATGGATGCATGATAATCATATTCTCCCTTGCTCCACCCAAATCTCTTGCATGTAATTTGTAAGCACCAGCAACCTTGGCATATTCATCCTCATCTGGGAACCTTTCCTTTTGGATTCTGGTCATGTAGATGACATCTGCATTGTTGATTTGTTCCATGAGGTTGGTGGTTTCAGTAACTTCTGCACCGTGTGCTTTGAGGTCGTTAATTATCTCTTCAGGCATCCTCAAACTCTCTGGAGATGCGAAAATTACTTTGCATCCAAAACGAGTCAAGGCGTGAGATAGAGAATGTACTGTTCTGCCGTATCGTAAATCACCTGCTAAAACAACATTAAGTCCGTCCAATCGGCCATGTGCTTGTCTAATTGTAAAAAGGTCAAGCATGGTTTGAGTTGGATGATGTCCTGCCCCGTCACCACCATTCATTATTGGAACCTTAGCGCTATCACATGCATATTGTGCAGCACCTTGTCTTGGATGACGCATTGCGATAATATCTGTATATCCATCAACCATCTGTATGGTGTCAAAAAGTGTCTCACCCTTTACCACTGATGATGTTTTCACGTCTCCAAGGTTCACTACATTTCCACCCAGTCTTTTCATTGCTGTCTCAAAGGACATACGAGTTCTAGTTGAAGGTTCAAAGAATAAATTGCCCAGAATTTTACCTTGTAACAAAGGCAAATATGCATCACCTTTCGCAATAGGTAACAGTGTTTCAGCATCGTCTAAGATGGAAATAATTTCTTCGTTCGTCAAGTCATCCATAGTGATTAATCCGGGCATAGACCTCCCCCTTGTTTACTAGTTGAAACAAGAACGACCTTGAACATATGGGCGCGAAATGCCGTTTGCTTGATGTGTAATGAATACCACGATTATCCTATGCGCAGGATACTTTTGCTGACCATTATTCTGCTTATGCCCTCGGTTTTTGCTACTGAAGGAGACTCTTGGTCAGTTGAAGTCGAGGATCCCTTTGGCAATCCAGTAGAGAATTGCGATATTCGATTGACAAATCCATGGACAGGGAATGAGATATCAGAGCCATCAGGTTCAATGTATACTCCAAGTGCTACTTGTGAGGGTTATGTTGTAATGTGGCATCATCCAATTCCTTCCANNCAAAAATTTGTAGTTTTGGAAGCCTATCCAATAATCTCCAACCTCTTTGATGTAAGCGGTGCAGACACAATGCAAGTAATTGGAAGTGATTGGAACGTCAGTGTTACCAACGGTTCTGTAGATGCACCTAGTGGAATACCTGTGGTGTTATCTGGTGAGGGTGGGACTGCGGTAAGAAATAGCGAAAGTCAAATTACCATTCCTTCTCAAACCAGCGTTTACAATTTAACAAACAATTACTCTTCTGAAATTTCAATTGCCGCCTACCATACTGGAACTGGAAAGATAATTCCTTGGGATGGTAATAATCTCACGGTAGGGGAATTTGGTGGCGGATGGTCAGCACGAGTTAGTTCTCAAGGAATACCGATCGGCGAATCAACATGGCCTCCTACNGTTGAGTGGGCTGAAANTCAAATNAATAGTACATCAATTANAGGAANTGCNACNCTATCGATTGATTCTTCCTTAGCCCCNAATGAGAANATCAGTGGCACTTGGAGCGCTAACCANGTCTTCAATACTGGCTTTGGCTTGCCNTTNATTCCTGGACAGGAAGCTGGAATTCAAAGTCAAGTTGATAGATTCCTGAATGGAGATATAGATGAATTAGAAACATTGATTGAGTCGATATATTACAATAATGGAATAGATGCTTTATGCTGCATTATCGATAATAATGANGTAGTATTTTCGAATTTTTCAATCGAATCCAACATTGATTTTTCTGAAAATTATTGGGGCTGGAATGAGACTGCAGACATATCAAGCATTAGGTCTCACATCTCCTTAGTAAGAATAGAAATACCATTCCAAAATGATATTCGACAAATGTCTAATTTGTCAATCGTAACTAATGGAGAGTGGCAATACCTTTCAAGTCCTCTAAACGAATGGATTAGTGGTTCATCTAGCAACTTTACGTTAGAAAGAGATGAAACCTCCATATCTGGATACTATACAATCACTTTAGGTGAAAATGAAGCACCAATAGTCACTATCCCTGAAGACTATTCCTTGCCTTGGGAGGACACATCATATGATTTCATACCGATAATCGAAGACTCACCACTCTCGACTCATGATTGCTATTGGAATGTTTCAGATTCTACTCAAAATGTAAGCGTTAATCTATCCCAATTTGCAGCAGATAGTTCAATCTCAGTTAATGTCACATGTATTGACGAGGGTGGGTTATCTGGTTCATTCAATACTAGTTTAGTCTTGGATGATGGGACTCCATGGATAAATGCAAGTGACGATATTCAAATTGTTGAACCTGGCAATTTCACTTGGGACCTAATTGTTGGTGATGATCATGACAATAACTTGAGAGTTTACTGGACAAGTAACAAATCCTTAGATTGGTGGTATACTGGTGATGTTCTAGAAACCGGATTTTATGTCAATTCAAATCTAAACTCGATAAATGACAATATCACAGAAAGGCACAAGGCTAGAAATAATGTTGAATATTGGTTATCAGCAAATGTTAGTGATGATGTTGGACATTACACTACAGGAAATTGGACTATTAAATTAAGCGATATTTACGGCCCTGTCATTATTGCAGATTTGGAGAACGCCAATGAAAACGATTTCTGGAATTCAAGCAGTGAATTATTCACAACTTCTGATGCAATCCGACTTAATTTAACCGAAACTTTTGATGATCATTCTTCAATTGACAAAATTAATTTTACAATTAGATTTTACAACCAACAATTCACCGATTTATCTTGGTCTGAGGTTCAATACTTCGAGCTGCCAAACCTTGGTGTTGGATATCATCAAGTAATCATTGAAGCTGAGGATGAGGCAGGGAACATAGGGTTTGAAAATCTAGGTGTTGCAATATCTCCAACCAAAGAAGTAGATTTACAAGTAATAGGCATTAAATCTTCAAAGGATGAAATCGAACCTGGAAAGAACGGTTTTTGGGTCACAGTTCAGAACAATGGTGGCAACACCACCGAATTCAGACTCTGTAGCGATGGTGAATGTGTTGATTCCATAGTTGGACCTTCAAGTTACGTTAGAAATACTACAGCAATTGTCTATATGCAGGTAGACATGGATTGGTTTGAGACATTTAATGTTGAATTGTCATATCTCGATGAAAATGGAGATAAAGTTACAAGATACTCCACTAGTGAATATAGTTCTGGAATAGGATTTGGGACTTTTGAATTAATCCTATTTGTAGCCCTTGCTACAATGGTCATAATTTGGGCGAGATCTCGAAATGAACCGAGATTCTGATATGCTATAGGGTAGGTGGATGGTTTATGGATGGTTTTGTTGACTTGCAAGATGCGGTTGATGCTGAAATCCAACATCGTTTAGGTAAAATCGAAAAATTATCCACTTTTTCTGCTTTTGTTATGCTAGGTGCAGCAACTTGGTTAGCTTGGCCTGCGCTTCAATCTGCAATGGAAGGAGGACCGCTGATTACCGGCCTTGGTTACGCTTTAATCGTCTTAGTTTGGGGAATTTTTGTCCAAGATTTAGGTGTACTAAGCGGAACTGGTCTGTCTAGAGTCGGTGCTGCTGCGACAATTGCTTGGTTACCTCTTTTAGTGATTGGAATTGGTGATATTGGAGGTAATTCTTCAGAAAAATTCGGCTCTGTTCTTATCATATTCGTTGGATTCACTCTATTGAAAGTCAGTCGCTCAATTCTTTCTGGCGATATTGCTGTAATGAAATTCAGATCACTAATGGGTTTCCTTGGATGTGTATTATCTGGTTCATTGTTGGTTACTGCTGATATTGATTCGAATTCATTCTTGGTTCAAATTGGAGCCGTCACCCTCGGATTATTGATGATAATGTTGGATTGGTTTGGTAATGATGAAAATCGGGCACAAAGGAAGGAATTTGATACGCGACTAAACAAATTAGAATCAAGGATACTACACCTCAAGAGTCAAGGTTCAGCTGTTGACCAAGCAGCGAGCCTTGTGATGACTGCTAGAGAAGAGGGGCACAGAGACCCTTCTTGGGGGATGAAATTACTAGACGAAGCTGATGATGACATTGAAAGAAGTCTTTCTCTTGCAGATGATGTTGAAGTCATAAAATCAGATTCACTGAACTCTGTGGAAACTGCTGAAAATATTGCACCAATCGTAAAGCGACCTCGAAAAGCATGGGATATGGGGCAGAGAGAAGTTGAACTAGGTAGCCTCAGAGAGGGGGAGGCTCTATTCCGTCAAGCAAAGAAGAGAGCCATGGAAATCATCGAATGGTGGGAAAAAGCAGAAGAAGCAATAAGAGAAGCATCTGCTCTACTATCAAAATCAAAACATGACCACGATAATCTAAANGATATCATAATTGATGCTAAGAAGAAATTGCATGCTGAAAATCCAAAGAAAGCATACGAATTTGCAATGGTTGTACCAACCCAATTAAACGCATCAGACGACGCTATCCAAATCGCATCAGATTCAATAAAAGAGGCTACAAAGCAACTAAAATCTGCTGAAGGAATTAACAAAGACGATCTCGAAGAGAGAATGAGCCGTGCACATGCCGCTCTCGATGAAGGGGATCATGGGCAAGCCAAAGGGCTTGCAGATGGTGTTGTTCGAGAAATTGTCGCTGAAAGAGAAGCAATGGATGACGTCAGACGGGCTTTACGTCAGAAAGTGCATCTACTAACTAGATGGCAGGATAGAGAAGATGCTTCCGAATGGGACATTAGACTAAAGGAGATAGAAGAGGCTACAGATGACCTTCAATGGACACATGCCGCAGTCCTATTGGATAGGCTGACAAAAGATCTTGATTCTGAAGGAAAGGCTACNGAAGAAGCGGCAGAATTACTAGAATTTGTGAAAGACGAGTGGAATACATTGAGAAACCAATGTGAAGCAAGCGGAATCAAAGTAGACGACCCTGAAAGAAGTGGTACTGAAGAATCGATTGGAATTGCAGATGAAGCAATAAAAGCAGGACGCACTGACGAAGCTCTTGAGAGCCTCGGTCTTGCAGATGAGTTTATGGAAAAACTACGACGAAGAGTCTAATCTTCTAACCATTTCTCAACAAGGTCTGGAAGAATTTCTCCTGCTTTTCCAATAAACATCTCATCGAATTCATAACCGTTTACGGGAACTTCATAATTCACAAGTATAGTCTCAGAACCTGCTGCTCTAGCGACTCTAACAAGACCTGCTGCTGGATAGACATGGCCAGAACTACCGATTACGATGAATACATCACTATCTTCTACCGCCGCATAGATTTCTTCCATATACATAGGCATCTCGCCAAACCAAACAATATCTGGTCTCATACGAGATGGTTCAGCACAGCAGTTGCATACAACGAATTCGTCTGTTAAATCATCTTGACTTAATCGCTCTTCGCTATGCCCACTGGTTTCGCAACGTAGTGTTCTCAATTCTCCATGCATGTGAATCACTGATTTACTTCCACCCCTTTCATGTAAATCATCAACATTCTGTGTAATCAAGGTTAAGTTACCAGTCTCCACCTCTAATTTGGCTAATGCTTGATGGGCAGGGTTCGGATTNACTTCCATCAATTGTCTCCGCCTCGCTTGATAAAATCTCCATACTAAACTAGAATCACGAACCCATGCTTCCGGGGTAGCGACGTCTTCTATTCTGTGATTTTCCCAGAGGCCGTCATTGTCTCTGAATGTTTTGACACCTGATTCTGCGCTTATGCCTGCTCCGGTCAGTACAACGATATTCTTATTGCGCATGTTGTAAAAGAAGTTTAGTGGTTTATCAATTAATGGAAATTTCAAATCTGCACGATTGTCAGCAACAAAATCTACTTTGCAAAAAAGACGGAGATGAATAACAACCCTATTTAGTAGACAGATTACTGAAATAGGACGATGGGAATTGATTACAACGAGTTAATTCTCGGTGAGAAAACTGATTTCTTTTTACGGCGGTTAGCAATTAATTTAGCAATTTTAGGATTCTTAGTACATCTTTTTGCTTGTCTTCTATACAGGTTCCAATATCTAGATTTATCAGAAACCAATGACTTTTTTGATTCATATCTAGACTCGNTATATACCCCGTTTTCTATCATTCTAGCATATGAGGTATACGAGTTAATTAGAGCAATCCCTGAATCTTTTTCTAATTCAATTGGAAAACAATTTGAGGTCATTTCCTTACTTGTTGTTCGTGATATATTCAAAAATTTAGCAGAAATCGATAACTCTGATGTTAATGTTATTGATTCAGATGTCGCTTTCATTGCTATTGAAGCTCTCGCTTTTACAATATTATTTGCAACTGCATTGTATTTCAGAAAAATGACCAACACAAGCATTGTTTCAAACAGCAAAGAAGACGCAATTGAAAGATTCATCAATCAAAAGCAGAACCTAGCCTGTGCACTCGCTGTTGTTTATGTTTTAGTGGCGATNTACTCATTCACNTCTTGGANTCTAGGATTTGTCGATGGGGACAATGATCTCAGCAGGACTGTGTTTTTCCTAGATTTCTTCACATGGTTAATTGTATCAGATATCATCATACTCCTATCCTCTTACAAACACATTACTGATTTCTTACAACTTGCTAGAAATACTGGATTCGTGTTGTCTACGGTGATAATTCGAGTAGGCATTGGGACACCTGGTTACACTGGTGCCGCTTTGTTCATACTCTCAGCACTTCTTGCTACATCGGTGCTAAGATTGAGTATTCTTGATTGGAGAAATCCGATGCCTGAAGAAGAATGAAGATGTTTCAATGGGTACACTTTGCACACCCCCTCATACGAAGGGGCCCCCTCGTAATCGTTATCACAAGGTGGACACTCCATGGCTCAATCCGGCGCCGCGCCAACGACTAGG
>PBXF01000021.1 GCA_002727515.1 Methanobacteriota archaeon
TCCTTGACCTTGTCCCTGACCTTGTCCCTGACCTTGTCCCTGACCTTGTCCTTGACCTTGTCCCTGACCTTGTCCTTGACCTTCTCCTTGGCCTTGGTCTTCTGACTCACCGCCACCCTCAGTTCCGCCATCGCCAGATCCTGCTTGAGACTCCTGGAAATCAGGGTCGTATGCATCTGGGATACCGTCACCATCAGAATCGCTGTATTCACCGTCGTTAGGGTCGGTTGGGTATTGATCGACATTGTCGTTCTTACCATCACCGTCTGTGTCGGCGTTGTTAGGGCTTGTACCCATAGCATATTCTTGGGCGTTGGTCAGACCATCTCCGTCCGCATCACCATTGGCGTCTCCGCCATTGGTCGGGGAAAGTCCATTGTTAACTTCCCATCCGTCCGGTAGTCCATCACCATCGCTGTCGGCGTTGTTCATGTTTGTGCCGTGACTTTGTTCCTCTGAGTTGGTTAATCCGTCACCGTCCCAATCTGCTCCACCGTCTGATGGGTCGAGAGGGTCGGATCCGTCACCGCTAACTGCAGAAACTGCAGAAAGTGCGAGGAAGAGTGCCACTAGCATGCTTACAATCTTCTTATTCATATTTTTCATCTCCTATTTTTTATCGTTTGATAGAGAACCCGCTGTTCTCTCTTTCCAATCTGAATGCGCAGTGGAACTGGGCAATTTAGTCGGGAGAGGTACGGAGCTTGCGCTAATTTCGTAAAGAAATTGGGGGTTTGCAAAAGCACTTTTGTTAGTAAAACAAACACTATTATGCGATGCGTTTATGTCCGCAGTGTTGCTTTTTGTGCCTTTGCTGTATCTTTGTACTTTTTCCTCCGTATTCATCGTTTTTCACGGGTCAGTCTTAGGGAACCCAGTGTTCCCTCTAACATAACGAGTGGTACAAGTCCTATATGAACACCGCGATTTACTGATTTAGATCAATATACTTCATCATTGAACGATGAAGACCTATCCCCTTAATCTCATATGGTTCATCTATGATTTCCCAACCCTGTGATTCATAAAATGGAACTGCGTTGATTCTAGCTTGTAGAAAACCTACCTTTGCTTGAAATATTTCTGCCGATTTTTTTTCAAGTTCGGATAAGACTTGAGATGCAAATCCTTTACGTTGACTTTCTGGTCTAGTGCCCATTTGTCGTATTTGAATCGCTGGACGATTATTTGTGTCAGCAAGTGGAGAAAAGGATGGACAATGTGCTGCATCCGGCCCAGCATGATCGGTTTGAGAGCCGTCGCTGTCAGCGGGAATGAGATGAGCCCTGCCTACGGCAACTATTCCTATTTCATTTTCAACAAATGCGTGAATTGCTTGTTCATCATCTTGCAAAATCTCAGAACCTCGTGGAAATCCAATGGGCTCTCGCAAGACAGCATATCTACAATCATAGTAGTCTAATGAAGGTTCTAGGCCCGGTCCAAATGTTGGCATTTAATCACCATGCTGCTAAGAATGCAATGAAAATCAGAGCAAATGGTAATCCTACCAGAGAAAACAAGGCGCCATAGCCTAAACCAGGTCTGCCAGTGGAGAACCCTACGGGTATTAACACGATAATTGATAGTAGCGCAAGGCAGCAAATTATGTAATATAAATCTTCAAAACCACTATCTGATAAGTCTGTTTGGGCTCGTACGCTTGTATATACTTCATCCACGCCGTAATCAATTCCGGCATCAAAGTATATTGTTCCGTTATTGTTGTAAAACGCACCTATTTCTTTATCTGCGGAATCATTTTGACGAAGCATTATGATGTTATCATTTGTGCAGTAAATATCATCGAGGTCGCCGTTATATAATCCAGAATTTTCTTTATCAGTACCAAAGCCACAAGTCAGGAATACTCTATCGGAATTATCGGGCACAGTTCCTTCTCCCGAATATGCTGTGCTGTTTTCGACCTTTGTAAGAGTGAATTGATAGTCTTCTACTTCCCAATCATCCGAAATGCCTGCGAAATTCAGTGCAAATAGTGANAAAAATATAACCACGAGAGGAATTGTTCCATAAGCAAAATGTTTCAAGTCAAATTTTGCTTTTTGTAGTGCAATCATTTCCCCGTTAGNCCCCATTACAAATTTGTAATTCGATGCATCTGCCATTGGGAGTACCTGTTGATTCATTTGTACATTTCCAGTAAGCATTGGTTGTGTTACACCCACGATTTGTGGAGATACATTAGTTGCAGTTTCAGTAGATGATTCGGGCGCAGACATTGGAATATCTATCGAAACTGGTGCCGGAGAAGGGGTTTGTTCTTCGTCGTCTGCCATGTTTGAGTGTCAAACTTCTCGTTTTTAATGGGTCGGAATTTATGATTTTCATATTAGGCGCGTTGAAATATGAAATATAAGTCGCACANTTGCTGCACGGGTGTCAGAGCGGCTATGTCGGGGATTGCAAATCCTCTTACCTGGGTTCAAATCCCAGCCTGTGCTCCAACTNTGTGAACCNTGATTNTACCTCATAACATCAATTTTAGAGGAGTATAGTAGCATCATTNATAACAAATATGCAATACGACNCATCAAGGAGGTTNTACTNTGCCGTCTGTTAACAGCAATATTGGAGACATNGGNCGTGGCTTTGCTGCATTCCTTGCACCTCCTCCNGAGGATGTCATCAGATTCACAGTTGGACAACCCGATTTTCGAACTCCACAATCAGTGGTCGATACAGCAAAAAAAGCCCTTGATGATGGGCTACATGGATACACTAGAAGCCAAGGAAGTGAAGAAGTCTGTGACGCAGTAGCAACACATCTCTCAAAATACGGTTTGAATGTCGACCCGCTAGATGTTGTAATATCTCCTGGCTGCAAGCAATCCCTNCTNTATGCAATGATGACTTGTCTAAACCCTGGNGANGAAGTAATTCTATTCTCGCCNGCTTGGCCTTCNTATGATGGAATGCTGAAACTGATCGGAGCAGTTCCNATCCACGTNCCGGTTCATAGNGAAAATTACCACCCGGATATCGAAGCCACTAGGTCTGCTATTACTGAAAAAACAAAAGCAATCATCATCAATTCTCCCAANAATCCAACTGGNGCAGTGTACCATCCAGATGAAATCGAAGNATTGGTTCNAATTGCAAATGAATTTGANCTATGGATATTTGACGATATGATATACTCCGACCTAGTNTATTGTGAACANCCATATGTGTCCCCTGCGACATTCGAAGGTGGCCATGAAAGAACNCTTACGATTGGAGGTTGGTCGAAAATTTGGGCTATGACTGGTTGGAGATTAGGTTGGATTACTGGGCCAAAAGAAGTAATGGAAGGNGTGAAAACCTGNCAAGCGAGTTCAGCCAGCCATGTTCCNACATTCTTGATGGGGTCAGGAAAGGTTGCGTTAGAATTGACTGANGAGCCACGAATGTTCTACGAAGCATTTGCTGAGNGAAGAAATGTTTTCCATGCTTTGCTAGAAGAATTACCAGGAGTAAAAGCGCCAAAGCCAGAAGGCGCATTTTACATTTTAATCGATATTACAGGAACTGGCATGGACGATATTGAATTTGCCACAAGAGCACTCGAGGAAGCCAAGGTACAGGTTATTCCTGGTTCGTTAATGCCTGGAGGNGAGGGGCTAATCAGACTCAGTTATGGCACTGGTCTAGAACAAATCAAAGAAGGATGCCGCCGCCTCAAGAACTGGCTTCAGGCTTAACCACGTGAATCGCTCCACCGTGGTCAAAAGTTGCGTAATACAGATTCCCATCTGGGCCGCCAGTGATTGGAAGTGGAGTTCCCACATCTTTTCCAAATACATCAATATCGCCTTTCCATCCATTATCAGTTAGAGTGAAGTCAATCTTCAAAATTTGATGTCCTTTTGGTAAAATAGTCGCCCATGAACCGTAAACGGTAGCGTAGACTGTATACTCATCGCCTGGCATATTTGCAGGCCTTGTTGTCATTCCATTGAGGGAACTGTGAGGAGTCCAGCGCGCAATTGGCGCTTCGGTTCCAGCAGGATTTGGATCTTCTTCAGATTCCACGAGCCACCCATAATCTGCACCATCAACAAGCAGATTTACCTCTTCATCTGGGAAATCATCCCCCATAGTATCTTGGCCATTATCGCTGAATAGGTANCCAACTCCCTCTAGCCAAATGCCATCGAATGAATTCCTAACTCCACTAGCTAGAACACCGTGTTCACCTGTTGTTGCATTAACCCATAATAGAGCCGCATTCCTTTCATCGGATTCATCACACAGATTACAGGTACTTCCGCTATGCCAAATCAGTGTGCCATTAGGCAACANATTCACNGCGTTTTGTTGGTGATTATCATATGGTATTCCAGAAACTAATACTTGTGGATTTTTGAAATCAGAATCATATTTTGTGAGTTTGCCTTTCTCTGAAATCACATAGCCATCTTCAAGAATTGCTAATCCATGTGGCGCTTTCAGTCCTGTGAGCAATTCTTTGCCATCCAGATTTAGGATTCGTCCTCCATCACGTTCACATATCAATAATTCATCACCGTCGAATACTAAACAAGTTGGACCACCTAGTCCTGTGGCAATTGTTTCAACTTCGTAACCATCCCAAAATTTAGGCTCCATTACACCGGCATAAGGATAAATTTCTCTAGCTACAACCAAGAAAACCAAACCCATTACTATCGGGAGGAGTTCCCGTCTGAGTTTCATTTTTTCACCTCAAAAAGGAGACCTAAATTCAGTAACTTCTTCACTGATTCTAAGCAGTTGATTGTACTTAGCAACTCTATCTGAACGNGCTGGAGCGCCAGTCTTGATTTGTCCCGCTCTTGTACCCACTGCTAAATCTGCAATTGTGGTATCTTCGGTTTCGCCTGATCTGTGACTTACCACTGAGTTGAAACCATGAGCTGATGCTAAATCCATTGTCTCAAGGGTTTCAGTAACTGTACCAACTTGGTTAACCTTGACAAGAATTGCATTAGCAGATTTTGCTTCGATACCCATAGACAGCCTTTCGGATTGGGTTACGAATAAGTCGTCTCCAACAAGTTGCACTTTATCGCCAATTCTTCGCATACAACCAGACCAACTTCTCCAATCNTCTTCTGCAAAACCATCCTCGATTGAAAGAAGTGGATATTCATCAACCCAGCCAGCGTAAATTTCGGTCAAATCCTCGCCTGTGAGTTCTTTACCGTCCATGTGATACTTTTCATCCTTGTAGAATTCAGTCGAGGCGACATCCAAAGCGATTCCAATTTCTTCAGTGCTATATCCGGCGCCTTCGATTGCCCGAACCATGTAAGAAAGACCCGTTTCATTTGATGGAAGGTTTGGTGCAAATCCACCTTCATCGCCAACTCCGCCCAGTAATCCATCTGACTTCAGTTCCTTTTTCAGAGAGTGGTAACATTCTACGCCTGCTCTAAACGCTTCTGGGAATGTGTCAAATCCGTGTGGCATGACCATGAATTCTTGAATGTCAACATTCGAAGCTGCATGGGCTCCACCATTCAAAATGTTCAACATTGGAACTGGCATTAAGCCTCCAGCAACTCCGCCAACATACCTCCAAAGTGGGAGTTCGTGAACTGCTGCGCCTGCATGCAAGCAAGCCATCGAAACGCCTAGCATTGCGTTTGCTCCAAGATTTGCTTTGTTTGGAGTACCATCTAATTCTACCATTATTTTGTCAATCGACTTTTGATCATCAACTGGCATTCCAACAATCGCTTCTTGAATAGTTTCGACAACATTTGTTACAGCATTGTCAACGCCTTTACCGAGCCATCTAGTATTGTCGCCATCCCTCAATTCAATAGCTTCGTAAGCCCCAGTTGATGCACCGCTTGGAACCATCGCCCTTCCCTGTATATTACCNTCAACATAGCAATCCACCTCTACCGTTGGATTGCCGCGACTATCTAGAACCATTCTTGCATCGAGACCCGATATGATGTCAGACATTGATTTGCCTCGATTAAGGCCAAGAGTACTCTATCCTTGAATCAAACGGATGGATTAGTTATCATTCAACCACTTCATCCAAGAAGCAATTATTGATTGCGTGCCTGGTATTTCATGATCGTTTTCACAATTGCGAACCCAGCAAAGCTGTTCTGAATCGGGTGTTACAGAGAATAATTCTCCTCTAAACAATAATTTTTCATTTATGGAATCAAAGGATTTTCTTTTGTCTTCTACAAAACAATGAACTAAATTTTTTGGATAATGTCGCATCACTCCTAATTCTGGAGAACAGAATAGAAGAGATGATTTTAGGAATACAAGTGAATCCCCTGATACTTCATCAACTTCATGTTTTTTTATCTTGCAGCCATCTAAAACTGCGGCGACGTCTACTTGATACCAATCGTTGAAACTCTTCTCTAATTTTAGATTAGAAACATCATCGAGGAAGCGTTGAACATTTTCTTGGCTAACCGTCTCAGCAGACTCCATCATAGTAAGTGAAACACAACTTACTTTTAAGACAAATGATTTATTTTATCACTAAAATAAATACAATTAATTAGGTTAATATTTGAGATTAAAAATTGTTTTTTATTACAAAAACCCCGAAAAAATGCGTTTTTTTGTTTTTTTTTGTAATTTTTCCACATTTTTGAACACATTCATATACATATAGGGGGAGCGAGGGGTATGAGCCGAATTGGAGAAATCGACCGTTCTATACTCGCAGAATTAAGAAAAAATGGCAGAATTTCATATGTAGAATTAGCAAAAATTGTGGGTGCAAGTGAAAGAACTGTTCGCACACACGTAAGAAGAATGGAAGAAATGGGCACAATTAGAGGCTACACAATCCGTGAAGGGGGAGTTGGATTAACAGCTCTAGTTAGGATCAAAGTATCACCTGGTGCTGAAATTGGAACCTTTGCTGGAGAAGTAACAGGCTGGGAAGGCGTTGAAATACTGTACGAAGTATCTGGAGAAACTGATTTGATTGCTCTTGTTCACGTTGACGATACTATGGCACTGAGGCAGCTTCTTGACAGAATGTGGATGGCTGCACCTAGCGAAATTGCGAGCACAACTACTGAATTAGTCTTGGAACAATATTGATTCAATTGACACTAGGCACTGAATGTCAATACAATGTCGAATCGAAAATCGCACTGTCATCTTTGAAGGATTTGAATTCCAGGTGATTTCCACACGGGTCTTGAATAAACATAGTCGCTTGCGACCCTGGTTGGTCTTCATACCTCGTGTATGGGCCAATAACAAACTCCACACTAACCTCCTCGAATTTGGCTTTGAGTTCTTGCCAATCATCCCATTCCAACACTAGACCAAAATGCATTGCAGGGACTTTCTTTCCATCAACTGGATTGAGCGAGAGCTCGGGCATCTTTGGAACCCTGTGGGCTACAATTTGATGCCCATAGAAATTGAATACGCATGATTCTTCTTTTTCTCTACCTGTGGTGCAACCTAGTACTTCTGTGTAAAACTTCCTTGCTGCAGGCAGGTCATCAACAGGGAATGCTAAGTGAAACGGACGCAATGTCCTTTCAGATTCATGCGACCCAGATTCTTCTGACTGAGTCGTACCATCTACCACCATAATGGGGTCTTGTTGAGAGAGTTCTGCTGCTGGCTTAGGTGGAGAATAATCGATTCCACAAGTGCGGCAAACGTCGTTCTCGTCCCAATCACACTGACGTTGGCAACCGCTCATAGTTTCCACTTCACGCTGCATCCAATAGATTCTGTTCTAGGCACAGGTGGAGTTTCTCCCATTGACAATGCGTCCATTGCATCAGCAAGATCACTAGTTGATGCTTGCATAGCATCACGTGGAGAGTTATCTAAGCGTCCTCTGTAAACAACAACTCCTTCGCCATCCAATAAGTAAAATTCAGGAGTCCTTTTTGCTCCCCATGCTAATGCTACTTCTTGGGTTTCATCATACAGATATGGATATGGCATTCCTTTTTCAGCCCTCTTTACCATATTTTCAAATGAGTCTGCAGGATAATTTTCAGCATCATTAGAACTGATTCCAACAAATCCTAATCCTAATTCCTCTGCCTTTGCTGCTGCTTTGTTGATTCGATTAATGCTGTAACGGCGACGACGAATGTGTCAGCGTCGATCATTTCATTGGATGGCGGCGCATCATATCAATTCGTCTTAGAAGGTACTGAAGCTGGTGCTGATTT
>PBXF01000022.1 GCA_002727515.1 Methanobacteriota archaeon
GCCCCAAACTCCAAAATTCCTCGAGAACCTCTAAGCCAAAAGTGTTGCAAAAATCGTTGGCACCTCTTCTGTTTTCATTTGTAAAGCCCGCTGCTCGCTCGATGGGCGTTAGCCGAGCTTTTGGCTTTGGCCACAATCGGGGGGCATTCGCAGTCAACAGGCAGTTGATTTGTTCTCGAAGCTCTTGCAGGTCAATAGTCTCCATGGTGTTA
Organism: Methanobacteriota archaeon; assembly: GCA_002727515.1. Next base: position 213 of record PBXF01000022.1, read on the forward strand.
TCATTCGGTTCCATGATCACTCTCGATTTTTCAAGTCGGTTATCTAGTTTTTCCATATCGTCCTGATGCTTCGGAGAGTACTTAACAGACAGGCCGTTAATCTTCATCGACAACTTCGAAATCAGCATCTTGGACGCCGTCGTCACCTGCAGATGCATCGCCTGCAGCTTCTTGTTCAGCCATCTCTGCTGCCGCTGCTTCGTACAACTTAGCAGAGATTGCATGCATGCCTTCTTCGATTTCCTTGACCTTTGCTTGGACTGCAGCCTCGTCAATATCATCAAGTTCCTTAGGCTCTCCTTCTTCGTTCTGTAGAAGAGATTCTAGTTCATCGACCTTTGATAGAACTGGCGCTTTGTCATCATCACTGAGTTTTTCGCCGGACTCTTCAATTGTCCTTCTTGTTTGGTATACAATTTGATCAGCCATGTTTCTCATTTCAACTTGAGCCTTCAATCTCTTATCAGCCTCAGCAAATTCTTCTGCTTCTGCAATCTTTGATTGTATCTCATCTTCCGATAATGAGGTATTGGATTCAATCTTGATTGATTGTTCCTTACCAGTTCCTTTGTCCTTTGCAGACACATTGACGATACCGTTTGCATCGATATCGAATGTAACTTCAATTTGTGGCATTCCACGTGGTGCTGGTGGGATACCCATCAAGTGGAATTGTCCAAGAGTTACGTTGTCCTTTGCAAATTCTCTCTCACCTTGTAGAACGTGAATTTCTACAGCAGGCTGGTTGTCACTTGCTGTTGAGAATACTTCAGATCTCCTTGCAGGGATTGTAGTGTTTCTTTCAATCATTGTTGTGGTAACTCCACCTAGTGTCTCTATGCCTAGGGTTAGAGGTGTTACATCCAATAGGAGGATGTCGGATACACCTTCATCTCCAGCTATGATTCCTGCTTGTAGTGCAGCACCCATTGCTACAGCTTCATCAGGATTGATTCCCTTGAATGGTTGCTTTCCGGTTTCCTTTTCGATTGCTGCTTGAACCGCAGGTACACGTGTTGAACCACCTACGAGGATAACTTTGTCAACTTCACCTTTGGACACTCCAGCGTCTTTCATTGCTTGGCGAGTAGGTTTCATTGTCTTTTCAACAAGAGGCGCAATCAATTCTTCGAATTTTGCCTTTGTGACTGTGATATCAAGGTGTTCTGGTTGTCCGTCCTTCATTGTAATGAATGGTAGATTGATTTGGGACTGACCAGTTCCTGAAAGTTCTATCTTTGCCTTTTCTGCAGCCTCTTTGAGTCTGCTCATTGCCTGTACATCTTTTGACAAATCAATGCCAGAAGATTTCTTGTAATCTGCGACTAGGTAGTCGATTAGAACTTCATCGAAGTCATCTCCACCTAACTTGTTATTTCCAGCGGTTGCCTTTACTTCGATCTGTGGTTGTCCATCTACATCGTAAATTTCCAGAACAGATACATCGAAAGTTCCACCACCTAAGTCGTAAACCAGGATGGTTTGGTCTTCTTCTTTGTCGACACCATATGCCAATGCTGCTGCTGTAGGCTCGTTGATTATTCTAAGAACTTCAAGACCTGCAATTCTGCCAGCATCCTTTGTTGCCTTTCTTTGAGCATCAGTGAAGTATGCAGGACAGGTAATTACAGCCTGTTTCACAGTTGTTCCTAAGTATGCTTCTGCATCTGCTTTCAATTTTTGTAAGATGAATGCAGATACTTCTTGAGGGGTATAGTCTGAATCATCAACATTGACTTTCCAGTCTGTACCCATATGTCTCTTTACAGAAATCATAGTTCTCTCGATATTAGTCACAGCTTGGCGCTTTGCGGTAATACCGACTAATCGTTCTGAGCCATCTTTTGTGAATGCTACCACTGAAGGAGTTGTACGCGCCCCTTCTGCATTTGCTATCACGATTGGTTCTCCATTTTCGATAGTTGCTACACATGAATTTGTAGTTCCTAAATCAATTCCTATTACTGTTGCTTTTCCCATTTCTTCACTTCCTTAAATTCCCAATTCAGAGGATTGGGATGCCTCCATCGTCTTCATCATCATCGTCTTTTGAAAAATCAACACTGACATCAGATGGTGTAGGACTAAAATCATCTTCGGTTTCCTCATCGATTTCCTCGGCTTCGGTTTCTAATGCTGAGCCCTGAGGTGATAGTTTGAGTGTTATATCGAGTATACCGTTGTTGAGCGACCAGTCAACGACATCATCGCATTGATGAGGAAGTTCAATTTGCGCTAGTGGTGGTTCTGCAGGATCGGATAATACTTGAATTAATTCTCCGCCACTTGACAATGCGACTTCAATTTCCTCGATGTCTTGTCTGGTGGAAAAATCAACTGTAACCGACATGTTCCAGCCAGATAGATAGACATCATCTGTAGGTAATTTCATTATTTCATTATCAGGTTCGACATCTTCAATATCGACTTGGGCTGGAGAAGCATCGACCTTGACGTCCATGCCTAGATTGGATAACATCTCATCAATTGGCATTCCCGATTTGAATAACTTGTTTAGGTTTGAGAAATCAAAATTGAAATTTACATCTCCTTTTGCTATTTTTTCAGGGTCGAATCCCATAGAATCGAACTGGCCTCGGAATTGGTCCATTAGTTTTCTTAACTGGTCAATATCGACTGACATACCCATATTTTTGAACATCTCAGCCATCTGCTTTAGCATCTTTTCTTCCCAATCTTCGGTCACTTTATCACCCCACTACTTAACCATCGGTTGTATAGTCGGAGCAGCCCCCCATATATGAACTCAACGGAATGCTCCTATCAAGAGGTTTCAAGACACAAAAGTAGTCGCAGGTTTGATGGCGGAGGAAACAATTCTTGAGTCCACTGAAAGAACCAGTGGTCGCGAAGCATTGCGAAAGAATGTCCAAGCCGCTATTGCTCTATCAGGAGCGGTTCGCTCTACTCTGGGTCCAAAAGGATTGGACAAACTACTGGTAGATGATGAGGGAAGGACCCTTGTTACCAACGATGGCGTCACAGTTCTCGAAACAGCCAAAGTTGAGCACCCAGTTGCAAAAATGATAATCAGTGCATCATCCACACAAGATAGAGTTGCAAGAGACGGAACTACCTCAACGGTAGTGATTTGTGCTGAAATGCTGAGAAATGCTTGGCAACTAGTTGGACAAGGAGTTCATCCTGCTACAATTTCCAGAGGCTATGCGCAAGCTGAACAGAATGCGTTAACATACCTTGAAGAATTATCAATTGAAGCAACAAGGGATCAAATTCTATCGGCGGTCGAAACTTCATTATCTGGAAAACTCGATAAAAAAATGGAAAAGCACCTATCCAGTTTGTCACTTGAAGCAGCAGAAATTATCTTTTCAGATGGTAGAGCGGATGCAACAACAGTCAAAATTATCAAGCAAACAGGTGGCAAGATGTCCGATTCGAAAATAATCAAAGGACTTGCCATAGCAAAAACCAGAATTCATCCGGAGATGAAAGAAAGAGGCGGCCCAGGAAAAATCCTACTATTGGACGGTGGTCTAGAGAAAAAACAACCAAAAATCGACGCTAAATTCAATATCACATCGGTTGGAATGGTTGACGCTTTCAGAAAAGCAGAATCTAAGGAACTAATTCAGCAAGTCGACAACATCGTATCGATAGGATGTGACCTTCTTGTCTGTAAGGAAGGGGTAGATGATGAAGCAAGGCAAATGCTTGCTAACAAAGGAATACTAACTTACAGACGTGTTGAGAAAAAAGATCTAGACCTCCTTGCAAAGTCTTGTAATGCCAACTTAGTAATCGATGCAAAAAGAGCGACTGAAAATGATTTAGGTGGTTTCGAATCCACGAGGGAAGAACTCAGCGGAGGAGTAAATCACTGGATTCTGAATGCAGAAGTTGGTGGGGCAACCCTAATCGCAAAAGGAAGTACTAATGACATTGTAAACGAGGTAGAGCGTTGTTTCGATGACGGCCTTGGAGTTGCATGTCAGTTATTGGAAAACCCAATCCTTCTACCTGGTGCAGGAGCAACACAGACAGCAATCGCACGAAGGCTAAGGAGGCACGCAGAGGCTGTTCCAGGTAGGGAGCAATTGGCTATTGATGCATGGGCTGACGCCATTGAATCAATACCTCGTTTCTTAGCTTCGAATTCTGGTTTTGATGGTATTGATTCGATTCTGAAATTGACATCTGCTCAAAATCAAGAAGGAGATTCTTATGGATTGAATCTAAATTCAGGTGAGGCTGAATGTTCGATAAAAAGAGGCGTTCTAGAGCCTTTGACGATAACAAAACAATCCATTTCGGGAGCTACTGAAGCAGCGATAAGTGTTCTAAGGATTGATGACATTCTATGGGCTCAAATGGAAGCACAGATCCCAGAAGAAGTCGAACAACGTCTACAAGGCTTCGGAGCCGAGTAAAGCCTGTTTGCTGAAATCTGCAACTAAGACCTTTATGTTCAAGTATCGACTCTAATGTCCCTAACCTATGGGCGGGCAGAAAAGTGGCCGAATTTTAGTCACAGGAGCCCTTGGCCAAATAGGAATGGAGTTACTAGATGCTCTGATTAACAAATTCAGTCCGGAAAATGTCATTGCAACAGATATTCGTGAGCCTGAAGATATGGGTGACCTTGGATTCAAATTCGTGAAATTAGATGTTCTCAACCGTGATAACATAGAAAAGATAATTCTTGAGCATAATGTCACTGAAGTATACCATCTAGCAGCCATCCTTTCAGCAACTGGTGAAAAAAATCCCGAACTGTGTTGGAAAATTAACATGGATGGACTATTGAACGTTTTAGAATTATCTCGCAAGTATAAATTTCGAATTTTTGCGCCCTCCTCAATCGCAGTTTTTGGTTCTGAAGTAGGTAGGCTGGCTATGCAAAATTCTCCTCAGAATCCTTCGACAATTTATGGAGTAACCAAGTCGGCAGGGGAATTAATGGCAGAGTATTATCACTCAGTCCACGGTGTCGATATCAGAGGACTTCGCTACCCTGGTCTAATTTCATGGAAGGTAATGCCTGGGGGCGGCACAACTGACTATGCCGTGGAGATTTTCCATAAAGCAGTCGCATCAGAGAAGTATACGTGTTTTGTAAATCGACAAACTAGACTGCCTATGATGTATATGGATGATGCAATAAAAGCAACTTTACAACTTATGGACGCTCCAAGCGACGCTTTATCCATTCGTGGGGGTTACAATCTACCCAGTCTCAATTTTACTGCTGAAGAACTGTACAATAAAATTCGAGAAAGAATACCAGATTTTGAATGTGATTTTTCTCCCGACCATCGCCAAGAATATGCTGATTCGTGGCCTGACGAAACCGATGGTTCCATAGCAGAACAAGAATGGGGATTCAAATTAGAATACAATCTTGATTCATTATGTGATGTTATGATTGCTTCTCTTCAAAATTGATTTTTTGAAGTCGGAGAATAAAATCTTGAATTTTTCAAATTATGTTCTTGAATGTATTTAAAATAAAAAAATTACAAGCAGTGTCCTCTTTTACTTTTCATAAATCATGTTTTCATGTGCATAATTTGTTTCTGAACGCGACCCAATGTTGAAATGGGAGGCGCGACGGCCTCAAAGCCCGTTGAAGGGCATGAAGTACGTTGTTGTCTCGGGCGGGGTTCTTAGCGGATTAGGCAAAGGAGTTACGGCTTCTAGCATCGGCCTTCTCCTAAAAAGTGCTGGACTGCGAGTGACTGCTGTCAAAATCGACCCTTACCTAAACAGCGATGCTGGAACAATGTCTCCATTCGAACACGGCGAAGTATTCGTTCTTGATGACGGAGGAGAGGCTGATCTCGATCTCGGAAACTACGAACGATTCTGCGACCTAAACCTCTTCAAGAACAATAATATCACAACTGGTAAAATTTACTCGAAGGTTATAGAGGCTGAAAGAAGAGGCGATTACCTTGGAAAGACCGTCCAAGTGATTCCACACATTACAGATGCAGTTCAAGACTGGATAGAAGATGTCGCATCAACTCCTAGCGATGGTAGTGATTTACCACCAGAAGCTTGTGTTATCGAATTAGGTGGTACTGTTGGCGATATTGAAAGTTCACCATTTATCGAAGCACTCAGACAATTCCAATTTAGAGTGGGTAGGGAGAACATTTTCTTCGTGCATGTATCATTAGTTCCGGTGATGGGACCTGTTGGAGAACAAAAGACAAAACCAACACAGCACACAGTAAAGGAACTTAGAGGCCTAGGAATTTCGCCTGACGTTCTTGTCTGTAGAGCGAGCGCACCTCTTGAGGATGAAACTAGAAATAAATTGGCTGAATTTTGCCATGTATCACCTAACGCTGTGATTAGCGCCCACGATGTTTCAAACATTTACCGAGTACCATTGATGCTAGAAAAACAAGGCATGTGTGAAGCTCTGAAAATAGATTGCAGCAAAACAGACGTCCTAGAAAAATGGGAAGAAATGGCTGACAGAGTAGATAATCTGGGTGACGACGTCCATATCTCCATTGTTGGCAAATATACGGGACTGACAGATTCATACCTTTCAGTAATCAAAGGACTACAGCACGCTTCTTATGCAGTAAACAGAACTCTAGTTATCGATTGGATTGAGGCTAGCAATCTAGAAGATGAAAGCCATGATGACTGGTCTACACTCAAAGCAGCTGATGGTATTCTTGTTCCTGGTGGATTTGGAGACAGAGGGACTGAAGGCAAGATACTGGCAGCAAATTATGCTAGAACGAATAATGTACCCTACCTAGGAATTTGCTTGGGATTACAGATAGCGACTATCGAATTTTGTAGAAATGTCCTTGGAATGGAGGGAGCAAACTCCACAGAGTTTGATGAAAATACTCCACACCCTGCAGTGGTTTTCATGCCAGAAATTTCCAAAACACATCTTGGAGGGACTATGAGATTAGGCTCAAGACCTACAATCTGGCAAGTAGATGATTGTAAGATTCGAACATTGTATGGTGAAGGNGATTCTGTTGATGAGAGACATCGTCACAGATANGAAGTAAATCCAGATTTNATAGAGAAAATAGAATCTCATGGTCTGAAATACGTGGGTAAGGATGAATCGGGTCAAAGATGTGAGATCTTTGAATTAGACGGCCACCCTTACTATGTCGGTGTACAATACCATCCCGAATTCAAGTCTCGACCNAATAGACCTAGTCCGCCATTCCTTGGTCTTTTGATGGCTGCATCAGGGCACACTCTTGAATAGACTCCAATAATGAATGGTTTTAGATTACTGCCTTCCACGCTNTAANCACAAGTTAGTGGTCTATTATGCTTGGTGTNTTACCTCTCTCAAAGCANTAATNTTCAATGCGCTAAGACTTAATAACAAACTCTTGTGGGTCGAACNATGCAAAAACCGGTTGCAATATGTATGGCNGCCCTGCTCTTGTTAGCAGGATGCTTATCCACTGACGAAACTGAAGAAATATTGAGCATAGTAGGCTGTGAAGATGAGAATTCATTGACGTATGTTGAGAATGCTACGGAATTTAGCGAAGACTTCTGTGTTTATGAGGACATTCTAGAAGATTCTATTGTTGAATTCATCAATATGATCGAAAATGGTCCTGACATGGACACTCTCGATTCAACAGTTGGATACACAATGGAAGTATCAGAAGCCGTTGATGATGAAACATGGCATTACATGGAGACAATGATAGTATCTCCAGACGGTTACAAAGTGACGTTTGAGGATAACTATGGAGATAACCATTCAAATGGCGAAATCATCATGTCTGGTAATGAGATTCAGTATTATTTCAATAATGAGACAGAAGATTTCACTGTTCGAATGAAGCACGCTGGAACTTTTGAAGAGGCATTTGAAATGATGATGTCAGATGATGATGATGATTGGATAACAACAGATGATGATGATGAATACAGTGATGACGAAATGGTGTGCTACGATATGAGTACTCACATGATTCTTTACGAGCATCAAAACCAAATCACTTGTGAAGAAGAAGGCTACATGTGGGTTCCTGCAGACAGTGGACCTGGTGGAGATGACGGTACGGAAGGACGCCAAACAGGTTTATCCATAGAATTCTTTGAAGACTACGAGAAGGTAACAATTGCCGTGACAGGACAATTCTCGGATGATATAGAAACTTCACCATACTACACGTTAATGATAATAAAGAGTGGAAACGACCCAGAATATGCACTAGTCAACATCCAAGCGGATGATTTGTACAATGACTGGGATTACATTGAGGAAGGATATGCAGAGAAGCATATCTCAAAAGATTGGTTACTAAGCAATTATTTCGATGTCGAGTTTTCAGTCTGGCATCAGTCAGAATCTAGCGAAAACGCAGTATCCTCCCAATATACATTCTTTGTTGCAGAGGACGATGGTAGCGACCCTAGCACATGGGAAGATGATGACGTAGATGAAATGGAAGTAGAGTTAGATGACGATGGAAACCCAGATCCCACTTTCTACACTGGATTGTACAATCCTCTATCGGCAACTATGACTGGCTTTGCGGCTGATGAAACAGGTTATACATTCATGGGATCACTGAATTATGAAGGTTCACCGTTTAGCTACTTAGAAATTCATACAGACTCAGATTTCACAGTTCTTGGTTTCACAATGGAGGATACCGAAGAAGAAGACAATTGGGTCGAATTCATGATGATTCATTCAGGAGAAACAATGACTGATGATACAATCCCTCTATCTGCCTTGCCATACATACTAGTCGACATGTCAGAATTTGATGACGGCGAGGGTGATGATCAGCATGATGGTGAAGATAACATTGACTGGAACCCTTACTACGGAGGATACTGTGAATGGGAAGGAAATCCAGATGATGACGACAACGTTTGGTCTTGCAAAGAAGACGAATCGGATCAAGATTGGGATACATGGTGGTATTACTGTGAATTGCACGATGGAGATTGGTTCTGTACTGATGACTTCGGAGAGTCTTCCGACTACGCAAACTCTGCTAACAATGACAGATACACCAACGGATACGACGGTGGAGATGATGATGACTCAGATGACGATGAGATTACAAGTCTTGACGACTTTGATGTAAGCAGTTGGGACAGCACCAGTGACCTTGAACAAATCGTTGATTGGTTCAATGTGAATTACATGTACGAAGAAGATGAACCAGTCTATCAAGTAGATGATTTCCTAAGCCTGTGCGATGCAAGTCCTGATTATATTGATTATTACGTAGCAGAATGTGTATTCGACTCTGCAATGAACATGCTTTACAATGATAATGAAGAGTATGTTGAAGAGTTCCATTACTATGACAACTGTACTGATGAAAACGGTAGTTACGAATGCTGGATGGACGAATGGGATTACGATGGCGATGGCGACTATGAAGAAAGCCATGGCTTCGCTTACTCAGATTGTTCCTTAGAGTCCAACGGTTCTTGGATGTGTTTCACAGGGTGGGAAGATGATTACGAAGATAGTGAAGAGTTCTACGCCTGTATTCCATTCGTAGAGTACACATCTGCTGGATTTTCAATCTTCAACAACTCAAGTCTAGATGAATCGATGTGTGGAATGGAAATAATCGAGGACACACACGAGTTCGATAACTCCACATTCACTATGCCAACCCATCTAATCTGGGAACAGTGCTGGGAAGAAGACAATGGAACTGAGTGTGAAACGGGAGAAATTTACTACGATGTGAACACCACAATGCTTTGGGAAACTATCCATGAAAACAACTACATGGACTGTGATGGAGATTACGACAACAACACAAGTATGTGCACAGAATGGATTGGAAATGTAACAGAAGCAGACGGTAGTGCTTTCATTATCTCTCATCCAGACCAAGACATTCTTGCAATGTATCAATACGACAGTGCAACACAGAGTGGTTTGTTCATTGCTACAAGTTCAAGCTTAGAAGACTATGACGATGAATGGTCTTTCGATAGAGAAATGCAAGATTGCGATTCTGATGGCGACGCAATGGTAACCTATTCTGAACTAGAGGCTTGTATTAATGAAGACCTGATTAATGATGGAATTGATCAGTATAACGCTTCAACTATGGGCGCTTATGGTTTCTTCAACATGACTGATGTGAACGAAGACGGAGTACTGAATGAATCGGAGTTTATTGAACTAAACGCAATCCTATCCAGCAGCGGGGATGGCGACATGGATCCAGAAATGATGTTTGCTATCCTTGATTCTAATGATGACGGAGAAGTCACCGCTAGCGAATGGGCAGACGCATCGAATCAAAGCGATGAACCAATGTCACAAGATGACATCGATAACTTGACAATGATGATTGGTATTTACGATGAAGATGATTCCGGTGGACTTAATTTCGATGAGTTCGTAAACATGATGGATAATATGGACGACGAAGAAGGCGACATGAACCCAGAGATGATGTTCTACTTATTCGATGCGAACGAAGATGGTGAAGTAACTGCAAGTGAGTGGTTCGACTTCTCAAACCAAACAGATGATCCAATGAGTGAAGAAGACTTTGGCTTCTTCGCAGCAATGATGGACAACTATGACGAAGATGATTCCGGTGGACTCGATTTCGATGAATTCATGACGTTCATGAATGAAATGGAAGATTCAGAAGACTCTGAGCCAGATGTAGCCATGTATATGGCATTTGGATTGCTTCACTTTGCTGAAGCTGATGTGAATGACTACATGGTTCAATTAGCAATGTGTGAAGGAGAAGAGATAACTGATTTAGATTGTGAAGATGCAGTGTATTCAGTTCTTCTTGCAGACATAATGGCATCCACTGAAGAAGAGGCTATGATGGCGTTAATGTCAGGAGCGATGGTTTTCGTTGACTCAGATGATAGTGGTACACTAACAAATGGAGATTATGTAATGATTAACAAGGACATGCTTGATGTAGATGGTGAGTGGAACTTCGCTCGTCTATATTCATCAGAGTCTGGCTCATACGCTGACGAGAATCCAATGATGAGTATGCTGCCTGGATTCACAGGATTATTCGCTACAATCGGACTACTGGGTGCAGCCCTAATCCGTAGAGAGTGATTTTTAATCATTCAAATCGGTNTATTGGCTCAAACCTTTTTGGTTTGATTCATAGTGCTGTNAGAGGTATAAGCNTCGCTTATTNTATTAATTAGCAAAGATGTCAGAACCTAANAGTGGCANTAGCACAGAAGCGTCTCCTTCAACGCAGACATTAGGCGCTTCGGGTCTCATTTTGCCCCAGCTAATCGCTTCTCTCAACCTTGCTCCAGATAAACTACCGTCATGCTCTGGTGCGGTTGTTATGTAAATTGCTGAATCTAATCCTCCACGNTATTGGTTCCACCAAATTACATGGTGCTTTGAAATTCCACCGCCAATCATCAATGCATTTGATTTTTCGACATCCCANGTTAGATCGCTCATGACNTGTTCGTCTGCTAAGGTGTCTATNTGGAAGTCTCGATATTTTTGCCTGAACATGAACAATTGTGCTCCTATGCTNCCATCAGTTATTCCNGGTATACATACGGGNATTTTGTTTTTGTAAGCCCAGTANATGAGAGAATCGGGCTTTCCGATTCTTTTTCCAAGTTCCCANACAAGGTGAATTGAACCAAATCCAACCCANGCGTCTGCNCCTTCTTTTCCGGTTTCTTTCANTCTATCGTTTCGGATNTCTTCAAGAACAGGTAATACAACCGCTTCAATTATTTCTCCGTAACTTGAATTTGGCACTATAACGTTCCCCAAGCGCATTAATTCATGCTCTCCGAGTTCTATGTCATCTAACTCAAAAGCACCGTGATAATAGTGCTTGTATGCTCTTGCGATGTCATGATCTAACATCCCACAAGTAGTGGAAACAACGTTGAACATCTTCCTTTTGATAGCTTCAACAAAAAATCCTCTAGTTCCCGTAGCGCACAGACATGCTGGGAATGATAACCAATTTGTGACCTTACTTGAATCATAATCGGATTCAGAAATTTCCTTTTCCATGTCTAGTAAAATATCTCTAGCATATGCTAATTTTGTAGCNGTAAAACCTCCGGCTTTAGCCATCTGGTCGATAAGAGATTTTGGGGTATCGACATTTGAAAAATCATAATCCTTTACCGGTATGTCAAAGGAGTCTGGGTCAATTGCCATGTGTTTGTGCGAGGCGCCAATACATATGAAACTCGTGACTAATTTTTGGATTCCATATCGATGATTTTATCGCGCAAAAATGCAGCCCTTTCGAAGTCCAATTCTANTGCTGCTTGATGCATCATCTCCTTTAATTCTTCAATTGGTAAATTAAAATCTTCAATTGGTTGAGAAATGTTGGAATTAACGTTATTTGACCTCGACCATTGACCTGCTCCNACCTTCAAATTACTAGCCCAATCACCATCCTTTCTGCCGCCTTTAGAACCAACAAGTCTCTTCCCTTTCGCAGTCCCAGCAATGAGGTCATCGATGTCCTCTCCCATCTGAGGGAGAGCTTTCTTGATTGTAGTTGGAGTAATCCCGTTCTCTTCGTTATGTTTCATTTGTCTCTGCCGTCTTTCCAAAGTTTGACGNATTGAAGCTGTCATTGGTGGACTCATTCCATCAGCATACAGAATTACTCTTCCATTCGAATTTCTAGCGGCTCTTCCAATAGTCTGGAGAAGACTTCTTTCATTTCTAAGGAAGCCTTGTCTATCAGCATCAAAAATCGCAACAAGACTAACTTCTGGAATATCTAACCCCTCTCTAAGCAGGTTTATCCCAACTATTGCATCAATATGACCTATCCTTAGTGCATTGATTATCTCAGTTCTTTCTATGGTGTCGATCTCTGAATGTAGGTGATGTGCCTTTATGCCCATTTTATTCAAATATTGGGCAACCTCTTCTGCGAATTTAATCGTCAAAACAGTAACTAAAACTCTCTCTCCAACTTCAATTCGCTTGTTTATTTCAGATAATAAATCAGCAACTTGACCTTCTGTCCCCCGTACTTCGATGTTAGGGTCTAGCAATCCAGTTGGCCGAATTTCCATCCTTGGAATGCCTTCTATCATCTGTAGCATGTCATACATACTTTCTGCATCTGGATGTTTCTTGGAATATTCTGGTTCATCGACACCCCCACCTCCGGCTACATGCCTCAGGCCAATTGGTGCATCTTGCCCTGTAGTTTCACAAAGGTGTAGTAATTCTCTTTCACCTGGAGTGGCGCTTACATAGACTAATTGTGGGATAAGGCCTTGNAACTCATGTAATTTTAGTGGCCTGTTATCTGCAGCAGATGGCAGTCTAAATCCATGCTCAATGAGATTCAATTTTCTGCTTCTATCGCCAGAGTACATTCCTCCTACCTGTGGTAAGGTTACGTGTGATTCATCCATTATTACCAAGAATTTTTGCGGGTCTCCATGGAACTGTTTAGCTGCGGCAGAAAAGAAATCGAGTAAACAATATGGCCTTTCACCGGGTTCACGGCCATCAAAATGCATTGAGTAATTTTCTACAGCGGTGCAGTGGCCTACTTCTCTTAGCATCTCAAGGTCATAATATGTTCTTTGTTCAAGTCTATGTGCTTCAATTTCTTTGTTTTCACTTTTGAGTTCAGCAACTCTTCCAATCAATTCAGTTTCGATGTTTTCTAATGCGTTTTCAAAACGCTCAGGCGAAACCATGAAGAATTCCTTTGGGTGTATCCAAGCCTCATTTAGTTCATCTAATACTTCCCATGTTACAGGGTCGCAAATTTGGATGTGCTCAATACCATCGAACCCAAATCTGATTCTGATAGGATCGTCACGGCTCGGCATCCAAACATCGAGGTTTTCTCCNCTAAGGCGGACTTCACCACGGGTAAGATCNGTNGTNGTTCTTACATATTGTAGATTGACCAGTTCTCTAATCAGATCAATTGGTTCTATTTCCTGGCCAACATGTGTTCTNCAATGGTAGGTCAGGAATGTTTCAGGGGCATTTAGNCCGTAAATACAAGAAACTGAAGAAACAACAATNCAATCAGGTCTGGAAACCAAACTAGCGACAGTTGCAAATCTTTCTTGTTCAATTCTTTCATTNATTGAAAGTTCTTTGTCAATATACAAATCCCTCTTTGGAAGATANGCCTCTGGCTGATAATAATCATANTGAGACACGAAATATTCAACNCCATTCTCAGGGAAAAGTGAGGCCATTTCATGATACAANTGTCGAGCCAAAGTNTTGTTGTGACTCATGATTAAAGTGGGTATGTTTAGTCTCTCGATAAGGTTGGCCATTGCAAAGGTTTTACCNGAGCCAGTGACNCCTAAAAGGACACATCTTGACTGATTATTTTCTAATTGANAAATTAAATCTTNAATTGCTTTTNCTTGGTCACCTGCGGGAGGATATTCGGAGTGTAAAACGAACTTAGAAACCTCTGGTGAAAGGTGTTCTTNCACTGCCCCTTCAAGGGCCTTCGAGATGTCGAAGGGATCGCTCATTTCACCACAACCTATGGAAGGTAAAGTCCACCATTTACGTTCACAACTACACCAGTAATGTATGCAGATTTTTCACTAAGTAAGTATGAAACCGTATGGGCAATATCCTCAGGGGTTCCGATCCTTTTCAGAGGAACTTCTTCTATTCTACTCGCCCTCTTTTCATCAGAATCTCCTGCTAAAATATCNGTGTCTACAAATCCAGGAGCAACGATATTCACCCGCTTTCCTTCTGGCCCGAGTTTCATTGCCAATGATTTAGCCCAAACCTCTAGGGCTGCTTTGGATGCAGAATAATCTGCTCCATGTGTTGAACCTCTAGTTCCTAATTGACTGCCAATCACACAAATCCTAGCCGAATCTGTAAGGTGCTTCTTTACCGAGTCCCAAATTAGAAATGCTCCATCAAAATTTGTGCTCATGGTTCTTCTAAGGTGTTCGATGTCCAAGTCCTTTGCATCTATTCTATCGTATCTTCCATGATTTAACACTAAAGCGTCTATTTTCTCTGAAACCCATGGGTGAGTAGCAAGAAGAGCGACTTCTCTTGGGTCTGTAACATCACAGTTTACGGCCACAGCATCAATTCCCGAATCTCTGATTTCATCAACTACCATTTCAGCTGGCTTGGATGAATTGCAATACGTGAGAAGTATACGATAACCATCCTTGGCTAGTTTTTTGGAAATAGCAGCACCAATTCCTCGGCCTCCGCCAGTAATCAGTGCTGTTCGCATAGAATGGCTAGAAAGCAATCACTCATGAATTCACTGTAGGAATTGCGCAAGTTGGGGGGGTTGCCAACCTTCAGGTTTCATGACTTTTCCATCCTCTCTTCTCAGGACTTTTCCGTCGACTAATTTTGCCATATTTGATCTATGTACTTCGTTAAAGGCATCATCGTAGATATTTTGCATTCCGTGATTAATTATCGTTCCAGCGAGAATATATCCAATGTCTGCTAAAGCATCGAGGACTTCTACAAGGTCTCCTGCTCGAGCAGCCTCAGCATACTCTTCGACCTCTTCAGTGAGTAATTTGATTCTTAGTTCAATCAATTCATCTGGACCTAAACCAGGTTGTTCCAATTTAGGAATTTCAAAGGCGTCATTAAACTCAAGCAAGGACTTGACTATCGGATTCATACCGTTACGGGAATACTGCCGCTCTATGAAAGTTGCATTGCTGCAAGCAAAATCCAACCGGTGGATACGTGAGCCCTAAACCACCATTTTTGGAAGGATTCCCCGGATGCTATCATAACTCCAACTATCGAACACATAGATGCTAACGAACCCCAAATAGAAACAACAGAAAACGCAGCAGCCCAAATCGGAACTGAAAGAATCATCACAGCCATCGTTGTGGGTGGGCTGAACCTTGAAGGAAATGATTTGACATTATTTTCTTTGTCACTATCAATATCCATTTGAGCATATCCTAAATCAAATGCGGCAATCCAGACCATNACTCCTATCGAAACTAATAGCAAATCTGGATACCAAGTGTAAGAGCCAATTTCTCCAGTAATTGCAACCCACGCTCCAGCGGGCGCTAGTCCTAGGCAAACTCCAAGCCACCA
>PBXF01000023.1 GCA_002727515.1 Methanobacteriota archaeon
GGCATCTCTGGAGGAGCTGGTGGCATCTCAGGTGGCGCTGGTGGCATCTCTGGAGGAGCTGGTGGCATCTCTGGAGGAGCTGGAGGCATCCCTGGAGGAGCTGGTGGCATTCCAGGAGGCGCTGGAGGCATTCCTGGCGGTGCTGGTGGAATATCTGTTGGAGGAGCCGGCATTCCTGGCGGTGCTGGTGGCATTCCTGGTGGTGCTGGTGGCATTCCTGGCGGTGCTGGAGGCATTCCTGGNGGNGCTGGNGGNATNNCTGNNGGNGNNGNNGGCATTCCTGGNGGTGCTGGAGGCANCCCNGGTGGTGCTGGAGGCATTCCTGGTGGTGCTGGTGGCATTCCAGGTGGTGCTGGAGGCATTCCTGGTGGTGGTGGCGGGGTTCCTGTTTGTTCATCTTCGCTCATTTTTCTTCCTCCCGTGTAGCATGACGGCATCCTGCCATCGATGCGCAGCGTATAACCATTTTGAGTAAATTATCAATGCAATAAATTCGTTTTGTTAATAACGGCAGGTTGATGAGGGAATGTATCAGCGCAGAACCATGGTCGGTTTAGATTCTTCATCACCTCCCGTTATTTTTGTTGTTGGAACTGCAGGTGCAGGAAAATCATCGCTTGTTACATCATTTCAAAGATGGAGTAGATTTATNGAAACTGAAGTGATTGCGATAAACCTAGATCCTGGAGCCGAAAGAGTCCACTATGACGCTGAATTTGATGTAAGAGATTTGATATCTCTTACAGAAGTCATGAATGAATATGATTTAGGTCCGAATGGTGCACAAATTCTGGCTGCGGATTTAGTTGCTGCTCAAGCGATGGAAGTTGCTGACGAGTTACATGCACTTTCNGGTGAATTGATGGTAGTAGATACTCCTGGACAGGTTGAATTGTTNGCNTTTAGAGAAGCTTCATCTCACTTAATAGAAGTTCTAGGCCAAGATCAGGCAGCAATAATTTACCTTTTTGACCCGATGTTGTCACGAAGTCCGTCTGGCTTTGTCTCCCAAATGTTACTATCGAGCATTGTTGAGTTTAGGTTAGGCCTACCTACGAAGAATTTTTTATCAAAAGCAGATTTGTTAGAAGAAGAAGAGTTAGAAAAAATCCTAGAATGGTCAGAGAGACTTGAAATTCTNGAACTCGCACTGTATGATGAAGCCGGTGGTCAAAGAACTGAGTTTGCAATAAATCAACTTAGAATGATGCAACAATTTTCCCAGACTCCAGGATTAACACCATTGTCTAGTGAAACCGAAGATGGAATGGCAGATGTTATGACTTTCGCTCAAGCCTTGTTTGGAGGAATGAGCGATGCCAGGGATGGATTTGCCCAGGACATNGAATACGAGAGAAATTGATTCCGATTTAACTTTGAACTGCCCATTACCCCAGAGGTTCATGGCAGAGCATTTACTTGCAATAGACGACGTGGCTGAGGATTTTGAATCGATATTAAAATGGGCGATTGAATTTAAGAAAATGTGGAAGGCTGGGGACGAAATCGCAATGAATTTCACACCATTAGCTGATTTGGCTGTCGGCAGCATCTACGAAAAGCCCAGCACACGAACAAGAGTTTCATTTGAAGTTGGAATAAACAGACTAGGCGGATATCCGTTGACATTGTCGAAAAGTGATATCCAACTTGGTAAATCAGAATCAATAGGTGACACTGCTAGTGTTTTGTCAAGATATCTTGGTGCAATAACATACAGGTGCTTTGGACACGAAGATGTTGCTGAATTAGCAGCAAATTCCGACGTACCTGTTCTTAATGCATTGTCGTACAAGCACCATCCTTGCCAAGCAGCAGCGGATTTGATGACAATCATGGAACATTATCCAGACAGAGAAAATCTATCTGTTAGCTGGGTAGGTGATGGAAACAATGTCTTGCATGATTTAATGCTAGCATGCGCAATGNTAGGAATTGATTTCACTTACGCAATACCTAAAGGATACGAACCTCATGAAGATGTGGTTCAAAGAGCAAAGGATTTTGCTGATGAAAATGGAAGTAGAATGGAGGAATTTAATGACCCAGTCAAGGCTGTTAAAGGTGTGAATGTAATCTANACTGATGTATTCGTATCAATGGGTGAAGAAGATATGAAAGACAAAATCAATGATTTTGATGGATTTCAGGTCAATATGGATTTAGTTTCCAACGCTGATAAAAATTGGTCATTCATGCATTGTCTACCCGCACATCGTGGAGATGAAGTTACAGATGAAGTTATGGACCACAAGAATAGTATCGTATTTGATCAGGCAGAGAATAGGATGTGGGCACAAATGAGTCTNTTGAGTTACTTTGTAGATAACGGAGCATGGGCTGCAATGGCAGATTTAATGGGAATATACCTTTAATCAGAGTAAACTTACTTGAAGTGCAAATGCTATCAATCCAAGTAACATACCAACCCTAATTTTTTGTTGTGCCTGATAATCCTCTCCCCTAAAGAGTGGGCCATTCAATGAGAACATGACAAATATTGCTGGACCATGGAATAGAATCTGATGATATTCAAACGGACCATACAAATGTGCTAAGCCTAATGTTACCATTGAAAGAAGTATGAATACATAGGCTACTGCTCTAGCATTATCCAATCCAATTCTCATTGGTAAAGTGTTTCTGCCTTCATCGGATTCCATATCTTCGCAGTCTTTGACTATCTCTCTGGCCAAATTAGCAAAGAAAGCCACAGCAGCNGCATAAATTACAATTGGTGTATTCACTAATGATACAGATGCTGCNCCGAATAAAATAACAGCCCCTACCATCAGAGATATTGNGATGTTACCCATTAATCCGTAATTCTTTGTCTTTGGACCTGAATCATATGACAACATTAACATCGATGCTGCAAGCCATATCAATACGATAGCAATTGGTTTTTCTGAGAGATAAGATCCAACAGCCATTAATCCCAAACTTATAATCCCAAACAAATAAGCCACTTTTGCAGCACTTTCTACTGAAATTCTGCCAGANGGTATTGGTTTGTGAGATTTATTTTTTCTATCAATATCCACATCAGCAACATCGTTCATGGTATTTCCTGCAGCCATAAAGCATACAGCAGAAGTGGTTTGAANGGCTACGAGGCCTGCTGATTGGAAATTCCAATCACCACTGAGGGCGAGGTGAGCACCAATTGGAACTGCAATAGTTGCCAGTATCACGTTTTTTGGCCGTGATAGCTCTAGAACCTCGCGCCACATCAAACCGGGGGGGATGTTAGAGGTAAATGGTCAGTTCGCTGAAAGAGCCCANATACAGACCCTTTCNCGGAATCCTGCCATTGTTACGCCCTCTGTGACTCCTAATTTTTGAAATCTCGAATCTCTAGCAAGAACATTACCAATTTGATTCATTGTAGCGCCCCAGCGNAATCTACTGTTNACNTGATCGAGTATTTGGCTAGTGTTGGATTCNCCATTTTCTCCCAAAAATACAACGATTTCATTTCGTAATCTACCGGTTCTGCTCATCAAGCTTCACCTCTTGCTCTTCTTCTGAGATTATTCCATGTGTTAGAAACCTCTATTGTAAGAGGTTTCCAATCCCAGTCAACATCTTCCCAAACAATGTGTGTTCGGTACTTACTAGTTGCTTTTTCTTCAGTTTTGCTCGGTTCAAAATCCGAGAACTTTANTGTTGGTTGCATGAATNTNAGAAATCAGGGTTACTATATGAAGAAAAGAAGTGGACTNGTTGTTGAAAGTAAAACTAATGAAACGGCTTACTGCGNAATGATTTTCACTTTCATTTTTTGTGAAATTGAATCCCAATACAACCCGTTCAGAATAAATACGGGTGACAATTGGACTGCCTGTCGCTCGTATAGTGTAGTGGCCCATCATGAAGGCCTCTCGAGCCTTCGACCCGGGTTCAAATCCCGGTACGAGCATCTATCAAGTCTAGTAAATCAATCAGAACCGATTTACTCCCCGTAAAATAATTCTGAATATTTTTCAGCAAGATTTCTAGAACCTACTCTCTTAATTCCTGTTTTGATTCTTTTCCAACTGTCCTTGGTTCCAGTAATTAAATCCCAAAATTCATCTTGAACGAAAGCATCCATTTCCCTTTGCAAAGGTTTTGCTCTACCACCATTATTTTGCCACCAAGAATCAGAATCAAATGTTGGTCCATATGGACTGTATGGAAAAACAATACCAACAGTTACTTCCTCATTTGGATATCTTAGCCAGAAATACGAATACCAGTGTAATACTTTGTTTGCAAAATTATTTGCGTTCGATGAATTAATTTGAACTGTTTTAGTGTCGAAGATATAATGTCTCCCATCTTTCACAAACCACATGTCAATGCCATCCCCAGATGAAGTACTAACAAATTCAATGGCATCACTGCTTTCTTGAAAACACATTCTACGCAATTCTGTAAGAATTTTATTAAAATTTGTCTGATTTGGATTATCTTTCCTTTCATTGCTTACTTTAGCCAAAAAATCTGAAATCCTATTCGGTAATTTTTTGGGTTTGTAGAATTCCCTTGGATTATGGATAGAAAAACCACTTTTACTTGCGAATATGTAACTAAGTTTCTCCCAAATCTTTGTCCCTATACTTCCTTCCAATCCACCAATTATTGATCTTATCCTACGTTCAACAGGGAAGATTTCATCGAGGATTACATGTTTTGTTTTTGGTGATGTTTTCTTATCAAGATAGGATCTTATGGCCTCTTCAACAATAGTTTCTACAATTGTCTCGATGTCCATATTATTCACGTTCTTTATTTTAATTTATCAAAATCCTGTAAGAGATTTCTGCACTGTTTTTGGAGGCTTCAATGTGTATATAGTTTCGATGTGTGCAGTTTGGCCAGCATTTAGATTTTCCAATGTCTTTATGATCTGTTCGCCTAAAGCACATGCAACATTCACAGCAACGGCATTTCCTATTTGTTTGTAGCATGAGGAAATACTACCAGAAAACTCCCAGTCATCAGGAAATGATTGAATCCTTGCATACTCTCTAATTGTAAATGGACGTGTTTCTTCTGGATGACANCTTTCTGTTTGCTTTTGGCTTGGAGATGTTGTTAGTGTAAGACAAGCCTCATCCCAAGATATCCTTCTGGCCATTCCTCTTCGGCCACCACCGCTATAGAAACTAGCTCCCATGAATTCTTTCTGAATTTCAACAGGCAGATCTACCCAACACCCTCCCGGAGGGACTAATTTCATGACATCATACCTTTTCTGCGAAAATTTTGTACCTTTAGATGTAGGGACATCCTTCAGTGCATCTCGTAGGACAATTTTCTTTTTGTGTGGATTAGGATATGTGAAATGNTAACCAGGTAAGGTTCCAATCAAGAAAACTCGTTTTCTTTTTTGGGCGACTGAAAAATCGGTNGCATTTAGTACCTTCATTTGGACGTGATAACCCAATTCAGTTAGAACTTTAGTCATAGTCTGGAGTGTTNTACCTTCATCATGATTCTTCAATCCCTCGACATTTTCGCCAACAAAAATCTTTGGTTTAATTTCTTTTATTGCTCTAGCNAATTCGAAAAATAGAGTCCCTCTCGTATCCTCAAATCCTAGCCCCTTTCCTGCATAACTAAATGCCTGACACGGAAAACCGCCTGCAACAATGTCAGCCTTGAATTTTGAAAAGTCAACCTCAGCTACATCTTGATGGATTACGTTCCAATCAGGTCGATTCTTTTTGAGAGTTGCACATGCATCCTTATCNATTTCTATCAACGCTTCCGTNNCAAGTCCCGCCATTTCAAAACCTAATGCCATACCCCCTGCGCCAGCAAACAATTCTAGCACAGTGAATTTCCTCATACCTTTCCCCTTTGGTGAACAGTTAATGAACAATTCCAGTCTTATGTAAAGTTTAGTAAATGATTTTCCTCTATGTTAGGATTGAAAATTGATTTATTGAATTGAACTTAGTTCCATTTGCCCGTAGGGGGTAGACATCATAGTTGCGGCATTTTTAGTCTGCAAAAATTATCAGATATTGCAATTCTTAATGGGAATTAANCCAGTCTAAATATTCTTGATTTGCTTCCACTTTTAGNGTCAGAATTTCTGGAACATCATATGGATGTAAGTGGGCAAGTACTTCTTGCACTGACTCCCTATTTTTCTCTGAAACTTTGATTTCCAGTAACCATTCTTTTTCATGATTCAATTTTCCATCCCAAGAGTAAGTCGAGGATATTTCTCTGTGCTGAACGCAAGCAGCACCNGATTCNACAANNGACTGTGCAAAAGAAGTNACTTCAAATTCTCTAAAGGAAATTGGTAGTGTTGTCTTAATCAAAAACATCAAATCACTTCAAAACTGATAATTCACACCAGTGAGTTTTTCGCTTAATTCCCACAATTTTTCCGCAACTTTCTCATCCATTGCTTTTTCATTTATTTTTGATTTACCAAACTTCCCCCAAGCATCTAGTAACCCTGTTGGCCCCCAGTAGACGTAGTCGTCCGCCATATCAGATGTGGCAGCAAATAATGTGCTACTAGCACCTTTTTTTGCACGCATTGCTATAATGTTTAGAAGTCTCCAAATTATAGAATGCCTCTGCAACTTAGTGCGAGAATATCCAGGATGTGATCCAAATGATTTGACATTGATTCCAGATGCTTTCAACCTTCTATCAAATTCTATGGCGAACATCAAGTTTGCCAACTTACTTTGACCATAGGCTTTCCATTTCTTGTACTTTCTTGTTTCGAAATTCAAGTCATTAAGATTGATTTCTCCAATGTTATGAGCTATGCTTGAAACCGTAACTACCCTGCTACCTGGTGTACTTTTTAGCAAAGGAAATAATTTACCAGTCAAGGCAAAATGGCCTAAATGATTAGTTCCAATTTGCAGTTCAAACCCATCTTTAGTCTTAGATTTGGGAGGTATCATGACACCTGCGTTGTTGACAAGAATGTCCAAATTTTTGTAATTGACCAAAATTTCATCTGTGAATCTTCCTATACTTTCAAGGTCTGCGAGATCTAATTCCATAACATGTATCATAGTCCCTGGATATTTTTTCAACAATTTCTCCCTTGCAGCCTTACCCTTTTCCACATTGCGACATGCCATTATTACAATGGCATCTCTAGATGCGAAACCAGCGGCCATGTGATAACCAATACCACAGTTTGCCCCGGTAACGATTACGACCCTCAAAGAGAGGTCTTGCATCATCTTAGGTTTCCATTTCACAAGTTTATTGAAGATACTTCTTATCTTCAAAGTTATGCTTTTAATAATCGGTTTTGGCTAAGACGAATGTAAATTTCATGTAACCACTGCCGATATAGGTCAAACTTATTCACTAGATTGTGTAAAGGCGAATTATGGGCCCAGAAAACGAATTCATCTGGTTTGTAATATTAGGAGTATGGGCAGCAATTATTGTTCTTGCAATCAAACCCCTTCATGGCTACATGGTTTCTCGGGGAATGGAGAACATGGTAGCTGTATATTACAACCGCAAAGTGGCCCATATGGTTTCGGGGGGAATACCTCTAATTATGGTACCAATTGTTTTTACTGACCCTATTTGGCCACTTTTAGGGGGAGTAATTGGTGGCATAGCACTTGCTGCAACACACATAATGGACAAACGCCTGTGGTGGATGCAAACCGAACAAAACATGAATGATGCAACTTTTGCATTTATGTTAGGTATATCTGTATTCGTATTGTGGCATTATTTGGATGATGCTTGGCTAGCCATCCTGCCTGCTTTATTCATGGCTTATGGTGACGGAGTGACCGGAATTATCAGAAATAAATTATTTGCTAAACGAACAAAAAGTGCATGGGGTAACCTTGGAATGGCAATTTTGTGCATCCCGCTTGGATATTTCATAGGTAAGAGCGCTGACCCCTCAATCCCAATATGGGGGGCAATATCTGGCGCTGTAGCATCATTTGTTGAGAGATACGAATTTGGACCAATTGATGACAACGTGCTAATTGTAGTTGCATCCAGCGCTGTAATCGCTGTTGGCATCCATTTGGGTCCAATTTAATTTGCTAACTGAGTGATCATATCTTCTATAGTCTCAGGATTAGCTTCCTTGTTTTTGTTTGAAACACAATTCCTGCCAAGTACGATGCAACCTAAGAATGAAAACATCTGTCTCATTGCTATAATCACGTGAGCACCGCCGCCACCACTATGAGTTGCTAATCCAACTTTCCTTCTGTTGAAAAGCGCTCTGAAATCTTGCCACTCGGTGCTTAACCAAGCGACAGCATTATTCAGGGTAGGCGGCATGGAACCATTGTATTCTGGAGCAATAATCATCCATGAATCTGCATCAGACATTGCTGCTTTTAGTTCAGCCATTCCAGGGATAATGTCCAATTCTTTTGAACGAGTAACCGTGAACATCGGCATATCCAATTCCACTAAATCAATAACATCTGCTTCATGCCCCATTTCTCGGGCTGAATCAGCGAATTTTTCGGCTAGAGCACGATTATTATCGGAGGTCGCAGTTATCATCAAAATCTTGGCCATGATGCCACCCAGACGGTTTAGGTTCTCAAAGGTGTGCATACAATATAGGTTGAAATTGATATAGAACATCTTTGATTTCAAATTATGGAGGAGGCGATTCAATTTGAACCACTTCCTGCGGAACGAGTGGAATATACACCACCTCCACAACAAGATACGAAGGACAGAGGCTGGTTGGGAATCGCATTGATTCGTTTGATCTCACTAGCAATTGTAGGTGCTGCTGTCTATTATTCGACTGAAGGCTTAGTCGCAATGCTTGTTCTATTCATTTTGGTCGTACCAGTAGAGAAAATATTCCCCCGGCACAGAGGCCAGAAGGTTAGAAGACCACTATACAAANTGGACATTAGTTATGCAATGTCATCACCTTTGCTAAATCTGATCGGATTAATTGCCGCAGTNATTNTTGCAATCATTTCATTTGCTTGGATTCCAGGTCTAATGATGAGNCCTNTAGTTGCACAAATTCCAGCAGAATGGCTNCCNTTTGTTGGATTTTTACTNTTTGATTTCGTCAGNTATTGGACTCACAGATTCTATCATGAGATACCAATACTGTGGAAGTTTCATGCNATCCATCATTCGACTGAGCATCTTGATTGGGTTAGTGGATTTAGAGCGCATCCATTTGATGGAACTCTTATTGCACCCGCATTTGCATTCTTAGTCGCGGCGGGATTCAGTCCAGAGATTACTGGCCTATTCGCCATATTCCAAATTGTTCTAGGATTATTATTACACGCAAATGTAAGATTCAGGCTTCGCTGGCTNCATCCATTTTTAGGAACTCCTGAAATGCATCATTGGCACCACAGTAACGAAGAAGATGCAATATGGACTAATTATGGTGCTGCAATACCACTTTGGGATCAAATCTTCGGGACTTACTACATGCCNAAAGACAAACGTCCATCGGTTTACGGAGTTGATGAACACATTGAGCCGAATATGATAGATCAACTTATGTATCCATTGAAGGGAATAGGAAATCCATTCAATATTATTCGACATCCATTTAGATCCATGAAAATTGGAATCCAATTTTACTGGAATCTAATGAAACAAATGAAGTGGGTAATTTTCCGTCCAAGAGGTATGAAACCTCCTATGTAAACAGTTGATTACTTGCGTTGNAAAATCGTAGAAATATACGGTCTTTCACCACCAAACGGATTGATGTGTATATGCCTAATCGAATCAACTAAAAGCCAATTTTCCCCAAATAAATCCGCTAAAATCTCTTCATCATAAGTGTATAAATCTAGACCACAGCACATCTTTGCACCATCTGTTGAGAATGTTTCAATGACAGCAAATCCTCCGCTAGATATACATGATTCAATATTTGTGACATATTTCTCTCTCTCGGTTTTCGTTAACAAAAAGTGCAGTACTGCACGATCATGCCAAATATCATATTCCCCCAAATCTAATGATTTGGATAAGTCGCCATGGATATATTTCAAATTCTCTCCGTGTCGGTCACTAAGGATTCGTAAAGCCTTAGAAGAGATATCAAGAACTGTAACCTCATATTCACTTTCAACCAATGAATCGATTAAAGTTGTAGCACCTGCTCCTACATCGATAATTCGCTTTCCATCACATGAAGTAATCAAGCTCAACGATACTGCATGCTTTTCTTGGTACCAACCTAACATNGTAGTATCAGCATCAGTGTATGCTTCATCCCAATGTTTTGAATCATTAGGTATAACATCACCTCATTGGAATGTTACATCAACGTCCATAGAATCGCTTACAGAAACACATACTGGGCAGTTACAACCCTCTGTAATCAACCANGCTCTGTCCTCCATACNCATTTCTGATGGCAAATTGACTACAACTTCTAGTTTNGCAACTCTTCTTGGTTTGGAAGCCATTGTTTTCTCAACACTACCTGTCATGCCTGAGACATCTATACCTTTGGATTCAGCTCTTATGGCTACAATTGTCATGATACAGGTAAGCATTGACGTAGCAAGTAAATCAGTTGGCGAAAATGATTCTCCTTTTCCCATATTATCTACAGGTGCGTCTGATATCAATTTTGTTCCAGATGGCATATGAGTTGCAGAGCACCTCAAATTTCCATCATAGGATGCCTCTATTCGAACCATTTCTAATCCTCCAGATT
This sequence comes from Methanobacteriota archaeon, assembly GCA_002727515.1. The sequence continues at coordinate 10,685 of PBXF01000023.1, forward strand.
GAGGTCATGACCCATTCTATCNGCTTTAGTTTGTAAATAATCGATGTTTTCTTTACCAACCCCGGCAACTAGAGGTACCCTTTCTACGACATTTATTCCATATTCTTGTAATTGTTTTACCTTATCAGGATTGTTAGATAGTAGACAAACATCTGTAACGCCTAATGCTTCGAGCATAGTGCTTGCAATGTTGTAATTCCTAGCATCTCCAGGGTATCCCAATATTAGATTTGCATCCAAGGTATCAGCACCCTTATCTTGTAAGTAGTACGCTTGAATTTTAGCGTGTAATCCGATTCCTCTTCCTTCTTGTCGCAAATANAGAACTACTCCCCAACCTTTTCTTGCAACTGCATCCAGTGCAGATTGTAACTGTGGACCACAATCGCATCGAAGTGAACCGAAAGCATCACCGGTTAGACATTCAGAATGAACTCTAACCAAGACAGGGTCTGGCCCACTCATGTCGCCCATTGTCAAGGCAACGTGATCCATTCCTGTTTCTTCTTCTTTGAACACTNTTATCTTAAANTGCCCATGTGGTGTAGGCAAGACAGCTTCGCTTGGTACTTCATCTATTTTCATTCACAAACCTCAATTATAAATTTAAATTCTCCAGATGATTTTAAAATTTCTAATAAATTATGACCTAATCGATCAACTAAAATTGGCACATCATGAAGAGTTTCAGGGTCGTCAGCAAGTACTTCCAAAACATCACCAACTTGTAATTTCTCAAGAGATTTCCTTGCATGCTTAACAGGAACTGGGCAGTAATGACCCAAAACATCCAGTCGATGCGTCGGCTCCATGGTGGCTGCCAAAAGTCTCGCCTCTACAATGCTATCGCAGGTGAGAGTTCATCAATGAGATTGTAATTCAACAATCATGGCCGAGTCCAAACAACCTCTTTCTGAGGAAGTCGACGACATGTCTTGGTCAGAAGTTGCAGATCTAGCAAGAGTGTACTTCCGCATACCAATCGCATTATTGCTTGTCGAGGTTTTTTATTGGTTTATCACTCAACCAACAAACACTTTAGGTGTAATACAAGAATTAGAAGCTTGGATTTGGTTCCAATTAACCAATTTAATCTATGGACCTGGAACTGCAGTATTGTCCGAGTACAATGGTTGGACAACCATGGTTACTCTGAAACATGCCAGTTTTTGGGGCGATAACATTTACCTGTATGTCTCTGATGAATGTGCTGGAGTCCATGAAATGATATTCATCACTGTACTCATCATGATGACTACAGGGGTGCCACAAAGGTTGCGAATGAAAAGTGCTGCAATTGCATGTGGAATCGTCTTCGTTTTGAACATAATTAGACTTCTAGTTCTATACCCAATAGCGTTATCAGGTTGTGCTGAAAACCCAAATATGTTAGGTTGTGAACAACCTATGCATGAATTTCATTCCTTCGTATATCAATGGGGATTCCTACTCGTATTAGTTCTAATGTGGCTAATTTGGTTCAAATGGGTTAACGCTAGTGATTTAATTCGCAAAGAAAATGAAAGTGGTAAAAATAAGTGGAAATTTATTTACAGGAAAAAATGGCAAACACTGCAAAAATCGATTATTCTAATTTCCATACTCCTACTTATTGGATCTTTTACCAGTGTCTTGCTAGACGAAGAAGCAATGCAGGCAAAAGAAAATGTAGACTTTTGTGACTTCCAAGACAGTGTAACAGGGGCNTGTGGAGAGGCAAGAGACACATGGGCACAAGAAATTCAGGTCGCTTGGTCAATGGCGACTTTAGGACTGCTTGGCATTGCTACTACCGTTGTAACAATAGACAATCCAAAAGATAGTGAAGAAGAATAATCACTCTAATAATTCGGTCTCAATGCCTTTTGAATTCAGATACCTTACTGCTAGAGAGGAGAACTTACTGTGAACTTCCACAGATTTTGAATTACCATTTGATTTGATATCGCCGATTGCAAGTTCCGGACAATTAATTCCCTCGATTATGAAATTTGACAACTTGACTAGAGACATTTCTGTTTCAAGACCTAACTTTACCATTCCATAAACATCTGAAAATTCTGCTAAATCTTCTTGCTTAGAAACTGGATCTTTATCGACTCCTTCTGGCAATTCTGGTGCAGTTGTCTCGATTACAGTTAACGAATGTGTAGCAATTATTTTACTCAGTTGAGGAACATCATCTCTGCTAACCAATGCCCATGCTTCTCCTTTCCTTCCAATTCTTCCAGTTCGGCCTATGCGGTGAATGTAGCTGTCAACATCATCTGGAACATCATAATTTACAACTAATGTAATTCCATCTACATCTATACCTCTAGCAGCGACATCTGTAGCAACTACAATGTTCATGTTACCGTCCTTNAGGTTTGAAATAATTCTTTCACGTTGATTTTGAGTCATATCGCCGTGAATCCCATCAACTTTGAAGCGATGTTTCTTCAATCGCTGGACTAGTAAGTCAACCATACGCTTCGTGTTTGTGAAAATAATTGTTTGATCATCATCATCCATCCTGACCAATAATCTACCCAGAACCCAAAGTTTGTTTGACCTACCAATTCTAACACTAAATTGTTCAATTGGAGGTATGTCTAATTTTTCTTCACTCGTTAGTACATATTCTGGTTCGTTGGTAAATTCATTTGCAGCGTCAATAACTTCTTGCGGGAATGTGGCTGAAAATAGAAGGTTTTGTTTGCGATTTGTCATTCTCTCAACAATCCACATTACGTCTGGGAAGAATCCCATATCTAGCATTCTATCTGCTTCATCAAGAACAAAGTAAGATGCATCTTCAACATTCAAGAATGATCGTTTTGTCATATCCATTACCCTGCCAGGAGTTCCNACTACAATATCAACTCCAGATTGAAGTTGTTTGGCCTGTTTTTCCAAATCAGTTCCACCATATACAGTGATTATTTTTAGGCCACAGTCTCCTTGTAGGTTGTTCAATTCTTCTGCTACCTGTCCAGCGAGTTCTCTAGTAGGAGCAATAATCAGCGCTTGCAAATCTCCTGTTGGCTTGCAATCATTCAATATTGGTATTCCGAATGAGGCGGTTTTTCCAGAACCTGTTCTGGCTTGTCCAATCACGTCTCGGCCTGCAAGTGCTAATGGAATAGTTTCTTTTTGTACTTGGGTGACATATTCCCACCCTAAATTATCAATTCCTTTTTGTAAATTATCGATTAAGTCAAAAGAAGCAAATTTCGTTTTTGTGAACATTTTCTCACCTGTTCCGTTCCTGGGGAATATTGGGCCACCGGAACGGNGGTGACCCCCACATCACGATTAGAAGTTTTCAGCGTCGTTGGAATCAGCTTTTAGTTCGCCCATCCAATATTTGAACGCATTTTCCCTGTTCATAGGGCGTCTCATCTGACGAACATGCTCGAGAATGTACTGTCTAAACTTCATAGCCTTGACACGATTTACACCCTTTGGTGTAAGTCCATCCCATAGGTCATTGAATTGTTTTTCTTTGTCATTGAATGGTTCTTCTGACACATTAGTCACTCCTTGAGCGTTTTCCCGACCTACGCTCCCTTCTTAACCGTGTCGAGGGTTGTCTGTTTTCTTATCTGGGTCTGGCAAGTCTTCCAAACCAACTGTTTTTCCTTGACTTTCTGCGATTTCCCTATCGATTTGTGGCACTTTTGGTGCCGGAGCAAGGAATCGGTTTTTCTGTTCCTCTGTCCCTTCCATTTGCATGTCGAAGGCCATTTCCTCTAGTTCCTTTCGTATTCTTGGATCTTTTTCTTCTCGGAGCAATGCATTACAGTGATTTCTTAATATTTCGTCACCCATTAGCCGTGGCAAAATCTTTACACATGCCAGACGAACGTTTGCTTGCTTGTGTGAACAACCGGACAATACCAAATCTCTTGCTCGGTTATTATCGGTATCCAACATTTCTATGCACTTAATAGCGGCAACCATAACATCTGAATCTGAATCTAGAATTGCCTTTTCAGCCAAGATAGTTGCTATCCTTTGTTCTCTTCTGGCAAGAGTTGTCAAGCATTTGGCTGCCTCCCTTCTAGTTATTACATCCTCATCTTCTATAGCCCAACCAATCAAATCCCACGACGCTGCACCGCCTTTTTGCAAAACTTTTCGCAATAGTTTAGCAGCAGACCTTCTCAAGATTAGTTGCTCTTCTTGTAATAATTCATCGATATGGTCACATGCGACCTCTGGCCAAGAGTGACATAATTCTCCAAGACCCCTGAAAGCAGATTCTCTACGTGCTTTATTATCATGTCGAAGTTCGTACGCCAGAGTACTTTCTGTTGCAGATGGAAAGGTTGGTGCTACTTTCTCTAAACATTTACTTGCGGCTCTCCTTACCTGTAAATCACCATCATCAAGTAGTACAGAAAGATGATCAAATAATTCATCAGGCTTAGTTTCAGCAACTGATGGAAGTGCAAAAAGGGCTGCAGAACGCAAATTTGGGTCATCATCCATCAATAACTCAATCAGTAATCCATGCCCCTTGTGAGCCAACACTCCAGATAGTTTTGAAAGTGCTTTGATTGCGTCAATTCTCGAAAGATGGTGAACTTTATCCTTCCATGAGACACGGTAAGACTCAATTTCTCCACTTGCTAATGGAATGACTGCATCCGATGGCAAGGCCATCCATGGCCCTGTCTCAACATTAGATTTCTTGCGCTTTTTGTAACCAGAACCAACATTAATTGGTTTTCCTGTTTTTGGGTCACGAGCGATATAGTCCCTTGCCATAGCGACGATGCGAGAGAGTAGGTGCTGATGAACCCTCGTATCTTTAGAGATTACAATTAGTAGTAATAATCAAACCCTAAATCACATACGGATAGATATGCGAAGACTCACAATATCTCTGATATTGGTTTCTTTGATGTGTCTTCAATCTTTCACTTTACCAATATCAAATCTCAAAGGTGATGAAACAAATAATTCATATTTTAATGACCAAATATTCAATGGAACTGGGTTCAACCAAATAGCAACATACACAACACCTGATAATGAAACTCATGTAAATAGGCCAGAAATCAGTTGGNGTATAATTAGCCCTGGTCTAATGTCNCAGAGGACCGGNGCTTGTTCTGTTGCTATCGATAGTCTTGATGAAGTTTGGTTAATCGGGGGTTTCATGGATCCAAATCCATCACAAAGTGGAGATGAAACCGCTGTTTCATTGATCGAAGTTTATGATAATGTAAACAATACCTGGGAGCCATCTCCAATGATTCTTCCCAGCCCTCAAATGTATTGTGAGGCAGAAATTATCGGCGACAAAATTTTCGTAGTCGGTGAATGGCCGAGAGGAAGTTCTAATCCGCCACAAATTTCATCAGGNATGGTTCAAATTTACAATATCTCAAACAACACATGGTTCAGCGGTAGCAGTATGCTCCCATTGAATGAGAGAGGCAATGGTGGAATGGCTGAATCAGGAGGGTATCTTTACTATGCAGGAGGGGTAAGAAATCAAGCTGGTAACGACCAATCAAATCGAACATATCGGTACGATCCAGTGAACGATAGTTGGGATAGAATGGCGGACATGCACCAGCCAAGAGCATCCTTCGAATTAGTAAATTTTCATGGCCAACTATATGCAATCGGGGGATACCAAGGAACCTCAACATGGAATAGGCAGATTCTAACTTATGTCGAAAGATATGATCCTGCTACAAATATCTGGACAAACCTATCTTCACTACCTGTTGGCCGTTTTGGTTGGGGTGCAACAGTTGTTAATGATGAGATAATATTAGTGGGAGGAAATGATGGAAGTCCTAAGAAAACCGTTTATCATTATAACCCAGTACAAGATACGTGGTCGAAAGGAAAAAACATAGTCACTGCAGGGCTTTTTGACTTAGAAGTACAAGAGATAAACGGCGATGTAGTTTGGGCATCTGGGGATATGTCAACATATGCTTACTCGACATGGGGACAATCATTTTCTGATGCTTCTGAATTTCATAAATTTTCAGGGTCTCACTCCGGTTGGATTTATTCACCAATTATGGACTTAAGGCCGAACTTACATTCAACAGCTACTCCTGTCCAAATAACATTGAATGGCACCAATTCAGTTGGTGGCACATTAGGAGTTCAATATAGAGCAGGTTCAAGCCAAACATTGGTCGGGAATTCTGAATGGATTGGATCTGATGGCACCAAGAATACAACATACCCATTGGGAATTAATGATTTAAATCTAAATGACCCCGCGAATTATCTTCAATATCGTGTTGAAATGAAAGTAACTGATATGGAAAATTGGGATGAGCCTGACTTAGACAGTGTTTCTATCTTGGCGGAACATGCTTCTTTCTCTACTATGTTACCTCAAGTCGTAAACCCTCTCTCTGAAACACTTGTACTTCAAACAAATCATGAGATTTTAGGTTCAGGACAAATGTATGTTGGATTCGCTCCTTGTAATTCCCTAGGAAGCATAGTTGGAGACTGGAGTACCGTTTACTTCGATGGTGTTTCCAACTATCTTGATGATAATCAAGGAATGCTATTGAACGCTTATGCCACAATTAATTCGTCGACAAACAGTGGAATAAGCATTGACTGGAATCTTAATTTTAGCGAATTAATAGGAATTACACACCTGTGCAGCAAGGTTGGCTCAAACGCCACAAAAATATCTCAATATATACATTCAGATTTAATTGAAATCGATAATGAGCTAACTGTTGTAATCGATGGTATTGAAACACTTCAAAGCGGTTCTCCTGTTACAGGAGGTGTACCACTAGAGTTCAATTTAATTCACCTGTTTGAGTCTACTAATAAGACTCTGTCAAGTGGAGACATACAAGCTAGGCTTTCTTTTGATATTCGAATAATTGATTCTTTGAACAATCAATATACTGGTTGGCTAAATGATACAACCCCGTGGTATAATATCACACCTGGACAAGTTAAGAAAATACAATATAATCTGCCAGAAAATGTTTCTGGAATTGTAAACATTAGCGTTGAATCAAGAAGTGACCTTTCTTTCAATATGCTCGCTAATTCAAATTCAACTTGGCTTATTCTCGATAACGAAAAACCTGTAATCATAAGCAGCGACCCAAATTATGGAAGCTATATTGATACTAAATCAAACAGAGATGTTTCGATAATGGTCGCTGATAATTCTGGATTCGATATATCAAACCTAATTGTTGAACATTGGATTCAGTCTTTAGATGATGGTTCCGATGGCTCTTTCCCTGATGGAATACCTCAATTTACTGAATATCAACCAATAAATTTCACTTTAGAAAATGATGGTTCTTTGTGGTGGTTTAACCTCACATTATCTGACGATTCAAATACAGACCAAGAAGGAGTTCATGTTCGTATAATCGGGAAAGACAAGGTTGACTCGCTATTAGAAAACAATACAATATGGTGGATAACCAGAGATGCTAGAAATGGAGTCATAGAATCTTTTGAAGATCTTGATGATTCAATTGTGTGGGAAGTTTCCAGAAGTAAAAAATGGCGATTAAACATTTCAGATGCAAATTCTATTTCAGATATCCAAGAAATATGGGTCGAATTCGGTTATGATTCTGATTTCGGAATCAACTATGATGTAGGCACACAAATATGTTCAGTCTTAGATAGTCGTATTGATTCCGATAGAAGCCAATGCTCTCACTCTATAGAATCTGATGTTTTGGTATTTGAGTTTGAATTATATGCTAATTGGGATATTGATTTATCCGTTTTGAGTGAAGGTGAGATNAAAGTTAGAATCAAGGACATAGATGGAGTTGCTTTAACCACATACCAAAATATGTGGACATTTTCAGATGAATTCGATTTCGAAATCTTAANTATACAAGATATTACAGGTAACACAACTGGAAATATTACTAGTAGCAGTATTCTTGTAACTAATGATGAAATAAGAGTCATAGGCACCATACATCACAAATTTTCCGGGGAAGATTACAATGGAGATATTGCAATAAATTGGTGGGGAACATTACAAGGTCAATCGTGGTTGGGTGGAAACTCAGTTCAGGTAAGTAACGGTTTGCTCAATACGACAATTACTATGCCAATATCTGGTGGAAATCTTGACATGAGTCTAGCATTTCTAGATCCTTGGTCAACTCGGACTATCGCAAGTGCAAATGTAAGTGAATTTTTCATTGATGATAGCCCACCTTTAATTTTAGAATCCTCAATCGAAACATTCTCTAGGTACGATTTGGAATCNGTNAATATTGGGGTAAATATCGAAGAGAACTATGCTTGGACTGGTAATCTAACATTGAGTTGCAAAGTAATTTCAACTGAATTAGAATGGCCTGAAGTCCAGATTCAACAAACTCCATCAAATGTATTTCAAGGAAAGACACTATTCTCTTTCGACTTTGATTTCTCTTCTCAAGGAAACCCAGCACTGCTTTCGCCGGAAGCGCGTATCGATTGCTGGGCTTATGGCAAGGACGATTCTGGTTGGGAATTGGTAAGAGAAAATGATGCACCAATTTCAGACGTCTGGTTGTCATTCCCACTGAATGATATCGGACCAAATCTCAAGTTGAAAGATGTGAAAATTAATGGTGATTTTGAACCAGGTACAAAACTTCGCTTGGATGTTACTATATTCAATGACGGAGAAACATTAAACACACCTTTCAACATATCTGTATACACTTTATTTGATGGTGAAGAAACTTTGTCAGCAATGTATACCCAATCTGAAATATATTCGGGACAAACAATTGTGAAGAGACTTTCAGTTACTGTTCCTGATGGAGATTGGAGTTTGAAAGTAATCGTAGATGAGGATGCCAAAATTTGGGAATTGAATGAGGATGACAATACATTTCAGAAGGATTTCAAAGCTTCAGAATCCATTGATTCTGGATTGATTATAGGTGGGTCAATATTTGGCTTATCGATAATTTTAATCTTCTTAATTNTAAGAAAACGAGGAGATTCTGAAATGACTGCGGCATCAAAATCAATGCCTGAAATCGATATGAATAATGAGAAAGAGCGCCAAGAAATAACCAAACCAACCAATATGAAAAGCAAGCCAAAGAAAGGCCCTCCTCCAAAAAAGAACTTTTCAGAAATTCAGCCTACAAATAATCCTAGCATCACAGAAGCCATGGCAAAATTGAGTTTAGACACTCTACCTGGAAATAAACAGCATGAAAAGGCTCCGAGTTACGAGTCCCTTCCTGCAGGTGGCGATTATGAGTACAAATCAGAAGGGACTTATTACACCGGTCCAGACATAGGTACTTGGAAATTAGAAGAGGATGGTTCGTTTACAAAGGTAGAGTGATAAAATGTCAGTTGAAGTTGATGATGTAAAGAGAGTGTTAGCAATTTGCTTTAGAGATGGATCTACACAAACAATTGATGATTTAGAAAGGATACTTTCCTTTGACATGGGGTGGATGGACACAGATTCGGCACATCAAGCAATTAATTCGCTAATTATTGCAGGTTGGATTGTGAACAAGGATGGAAATTTAACTCCAAATTGTGAATTGAAAGGAATCAATGCTCCTTTAGGATGGCAACCAAGGCCTTCTAGATTGATTGAACCTGTCGTGAATCAATCGCCAGGAATTCCTGTCAAGGTAATCGACAAAACAACTTTCGTTATTGATGACAATACCTCGAAACCAGTCAATAAAGACCCACGAAGTCGTTTAGAAAAGAGATTGATCAAATATATTTCAAAACAATCTGGGATTGAGCGTGATGAAGTTGAAAGACGGGCTGAAAGAAAGGTAAAAGCATTGAATTATTGCACTACATGGATGGCATTATGCTTAGTAAGTAGAGAACAGAATTTAGAAATGAATTCAATCATCGATTCCCTGTCTGCTAGTTGAATTGCTCTCAGCCATTAGTAACAATATTGGAAGTACAATAATGGATAAAACAAGGGAATAAGTTACAGTAAGTGCAGTGACTAATCCAAATTGTTGTACAACTGGCATTGGAGATAGTAGTAGAACCAAGAACCCTAGTGCAGTTGTTCCTGCTGAAAGAATAAGTGCAACCCCTGTTGTTGAGATAGTCTCCTCCAAAGCTTTCCAAATATCATCAGTCTTACTCCGTTCAGATTCAAATCTTCTCCACATATGAATTGCATAATCGATTCCTATTCCTAAAGACAACGCTGTGACCATTATTGTAAGAACATTCCACTTTAGCGATAGCAAAACCATCGACCCTACTACCCACAAAGTTGCTAACACAACAGGAGTAAGAACTACTAGTGCAGGAACCATTCGCCTAGTTAGTATGAATAAAACAAGGAGAGAGACCACAAATGAAATCGCAGTTGTTGACAATTGTGAGGAATTTAGCCCGTCAAGAACTGTCTGCAAGGATACAAGATCACCGGTCACGTGAATAACTGCAATACCAGACATTTCACCTCGCATTTTACCATCGTTAACCGATTCATCACCTAACTCATTCTCGAACCATTTCACTACACGACTACTCTCAGAAGATGTAGATGCATCAACTTTAATTTCGTTTCTCAGATGGATTATTTTTCCATCATCCAAATGTACTGTGTTTGAGACTCTGTCGCCCCAAGACAGACCTGAAAATGGATCTGCAACTGTTTCATTAGCAGATAACTCGTAGAAGGCTCCGCTAAGGTCAAGTGACAGACCACCTGAACTTCTGAGGTCGTCGCCTACAATTACTAAACCATATTTTTCACCAAATGTTATGTTGTTATCAACAGCATCAAACAGCACCTTGTATGGCCCCTCATAAGAAGGAGTTGAGTCATAGGAGCCTCCTCCAACTACATCATGATTAGTTGCTAAATCTTTGTGGAATCCTCTTAATTCGTTCAACAATGTGGAATCATCATTGATATCGGATTCGCCGTTAGCTGGCTCCATTAGAACATATACTAATTTCCAACCTGCACTTTCATAATTGTCTTCTAATTCTCCACGTACGTGCATTATCTCCATGTCGTTATTGAGGAAGTCTGACAAGTCAAATTCGGTTTCTAATCCGATTGCACCTACAATCGACATTCCAGATATTATCAATGCAACAATGAATACTCCTGCTTGTTGCGAGCGTTGAACATCAACTAATTTCTTGGACAACTTAGGCATCCGAATAGGCTCAGATTTCTTGAATTTACCGGGATTATCAATGACAACATGAAGTGCTCCAACAACTACTGTTGAATTAATGAATGCTGAAACAACACCCACTGAAAGTGCTACACCAAAAGTGATTAGAGGCGGTAGAGGTGAAATTATATTCGCCATGAATGCTGCTACCGTGGTTATAACAGCAAGTCCTAGTGGTGTTGATAGTTTGGCGCATGCAGCCAACCAAGCCTCTGAACTATCCTCTATTTCTGCTCGAAGTGAATTATATCTTCTTTGAAGATGAATAGAATAATCTATTCCTAACCCTAGAACTAATGGCGATACTGCTACTTCTAATGCAGTAAATCTTGCACCCATGAAATTCAGAATTCCGTAAGTCCAAATTAATGCGAAGGATAAACCGACTAGTGGGAACACAACGCCTCTAGTACTCCTGAAGGCTACAGCCAATAATGCAACAACCACCAATAAAGCAATTAAAATCAATGTTGCTAAGTTATCGAACGTACCCTCATCGATATCATATGAAATTAAATCTAGTGATGCTACACCGTAATCAAGTTCGGATTCATCACTCAGTTCATTGAATAGTTCGCGCAATTGGTTTTGCTTTGTTTTCCTTTCATCATTACTTAGACTTGGATCAATTTCTAGAATCCATAATGTCGATGTAGCAGAAACAATAGGTGAACCTTCATCGCCATTGGTTGATATCCAAAGGCAGATGTCATCTCCATCGAAGTCTTTGTTTAGCATCCCATCAAGAATAAACTCCGCAACTTCTCTTTGCTTTGAAATATCACCCGGGCAATCAGTTTCATTCAAATCTAGAACTAAATTCAACATTTCTTCCCATGATTCTACATCTGATAGTTCGGTTCCGTTTGCCTCTTCATCCAGTGCTAATTGAAGTATGGAAGGCGCTGTTATAAAATTCAAAACCGCAGAATCTAGCTTAACACTTAGATTTTCTACCTCACTAAGGTGTTTATCCATCAATATTAGGTCGTTAATGTCTAAAATATTACTTCCATCATCAGAAGTTACGTGGACAAATAATGGTCTAGTTTCATTTGAAAAGTGTTCGCTTATTCTTTCGTGTGCATCTGCTGATTCGGAGTCCGGTGCGAAATCAGCTAAATCTGTGTGGAATGTAGGAGTGTTGAGTACTGTTAAATCAACTACCATAGCCACGGTAACTAACATTGAAACTATCAAAATAGGCCAAGAATATTTTTTGAAATTCGCAGACTGGCCGCGCAATTTCTCATCAATAGCAGAGCCACTCACAGTTCTCGCTGATACAATTCAGTAAAAAAGAGAGAAGGTTGTATTGATAAAAAAATGCTCTAAATTTAATCAAAAATAACATATCTGGAAGTTTTTCTCAAGCCAAAGGTTCTTCAATATGAGGTTGGACGGCAGTTCGGTCGCTATGCCGGTAAAGGTGCTTGCAAAATCAGACTCTGAACTAAGAGTTCGCTTCATTGGAGAATCACACACATCTCTTCAGATATTGAGAGAGAGACTAAACACTGACAAAGGTGTTGACTATGCCAACTACTTCCCAGGTCACCCTGACTTGGATGAGCCAGAATTTTTCATTAGAACAAATAAGGGCGTTGACCCTGCTGATTTGTTAAAGAAACTAATTGGTGACATCACTGGTGATTTCACCAAGATGAAAATTTGAGATGTGTTCTTGAATGTCCAGTGATGACAAAATTGCTGAAGCAATTGGTTTAACTGGTTACGCAGTAGATTCCAAAGGAATTGGAGGAATACTCAAAGCCAGAGTTTCAGATTTCAGGGTCGATGAGATATCTTCGAAAATAAGCCTAGATCAAAAAGGCAGATTTACTGCAGCCAATGTAACTTTGACTAACTGGGAGACAAATAGATTCATTTCAAAACTTGCCAGAGCATGTGGCATATCAAGGAATAGAGTTTTCTTCGCCGGCACAAAAGACAAAAGAGCCGTAACAAAGCAGGTATTCATTATAGATGCACCACAAAAAAGAGTTGCTAATGTTAGCCTATCAGACGTTGAAATTGAGATAATTGGTAGAACTCATCAAAAGCTTGGATTCGGAAACCACAAAGGAAACAGATTCACTATAATTGTCAGAGGATGCTGCAATGAAGACGGCTCTCCGATGAGCGAAAGCGAAGCAATTGCAAGGATTCAACAAATTGAGAACAAAATGAAAGATGAATTAGGAGACGGTATTTTTCCTAATTGGATTGGTCCTCAAAGATTTGGCTCGGGGAGACCTGTAACTCCAATTGTTGGCAGACATGTTGTAAATGGAAATTGGAAGTCTGCTGTGATGGACTATCTTTCTATGGAAGGTGATGAAAATGAAGAAGTTCAGGCATTTCGAAAACAAATTAGGGAAGATGGAATAGATAGTATCGACATAGGTTCTATCCCAAACTGGCTTGGATACGAGAGGGACATTCTAACTCATCTGCGTAATAACCCTGAGGATTGGATTGGAGCATTCAAAAAACTTCCAAACAACCTTCAATTGATGACAGTGCATTCTCTTCAATCTGTAGTATTCAATAACACGTTGAAAAAACGCATCGAAAAGAAAATACCACTTGCTATTCCAATTGAAGGAGATTTAGTTGGCCGAATAGATGACAATGGCCAATTAGAAACATCATCAATAGTTGGAGTTCAAGAGAGAACACTTAATCGAATCGAAAGAAATTGCAAATTAGGTAGACTCGCAGTCACTTCACAATTACCTGGTTCAGAATCATCGTTGGCACAAGGAAAAATTGCTAAACTGGAAAAAGAAGTAATCAAAGACATGGATCTTGATAAATCCGATTGGGTCATAAATGACATTAGTCGGCTGACAACAAAAGGAACAAGAAGGCCAACAATATCCCGATTCAGTGATTTCCAATATGAAACCGTACCAATCGCTTCTCTTGATATGTTAGAAGGAAAATGGGAAGAAGGCCCTAAGGATGGAGAAATGTGGCATCCAGAAGGAGCATGTATTAGATTTAGATTCACTCTTCCATCAGGAAGCTACGCTACTACACTTCTTAGAGAATTTATGCGTGTGCCTTTGAACCAATTATGATTCAAAGAAGACCCATGGACAGAACTTCNATTTCTCCTGTTCCACGGATTACTCTCATGTTTTCTTCAAAAATATCTGATAGTCCAGAACCATCGTTCATTACAACATGAACTTGAATGAATTTTAATCCGAAAGCTAGAGGTTTAATTTCACACAATTGTACATTGTAAACATCATCGTTAAGTGACTTGATTTGTTCAGAAATTTCCTCTGCTGAAACATCTTCAACATCTGAATCAGGCATTACTTTGTAAGTTATTGCTACCATACCCATATTTACACACTCCTTAAGGTCCTTGGAAACCACATGAACATACATANGGCACGCCTTGATTTCTACATCTAGGACTTCTTCCGATAGGCTCGCCACAAGCTGGGCAAGGGAATGTTGTTGAGCCCTTCTCTACGAGTGGGACTCCTGAAGCGGTACAAACGGTTGCTCTTTCTGCCATATCNACACCTCTGTGCATGCTCGGCACAACCTCTCCCTCTTTATCCTTGCGCGAGATTTTACCTATCTAAAATTCTGATTTTTCCTGATTTACCAGTCGATACNACTAGTTCTCCATCCCTTTGACGACACCANCCATTTTCTATTTTGATTATGTCTCCTACTCTTGTNGATTCAATTTGATCATCCCACAAAACAAGACCTACAATACCAGTTTCATCTCTGCCACATGCGGCAGCGACAGGCCCAGTATAGTTTGAAGTAGAAATTAATCTACGAGGATATATTCTCAATATTACCAGTTCTAAGTGCTTAACAATCATATTAGGCCTTAGCGACTCAACCTTTTGTCTAGTGTCCATTTTTTCTTTNTTATTCTCTTTNCTTATTTGTGAGAGAATAGATTTCTTGCTATTNTTGCTCGTGCTATTCGGCATATGCAAATCGAAAGAATCCAAAGATTATCAAACNTTTCTTGGGTNAGATAAATGTGAAATTATTCCTTAGANTTACGTTTAANAACAAANGTAGATTTNNCTGGTTCTACTTCTTCATCNGGCATAAGNCCNCCCTCTCTTTCTTCCAATGCNCTTTCAAACGCTGGTTTGATTTTCCAATCAGGTCCTTTCTTAGGCGTATGATATTTACAGACCAAATAAACTTCAGAAGATGAATTTCTGCTAGCCATTGGTGAAAATCTTTTCACGAATTTGAAATGTGGTTTTACCAAATCTATCATCTCCTCAACTCCAACACCTTGGAATATTTTTGTGACAAAATGCCCGCCATATTTCAAAATTGGAAGAGAGAAGTCGAATACTTCTGCTACAAGCATTAATGATACTGCTTGGTCAATATCCCATTTCCCAGTAATGTGAGGTGAAATATCAGATACAACTACATCAATCACTTCCGTTTCTATGCTTTCTAGTACTGCAGATTGCGTGTGAGCGTCAGTAATGTCGCCAACAATAAGATTCGCACCTTCAACTGGAACACAAGATTGTAAATCTACTCCTACGACTTTTCCGTTTTTACCTACCAGTTCTACGGCAACTTGAGCCCATCCTCCAGGGTGGCAACCTACATCCAAAACACTGTCGCCGGGGCTCACTAGTTTGTGTTTTTCTTGAATTTGCTTGAGCTTGAAAGCCGAACGTGCTCTATAACCACTTGCTTTGGCTTGGCGACGCCAAGAATCTTGTTGATGATTCTGAACCCAGCGGTCTGCCAATTGACTCCCTCAAACTCTCGTGAAGGTATCTCTATGATAACTTCATGGACAATTTAGATTTGTGGATGTCGAGAATAGAATGTTTTTAACAAAAAATTACTTGTGTTTGGCTTAATCACAAACACTATCATGATAGGGGGCAAAGAATATACTTCGTAAGGTAACGCAGTACCATGCGCCCTGTATCCCTACGAACGTCTGCCCTAGTTTTGACCGTGATCATGGTCTTAATGCCAATGACTCCATTTGCAGACCAAGATTTCAAATCAGCCAACTCCGGCAATGAAACAACTCCAGAAGTATTCAATGAAGAAATTGTCATGAATGCTGGAACCACAGGTGATGCTGACTCTATAGCATTCGGTACACAATCCGGATGTGCGATTGGTGTTTCTGGCAACATCAAATGCTGGGGTAACGGTGGTGATGGTCAACTCGGTTTGGGTAACACCCAGAACATCGGAGACAGCACAGATGAAACAGGAACTGATTTGCCATTTGTTAACCTGGGAACGAATGCATCGGTGGATAAGATTGTCATGGGCGACAAGCATTCTTGTGCATTATTCACCAACGGCTCAGTCAAATGCTGGGGNGAATCTTCAGTACTTGGACTGGGATACTCAACAAGCGATGGCGGCTTTGGTGATGGATACTTAGAAACTGGCGACACATTNCCGTTCTTGCAGTTCCCTACTGGAAGAAATGCGACAATGATTGAAGCTGGAAAGAATCACACCTGTGCAGTTATGGACAACGATGACTTAATCTGCTGGGGAGACAANTCAAAGGGACAACTTGGTCTTGGCGACACAGACCATNGAGGAGANGNAACCGGNGAAATCGGAGACAANTTCGAAGTCACAAGCGTTCCTGCTGGCCGCACTATCGACAGCATGGCTCTGGGCTGGGATCACACCTGTGTAGTATGGGACAACTACAGCATATCTTGCTGGGGTGGTAACGACTACGGACAACTTGGATTAGATTCGACAACCGATATCGGAGACGGTGCTGGAGAAATGGGTGACAATCTGGATTTCGTTGATCTCCCTGGAACGGCAAGCGCAATAACTGCAGGTGATGGATTCACTTGTGCAATTGTTGATGACAGTGGAAGTGACAGNGCATTTTGCTGGGGATTAAATGACTATGGACAACTTGGAATTGAATCTACAACAAATGTTGGAGATGGTTCAGGTGTTTCTATGTCATCTATCGTCAATACTGATTTGACAAAAGAGGTTTATGCTATTGATGCTGGTGAAGACCACGCCTGTGCCATTGTAAATTATGGTTCATATAGAGCGGTTCAGTGCTGGGGTAATGGAGCAGATGGAAGGTTAGGATACGGCAGNCAAGACAATCGAGGAACTGGCCCCGGTTCNACTAATGGAATGGGTANCAACCTNCCTTATGTTCGNTTAAATAACTTAGNNTCAGGTTCACATNATGCNTATTATNCCAATAATATCGAAGTTGGCGCAGGAACAAGTTGTGTCAAAATGGACAGCAAAGACGTAATTTGTTGGGGTGACAACGGAATCGGCCAACTTGGATATGGAGACACAGAGGACCGTGGAGATGGTCAAACCGATCTTCCTTTCCTTACTGAACTTTCACTAGAATTAGATGAAGATGTCAGAGATAATTCTTGCGATGTACTCGCAGAACCTGAGGACAGAGAAGAACTAGACAAGAGATTAGACTCTGATTCAAGTGACACTGGAGATTTGATATCAATGGCAGAAATTCCAGCCACAGGGTGTCCAGTAATAGCGTACTTTGACTCTGGTAGTGGCAACCTAAAGTTCGCTGCATATCATAGCGGCATGTGGTCAGTTGAAACCCTGGGTAGTGATTCTAACCTAGCAGATGTTGATGTAGTCGTAGATTCAGAAGGAAACCCGCACATTGTTCACATGAGAGATAACAGTGCAGATCGAATAACATACACTACCAAAGAGAATGGAATTTGGAGTGAACAAGTTCTTAATGGAGTTTTTGCCCTTAATGATTTCTCTTTGACAATTGATTCAAATGATGTTCTCAGCCTACATACAGGAAAACACAACATTCGAAATTACGAATGTTCAGGTAATTGTTTAACAGTTTCTTCTTGGAGCCAAGTAAGCGCAATACCAATTCCACAAACACTGAAAGACATGGATACTACAACTGACAACAGTGACGATATCCATGGAGTATTTGTCAATAATACCGGAACACATTACTTCGATGGAAGTNCTAACGTTGCGAAAATTTCAGAAAACAGTATCTCTGCTAGCACTTCTTCAAGTGTCAATAATAAAGTGAGTATCGATTACGCTCCTGATGGAACAATCGGTGTTGTTCACACCAACAATACAATGTATCAAACTTACTTCTCATACTGTTCGAGCACATGTTCCAGTTCATCGTCTTGGACTACTGAACTTGTTTCCAATGACACTTCGAGCCAAGTAGTTCTGCAGTATGCTGCAGATGGTACACCTTGGATTCTACTCAAGCACAACACATCTGGAGAGACTCTATTCCACGGAGAAAATGGTCAATGGAAAGAGCACACATTCTCCAACTGGCCTGGCGATTCCGATTCCTTTGGAATGATTATCAACTCTGCAGGATACATCTACGTTTCACTTCATTTTGTTACGGCTGGAGAACTATGGGCAGTAACCAATCCAACCGTAGCAGGAACTGGTTTGTCGATGGACGCAGACGGTGACGGCTGGATTGGAATGAGAGAATTAGCATGTGGCACAGATCGCATGGACCCTTTCTCAACTCCAGTCGATTTCGATATGGATGGACATTGTGACTCCCTAGACACACATGTCGATTTGCCAGCAACGGGAGATTCAGATGTTGTAGCACAAGGAATGGACTTCGCTTGTGCAATTGTTAACGAAGGCGACATCGAATGTTGGGGTGACAACACCTACGGGAAGCTAGGTGGTTCTGCATCTGGAGTTTCTTGGCCGGCAGGATTTACAGCAATCAGTATCGATGCGGGAGAAAGCCACGCATGTGCTCTATCTGCTGAACTTCAAATTATGTGCTGGGGAAGAAACAACTACGGACAAATTGGAATCGGTACAACTTCCGCATCAGAGCATCCAACCATCCTGAACACCGATACATATGGATCTTGGAACCCAAACCATGCTTGGTATGGTTCCCTTGAAGATGCATATCTTGACTTAGCAGTTGGAGCAAACCACGCTTGTGCTCTAATGAAGCCAATCCAGTACTNCGAGGACAAGCAGGTTGTATGTTGGGGTAATGGTGCTGATTCTCAAACCGGTCAGTACGCAGTAACAGACTCAACGGCAGGTTATGATGATGACTTTGAAACTGGCAGTCCATCTTCGATATGGACCATAGAAGGAACTGGTGGCCAATTCGGTTCTCAGTGGACTATTGATACCACTGATGCATCATCAGGTTCTAATTCTTTCAAATCCAATACTCACCAATCAAACTCAGATGTTGGATTCTCAATTACAAAAGAATTCCAAAGTGGCGCTGTATCCTTTGATTTTAAAACAGATACTTGTCCTATCTTGAACAATTGTAATGATAGGTTTGAGTTCTCAATTGACAATACAGTCATTAACTCTACTAAAGGACAAAACGGATGGTCTACTTTCACTGCGAATGTCTCTACAGGAATTCACACTCTAAGATGGACATTCATCAAGGATGGTAGTAGCACCAACGACGCTAATGGAGACTATGTCGCTGTCGATAATATCGATATCCGCACAGGTTTCAGAATCGAGAGTGGAGGCGTACTAACTGAGCCGCAGAGAATGGACATCAACACAAACGGATTAGTGACTTCAATAGTAGCAGGTGAAAGGCATACTTGTGTAACTAACCACCTAGAAGAACTGCTCTGTATGGGATATAACGGTGGCAGCAACCACATGGTACTGGGCAATTCCAGCACAACTGCGGACAATTCATCTGAACTTGTCAAAGTCGATGTCGAGTTTGGCACTAGCAACGTGAAAGCGGTATCTGCAGGTTACGACACAAGCTGTGCAATCCTTGACAATAGCACCCAAGCATATTGCTGGGGTAAGAGAGCCGATTGGTCAGATTCCACAGGAACTACTCAATCAGGAACCTCCATGTTAGGAAATTCATCAAATGCAGCAATCGACGGAACCTGGGTAGACCTTGGCACTGCGGGTGACAGAATACATTCAATCAGTATGGGTGAAGTTCATGCATGTGCCGTCGTTGAGAACACAATCGAGTGCTGGGGTGTAGAAGAATCTGGATCATTTGGTATGTCCTCTTCCTCTGTTAACAGTTACAGCACACCTCAAACGATTTCTGTCCCATCTGGACTAACCGCTAAACAGGTAGTAATCGAACACTCTACCGATTCGACATGTGGTGTTTTCGAGGACTCAACAGGGTCTCACACTGTTATTTGTTGGGGAGATGAAACCGCTGTTGGATATACTTCATCAAACCCAGTAACTACACTAAGCAATGCACCTGTTGAAGATTCAAACGGTGATGACTTGGAAATGTATGAAACTTCAAGTTCCCCTAATGATATTGTAGACATACAAATGGGCAAGGACCATGCATGTGTATTGTCAAGACAAGGATTCGTGAAGTGTTGGGGTTACAACAACGTTGGACAACTAGGATATGGAGATCATATCACTAGTATAACTCCTCAAAGCAATGGTGAAATGGCTCACGGAGACAAACATCCAATGCTTTACTTCGGCCAAAACAGAACTGTAACTCAAATAGATGTAGGCTATCAAAGGTCTTGCGCTCTGCTGGACGATGGAAGTATTTCCTGTTGGGGACAGTATTCAGAATACATGTTCACAAATACAAATGGTATTGGTAGTTCAGGATACCAATATACTCCACTAGGTTTGACCCCATATGGAACTGATAACCTAAAGGTTGTAATTGGAGGAACTGGTTCAGTATGTGCCCTCAAAGAATCTGGAAAAGTATACTGTAGTGGAGAGGGATACGGTCTGGGAATGCAATCCAGCAGTAACTACAACAATCCAACACTGGTAATAGCAGCACATCTTACTGAAGGAAAAGTAGTTGACATCATAGGAATGAAGGATTTAGACACTAACAGTGGTACATGTGCTATTTTCGAGTCTGGCGCAACAAAATGCTGGGGTCAAAACGATTTCTTCAACTTTGTTCTATACTCCTCAGCTGTTCCTAGCACTCCTTTCGATTTCTATGACATGCGTGGAATATTAACCGAAGATTTGGAAGTTGGTAGAAATTATGCGTGCATGGTAGTCAGCAATACAACCGAACTGAATA
>PBXF01000024.1 GCA_002727515.1 Methanobacteriota archaeon
TGATTGGTCGAAAGAAAAGGATGCCTTCAGAGACAGAATTTTAGATCAAATCGAAGAAAAACTAGGATTTGAAGGATTGAGAGACAACATCGCTAGTGAATTAATTATTACCCCTGAAGATTGGGGCGACCATTGTTACAGAGGTGCTGTTTTCAACCTTGCTCATGGACTTGACCAAATGCTATGGAAGAGGCCTAAAAATGAATTCGACGAAATCAAGAATCTATATCTCGTTGGCGGTGGAACTCACCCAGGCAGCGGACTTCCAGTTATTTACGAGTCAGCAAGAATAAGCACAAAATTGCTCCTAGATAGTCTAGGGATTGATCCTGACTGGAATGGAGTCGACACATGGTTCTCAAGCAGAAAAAGGAGAACCAAAGTAAACAAATCAGCAGTTGCTACTGGAAGCGAACTAAACAAGGGCAATCCTACCCAATCCTAGGTGGTTTAATGAAGACAAAACTAGTTGAGGATTCATACAATTTCTGTAAGCAGATTTGTAAGAATGCTTCTACAACATTTTACAGTTCGTTCTCCGCTTTAGATTATGAACGAAGGAAAGCTGTACATTGTGTGTATGCCCTCTGCCGATGGATTGACGACATAGTAGACGGAGACGACGAACCCACTGTTCAAGATTCAATTGAATTGAAAACACAGACCGAAGAAAGAAACAAAGTTCTACTCGAAATACATGCAGGAAGGAATCTTTCTAATTCAGAAGAAATCCATAACCAAAGATTGATGGCGTTAGTAGATATCAGAAACAATCTATACAGAGCATCAGAAGGGAAAATTCACTCTAATGATCACCCTATTTTTATTGCATTACAGGATGTATTCAAGAGATACCCTATCCGAGTACAGGATTTTGAAACCGTAATTGAGGGCATGGAAGACGACTTGTTTTCTGTTCAATGCAATACGTGGGATGAATTAAGAGCATACTGCTACAAAGTTGCCTCCGCAGTTGGCCTAATCCTAATTGAAATATACGGGTACGAAGATAGAGCTGCGAGGTTACACGCTATCGATTTAGGAATTCAAATGCAATTAATCAATGTATTAAGAGATGTCAATGAAGACCTAGAAAGAGGACGGATATATCTTCCAAAAGAGGTCCTATCCCAACATAACATAGACATTAGCGACTTGACTAATCCAAACCTTTCGAATAACACCTCCTGGAAATCATTCATGAGAGAATATCTCGAAGTTGTCAAACAACACCAAACTTCTGCTATGCACCTATTCGAATACTTAGATGCGAAGTCTAGAGTTCAGCCAAGAATAATGCAAGAGGCTTATTCAAAAATATTCGATGACATTATCAAAAGATCAGGAGATATATTTTCTACTCCAATCGAACTTTCTACTCTTTCAAAGATGTCTTTGTGGATGAAGATAAACTACATGAAGATTAAATCAAAAATGTCAACAGAATAGGTGAACTAAATGCAATGTAACATTGGTGCGAAAGGAAAAGCAGCGAGATTGAAATTGGGAATAATGGCCGTAATTGGCTCATTAGTGCTATCCGGTTTAATCCTAGCTGGAGTATTCAGCGGAACATTTTGGTGGTTTGCTGCAGGCAGCGTTGCTTTTGGTGGTGCTTTCTCAATTTGGGAAGCTAGAGCAGGATGGTGCATTGTTCGAGCAATCGGTATCAAAACACCATTGTGAATTTCATTCCCATTCTATAGTGCCAGGTGGTTTGTGAGTTATATCGTAAACAACTCTGTTAACGTCACCTTTTACAGCATTGGTGATTCTAGTACTAATTTTAGTCAAGACATCATGTGGTATTGTTGAATATCTTGCAGACATACCATCTAGTGATTGTACAGCTCTTACAACGACAGTCTCACCATAGGCTCTAACATCACCATGAACGCCTACTGATCTAACAGGTAATAAAGCGGCAAAATATTGCCATGGTATCTCCATTTTACCTGCCTCTGCAGCGGCTTCTAACTCTTCTTCAACAATCGCACAGGCTTCTCGAACAATGTGCACTCTTTGGGGAGTTAATTCGCCCAAACATCGGACTGCGAGCCCAGGACCAGGGAAAGGTTGTCTTTCAGCAACTTTAATTTTCAGCGCTCTGGCTAATTCTCTTACCTCATCCTTGTATAAGTCTCTTAGTGGCTCTACGACTTCCAAGGTCATATCTTCTGGAAGTCCACCAACATTGTGATGACTTTTGATAGTGTCACGAACACCTCCTCCTGATTCAATCCAATCTGGAGCAATAGTTCCTTGGACAAGATATTTCGCACCAACTTTTGCTTGTTCATCTTCAAAAATTCTGATGAATAATTCTCCAATAATTTTCCTCTTTTGTTCCGGTTCAGTTACACCTTTCAAAGCTTCAAAATATCTCTCTTCGGCAAATACTGTTGTAAGATTAAGCCCATGCCCTGCAAGCATCTCTTGTATTTCCTCGGTCTCATTTTTCCTCATAAGACCAGTATCTACGTAGACACAGTGTAATTTGTCACCAATCGCTTGGTTTGCAATTACCGCTGCAACAGTAGAGTCAACTCCGCCACTGCATGCAATAATGGCAATGTCATCAATTTCGTTTTGCATTTTTTCTGCGGATTCTGTAATGAATGCAGAAGCATCAAACATCTCAAGCCCTTCCGTTGACTTCAGCATCCATTTGCTTTACTTTCTCAACCTGATCGAGTTTGTTTTGTTTCAACGCATCAGCGTATCGTGGGAATTTCAATGCCAACATCTGTGTAGCAAGGTAGCCAGCATTGTCACCTCTGTCTACTCCCACTGTTGCTGAAGGAACACCTGGAGGGAGTTGAGCAATTGAAAGAAGGCTATCGAATGGAACTTTACCACCGCAAGGAACACCGATAACTGGTTTTGTTGTTATTGCTGCAACAGCACCTGGAAGAGCAGCAGCCAATCCAGCCATTGCAATGAATACTGAGCAACCATCACTTTCAGCATCTTTTACTATTTGCTCTACAAATGCAGGAGACCTGTGAGCACTTGCAACCCTAAGTTGATACGGTACTTCGAACATCTCTAGAATCTTCGTACATTTTTCGGCAACAGGCATGTCAGACTTTGAACCCAATAGTATAGTTACGTCCATAACTGTCTTCGTGAATCGGTAGTTCATCAACGTGCCGAATGAACTATCTCAATATTGTTTCTGAAAATTTGTAAATTCCTCAATTTTGATTGTTTGGATTTGACACGCAGTGACCTCATTAGAGTCACAAATCCACAAATAATGTTCTGAATTAAAAATAGAACCACCTGAGATAATGAATATTTTCGTTTTGTTTATTTTCCGTTTTATTATCGAAATGAATGAAGGGATAATCCAAGCTGGGATATCACGTAGGTCATATAATCGGCGACCTACCCATCGCTTATGATTAAATGATTTTTTTAGAAATTTAGATTCTTCATCAATTATTTCTTTCGTGTATTTTTTTGTAGTGATACAAGTCTGATTGGAATTAACATAATCTCTGAATAATTTAATCGCTTTACATACACTTCCATGCCTAAGATAAAGGCATATCGCTCTGCATATGTCTGGCCCCTCATGGTGTTTTTCAGTCTCAAGAAGGATAGTCAATTTATTCTTATCGAATCCTGAATCCATGTCAAGGGTATGATATGCCCCTTCATAGGGAGAGACCCATTCGAATTCTCTCTTGCCATGAGATAAGAAATATACCAATCCATTGACATTACAAGGTAACCTTTCCATAACTCAAAGCAGATATTTCTTCATCATACATAGCTAGCATCACTCCCCCTCGACAATGAAATTGATTGGGAAATCAGATTCAAGCATGATTCTATCATCAACTCTTATTCCCCTGACGATATTATTCTCAATACGAAATAACGGCCGTGCTGCCCACTTTCTATGGAAATATTTTGCGCCATCAACATGAGGAATCGGTTTTTTTGGATCCCAATCAATTCTGTATGCCTTTCCTGAAACTGAAGACAACATCGATGCAGTCCGATAATTTACAATCCATACAGATATTGCAATAATAACTTGAATGATTTCAGGTGGCTGGAAGAATAAGCCAAATGCTGCGAAGGGAGATATTAGTAATACAATAAAATCAACTCTTCCTGGCGCCATAGTTGAACCTATCCAAACCGCAATTAGTGATATCATGATTCCACTTGCTAACATTGCAGGTACAATCAGACCTCTGTCTTGATAGATGAGCAAACAGCCTCCTACCAGAGGAAGCAAAGACCAAGCCATCGGAAACAACATTCTTGGACCTGGACCATCAAGTCTTACAACCTCCCAGTCCATACACCCGGTAGGGTGTATTTGATTTCAATAATTTGCAAAATCATTCATCATTAAATGGATATGATAGAGTTAGGTTACGAGCAGCATAAACTTCGTCGACTCTTCTCACTTTAGTTGTAATTGGAGCCTCATGTAACACTTGTGAATCCATTTGAATTACCTCGACGAATTTTTCTGCAAACTTATCAAGTGTATCTTTGGACTCTGTTTCTGTTGGCTCAACCATCATGCATTCTGGAACGACCAACGGGAAGTAAACCGTAGGAGCCATGTAACCTTGGTCAAGAAGACCTTTTGCGATATCCATTGCGCCCACACCATTTTTTTCTTTAAGAGGCGCCATTGATATGGTAAATTCATGCTTTACTACATCTACCGGAGCACCATCACAGAACAAGTCTAAAACACCTTGTTCTTCAGCAATATCCATAATTCTTCTGCGGAGATAATTTGCATTTAGAACAGCATGTTCAGACATTGTTTTCAAATCTTTACCATATCTTCGATAATATGCCCAACAGCGAATTACTGCGCCACTATTGCCATGCCACTGTTGCACTTTACCTATACTGTTTTCTGGAGTTTCCCAATGGTACCACCATTTGTCATTGATGACGGTTACCTTGTCGTTTTCCTCGACTTCTCTTCTAGACACAACTGGACCGGGCAAGAATTCAGCTAAGTGAGATTTTACACCTATTGGTCCAGAACCTGGGCCGCCTCCTCCATGAGGTTGACTGAATGTTTTGTGTAGGTTGTAATGTACTGCATCAAAACCCATCAAACCAGGAGAAGTCCGGCCTAAAATAGCGTTAAAGTTAGCACCGTCATAGTACATTTGTCCACCAACACTGTGGACAATTTCTGATGCTTGAGCAATCTCCGCTTCGAATAATCCCAATGTGTTAGGGTTAGTAATCATCATAGCAGCAGTGTCTTCACCAACGACTGCTCTTAGTGCATCTAAATCGATTCGGCCATCATCCTTGCTAGGTATCTCAATAATTTCGAAACCACACATTGCAGCACTTGCTGGATTTGTTCCATGAGCAGAGTCAGGTACTATGACTTTCGTACGTTGAGTCTCTCCTCTCTTTCTGAAATATTCTTGAACACATCTTATGGCAGTAAATTCACCTTGTGCTCCTGCTACGGGCTGCAATGTTACTGCATCCATACCAGCACAAATTGCAAGCATATCTTGCATTTCATAGAAAATAGCAAGCGTACCTTGAACGTGATGGTCGGGTTGAAGCGGATGAATGTCAGCGATTCCAGGAAGTTGAGCAATTACCTCGTTTATTCTTGGATTGTGTTTCATTGTACATGAGCCTAAAGGATAAAATCCTGTATCAATTCCAAAATTTCTGCTTGACAACCATGTGTAGTGCCTTACCATTTCTGGTTCAGATAGTCTAGGCCATCTTGGAGGTTTTTGTCTTTGCATACCATCTGGTAATCTGATGCTGTCGATTGATGCAATTGGGTTGGGTTGGGAATAACCTTGACCTACTGCTCCATAGTGCTCGAACAAGTGACTCAAGCTTCCACCCCCTTTGGTACTGATTCACACCATATCGAAATCCTTGCACATAACATTTCGATGTCGTTGGAAGTTGTTTGATCGCTTACAGAGACAAGCATCCAGTTAGTTTTGTCAGGATACCAATTTGAAAGGTCTAGGCCACCAATTACACCTCTGCTGTCTAGATACTCAAGACAATCAGAAGCGCTACCTGGTAATTCAATAGCAAACTCATTGTAGTGATAACCTGATTCGTGCGGTAACGAAATACCAGAAATTTTCCCTAACTTCTCCTTAGCTAATTGGCATGCAGCCATATTCCTTTGAGCGAGCAATTTCAGACCTTCTGGGCCAAGAAGTGACATATGCATTGCACCCATTAGAGCGATGAGAGTCTCGTTGGTGCAGATATTGGATGTTGCTCTATGTCTTCTAATGTGCTGTTCACGTGTTGATAATGTAAGACAGAACGCTTCATTTCCATCAACATCGATTGATTTACCGACAATCCTGCCTGGCATTTGTCGTAGATAATTTTTGGAACAAGCAAAAATACCGTATAGCGGACCACCATATGTTATCGGAGAACCAAGAGATTGACCCTCACCTACTACAATGTCGGCACCGTAATTTCCTGGAGCTTCCACTAATCCTAGACTAACAGGAGAAACACCTACTATGAAAGCAGTATTCTGGCCAATAATTTCCTTAACTTTAGATAGACCTCCGTCTAAAATTCCCAGAGGATTTGGCTGTTCGACATAAACTCCACAAGACCCAGCTGCTTCAGCTAATGATTCTAAATTCAATGTCCCGTCTTCATTATGCTTGATTGTCTTTATGACAACACCTCCTCCTTGACTATAATTTTCAATGACTGAAACTCTTGCAGGAGGAACTAATTCACTAATGTAAACTGTATCTTTTTGTGTTGCTTTTTTGTTATGTATTCTGATTGAACATGTCAGTGCTTCAGCAGCAGCCGTTGAGGCATCATATACTGAAAGATTTGAGACTTCTAAACCTACTAATTCGGAAATCAAAGTTTGGAATTCCCACATTGCCTGTAGCATTCCTTGACTGACTTCCGGCTGGTATGGAGTGTAAGAGGTCAAGAATTCCCCTCTTGTAACTAATTGAAATACGCTAGCAGGAACATAGTTTCTGTTCAAGCCTGCACCAAGGAAGCTAACTCGGTCACCTAGTGCTACGTTTGCGCCCAAAAGTCTTCTTGCATCAGCAATAATTTCCTCTTCTGTTTGTGGAGCAGGTAAAGGTAATTCATCATTCATACGAACAGATTCTGGAATGTCTGAAAACAAATCATCCATTGATTCTAATCCGAGCGTTTCAAGCATCACTTTTTCGNGTCCAAGGTTAGGNAACTGGTCNACCATATACTCCCGCCAAACCTAGCGTATCGCGTACCCAAAATGAATGTTGTTTTGTGGAAAATAGTTTTGCGTCATTGATTAATATCAAGCAAAATTTACTTTCCAAGAATGTTCTTCCGCTCAGTCTTGCCATTTTGTCCAAGATTCATCTGAATTTTGATACCAATTTGAACCATCATTAGCTCTGAACCAGTTTGTTCCGTTTTCATCCTGGTCTAGATAATCTCCACCTGGTAAATCTTCCCAAGATGGAACGGTTTCAGGTTCGAGATTTGATTCATCATCCGCATGAGATTCTTCAGATTCTGAACTCTNAATTTTATCCTCGAGATTGTTTGAGAGACCTGGAATATTTTGTGGAGGTGGTATATTAGTCAAAGATTTGGGTTCTTTCTTTCCTCTATCTGATTTTTTAGGCTCCTTCTTCATCAACACGGCTATGACTACAACTAGTGCAAGTACCACTACTCCGCCGATAATTCCTACTAATGTTACAGTACTCATCCCATCATCGCTTGATTTCATATCGTCACCTGCNGAGTTTTTGTTGCCCCCATCACTTGGGGATTCNAACAAACAGCCAGGGTAATTGATATCATCATCGAATCTTCCATCTGGAACTTCTAACGGACACATNTCACCNTATGTCGCTCCTTCAAGGAATATTCCTGGCCAAGATGGATCTCTGGATTCATTCCATTCAGGGTNNCCCCAATTATCTCCAAAACCATCCTCATCAGTATCAAACCACTGAGTCGCATCAAAAATAAACATATCAGGGCCATATCCTAAATCATCCCATTTTGAAACACTCCAATAAGGGTCAGGATTTGAATAACCATCNCCATCGGTGTCTGGGCAGCCATATCTATCTACGGTTGAAGTTCCTTCTTCTTCAGCACAGAAATCAAACATTGCGTCTTCGAAGTTGTCGCCAAAACCATCACCATCAATATCCGACCATTGATTAGGATTGTCGACAAAAGCATCAGCCCCCATTTCCACTGTCCAAGTCGGTTGAGGATTAGAATAACCATCGCCATCTGTATCAATACAGCCAACTCGATCTTTGCTAGAATTACCATTGAATAAAGGACAATCATCGGGATTAGTTCCAGAAGGATTGTCTCCAAAACCATCACCATCTCCATCATTCCATTGAGTTTCATCTTGGAAGAAAGCATCTTCTGCATCTGCGACTCCGTCCCCATCAAAGTCTGGACATCCCTTCATACCAGTGGTAGCCGATCCTTCTTGAGTTGGACAGAAGTCAATCAAATCATTGAAACCATCATTATCATCATCTGAATCTTCTCTATCATCTAAACATCCATCTGCATCATTATCATTGGTTGTATTTCTTGTCCAGTTTGTAATTCCATTGACACATTGATCTGCACTATTCGTCACCCCATCGTTGTCATTGTCATTATCTTCTAAATCATTACGACANCCATCGTAATCCCAATCAGTCGATTGTGTGGAATTCCATCCGGTTTCACCTCTTGGGCAAGAGTCTAAATCGTCAATAATTCCATCATTGTCATCATCACTATCTTCGTCAGTTTCATCCTTACAACCGTCACCATCTCTGTCGGTTTGGGAACCGGAAGTCCAATTCAATTCACCCATTGGACAGTCATCGACGAAATCCCCGACGCCATCTGAATCGTCATCACTATCGCACAGATCACCGATNTGATCTGAATCATAATCTTCCTGCAGTGGATTTACTAAGTATTGGCAGTTATCATCCAAATCAAGTATTGTATCGCCGTCATCATCCAAGTCTTCATCTTCATCCCGACAACCATCTCCATCTAAATCTGTGAGATTATCTGGGTTCCAATCTATTAGTCCAGTCTGGCAATTGTCTACAAGGTCTAATACTCCATCATTATCATCATCAGTGTCTTCTTCGAAATCTTTGCAACCATCAGCATCGTGGTCCAGTGATGTGTTGGATTGATTCCATTCCAGAACACCGTACTGACAATCG
Organism: Methanobacteriota archaeon; assembly: GCA_002727515.1. The sequence goes on from PBXF01000024.1 coordinate 9,240, forward strand.
TCGAGAACGTCGTGTAATCCATCATTATCGTCGTCGTTATCACAGGCATCACCTTTCAAGTCTAAATCGAAATTGCTTTGGTTTACATTCGCAGTATTCAGGCAATTATCTACATAATCAGTAATGCCATCTCCATCTTTGTCGTGTTGGAATTTCCACACGAATATATCCTGATCATTAGCAATTCGCGGCATGTCACCAAACCATGCAGTTCCACTGAAATCGCCGCCTGCAATTATCGAACCGTCGTCCAAAGTGAGTAATGCCCCCACTGTGTCGTTGTCTGCACCGCCTATCGAAAATGCCCATTGGAAGTCTGAATTATTATCAACTTGCGCAATGAAACCATCATACTTTAGTGGTACAGAACTGTTTTTTACCATTGTGAATGTGTCAAAAGTCATATTGAAAGCGTGTCTTCCGCCAAATTGCACTTGGCCTTTTTGATTTACNGATAGAGCTTGTAANCTATCATCTTCGTTTCCACCAGCATGATATGTCCACTGCTGATTTCCATTATGGTCGTATTTTGCAACCAAAACATCCCAACTACCTTGGGAAGTTATGGCAGTNCCTGAAGATTTTTTGTAGGTCGAATAAAAGTTCCCACCAACAATTACTCCTCCGGTTGGATCAATAACAACATTGTTGAAATATACTCCACAATTTGCACCGAAACACCCATTTCCAGAGATAGTCCTTCCCCATTCAAAAGTTCCGTTGTCTGAATACTTCAATAGAAATCCAGCATATGTGGAAAGTGGACTGGATAAGAATGTATTATTTGCCCATGCTTCGTTTCTGGTATTATAACCTGCGACATATGCGTGGTTGGTGACAGGGTCAACGACTATTTGGTAAGGAACTGCGTCTCCATTTCCTGTTGATGTATGCGCCCAATCCCAAAACGATGANGATGTATTATAATATGCAATATAGAATTTAGCATTTTCTGATTCATCGCCGGAGTTTAATTGCACTGCATCAAATTCTGTAATATTTTGATAAAATCCTGTGACGTAAAGATTGTCATATTTGTCTACAGCCAGGTCCCATCCAACGTCTACATCAAAACCACCGAACCTCATTGCCATATCGAATTCGCCAGTGCTCGCATTTACTCTAGCAATGTATCCATCAAAGCCNGTTGTGTTTACTTGAGATGTATTACCAAATCGTACATCACCCCTGATGTATCCTGTTGCGTATACATTGTCATTTGAGTCAACTGCAACTCCTCGACACTCGTCATAATAAATGGCCGTACCAGCAGATACAGCCCAATCCCAAACACCATCTTTAGTTAATTTTGCAATTAATATGTCACCTTCTCCTTCTGTTTCAACATCTATTGATCCAAATTGAGAAATCTGATAGATTGAACCGCAGATTATGATGTCACCGTTGGAATCAAATACCATTTCATAGATTTCATCTTGCTGTATCGACCCACCCGTTGAAGACCAATTAGAATCTGCATTTCTTCCCATAGCAAGTGATTTTAATGCCTGTGATTGGCCTAGTGTCATTTCATTTTCATCTATCATTCTATTTTGAACTATTATTGAGGACTCCTCTTCAATTGGAATTACTTCTTCAGGGTATAATGGAACAATGGAACTCAAGAAAAATATCACAAGGAATACCGCAATTGCTCGTCTCATGCTTATCCGAGGCCATTCACCCTCATCAAACCAGCGCATTTTTATTCATCAGATAAAGGGAGGTCTAACGATTTTTGCTCGTAGTTTTTTCTTGGGAGATGCAACAATTACCACTTCATCCCCGGGCGATACAGATTTGATGTATCCCATTCCAATTCCAGCTCTGTCCAGCGAGGGAGCAGGAGCGCCGCTTGTCAGTTTTCCAATCTGATTTCCGTCCAAATCCTCCACATCTTTTCCACCACGTGGGAATGGTCCTTTTTCCAGTTGCATAATTCCCCACCATCTGTGGTCATTACCATCATGGGAAATAACTCTAGATTTTCCAATGAAATCATGCTCTAGATCTAAGCCAAATGGAACATTAGTTTCCCAAGAATCTCGATGAAGGAATTCGTTCTCATCTAATTCAGGATTTGCAAAATCTACACCTGATAGGAGGAATCCTTTCTCTAGCCTCAAAGTATCTCTAGCACCTAGACCAACCGGAATCGCACCGTTATCGATTAGATTTCGCCATAATTTTGGAGCATCTGAGTTTGGAATGAAGATCTCATATCCCGCTTCACCAGTGTACCCTGTGCCTTGTATCCAACCATTGACTCCTAATTTGTTCTCTTTGAGGTTGGCCCATCTAAATCTCCCAACATGATTTTCAATTCCTAAAACAGTCTCACAAATTTCCTTTGCTCTAGGACCTTGTAATGCTATTATGCTAGTTTCTGGAGAAAGGTCTTCGATGGTTACTGAACCATCCTCTGGAAGCAAAGAAGAAAACCAATCCCACATTACAGGAATCATACTTGCATTAGGAACCCCAAGTATTTCAGACTCCGAAACAACTGCGAAAATCATGTCGTCTATCAAAAATCCCTTGTTATCCAAGAAATGAGTGTATGCGCATTTACCTGGAGATATAGCAGTACATTTTTGTGTAGCAATTGATTCAAACCATTCCAATACACCTTCGCCTTTAAATTTAAATGAACCCATGTGAGAAACATCAAAGAGACCAGCATTAGATCGGCATGCTAGATGTTCTTCTGTTATGTTTGAATACCATATCGGTAACTCAAAACCGTGAAAATCTACAATGTTTGCTTCTAAAGCCACATGTTCTTCGTAAAGTGCTGTCCTAACAGGTGGAGAATCACTCATATTACAACGCAGTTAGAGGCGGCATTAAAGGCTCACTGATACAAAATCAATACTCAACAGGCACAGGGTCTAATGTTCTCCACAGATACCAACTCGCAGCGGTTCGATAAGGCGACCATCTTTTTGCGAATTCTGTTATTTCATCTCGGTCTTCTAAACCTGGAACTAATTTTCTTACCGCATTTAGAAGACCCACGTCACCGGGGCTGAAAATATCCTTACGCATAAAAGTAAAAATCATCATCATTTCTGCTGTCCAAGGCCCTATGCCTCTAAATTTAACCAAATGATTATGCAATTCTACATCAGTGAGACTATTCCAATCTTGATTCAGAAACTCTTCCGAACGTTCTGCAACGCCCAAAATGTAACTCGCTTTGGGTCGAGTTAAACCGCATGATGCGATTTCTTCTTGAGAAAATTGTAGAATTCTTTGTGGTGTTATCTCTACGACTTTATTCACTAACCTTTCCCATATGGCGTCTGCAGCTATAACTGAGATTTGTTGCCCAATTATACTTCTTACAAATGTGTAAAATATATCACCTCTCCCAACCAGACTTTCATTAGGATATTTAGGTATTATTTGAGACATTATCTTGTCTTTGGAAAGGAATTCTTTTGCATCTGCCCACCAATGCGGAACTCCTGTTTCCATGGGTTGGAGTAACCAACGACATTTATTACTACTTGCTTAACTTCAAAAATCATTTTTGTGGGATTCCTGAAATTATTTCGTTACCTACGGTAACAATCTCGTTCACAAGTCCGTCTATTGTATCTCTAGATATTGAATGATTGGCAATGACAGGACGCAAAATTATCGCATTGTTCAGTGTAGATTTGGAGACCATGTACCTCCCATTAAGCCTTATTTGTTCACGAATTTTAGAATTCAAATCGTTTAGGTCATGACCTTCAATGTTGTATCTAACACAGACATTTGTCCATTCTCTAGTTGACATCAACTCCAAATTTTCTGATTCTATAACCTTCTGTTCAAGGTATTCTGCTAGATTCATATATGATTCAACCAATTTAGCCCAACCAGCATCTCCTTTTTCCCTCCACGCTAAAAATAACTTCAAAGCATCGTTTCTTCTTCCACATTGTAAACTAAAACGGCCAAGGTCTACGTCACTTGTCTCTTCATGGAATAGATAATTTGCTGAGTCTGTAAAGTTGTAAACTTTTGATAATGAATCCGGATCTTTTGCCAAAAATGCNGAGCANACCAACGGGATACCCATCATTTTGTGAGCATCCCAGCACAAGGAATCTGCTAATTCAATACCGTCCATGAGATGACGGTGTTTAGCACTGAACAAACAACTTCCACCCCAAGCAGCATCAACGTGAAGCCAGAGATTATTATCCGTACAGATNTCGGAAATTTCCTTTATTGGGTCAAAGGCACCCCTAACGGTAGTCCCCGCTGTTGCAATAACACAGAAAGGGATTTGCCCGTTTAATTTTGCAAACTCTATCTCTTCAGTCAATTTTTCAGGTCTCATTTTCCCATTAACATCACATGGCACAGATATCAGATTGTCTAAACCAATTCCCAATACTGTAGCNGACATNCTTACTGAATAATGAGATTCCTCGGATACGAAGCANACCAAATTTTTTGAATCGTACCCTGTCCTTAGTCCGAGAGGATTTATCCTATACCTGGCACATAGCATACCAATCATATTCCCGTTAGAACCACCGGTAGTCAAGGTTCCATTACCATCTCCAAATCCTACAATTTCGCACATTCTTCGAATTAATGACTGTTCAATCAATGTTGCAACAGGTGACAATTCATATGTGTACATGGAATTATTTGCAAGACTTGCAATCACTTCCCCAAGAAATGCCGTNATATTCATTCCTCCCCACAATGGGTTCATGAATCCAGGATGATCTGTTCTTACACTGTAACGCAAAAAGTGGTTGATGTCACTCAAAACGGTTTGATAACCCATCCCTTCCAAGGGGAGAGCTAGATCTGTGATTTTTTTGAGACTGTTGTGAGATATTGATTCAATAACCAACTCGCTTCCTTTGAGATAATCATTGATTTCAGAAAGAACAGACTCAACAAACTCGTCTATGTCCATATTGCTCCCCCTGTTGTGACGGTGTAAAAGACAGGTTTAGTAATATACCACTGAATTCTTAATTTATGATGTCTTGATGTCGATTAGAAATGTACCAGGTTCACTTTTGCCATTTTCTATTATTTAGCGAACAAGTNATGTTGATTTTTGAAAGAAATTTCTTAGGAATACCCTTTTTATTTAATCTGCAAATTATTTGATTCGATATGCATCATTATCAAAAAAATGAGTAACATTCTATTGATCTAAATTGTTGAATTGGACATATTCAATTCGCTTTCAATTACGGGGAAATCACTCTTATTTGACAAAAGCAATTCAGTGTGCCTTTTTAGCACGTAATACCTAGCTCCAATATTAAAATAATATAATAAATTCCTATGCAGAATGCATTTTTTCCTAAGAAGATTGAATAACTGTCATTAAATCGGAAGGCTATGTTAGGACAAGATGGCTCGATGTGGCTCGAAAGACTTCACATGCAATTAGCAAGGAATTTGCGCTCATCAGATTGGTCACAAGCAGACATAGCAGCGATATTAGGAACAACTCAATCTACTGTTTCGAGAATGGCTCACAGGGACTTACCTGAGATGGCTGGAACATCCGACGAATCGACAATTGATGGTTGGGCTCATGAAATATCAATGGCTCTGAAACAGTTGGGTCCTAATGCTAAACCTAGTCGTACTAGATTTGTTATGGAAATCGCATTCGCACCTGGACAAGTTCTAAGATTTGACAAATCGTTGAATGGAACAGACTTGGATTCTGACCAAGAACAAACATCTCTGCTCAAAAGATTGGAATGGGCGGTCTCAAGAATTGATGTGCAGAGACTTAGCGCTATGATGCCCGCAGTCGGAATGAACATTGCATGCTGTCTTGAGACATCAAAGGCGCTAACAGAGGTTGCAGCATTTCCTGGAAGGATCAATGTTGTCGAAGGGAAATTGCGACATCACGAAACACCACAATTTGGGGCTTCTAATCATTTAGCAAACATGCTGTTACAAGCACGAATACATGATTTCCAAAAGACTGCTATTTTGAATATCCATCCAAGAAAGGATAAGGACATTATCGAGATGATATGCGAAGATTTAGACTTAAATCTCACATTTGCAGNAAAAGGAGACATATCTCCTCACCAAGGAATAGATGTCATATTGGATGAAGGTGACTTTGGGTGGGAGCCTTCNTTGTATATACTTGCACACAACCCATTAGAATTGGTTGATCGCATGCACAAGATAATCGCATCGATTCAAGGGAGTGATTGAATGAAGTTGGGAGTATTAACAGTAGCATTCTTCTGTCTAGTTATGAGCTTGTCAGGTTGTATTACAGAAAAAATTGAAGAACAAAAAATCGATGACGGAGGAGTAATAGTACCTGAAGAATATGTTTGGGAAGATGACGGGGAACTTACAATCGTTACTTATGATGTATATGGAATAACACCAGAAATGATTGAGGAATTCGAAAATCGTACCGATTATGAGGTGACAATTCTAAAACTAGATGATGCAGGTTCTGTATTAAGCCATTTATTGCAACATCAAGATAACCAAGTTGCAGACCTAGCAATTGGACTTGACAACACATACCTGCCAATCGCATTAGATTATGATGTATTATGGCAACATTCTGCAGATGTCAATAATGTATCAGCAGGTATTCTTAACGAACTCCAAACTCCCTATGCTGCACCATTTGATCACGGATATATTTGCATAAATTATGACAAAAGTATCATTGATGGTGAAAATTACACAGTGCCGACTTCTTTATGGGATTTAACGAGTTCTGAATTTTCCGGTAAAGTTGCTATCCCCTCTCCTGAAACAAGTAGTCCGGGGAGAGCTTTCATGTTATCTACAATAAATTACTTTGCAAATGATGAAGATAATTCAACCGATTGGACTGATTGGTGGAGTGCTATGGCAAGTAATGATGCAACCATAACAAGTGGATGGTCTGAGGCATATGAAACTCATTACACTGGAGGTTATGGGGAATGGACAGAAGGTTACATTGGCGATGCTAATTTTGTGGTGTCATATTGCCATTCGCCTGGAGTTGAATCATACTTTAATGAAAATTGGACAAAATCTGCCGCACTTGATTTGGAAAACTATGCATTCCACCAAATTGAGTTTGCAAGTGCTATCAAGGGAGGAAATTTAGATGCTGCATCAAGTTTCATTGAGTATTTACTAAGTTACGAGATCAACTCACAAATGCCAGTTACAAATTACATGTATTCAGTTCTAGAGAACACTACTCTCCCTGAAACCTATGGGTATCTAAACAATACCCTAGTACCCAGATCACCTGTTTACATGGAATATTCAGATATCGCTGCTAATATGAACGATTGGTTGCAAAGTTGGAACTCAGCGATGGTTGATGCTTAGATGGCAAATAGAATTCCTCAANTTCTAATTGTATCTTTATACACAATGATAGTACTCGGGCCATTAATTTTAGCATTTGATCGTTTAATTTGGGTTGCGGGATTTAATCCCTCATCTTGGTTTGATTCTCTAAATGAAAACTACATATCCCAAGGAGTGTTGACATTTACGATAACACAAGCAATTTTCTCTACAATCTTTACGTTGGTAATTGGAATACCAATTGCATGGCAATTAGGCAGGTATTCATGGAAATTTGAGCCATTAATTAAAGCGATTCTTACTATGCCATTCGTTATGCCTTCAATAATCGTGGCAATGGGATTTTTGCAAATTGTAGGAAATAATGGTTTGGATATCAGAAATGATTCTTCAACTTGGCTAATTACTCTAATCATAGCGCATGCTTGGTTCAATGTTGCTCTTGTAATTAGATTCTGTGAACCTGTTCTTTCTAATTTAAGTCCAAATTATTTAGAGCAAATTAAATTATTACCAGGAGGAGAAACCTCGCTAAAAAGATTCAGAAATCTATGGGTTCCAATAATGGCGCCATCTGTAATTGCAGCCGCTTGTATGACCTTCATATTCTCATTTACCTCATTTGCCTTGGTCAGATGGATCACTGTTGGAGATAAAACATTAGAAAGTATGATGGCAGATATTGGTTCCTCTGCTGGCATCTCCAACTACATGATTAATCACAATGAGATTATTTTAGGCGCTGCAATAATCCAGTTTTGTGTTCTTGGAACTTTACTTTGGCTTGTAGCTGCNATACAACAAAAGAGACAAAAAAGATTTATTCAAGTATCAGATGACATAGTGAAGGAAAGAAATAATCGCGGGTGGATGGTAATAGGACCTGCTATTTTCTTTGCCTTGATTCCATTAATCATAGTCACAATATCATCCTTTAGAATACGGAAATCCGATAGATATGGCACTACATATGATTGGAATTTCTCGGCTTGGGAGTACGCCTTCTCTAACAATTACTCACTGGCATCAGCCAATGAGGCCTTCATGAATTCATTAGGATATGCTGCATTAACACTTTGTGTTGCAGTACCAATTGGCTATATGTTAGCGAGCACGATATCTACTATCGAGATAAAAAAACCGCTTCTTGGGAAATTATTGGATGTATTAGTGATGATTCCTTTTGCCGTATCAAGTGTTATGATTGGCTTGGGTGTCATGTTAGGAATGATAAAAATCGACGCTCAATTTTTCTACTCACTATGGTTTACTCCGATTATAGCACATGTTATGATTACTACACCATTTGTAGTTAGGATATTACTATCAGGCCAGAGAAGTATTAGCGCTAAATTCGACGAATGCGGGAGAGTCTTGGGTCTATCAGATATTGAGAGATTTGTAAAAATAAAACTTCCAATGATGAAAAATTCGATATTTATTGCTGGAATTTTTACTATTGCGATGTCATTGGGAGAGTTTGGAGCATCATGGGTTGTCACGAGAAATTCTGATTGGATAACCTTACCAATACTAATCGATACATTGAGGGGGGTTCCATTCGATAAGACATTGACCGTTCCTGCATCCTGTGCAGTTGCATCAATATTGATGATTTTGACAATTATCACTTTCACGCTTGCTGAAAAATATCGAAAGAAAGCTAACGGGGGGATGTTTTGATGCTTGAAATCATAAATCTAACAAAATCATTTAACGAATTATTATTTGAAAATTTTAACTTAGAATTAAATCCAGGAGATATCATTGCAATCACTGGACCCAGTGGATGTGGAAAAACGACATTATTACGAATTATTTGTGGTTTAGAAGAGACGGATTCAGGGGACATCATGCTTGACAACCAATCAATAATCAATAGACCCGCAGAGAAGAGAAATATCGGATTGATCTTTCAATCACCCGTGCTTTTCCCTCATTTTACAGTAAAAGGAAATTTGAAACTGGGAAATAAAAATGCCGATATTTCTAAATCATTATCAGAAGTAAATTTATCAGGATTTGAAGATCGGAGAATCGAATCTCTATCTGGGGGAGAAGGACAGCGAGTAAGCATTGCTAGAGCCCTATTAGCCAATCCAAAGGTACTGTTGTTAGATGAGCCATTTAGTTCCTTAGATAATGAATTAGCAAATCAACTAGTTGACGACATCCGGGCATTATTGAAATCCAGGAAATGCCCAGCAATTTTAGTTACTCATAATATCCAAATCGCTGAAAAATTCGCAGATAAGGTGATTTCAATCAATCGTTAGTATGATATGCTTGCCGGTTCTAAATCATAATGGTGGAAGAATGGTAGGCACTCCTGTTGATATCTTGCCTTATGTCAGAGGCGTGCAGTTGATTCTTACTGGATATAATGGCTACACAAAGGGTTCAAGAATTGAAAATGACAAACTTGTAAGAGAAGAAATTGTTCGAGCAATTAATCGTGTCAGAAATCATATGAAAAACATCTTTGACATCAAATTTAAAGAAAATGATATGCAAATTGCAAGAGTTGCAAAACAATGCATGGAAGAATGCGATTATTTTTCAGAGGATGTCAAAAAAGCAGTTGGGGGAATGGAACATGCTTTCCTGTCAGGTCAAAACTCTCCATCAAATCGAGAATTAAAGAAGTTGATTCAACATGACCATGACGTTATTACGATGATAATTGAAGCTGTAAATCTATCAAATAGCGCTGAATATTCGATAGGTACTGAAGAAGATAAAACCAAAATGTTAATCCAACAAACAACCCAGAAACTAACTAGTTGCCGTGGTTTTTTTAACGCAAGAGGAAACATACTTGCAGGATTGAAGCAAAAGAGAAAGAAGAAGAAGTGATATTATGAGTAATTACAAGTGGAGAGATAGCCCTGAAATTGTAGCAAAATTAGTCAATGCTGATAAGATACAATCGTTTTCGAAACAACAAGTTCTCCTCAAACCGAACGAAGCCTGCGCTATGATTGTTGATGGCAGGATAGGAGATATTCTCACTGAGACATTGCTAAAAAATATGGCCGGAGGATTCAGCAGATGGGTCGGAGACAAGTTAGGAGTAACTGCGAATGATCGAAGATTACTATTTGCTATGACTGGGCCNATGGATTACTGGATCAAATTTGACGGCCAAACTGCAGGAGGAGATTCTGTCAAAGGATTTGCAAATGTTCGATTAAAGATGGAACTTGAAAACATTCCAAAGTTACTCAACTATTTCGCAAATAACGCACCGATTATGACTAGAGAGACGGTGATAAGCATAATTTCCAACGAATTGATTGGAAGAGTTGTAACTCCATGTCTAGCGACCTGTCAAAACTCTGCTGACCTAAGGTCTGCTAATTTCATTGAAAGGTTTGAAATGACTGCAGAATCTGAAATGAGAAATATCCTCTCCAACCTTGGATTTACTCTGTTGAAGGCTTTCCCAATAACAAGCCCTACTGACATGGAAACTATGGAAAAGCACAGGACTGCAATGAAAGCAAAAATGTCTACTGAACAAGTTAACACTGACTCAGCCTTAGCAGAAATCGCAAATTCAGAAGCGGTTACAATAGCGAGAATCGAAATGGAGGCAAACATTGCAAAAGCTAGAGCAAGAGGTCAAGTTACCGAACAATTAGAATTCGAATTGAAGGAACTGAGGGCTCAGGAAGAAAGATGGAGTGCTGAGCTTAAATTTGAGAAAGGAAAAATGAATTTGCGCATNGAAGAAGCAGATGCCAAATCGCGACGTGCTATGGAAATGTTTGCAGAAGTTCAAGCGAGAAAACAAGAAAGGCTGAAAAATGAAAGAGATTTCATGAAAGATAGAATGGATTCGCAAAATGAAATTCAAACAAAAATAATGGAAATGGCTGCAGAAACTGGAAATCTTACTCCTGAAGTTATTCAAGAATTTCTCAAACAACAAACTGCACAAAAAGAAGCAGATACTANCTCAAATCAATCTGTTAAAGATGCNGTAAATACTCCTAAAATNTGTAATTGTGGGACTACAATTATGCCTGGATGGAAGGTATGTCCTACATGTGGCGTTCCGATTTCCTGAATAACCTGAATTTAACCGGCACCACATGCACAGGCGTCCATGGGGGTTTTGGAAGCCTGTTTGGGAAGTAAGAGACAGCAAGAAGTTGTTCTGGTATGTTCTTGGGATTTTAATATTGGCTATGGCGATTCCATATTCAATAATCAACCAAATAATTGGCAATATTGGTCACTCAGCATTCGATCCATCCACCTCATATGACCAAAAAATNCCCTTCATTGCCTGGTCGTTTTTTGTCTATCTAAGTTTGTATCTCTATTATCCAGCTGCCGCTTGGTTTGGAAGAACTTCTAATCAAAGAATAAGAGAAATGTTCGCTTTTCATCAAGGATTATTTGTTATGACATGGGTTGTATTCTTGATATTCATCATAATTCCAACTGAAATTCATATTAGAGACAATATTCCACTGGACGTAAGAAATGGAGAAGGCTTCTGGGGACTTTGGTATGGAGATTTAATGCACAAAACGGATATGCCATTCAACGCATGGCCAAGTCTACACGTTGCTCAATCANTATTGATTGTTTTATTATTGAGGAAGTGGGAAGTTATCCAAAATCAAACAGAAGTACTAGTTTGGATTTGTTGGGTGGGACTTTGTATCTCTGTATTAACAACTAAACAACATTTCATTTTCGACCTAGTAACAGGTTTAATTGCTGCATTAATTACTTGGAAATATCTTTGCATACCTGCAATGAGTGATTCTTCCACAGAAGAATGGCTAGATGCGTTTCCAGAATAAGAAATACTGGCTAATCCATAGTTTGAACTCNAGATTATCCAACTAAACTTGATACAAGTTCTGGCTGAGTTAGGTAAATCGTTAGTGCTACTCCTGCCATCATCATCATCCAAGCACCAACTGCTTTGATTAATCCTGTTGACCTTCTTAGTACCGTGATGAATTGTTGTTGACCTAATCCAACGACAGTCGTTACCGCTATCATTAACAAACTAACTGAAAGCATTATTCCTGCCAGTCCAGTCCAGGTAGCACTTCCTCCAATTACTGCCAGGTAAGCAATGAAAGGTATTACTGCAGCTGCTGTACAATCTATTGAGGCCGCAGAATAGCCAATTCCCCAAAGGTACATATTTCGTTTTGGAGTGAATCTGTCATCCATTTCAGTGGTAGAATATTTGTCTACTAATTTTTGCACGAAACCGAGTAAGTGTGCTGTGCCTCCAGTCAACATGAATGCACCCAAAATGATGAGTAAAATCGCCACTGCTAGGGCAAAGAAATGAAGCGCACCGGATAGGTTAATCACGCTACCTAAACCCAAAACAATAATTCCAATTAAGGCGAAGAATGTTAATTGTCCNAATGCCGCTAAACCACCTAATGCCCAATGCGGAGGCATTTTTTTGTCTAGTTTACCTGCTTCAATTAATTCGTCTTCGCGCTGTCCTAGATTGATGTAATAGGAGATGTATCCTGGTAGAATTGGGAATGCACACGGGGAAAAATATACCAGAACCCCAAGTAATAATCCCATTGCAAAAATTGCACCGGGGGACCTATCCACTTCTGCAAGAGAAAATCGTAGATCTTCTGCATTTCCATTTGCTGCAGCGATAACAACATCATCAAAATCGCCCCAGCCACCCGTTGGTGTTCCTGAGTTTTCCTTTGCTACGATGTAACCCTCATGATCAATCACCAATACGACAGGTATGGCCTGCGCTTGATATTCTTCCACCATGTCTCCACGAGTGAATTCAATTATTTGCCATGAAACGTTTTCACCTAAATTTGAGGACAGCGTGAAGTTTACTGATGAATTTTCTTCGATTGTGACATCTATATCATCAAAGTCATAATCCAAATCGTCGTTGTCTGTTGAATCTTTTCCAATATCGAAACAGGATACATCTTTTATTGAATCATTAACCCAGGCCTCTAGGCAATATATGCCATCGTCTAATTCGACGCTTGATGAGTTAATTCCAGAATGGATAACATCGGACTTAATTACAGAGTTAGTATCACCCGTAGCAACAACCCAAGGCATATGAGAACTGGAATCTGGATCGCCGAATGTGTCGTTTAGCATTGAAAGGGTTTCATAGCTGTACCACATCCCAACAGATACCACAATTATCTCATAATCTCCGTTATAATCTGTCCAGTAATCGACCTTTTTTTCAAGGTGCTCTTGAACATAATGGCAATTTACACAATCTATCGCCATAAAATCTAGAACTATCACTTTACCTCGATTGTCAGACAATTTGAACCATCCATCTTCATCCACAAGACCTCCCTCCTCTACGGAACGGTTGACTGTCTCTACTTCAAAATCAGGAGCAAGTCTGATGTTATCCTTGTCGACACCGTAACTTGANGATGCTAAATCGAATATTGATAAGCCNGAATAACCAATTAGAGTGAATAGAATCANACCTACTCCAAATGCTTTCCAGGTTGTTGGGTCTTTGAAGACTCCAAAGTCAACACCGAAGCGCTCCTTTAGACCCATGTTTACCCGGTGTTCTATCAGATTAATGAAAGTGGCGAGTACTTATGGNATTATTTGATTGCCCTTTGGCTTCGGCCTGCCCACATTACAATCTTGAAGCNCAAACCACCTACAACCACACCGAATATGCCTGATAGATACACCCAAAGTACTTCGTCAGCACCTGCGAAAGCAGCCTCTATTGCAACATACAAAAAAAGGACAGCAGACACTCCACCGAGAAGGCCACTAATCCCAAGCCCGGCGGCCATAACTCCTATTTTCTTTAGGATGTCCACGTGCCTACGTGAGATAACAAGATGATAAGGATTGAGTTGTCAACCTACTCTTTCTATCTCTTTTGACATTGCATATAATCTGTGTAATGCATCGTTTTCAATCAACCAACTTACAACATTGTGCGGGATAGAAACAGACATTACTTCGATTTGCGCTTCTTGCTCATATACTGTTGAAAGCATCTTGAGGGTTGTCCTAACCCTCCAGCCCTCATATGATTCACGGTTCTGCAAATCAATCCAATGCACATCAAAGTCTGCATTTTGATACAACTCTTTTGTNGCTAAATCACTTGTTACAAGCACACCTTCACCATGAAATTTAGATGCATGGGAAACCCAATTGGGAGGGTCATTAATATCTGGGATATGAACAATCTTGGCATCTCTTTCGGCCAACCACGACTTGATCATGGATTCTCTTTCATCTGCTGTCCATGGGTTGTCAAAGCCAATTTCTGCTTCACTAGAACCAATTGCAATGACTGTAGGTCCCATTTCCAATGCTGCCTGTACAAGAATTTCATGTCCTTTGTGGAATGGTTGAAATCGACCTAGAACTATATACATATTAATCACTAAAATATGTTTCAACATCGACATCGGGAAGGTCATGTCCTAGTTCTCTAAAACAGTCAATCATTCTATTACACCCTTCAACCATTTCTTCAATAGGTGTTTCACCCATACTTCCAATTCTGAACATTTTTCCTTTCAAATGGTCTTGAGCACCTATAACTTGAGTTTNATAATCTTCTTTTAATTTAGACCTCCAACTATCATCGATGCCCTCTGGATACATAATTGCGGTTACTGTATTAGAGCGAGAATACTCATCAGCAAGCAAATCAAAACCTAAATCTTGGAATAATTTCCTAACACCATTAGCTAGTTTTTTGCAACGACTCCACCGGTTTTCCAATCCCTCTTCCTTGAGAATATCAAGTGCTGCTGCCCACCCCATCGCTGGATTGATTGCTGGAGTCCATGGTGTTTGGTCATCTTCGCCTTTTTTCAACGCAGGAATAATGTCAAAATAATACAATGGATTCGAATCACCTTGATTTCTAATAGTAATACATCTGTCTGCGAATTTTTTGCTTACTGCAATTGCAGCAATTCCACTTGGACCCGCGGTACATTTCTGAGCACCGACCACAACAGCTTCAGCATTCCATTCTTCTGGATGAACTGGAATTCCACCTACACTTGTTATACCATCTAAAATAAATGCGACCCCATACTTTTTGCACATTTCAGCCAGTGAATCTGCATCTTGAGTTATTCCCGAAGATGTTTCATTGTGACAGATTGCTAAAGCTTCCAAATTTCCTCTTGCAAGAATCTCTTCAATTTCTCCGAGGTCGAATGCCCTGCCCCATTCGTATTTCAGATGCTTAACATTACAAAATCTAGCACCCATTTCAGCAACTCTTTCGCCGAATTTACCATTAGTTGGCACTAGAACTCTATCATTTGGCCTAAATCGATTGGCCATTACCATTTCCATAGCGGCTGTACCAGAGCCTGAAACTACAATCACTTTGTAATCATCATCACCTGTCCATGATTGACTTTTTTTAACATCTGGAGAAGGTGATAAATTGAATGCATAACGTAAACCACTATTCAATTTGGCCATGACATCTCTGAATTCNGATNCNCGAGCNGTGATAACAGGAGTTNCCATTGCTTCTAAACACTGATTGGACATTCTTGTCGGCCCGGGAACAAGAAAACAGTCTCCCTGGTGTTCCATCAAACCATACCAGTCGCGCCCAGTTCAATAACTACACTCTAAACCGTTGGTCTGATAACATGAAGGCTCTACCATGAAACATGCTGGTGATAGGAATTGCGATGTTGCAAGGTTCTAGGCATGAGCATATGCAGTCTATACGAAAGGCGTCGGAAGATTTAGACGTCGAAATAGAGATTCGTGAATTACGAAAATCAAGTGATGTGGACGGCATACATGGCATTATACTACCAGGTGGCGAATCAACTGCAATGAAAATAGCAGCGAGATCTGAAGACTTGTATGGAGAGTTATGGAAATATATCGATAGTAAACAAATTCCTGTTTTAGGAACTTGTGCAGGTGCAATTTTATTGTCGCAGAAAAATTTGATTTCGACGAGAATTAGGAGAAATGCATTTGGTAGGCAAATCAATAGTTTCGAATCTGAATTAAGTATTGATTTTGAAGACCAGAATAGATTCCATGGAGTATTTATCAGAGCCCCAAGATTTGATGGAGAAGCAGTAAATCCGATCGCATGGCTTGATGATGAAGTGGTTGGAATTTCTGAAAACAACATTGTTGCTCTTACATTCCATCCTGAACTAACAGATAATCTTCTATTCCATCAATGGTTAATATCCTCTGCAAAGCATTATCTTGAATCAAAATAATCAGTGATTTCATACGATAGTTGTATGACAGCACATCATGTACCTGCAAATGGCTAGTGAGGTCATTACCCCCGAACAGGGGGAAGCAGAGGGTTGCATTCAATGTCAAATCGGTAGCAAACTGGTTCTTTTCGTAACAGGCAAATGCCATTGGGGTTGTGATTATTGCCCACTATCAGATAATCGTAGAGAGACACCCGATATGTTTGCTAATGAACGAAGATGTTCCAATTTTAGTGAAGTAATTGAAGAAGCCAAGGCAATGAAGGCAACAGGTACGGGAATTACCGGAGGTGACCCAATGCTTGATTTTGATAAAACCGTTGAAGCGATTTCAGTTCTGAAGAAAGAATTTGGACATGAACATCATATTCATTGCTATACATCAATTCCAATTAAACCTGAACAAGCGGAAAAACTTGGGCAAGTAGGTCTTGATGAGTTGAGATTTCACCTGCTTGATTTGAAAATAGATAGATATCAAGACTCTATTGATGCCGCTTCAAGAAGCGGAGTCTGTGTTGGCATTGAATTACCTGCTGAGCCAGATAAAGAAAAGCAATTATTCGAATTAATTGATTCTATTCAAGGAACAAATATCGATTTTCTTAACATAAATGAATTAGAGATAACTGTTGGAAACCAGGAAAATATGGATGTTCGAGGTTTCAATTTAGCAGGCGGAATTACTGCGGCTGCCGAAGGTTCTGCTGAACTCGCACTTAGACTAAAAGAAGCTGCATCTGATTACGATTACCACCTCAAATTTTGTACTGCTAATTACAAGGATGCAGGACAATTAAGAAACAGATTTAGAAGGAGAGGAGAAGCAACTCTTAGGCCATATGAGGTATTATCAGATGATGACACGATTCTATTTGGCGCCATACCATGTGATTTAGAGAATGCTTCAGACGACGTTAATGAACTCAAAGAATTCCTAGGACTGAATGATGGTTGGATTAGGTATAATGGACAAAATCAACAAATTGAATTTCCATTATCTGCAGCAGAGGACATTGCATCGGTTGTAGATGTCCCTGTTCTGATGGTTGAAGTTCACCCAACCCATGAGAGATTAGAAGTTGGTACTGTTTATCTAAACGAAAACAGATGATCATTGATCTGAAGCAACAACCACTCTCGCTGGAATCAAAACTCTATCTTTGTACATATACCCTGATTCGATTTCATCGATAACTATGTTTGCAGGGTAGTCGTCTGAAGGAGGAAGAGTTGTAATTGCTTCCATTTTTGTCGGGTCAAACCTTTCACCTTTAGTTTCAATTTTTGTTACACCATCTGAACTGAGTTCAGTCCACATTTTAGACCTGATTAAAGATAATCCCTCATCCTCGGATACGGACAATGCTCGGTCAACATCTGCAAGAACTGTAAGCATTTTTCTAGCAAGTCCCATTCCGCCAAATTGTATTGCTATCGCTTTTTCAGCCATGAGCCTTTTTCTGACATTTTGAATTTCAGCGTCTCTGTATGAGATTTCTTTTTCAGCCGCATCCGCTCTTGCTAAGGCTTCAGCAAGAGGGTCGATTTCTTCACCTTCTTCGACGACTTCAATTTCTTCTTCCGGTTGGTTTTCGGATTCATCTTCGTTATCGCCCATGACCTATCGAAATGGAACATATTTTTCAATTTCACGAATTTAGAATGTTGAAAAGATTCCATTCTTCATGACCCCAATTCTCTGCGGCCATGTGGTCGCGACCTAATATCTGAATATAGCCTGGCAAATTTACAACATAATGCAAAAGACGGGCATTACGATCATGTGCTTCAAACGTCGGGATTATTTTTGGATCTTTTTTCTCATCGAGAGTTTCTCCTAATTCCTTTCTTCTTTCCATCCAATCGGTACACACTTTTTCTGAAAACTCAGATTCACTGGTTCTCGCCAATCCTTGTCTTATTTCTTGCCATACATCAAATTCATACATATCTTCAACATGAGCAATCTCTCTACTTATTGCATTCTCAATGTAAATGAAGCAACGACCCTCCCAAGCATCCCAGTATCCAATACTATTCCACTCAACTAATTTCAATAATGCATCATAAGCTAAATTTTGAGCAAGTATTTCTCTTACCCGTCCAGAACCTTCGATATTGTCCGCAATATCCAAGAATTCAGATTCACAATCGATGTCAAAAGCCCTATGCAACCTCGAGTCTTTTTTTGGCCGTGAATTTCTGAATTCTTTATTCTCCATCCCAGACTTTAGATCATCCCAGTCAAGTTCAAGAAATCGATTTAATGAATCCCCATCAACTAGATGAAGGCACATATCGATTCCCATATTGTAACCCAAATGTCTCATGCACATCATATATTCGGATTCACGGTATTCGATCGATAAAGCAATGGATTATGAATATCATTCGATAGTATTGAAGAATATGCAGTTTCCCGTTAGTAACAGGAGGGGTTGCTGTGGCTACAATTAAAGAGCAAATTCAAGCCCTCTACGATGAGATTAACAAGACTCAAAAAAACAAAGCAACAAACGCCCACATAGGCAAACTAAAAGCCAAAATTGCACAATTAAAGTTGAAGGAAGAAAAAGCCGCAGCATCTGCAAAGGCAGCTGGACCTGCAAAAGGATTCGAAGTCAAGAAATCTGGAGATGCAACTGTTGCTTTAGTAGGTTTTCCATCTGTTGGTAAATCAACTCTGATTACAAAGGTCACTGATGCAAAATCCGAGGCCGGTAATTTTGCTTTTACTACTCTAACTTGTATTCCAGGATTAATGGAACACAGAGGAGCTAAAATTCAGATTTTAGATTTACCTGGTTTAATTAAAGGGGCTGCAGAAGGTAAGGGAAGAGGAAAGGAAATACTTGGAGTGATAAGGTCTTGTGACATGGTTCTGTACATAGTAGACCCATTCCAAGATTCACATTTCAAGGTTTTACATCGTGAATTAGAAAATGCTGGAATTAGATTAAATCAAACCAAACCGCCTGTTTTTGTCAAACGCGTAGACAAGGGAGGAATAGATGTTCGAACTACAGTAGAACAAACACACCTTACGCCAGATGAAATGGGCGACATTATCCGATCTTTTGGTTATACATCTGCTATCGTCACCCTGAGAGCAGATACCACTGCTGACATGTTAGTCGACACGCTGGCTGGCAGTAGAATATACTCCAAGTCGGTGATTGCAGTAAATAAAATCGACATAGCAACTGAAGAAGAAATCCAAAATGCAGAGAAGGCTTTACCACAAGACTGGCCGATAATGCGAATTTCTGCATTTAAGGGGCAAGGGCTCGAAGAATTGAAAGATTTTATTTATGATAATCTAGGTTTTATGCGAGTTTTCTTGAAACCGCAAGGCCAAGAGGCTGATCTTGAAGAACCTTTGATTGTAAAAGATGATTCTACTGTTGAAAATGTGTGCAATAACCTGCACAGAGACTTTGTAAGAAAGTTCAGATTTGCAAGGGTTAAAGGTCCATCAGCAAAATTCGATTGGCAAAGAGTAGGATTAGACCATCCTCTCAAAGATGGGGACTTATTGTCTATAATTATCAAAAGATAATCTCATTATATCATTTCAGCATTAATTGGTTCGGTCTCGCCACCGAGAACCGCTCTGGTTTCATTGGGATCAATGAACAAGGCTCCCAAAATGACGAGGGACTCAAAGACTGCGGCAATCAAGAATAATGTGGAGTAACTGTACCTACTTCCAAGAGGTTCTGTTAACTGGTACCCGATTATTGCTGAGAGATTCATCATAGCCATGTAAGCTGTAAATTGAGTGCCTCCCACTTCTGACCAAGTAATTTTCATCATCAGAGAATATATGTTAATCATGACTATTGACCAACCTAGGGTTTGCATTGACCAAATAATTATCATAAACCAAACTTCGTCCCATAGAGAGTCAGATAATCCCCAAATTGCTGTAATTATTGAAGTTGCAAGAGCAGAGTATATTATTACTAATTTACCACCAAATCGTTTTCCTAATTCACCACCAGCAATATATCCTAGCATGGTAACAACTAGCATAATTCCTCCTTTGGTTCCATTGAATTTCTCTTCACTCCACCCTAATTCACTGGTGAATAATTGTGGCAGAATAGCCACTAAAAAGAACGAGATTGATACTAATAAACTTAGTACAACACCTAACTGTGTTGACCTTAGAGAAAGAGCGGTTTTTACATTGAGAATTATTTCCGTGAAATTTTTCTTTTGAGTTTCTTCAACCTCCGGGGTTAGAATCCTTTTTTCCTCCCAAGGGAAACGCCTCTCACCAGGTCTTTCTGTCATGAATAAAGGAACCATCATTATCAAAATTAATATTGGAATTTGTAACAAAATTGCTCCCTTAATTCCAATAATGCCAATAATCGTTCCTAGTCCAGCACCTCCAATAACTGCTCCAACTGATTTCGAAGTAAACATGTAACTGTTTACTTTTTCAAATTCATTTGAACGCAAAATATCGACAGCTAAAGCATCTGTACTTACATCTTGTAGTGAAGTAAAAATATTGTAAATAAAGAACATATATGCTACATAGTTTACATTCTCAGAGGGATTAGGAATGAAGAACATAGATGCTAGAATAAGAATCATTCCGGTTTGGGCGATTAAAATCCATGGCCTTCTTTTTCCTAAGCCTTCAAATTGATAACGATCTATTATCGGGCCCCATAAAAATTTCAATGACCAAGGTAGAGTGCCTAAGGTTAGTAGAACTGCTAACTCTCCCGGAGCAACACCTTCTACTGCAAGGTACGTCACGAAAGTAACTGTGATGAATCCCCAAGGCAATCCTTGTGCAACATATAACGCACACAATGTGAATACTCTAGCTTTGTAGTTGTCAATCAATGTAATTCCATCATCTGCTGAACCTGATTGTAATCCAGAGTTAGAAGATTCTTCCTCAAGAATATCACTCAATTGGAAACTATCCTTTCTTGTTGATACAAATCCGACAATTAAGAACATTGCAATAAACCAAGGAGCGAATAAAAATGTTGAAATTGAACCTGCTCCAATCGACATCGTTTCTGATGCAGAAGACTCGTCATCAACTTCTTCTTCCATCGAGTTCCAGTCCCACCAAGCTAGGGTTGCTACAACATTTAATCCAGTTTGGAGACCAGATTCTAAATTATTCCTACCACCTGCAAGGTTATTGATAACCACAACGTTATCTGTTTGGGCATGTTTAGGAGTTTGTTCACAAGTATCTCCTTCCTCGGCAACATATTGATGCTGGCCTCTAAGCCATGTTGCTGTGTGATTGTTCATTATGAAATTATAGTGATCTGAATTTCCTTTTGTATCATCAATGACTTGAACCCATTCTTCTGGATGCGACAGATTAGAATTTATCTCTTTGAGATGGTTTTGGAACCATGCTGCATTTGTCTTCATTTCATTGGTTACTTCTAATCCATTTGATTCATAGTAAGACCAATCATTTACGGGGGATGTAAACATGTATAGGGTCCAATAATCTTCATCACAACCAGATAATTGACTAGCAAGTGGAGTAGGCACAGGCCAATTTAATCCAAACATATCCAAATTAACATATGTCACATTAACATCTTCAGGAATTTGTTCTTCTACAAAGTGAAGACTTCCCTTTCCACCACTTTCTGATGATGATGAACCTTGCCACTCTTCATAATCCCACCAACCTAATTTCCAAGTATGCAGTGGTTTGCCTTCCCACTGGGAAAATGCCCTAGCCAATTCTAGTAATGACCCTGTTCCTGTCCCATCATCATATGCACCAGAACTTGTGCAAGTGGGATACGTTTGGCCAACAATCGGCGGGGGTGAATAGCATATTGCATCATGATGTGCCCCTACAACAATCCAATCGTCTTCCAGAGTTCCATTGATAGTAACAACAATGTTCTCACAATTCGAACATTCTTGAGTTTGGAAAGGCTGACGTTCAACATCATATCCCATGCTTTCAAGTTCAGAGGCTATCCAATTTCTTGCATTAATATTGGCTTCTGTGTCGATTTTACGATATCCAAAATCGGCCATCTGAACCATATTGTCGTATGCAACGCTACCTTCTGGCCAAGCAGGCGGTTCAGATTTCATTTCGACCGTTTGAACAGGACCCGCAATCGCACTTGACAATGTGACCTGTAAAATGACCATGCAAAGAAGGAATGGTAATATTCTCTTCCTGTGCATAGTTACCGGTGTATAGTTTGACAAATAAGCCCTACTAGTTTGGGTTACAATCAATCCCAAATTCCCATATCCATTCTTGCATCTTCTGAAGCATGGATTTTTGGATCCCAACGAGGAGTCCAAACCAAATTTATGTGAACACTTTCAACTGATTTCAAAGCGGCTCTATGTGCTGCAGCCATAATTTCAGCGGCTGAAGGGCAGCCCGGACTAGTCAAAGTCATGTCAATTTCAGCATGCTCTTTACCGTCTTTTTGTTCAAACCTAACATCATAAACTAGGCCTAATTCTACAATTGAGATTTTTAATTCTGGGTCTTCTACTTCATCTAGTGCTTCCAAAACTTCTTCTTTTTCTGTCATTATTGACTCCTCCTAACCATTAATTGAATCATATCAAACATTGTCCTAAACCCGTTAGATCTAGATGGAGTTAGACTATTCAATATTCCTGCTTCCTCTGCAAATTCTGGTGTCAGGGCAAGAACTTCGTTTACTCCATTACCATTGATTGCTATTGTTAGTATTCCCTGTAAACCTTGAACCATTTTCGCATCAGCTGCAGATTTAAGCCAAACTTTTCCGTCATTGATATCTATTTTCACATGAGCAACTGATTGACAGCCTTTGACTAATGTATCATCATTCCAATCGCTTGTTGGAAGTTCATCAACTTCTGATGAGAAATCCATCAGAATCTCCAACTTTTCGAATTGGTCTTCTATTTCTTTGAATTCATCAATTATCTCTTGTAAAGCATCAGGCCATTTCATGCCATTGCCTCCAAGACTCTATCTATCCCATTCAAGAAAGTGTTGGCATCATCTTCGTCATTGTAAATGTAAAACGATGCTCTGATTGTACCAGAAACCCCTAATCTTTCCATTAGTGGTTGTGCACAGTGATGCCCGGTTCTAACTGCTATTCCTTGAGCGTCCAAAAGCCTCGCAAAATCTTCCGGATGTATACTTGGATGAGTGAATGAAACCACTGCAGCATCTTTTTCGCCTAATTGTGAATATACCGTCATTCCTTTAGAGACTAGTTCTTGTTTAACATTTCTAGCGATATTTATCAGTCGGGAATGGTGCTTTTCTAAATCGATGTTAGACATCCATTCCAATGCTGCTGCCCAACCAACTCCTTCTGCGATTCTTGGCGTTCCTGCTTCGAATTTGTGTTCATTAACTTGGTATGTTGAACCTGTTATTGAAACTGTTTGAATCATATCTCCACCGCCCATGAAAGGTTGCATTTTCTCAAATGCGCTTTCACTAACAAGCAATGCTCCAATTCCAGTCGGACCGCACATTTTATGAGCGCTGAATGCCATAAAATCTGCTCCTAATTTTTCAAAATCTATTTCCTCATGAGGAACTGCTTGAGCGGCATCAATCAACACTTTAGCACCTACTAATTTTGATTTAGTTATGATATCCTCAATTGGGTTGCGAACTCCAAGAACGTTCGAAGTGTGCACTACACAAACGAGTTTTGCACCATCAAGAGAAGCATCAAAAATATCCATATCGAGACTACCATCAATTACAGGAACGTACCTTAATTCAATAGATTTTCTTTCTGCCAGCATTTGCCATGGTACTATGTCACTATGGTGTTCCATTTCTGTTAGGATTACGGCGTCACCATCTTCCAAGTTTGCTTCCCCCCAGGCGTGAGCAACTAGATTAATCGATTCAGTCGTTCCACTGGTAATAATGGCTTTAGTAGCATTATATCTTTCCTTTAGAAGACTTCGACATTTCTCATATCCTTCCGTTGCCTCTCCTGCTAATGTGTGAACTGCTCTGTGTACATTCGCATTTGATAGTGAATAATATTGGTTCATTGCATCAATTACACAATGCGGTTTTTGTGTTGTTGCCGCATTGTCAAGATAAACCAGATTCCGGCCATTTACTTGGCGCGATAGTATTGGAAAATCTTCCTTCAATCGATCACCCCTTGATTAAACACTCAAGATGAACTAGTAATCTCGTTCTCAAAACTGATACTATGTCCTCGTTCTTTATATCCTTGAATGCATCCATTAGAAATCCTTCCACAATCAAAGCGGATGCTTCACTTTCAGACAAACCCCTGGATTGCAGATAGTGTATTTGGTTTACATCAACAGGCGCACTAGCAGCACCATGAGCTGCTTTTACATCATCCGCTAAAACTTCTAACTCAGGAATAGATTCTGCTCTTGACTTTTCTGAAAGCAATAAGTTCCTGAAGACTTGACCAGCATCGCTACCGTTGGCGTCCTCTACGATTGTGAGAAGGCCAGTACCTACAGAGTGTGATGAATCATCGCAAGATGAATGAATGACTAAAGAAGAGGTAGTATTTGGGAAATCGTGAGAGATTTCTACATGGTTGTCATCATGTCTACTTCCGTGTCCATTAGATGCAATCCCTCCTCTAAAAGAAGCGCCTTGTTTTTTGAGGTTGATTCTCAGGTCGGATTTATTTAGAAATCCTCCTGATGACATTCCAGCATATTCTAATTCTGAATCTCTGTCTACTACCCAATCTTCACACTTAAGTAGGTGTGAATCAATTGCTAAGTCATTTATTACTGCTACTGAAAATGTCCCTGTAACGCTCCCTGATATTCGCAAACCACTCCATCCCGCATCACCAGAAATTCTGATAACCAACGATGAATTACCTTTGGATACAATTTTCAATTCGCCGGAACAAACATGACCTGAACATCTGATATCCAGTTCTGATGACTCATTGTCTAATTCTATTAATTTACACACTTTTGATGTGTTGTGGATAAAATTCCTTGCAATTTCTTCGCTACTATCTATTTCATAGTCGCTTCCAATTGAAAACTTCATCGGATCTGATGTTGGAATTTCTTCCACGCTTGTTGGATGAATCCTGTGCCAGGGCGTGTATCGCCAAAGATGCTCAGAACGTGGTGGAATAGCAATTTCATGATATTGAATCATCCAATTGCGCCCTCCATTTCCAATTCTAATAGGCGATTAAGTTCCACTGCATATTCCATAGGCAGTTCTCTAGTAAATGGTTCAAAGAATCCGTTAACGATTAGACCCATTGCTTCTTCTTCACTATGTCCTCTGGACATTAGATAGAATAATTGGTCATTGCTAACTTTAGAGACGCTTGCTTCATGCTCTAGATCAGCACTAGAGTTACCAACTTCCATGGTTGGATATGTGTCAGATTGGCTATCAGAATCCAGCATTAAAGCGTCACAGACTACTTTTGACCTGCAACCATGTGCCTTTGGAGTGACTTGTAACATCCCTCTGTATGACGATCGGCCACCATTTTTGGAAATAGACTTGGACAAAATATTCGAAGTAGTATTTGGCGCTAAATGGTGAACTTTCGCACCAGCATCTTGATGTTGTCCTTTACCAGCATATGCAACTGAAATTACTTCTGCGTGAGCACCTTCTCCCTTCAGGAGCACTGCTGGATATTTCATTGTCAATTTTGAACCAATGTTACCGTCAACCCATTCTATTGTGGCATTTTTGTGAGCAACACCACGCTTTGTCACCAAATTGTAAACATTAGCAGACCAGTTTTGAACTGTCGAATAACGAATCTTTGCGCCATCCATTGCAATTAATTCAACGACTGCCGAGTGAAGAGATTCTGTAGAATAAGTTGGCGCTGTACAACCTTCGACATAATGTAGCGAGGAGCCTTCATCAGCGATTATCAAAGTTCTCTCAAATTGGCCCATATTCTTGGCATTTATTCGGAAGTATGCTTGTACTGGCATTTCAACATGAACGCCTTTCGGCACATAGATGAACGAGCCACCAGACCACACTGCAGTGTTTAGAGCAGAAAATTTGTTGTCGCTGGCTGGAACTACGGATGCAAAATATTTCTTGACGATTTCAGGGTGTTCTTTGAGGCCTGAATCCATATCCAAGAATATCACTCCTTGCTCTTCTAGGTCCTCCCTTATTGAGTGGTATACCGCCTCGGATTCGTACTGGGCAGTTACTCCGCCTAACCATTTTTGTTCTGCTTCTGGAATTCCGAGTCTATCGAATGTATTCTTGATATCTTCTGGAACCTCATCCCAATTTTTTTCTGTGCCTTTGGAAGATCTGAGGAAATATGTTACTGCATCAAAATCAATTTGGTTTAGCATATCACAATTACCCCATGAAGGCATTGGCATTTCCATGAATCTTCTGTATGCCTTGACGCGGATTTCAGTCATCCATTCAGGTTCCGATTTCAATTCTGAGATATCTCGAACTACTTGTTCAGAGAGACCTTTGTCGAATCTTATTGTTGCGTTCTCGGGGTCATGAAAACCATACTTGTAATCGCCAATAGCTTCTCTTGCTGTATTATCTTCCATGAAATCACCTCAAGCCTCAATCCAGTCATATCCCCTAGATTCTAATTCTAATGCAAGTTCAGGCCCGCCTGTTTTCGCTATCTTACCATCAATCATGACGTGAACAAAATTAGGTTTGACATGGTCAAGTAATCTCTGATAATGTGTTATGAGCAGACAACCAGCAGTAGGTGAAATTGAATTTATTCCATCTGAAACTACCTTTAATGCATCAATGTCAAGACCTGAATCTGTTTCATCTAAAAGTGCAAGGCAGGGATTAAGTAACAACATTTGAAGGATTTCCAAGCGCTTTTTTTCTCCCCCACTGAATCCATCATTCACTGATCTGCCCAAGAATGACTTGTCCATGTTTAACGATTTCATGTGAGATAGTAGTTCTTTTCTGAATTCCCTTGCTGAAGGCGCATCATCGCCTCTTACTGTTGCAACTGATTTCCTTAGGAAGGTTCCAACTTGAACCCCAGGGATAGAAGATGGGTATTGGAATGACAAAAACATGCCCGCCTTCGCTCTTTCATGGACTTCCATGTCCTCGATAGATTTACCATTGAAACGAACGGTTCCGCTTGTGATTGAATACGCTGGATGACCCATTATTGCATTGGCTAGAGTGGATTTACCTGCACCATTTCTGCCCATGATAGCATGGACTTCTCCAACGTGAATTTGCAAAGATAAACCTTTGATGATTTCCGTTTCATCGACACTGACATACAAGTCGGTGATATCGAGAACCATTTCTCCCATGGTAACCTCCTGCAATCACACCTTTATGAAACACTGTACTGGCCAACCCTACAACTGATATTTACTATCGATACCAAATACGAGGTTTATTGAATAATTACTTTGAGGATTCAACATGGAAGATGACCTATTGGAGCAGTATAGGATTGAAGCGGCTGCTGCAATGGAAAAAGAGTCAATGAAGCGTATCGCTGAAACTGTCGACTTTGAAAAAGAGGCACTACTAAAATCTTCATCTCTACATGATGTTGAGGACTTGGTTGGTGCTCTATTGGCAAGACTTGGCTCTGTCAGAGCCGCTCTTGATGGTCACGGAGGAGGAATTTCTGTGGAAAGTCAAGAAAAGGATGATAATGGCCTGTCATATGTTTTAGATTTGACAGGAGCTTGCCTCTCCTGTGGTGCAGCACCAGGAACTCTAGAAGGCATCAAAAAAGACCTAGAAGAAGACGATGAGATCGCATCGATTAAATTTAGTTCAAAACTCCTGGACACTTTTGATGAATTAGGCAGAGAGTTCATTCTGGCGCATGGCAACGTAGAATTTGTGTGATACTGGAGGTTAAGGCATGAAATGGAAATCCGATATCAGACCTGAACCGAAACCATGCAGGGAACAAGACGAAGGTAAATTCGAAATTTCTTACAGGGATGGCCAAGCAAGACTTGGTAAATTACATACCAAACATGGCATATTGCAAACCCCCTGTTTGCTACCAGTCATTAATCCTAATATTCGAACAATTGAGCCCAATGAAATGTGGAACAAATATGGAATTCAAGCATTGATTACAAATTCTTATGTGATCTGGAAACACGATGAATTGAAGAAGAAGGCACTTGCTGATGGTGTTCATTCTCTGCTTGATTACCCAGGGGTAATCATGACTGATTCCGGAACATTCCAATCTTATGTTTATGGAGATGTAGAAGTAGGTGTAGAAGATATCGTGAAATTCCAAAATGACATTGGCGTCGACATTGCAACTATGTTGGATGTTTTTACCAGACCAGACATGACTTTCGAAGAAGTCGAAGAGGCTGTAGATGAGACGCTTGACCGTGCAGATAAATCAATTACTGCAGCTAACGGAACCATGTTAAATGGGCCTATTCAAGGTGGAATTTTTCCCGAATTACGCGTGAAAAGCGCCAAAGGAATGAGTGAGCACGATTTTTCTGTTCACCCAATAGGTGGTATTGTTCCAATCATGGAAAATCACAATTATCGTGATTTAATCAAAATAATGCTAGCATCAAAATCCAATCTTACGCCAAGTAGACCAGTACACATGTTTGGATGTGGTCACCCTATGCTATTCCCAATGCTTGTTGCAATGGGTGCAGATCTCTTTGACTCTGCAGCCTATGCATTGTTTGCCAGAGATGGTAGATTGCTTACGCCATGGGGAACTGAACGGATTACTGAGATGGAAGAATGGCCAATATTGATGCCTGCCGTGGTAGGTGTAACACCAGCAGAAGTCCGCTCCATGTCAAAAGATGAAAGGACTGAGATTTTGGCAAGATTTAATCTTGAAGTTACACTTCAAGAAATGTCTAGATGCAGGCAGGCCATTAGAGACGGAAAGATTTGGCAACTCGCTGAAATGCGTAGCCACCAACATCCTTCATTGCGTCAAGCATTTTTGTGGTTGATAACCAATCCTGCACGCTCATCAATGGAGCCGCTAATATTGGATGATGTGACCGCTTCAAAAGAAACTGGTTCAGAGAAAGGTGCGTGGGAAGAGAATTGGGATTGGTTGGTGTATTCGCAAACCAGTCCAAGAATTGGGTCTGAATCATGGGGTGGCTTCGATACTTATCATCGGCCACAAATTGAATTAGCAAGAAGAAGATTATTCTCTAGATGGAAATCAAACAAAACTGGAGACGTGATAATATTCCACGGTGCAAGTGCACCTTGGAGAGAAAGAATTGGACATTTGACAGATAAACTGGTAAACACCGATTACGAATTATTTGTTTACACCCCGGTCGGATTACTTCCATGGGGTCTTGAAGACCTAAACCCTTGGGCACATATCGAAGGACCAGATTGGCTTTGGAAAAGAAGACCTGATTTATCATGGACTCAAAGAGAGCTAGAACGTCTGGGAATAACAAATAGGAAAATTATCACTTTTGATATATCTGACACCGAGAACCTTCATGAAAAAATGTTCAGAAAATTATCTATTGATGAACCTAAGCGAGACCAAAACAAACGGCTAACAGAACAGATGGTTCAAAAATTAGTTGTTCTATTAAATGTTGAAAATTCCACAGCTCTAGAGATATGCCATGATGCTACTTTTACCATGAGCAGAACTGAGAGAATTAGAAATATGACTGACAAAGAAGGAAGGCATCTATTTTCACCACGACTTGCGGAGGGAGGAATATCTCTAACCGTAGATGGTGCTACATTACTTCATTCTCTACGTAAAGAAAAGATTCCGGTAGGATTCCCAAATGATGATTTCGGATTTTGCCCAGGGAAAGGACCTGCTTGGATAGTAGTAACCGACGACGCTGTTCCTTTCATAAAACAGGGTAGAAATGTAATGCACGGATTCGTCGAAGGCGTTGACAAATGGCTAAGGCCAAATGAGAATGTTTTGATTGTAGACACAAGTGGTAATTTAGTCGGTTTTGGAAGGTCTAACTCAACAGTTTCAGAAATGGCATCCTCAACAAAAGGTATTGCAGTAAAAACAAGAGAAGGCATACGATAATGGGTTATGTTCAAGTGCTTCTTGACATGAGTTTTATCTATGGACAGGGACTTGATTATTGAATCATCAGCCCTGACTAAAATGTATGGGCCACATTTGGCACTAGATTCTTTGGATATCCGAATTGAAAAAGGCGCCACTGGGCTGCTTGGACCAAACGGTGCAGGTAAATCCACATTTCTGAAAACTATTCTAGGACTAATCCAAGTTACTTCCGGAGAGGGAAGCGTACTAGGTTACGACATCAGGACACAAGGTGAACAAATAAGACAGCGAATTGGATATATGCCTGAATATGATGCATTAAACCCCAACATGGAGGCAATCTACCAAGTCAAGTACTGTGGGGAATTGATTGGAATGAATCCTAATGTTGCTCTACAGCGTGCACACCAAGCACTGGAATATGTAGGTCTAGGAGAGCAGAGATACAGGGAAGTCTCAACATTTTCAACTGGTATGAAGCAAGCGACAAAACTTGCTTGTGCACTAATTCACGACCCTGAATTGATTATTGCTGATGAACCAAGCAATGGTTTGGATGCAAAATCTAGAGAATTTATGTTAAACACGCTTAATATCACAGTTCAATCTGGTGAGCGTTCAGTGCTAATGGCTTCTCATCTTATGGAAGATGTAGAGAGAATCTGTGACAATATAGTTCTGTTACATAAAGGCAGATTAGCCGCCCAGGGCAAGATCGAAGACCTCAAAGCTATCGACAAAGAAGTAGAAATCCATGTATGGGGCGCTGCGTCAAAAATGGAAGAATCCCTCAAAGATTCGGGCCTCAAAGTTAGACGAGAAGGTCGTGTGATGCGAATAGGACATACGGGAGATGAAACCTATTCGCAAATCCTAAAATCAGCCGCTGAAGTTGGCAGCCAAGTAAGAAAAATGCACGACTATGAAGCTAGTCTTGAAGACCTATTTCTTGTGATTATGGAAAGGTTAGGTCATGATGTCAAAAGTAGTGACGAGTTATTGGAGGGTTCTATCTGACAGAAGAGCCATTCGAACCAGTGAAGGAAAAAGAGGCTTCCTTCGACGCACAAACTCCCGTCACAGGGCAAACGAAAATGCAAGCAGCCTGGTCTGCAAATCCTGATGATGATTCTGGGGCTCAGATCGCATCTGCTCCGCAAGGCCAAATTTTTGAGCAAGTATATCAGCCATGGAATGGAGAATTAAATCCCAGATGGATGAGAAATTGGACCATACTTAGACATCATATTCTTGGTATATTCAAAAAAGGACACAGACCATGGAATTTGGTAACAAAATTGTTTGTCTTTTTCGTAATAATCGCATCATTGACAGATGTTGCAATGGTAGTTTTATTCGGTGTATTGGGTGACTCTTATTTCTATGACCTTTGGGGAGTTAACAGAAATAATCTATATGGCCACGTTTTAGGTTTCTTTCCAAGAAACATTCTCTATTATCCAATCTTGGCTGCATTATTGGTTGGAGGAATTATCTCGGAAGACAGAACCCATGGAACTAGTGCAATTTACTTTTCAAGACCAATAAACCGATTTGATTATGCTTCAATGAAATTCCTTTCAGTTGCTATGATATTGTTGTTAGTAATCAACGGAACTTTAATCCTATACTATCTCTCCGAAATTTTGGTTAAAGGAAGGGGTTGGGCATGGATCATTGATACATTTCCAATGTTCTTGGGAGCATTCTTATCAGGAATTATTCTCTCCTTTACATATACATCAATCGGTCTTTCTCTATCTAGCATTTCGAGGGGTAAGTTCTTCCCTGCAATTGGCCTTATTGCGATTTTAATGGGCACAAAAGCAGTTGCATCTATCATTGATAGGTTGTTTGAAAATTCGATTCTCTATGTCATCTCTCCTTTCGATTCTGTTTGCCACATAAGTCAAGAATTGTTGGGAATAGAATCAACCTACAACCATCCATGGGCATGGAGTTTGGCATCAGTGGTTTTGGTGAACGGATTAGCATTGTATCTCTTAGCAAACAGAGTTAGTTCGATGGAGGTGACAAGAGAATGATACCCGATTTGAATCAATCAGGAAAGGCTGAGACTGATGCATGGAGTCCAAGTAAAAATGTGCCTGTAGTAATGTTTGATAGGGTTTCAAAGTCATATGGCAGAATAAATGCTGCAACAGGAATATCCTTGGGAATATCAGGTGGCGTTACTGGAATTTTAGGAATGAATGGGGCTGGAAAATCAACCATGTTCAAGTTGATGATGGGCAAAATAAGACCTAGTTCAGGAGCCATCAGGTTGTTTGGGGAAGACCCCTGGAAAAACACAGCACCTTACTCAAGGGTTGGATTTGTCCCAGAACATGAAAAACTACATGATTGGATGACTGGTTTTGATTTCGTAACAACATTTGCAAGGCTACACGGTTTAACTAGAGCAGAGGCTGAGAAAGAGGCAACACGAGTTCTAAAGTTTGTATCATTAGATGATGTCATGCACAAACAAATTGGACAATATTCCAAAGGAATGCGCCAGCGTGTAAAAATAGCCCATGCGCTTGTGAATAATCCTGATTTAATCATTCTTGATGAACCGTTACAAGGGTGTGACCCATTAGCTAGAACCACGATAATGAATGTAATCAAAGAACTTGGCGCTATGGGCCGAACGGTTCTAGTCTCAAGCCACATACTTGGTGAGATTGAAAGGATTACTGAGCAGATAGTAATCTTACATCGAGGAAGAGTTCTCGCATTGGGCAATTCTCACTCAATAAGAGAAATGTTAGACCAACATCCGCATAAAATTGTCCTAGAATGTGAAAACCCACGTGAAGTTGGGAAATATTTAATCACCATTGAGGAGATAACTGGAGTAAATTTTGTGAGTAATAATAGACTGGTATTAGAAACCAATGACCTTGGAGCAGTACATCGAAGATTACCTGAGTTAATTGTTAAAGGCGGATTTATCGTGACTGCAATAGACAACCCAGATGATGACCTTCAGTCGATTCTGAAATATCTAACGGGGGACTCGATTTGAGTTCAAAGATGGACACTGTTTGGTCTAGATTAGACCGAAAATCTACAGCCATAGCTGAATTTACGATGAGGCAATATCGTCAGAGAATTTCAACCTGGGTAATACTGGGAGCATCAGCATTAACAATTATGCTAATGCTATTGTTCTACATAGATGGAATGAATTCAGAATTCGATGCCATCGATAACGATGGAGATTCATTTGATAATGACGGTGACGGCTACCCTAACGGTCAAGAAATCCTGGAGGGAAGTAATCCCGATTCGGCAGAATCAATTCCAGTAGGCGTTGAACCTGACCCCCCTGAAAAATGGATAAACGAAGATGATTTTGACTGGGATGACATGAAAGATGGCAAAAATTCAGTTGGAAAGGATGATGATGGAGATTGTCAGAATAAGGATACTGCGTCTCAAAGAGACACCAATAACAATAATATTCAATGTGACATCTTGATAATTATAGATTCGATAAATGGAACAATGTACATAGAGGGCGACATTGGAGTAGATGAAGATCCAGATGAAGATAAATACGGAAAAGAAGCGAGCCACAGAGCATTTATCCTCGGAATTGGTAAATTTGGAATCATTTACCTGCTTGGAATATTTTTACCATTATTCTTAGCGACTGGGCTAATACGTGATGAGATGAGTGAAGGAACTTTGCATTATATGTTAGCAAAACCGATCTCTCGAGGAGAAGTATTACTTTACAGGATGATAGGATACATCGGAATTACTTGGCCTTTCATCATTGGATTATGTGTATTCTTAAGTCTAGTAACAGGGTTCTTTGGCCCATCTGATGGATTGTTTAGATGGGCAGACATAGGTGTGTGGATGTCTATTGCCTTCTCTGCGATGTTGGTGTCATTGGTTTACGGGACAATATTTTGTGGATTTGGAATAGTCTGGAAGAATGGAGTTGTTCTCTGTTTGATATTTGCAGCGTGGGAATTAGGAATGGCATTTGTTTCAATTTTCACCGGAGGGGATTCTTCCATTCGGTACTTCTCAGTAATTGGCTGGGGACTTACTATTGTAGATGCAGGAACGCTAATCTTCTGGCCTGATAATTTCTACTTAATCGAACAAGGATTGTGGGGCGGAGGGCACCAATTTGACGAACCAGACTTCTTTACTGGAGAAGTAGCATATGTAGATTTACCAGGTGCTCAAGCATTAGCTGGATTTTCTGGTGACCCAGGACTTGGCATATCCGCCTGGGCATCTATGCTCACATCATCTCTAGTTCTAACTTTCCAGGGTGCTATTGCATGGTATATTGGACAAACGATTTTCAAAGGCAAGGAGGTCGATTGATGATTGATATCAATCGATTTGAAGGAGATTTGTCAAGTCTTTGGAAGTTGCAAAATCTCCCGCCTATTCACCACCTAACATGGGACTGGTGGTGGTGGCTGGTTATGCTGGATGATGACGAAGGAAATCCTGCCGGAAAACAATTAATGGTCTTGTGGTCTACTAAAGACAATCCATTAGTCGAGGTCAATGGCTATCCATGGCAACCAAAAGGGCGTCCTGGATTTGATGAAAATGGCGCAATCGCAATGGATGGAATGGTTGCTGCATGGTGGTATGATGGAAAAGAATTGATTGAACCATTGGTTTTGGAGGAATCGCGGATATTAGTTCTTGCAGAAGACCATCCTGGTTGGCCACATGCAAAGGGCGGCATAGTTGCCAGCAACACAAAAAACGAGTATTCCATGGGTCTTTCACCAGATGAGGNTAGATTCTGGGTTCGACTAGAAACTGAACATGGTGATTTTGATCTGAATATGACTCCTTGGAACAAGGCTATGTCAAGTTTGAAAGTTGCTCAAGCAGAATATGGCATGGGAATGGGATATGGAATATCTAGGTTACACGGGGCAAAATGTGCAGGTGAAATCGATGGCAAACCGGTATCCGGCACCGCATATTTTCAGAAAGTGTGTGTCCAAGCACCGTCTCCTCCGTGGTATTGGGGTATGCTACATTTTGATGATGGGTCTTACATAGACTGGTTTGTACCACATTTTGCAGCAACAATAACTGCCAGAGATTCAAGACCGTGGAAAAAGCGAGATATATCCCACATTTCTCTTTCAGAGGGAGGTTTATTTCACGATGTTTCTCGTGGAAGAACTGAACGATTCAGTCAAGTAAATGTAGAAAAAACATGTAACGAAAAAGGACTTCCTATATTTCACGTTCACATGTGGAACGGAGTTACTGAAATTAGGATTGAAGCATCAGCAGTAACCCGAGCACACTGGACATTTGACCAACCAACAGTAGGAGGTTTGAGATCCCACCTTACTTACAACGAATATCCCCTTGTAGTAAATAGGATTGAAATTGACGATGAACAAGGTATTAGGACACGCAAAGATTGGACTACGATTAGAGGTAATGCAGAACATTCTTGGGGAATTTTACTCTAATTCTCCGATACATTCATGACCAACATAACCCCAAGGAATAATGGAGAGATGAAAATGTCAGATGAAAATGTAGCCCCGACTGAGGAAACTCAGGCACCTACTGAAGAGGCTCCCCCAACTAATTCAAGCGTAGTTGATTCTAGCGATAGACTACGTGAAAGATTCAGACTTACTAGTGATGAAGAAATTCTAAAACACATGAAACCATCTGTTTTTGCGTTTGTTCCGATGTACTTTCTTGCATTGCTGGTTCTTGGAGCACACTGGATGTTTGAAATCGATTGGGAAGGTGATGGATCAACCATCGCTACGCTAATGCAAGCCCTGATAACATTCGGTAAAATTGGTAACTTTGGATTTGTATTTGTAATGCTAGGAATAACATGGGTTAACAGAATGTTCAATGGCGCCACAAGTGGTAAGTGGACTACTGGATTCCTCCTAATCGTCACATTTACTCCTATGGTCTTGAGTTTAGACAACATACTTGTCTATCTAGGAGTAATTGAAACTGACTTCATACCAATAGACGAATTCTACTATCTTACCTTNGGAATATTCTGGTTTGTTCTTTTCATAGCATTCACAGTTTTCTACCAGCGAAGTTTCCATTACGCCATAACTAATCATAGAGTAATTTTCACCCAACACCTGTTCATACCTGGTGATGGAAGAAGAATCTTGTTCGACAACATAAATGAAATCAGAACACAAAGAACATTTTTGGGGGCTGTTCTAGGATTTAACACGATTATTTGCGACACCGGAAGTCAATTAGGCATTGGCGAGGATTCTATGGCTGTTTCAGTTGGCTCAGCAGCACCTGAAACTCCGGCTGCTGAATCAACAGGAGCTATGGGGTTCTTGAAAAAATTGTTCGCTTTTGTAACTTATCAGAGAACTCGCAAAGTAGACCTCCCAGACCCAAAGTTTTCACTTTATAGCATTAACAAATGGAAAGAAACCGAGCAACTGCTCAATGAAATGCACCAAAGACACAGCCAATCTGGAATTCTGAGTGAATTAAAAGACCAAATTGCTTCTGAGTAAATATACACATAGGATTCAAAAACCTGTTTTGTGAGGCGTGGTCATGAGCGACCTAATTCAAGAGGCAGGCATGGCACTATCAGCAGGAGATTTTAATTCTGCATTAGATTTGTTCGACAAGGCAATAAAAGAAAATCCGGAAAACGCTGATGCACACTACGGGTGGGCAGAATCTGCTTTCATGCGACTTTCAATGGATATGGAAGAAGATATACCTGCAGGAAAAATCATGCAAGTATACAAGAAAGCAATGCAGTTGGATGAAGAAAATCTAGAATATGTTGCATCTTTCGCAAATTTCTGTCTAGACTGTGGAAGAATCCCAATGGCTATCAAAGAGTATCAAAGACTTGAGAAAATGGCTGAACTAGAAGAAATTCCAGTTGAAGACACATTATTTGATGCTAGTAGACTTATTGTCGAAGCAATAGAAAGAGTTGGCCAAGGAAGAGACAACCCAATGATTCAACCATGGTTGAAACAAGCACTTACTTGGGCAGTAGGCGGACTTGGCTTCACTGCTGAAGAAGCGGCTAAAACCCTCGGCTCAGAGTGAGGTGTTTAACATTGCAGAAGGCGCGAATCGCCTTCAGATACGGCTATTTTGGTGACNCATTTAGAGGAAGCCANGTTCAACCCGANGTTGAAACTGTCCAAGGTAGTTTCATGCATGTTTTTCAAAAGAAACTAAAATGGACTAACGAAAGAATGCCCATGGCGCTTTCAAGCCGAACTGATGCAGGAGTTCATGTGCGATTGAATGGAGGCTCGATTGACTTAGATGAAGAAAGATGGAATGCTATGGGACCTGATGGTTTTTTGAGAGCTGTTGGTCATCAAATTCCCACATCAATTTCACTTTTTGATGTTAAAAGGGTGGATTCTGATTGGAGTGCTAGAATCTCAACCGGAAGAACCTACAGGTACAGAATGGAATGTATGGAAGGCTGGGTTGAACCTGATCTCAAAGTTTTCACAGAACTATGTTCTCTATTCGAAGGTCAGCATGACTGGTCAAACTTTTGCAGACGTGAACCAAATAGAACCACGATAAGAACAGTAGAATTTTGCAGACCATGGATAAATTCTGGGCGAATATTAGGGTTCGAAATAAATGCCACAGGATTTGTTTGGAATCAAGTTAGAAGAATTGCTAGTGCAATGTTGCTAGTTATCACAAATAATATCGACAAAAAAAGAATTGTTGAAGCGCGAGACAATCCAAATGTTGAGATTGACCTTGGATTGAGTGAACCTGATTGGCTAATTCTATGGAATGTGTCTTGGGATGTTTTTGATGATTTTATCTCAGAAGAACCTGAAATATCCGCACCTGACCGAACCAGTAAAAGATGGCAAGAATTAGCAAGGCTTCAACAAAAAGAAATTTTGATTCGCCAATTTGACATTATTCAAGGACGATACTAACCTTATCGTCATCCTCTAATTTGCAATATTCTCGCAAAAATACATCAGCGATTACTTCGACTACATCATCGTGTCTTGTAAGGTCTGGAATCAAAATTGCACAATCGACAGAGGTATCATCTGACGAGATTTTGGCCAAAAATGCTGTTGCACCACCAAATGATACTCCATCTCGGTCAAATCCCTTAATTCGGTGAGCCTCTATTTCACTTGGCTCTCCTTCATCAAGGCCTGCGGATACCCTCAGTTTTTGGTACTCTTTGAGAAAACCTCCTTCCACATTCACATTCAATGTACCGGGCCAGGCACTTCTACCAATGATTTTTTTGAATTGTTCTTGGTAATGATGTTGCGACATAAAAATGTGAGCTCGGCCGAGACCTGAAGAAACGACACCCTCGATGCGCATGCCTCCCCCGACCAACATCTCACAAATGACTGTTCTGCATCAAAGGGAAACAACATTTAGAGCAGTGCGTGTCGGAATAGCATGGCAGGCGACCTATCTTGGATGAATGCAAGATATGAACAATTGAAAGACCAATCATTACTTTGGCAACCTCCAACATTAGAATCGGCAAACCAGCCCAGATGTACAATGGATGGAAAGCCAACTATCATGTTATCAGCGAATAATTATCTCAACCTTACTACCCATCCTAAAGTAATGCAGGCATCAATAGATGCCATCAATAAATATGGAGCAGGAAGCGGTTCTGTTAGAGCGATTGCTGGAACTATGGACATACACCTCGAGGCGGAACAAAAAGTTGCAGAATTCAAAGGTGTTGAATCCTCATTGATATATTCAGCAGGATATACAGCGAATGTGGGGCTAATTCCAACTCTTGTTCAAGGAAAAGATGACATTATTATCTCGGATGAACTAAACCATGGTTCAATAATCGATGGAGTTAGACTAACTAAAGCGAAAAGAGGCGTTTTTCCACATAATGACATGGGTGCTCTTGAGCAGGTTCTCAACGATAACAAAGATTCGGATAGAAAATTGATAATTGTTGATGGAGTATTTTCAATGGATGGAGACATCTGTCCACTGGATGAATTGACATCGATCGCTGAAGAACACAATGCGATGGTATTTGTTGATGATTGTCATGGTGAAGGTGTTTTAGGAGACGGCGGGAGAGGAATTGTTGACCATTTCAAACTCCAAGGACGTGTAGACTTTGAGGTTGGTTCATTTTCCAAAGCACTTGGAGTGCAGGGTGGAATAGTTGCTGGTAAAGAAATTGTTAGAGAGCATGCACTAAATCATTCACGCTCTTGGCTACTTTCAGGTTCTCAACCACCTTCTGTCGCTGCAGCACAAAAAGCTGCGGTCGAGGTGTTGATGACTGAGCCAGAGCACCATGCTAAATTGTGGGAAAACACCGAATATTTCCGAACCGAGATGCAATCAATGGGCTTTGACACAGGTGTTTCAACAACACCCATTATTCCAGTAATGTGTGGCCAATCTTCTACTGCAAAAGATCTCTCTGCCGAAATGTTGAAGCAAGGTGTAATGGCTGGAGCCATTGTTTTTCCAATGGTTGCAAGAGACAAGGCAAGAGTACGAACTCAGATGTCTGCCGGTCTATCAAATGATGATTTGAATGAAGTATTGCGAATATTTGAAGATGCAGGCAAAAAAGTTGGCCTTATCTGAAATTATTCTTCTGAGTCCATTGATTCAACAATCTCCTGGAGATCAGAATCTTCTTCGATAAGGATTTCAATATCCTCTGTAACATCCTCTTCATCTGAAGCCTCAGGCAGATAATGGCCTTCATCAATCATGCAAAGCATCCTCCATCTTGGCGCCCAAGATAAGTGTACATACAAGGCTCCAGGTAAGATCAACAATACCCATGAAAGCCAGACTAGAATGCTACTTGATGATAGCAAATCTGTACTTATTAGTGCTAATAGAGTAAATCCGACAAACGGCATTGGGAACAATACCATTCGGTTAGGCGTAACTGCTTGACGTTTGAAGTAAGAACTCATAACTCGACTGGCAAATCCTAGGAAACCGGTGGTAAAGATAAGCAAACTCGCATGCAATATCCAAAGCGGGAACCAAAACTCCTCAGTCATTGAGTAAGGCAGAATTAACGCTAAGGAGACCAATAATCCGTAAAAACCTCCGATATTCGAAGGGTGTGAAAGCCAAAGTGGTAATTTAGAGAACCTTCTTGAAAGTCCTGCTCCAACCAGTTTTTCACCTTCGGGACTGTTTAGAACTTGAGTGAGAACTGAAGCATTTTCACTCTCCCCCATGTACAAAGCCTTGAAAGAATCACATTTCAATGTAAGGGAGCATTATTCTTCAGAACTTGTTTTATTCTGATGAAAAAAACCTCGAGAGTGGCCCCTGTACTTCAATTTCTTCTTCTGGCAACCAATTTCTTTCCAGTAGTTCTGATTCTTGAGATTCCCTTGCACGTGCATCTTCGAATTCATCATTAGAATCATTAATCGCATTGTTCAAGGAGATTGCTTGATTTATGACTGTTAGCTGTTTTGAAAGTACTTTTTCACCATAGTTTGCATCCCAATGTGAGAGTATGGATAAATCAGAATCTTGTTTGTGTACTACCCAGCCTTGTATTGGGTCTTTTGTCAATTTTAACAAATGAACACCTGGGTTAATCCACTTTTCATTGAAACAGACCATCACCTCCGAATCAGACATTGCATCTGTGTCCATAAATGGATGATTCAAATTGACCGCAACAGGAATGGTCTTTGTTGTTCTGATTGTCTTGTAATTTGAATATGAAAATATTATGCCAATCAGCACAAATATTCCCAAAATAGGATAAAAGATTGATCCAATACCAAATAATGCTGTAAATATTAGAGCGATATTCAGTTGATTTTGTATAGGTTTCACCGTATCTAAACAGATTGAAGTCTTTGAAAACTCAATCAGGCCTCTCGGTGCGCCCATGCCCTCGCCAGATGAAAGAAGGACATGAAACCCTCGTTTTATTGCTTTAATTAGCCCCATAATTCAAGAAGGTTGAATTTTCCATACACTCCGAAGGGGTAACTATGGTTGAGTTACAACAGGGGACATTAGTTGAGAAAAGGCGCGGTGGAAGCGCCATTCTTTCTACTCTTGTTGGCGACATGATAGAAAACTCAACCGATGGATACATTCGCTGTGAAAGAACTCCAAAAGACGAAGTGCCAAAGGTAGGTCAATTGGTTATTCATAATCGCGAGATTGTTGCTGCTTTCTACGAATCAAAAAGGCCACA
Source organism: Methanobacteriota archaeon (assembly GCA_002727515.1). The sequence continues at coordinate 51,119 of PBXF01000024.1, forward strand.
ATACGGCATAAAGGCTGTAAAAAACATCGAGTCGGATTGCCTACAATTAGATTGTATTATCCAAGTAATAACTGGTATTGATATTGCCAGATTATTAGACGTATATCCTGAGGCTAAAATTAAATCTGATTCTACTGAATCAGGTAATAATCAAAAATGGTGGCAGAATCTAAGCAACAGAGAAAATACATGGACTCGATCTAGGAGAAGTGAAAACGTAGAGGGTGACGATGGAACGCCTGAATACATTAAAATCAAGTCAAACATCTTTGAGCACAACTATACCAGTTCTGCTGAAATCCTACGTCCAGGATCTGTATTCTCTAGTGGGTCAGACTCACTTTACAAATTAGCATCTAATTTGGCTGCATTAGGAAGGCCATTGTTGATAATTTCGAGAATCACAAAAAAAGAATTTTTTGAAAACATTGGCATAGATGAAGATAGATGTTTGTGGCTATCGCGACAGGATGGTGAAAGAAATATCTTGCCAGATATTGATGGTATTACCAATGTGGTTTCAGAATTTTTGTCAAAAAATATTCGTGCAGTTATGCTATTTGATGGGCTTGAATATCTATCGTCAATCTGTGGCTCCAATCAAGTTATCAATTTGATTAGAGACCTAGCAGATATTATGCGATACGAAGATGATTGTCTTTTAATCCATACAAGTGATAATACCTGGTCGAAAAAAGAGTATACTCAAATCGTGAAAGCAGCGCCAAGTATTGACTCAGAAACAATAGATGATTGGAACATGGAACCAGAAATGCTCGAAGACCATCCATTACTAGCGCCCCTCACAGAAGAAGAAATATTCCAAATGGAAGAATACATTAGCGAGAATACTCCTAAACAAGAGATTGAAGAAAGCATCTCAGAAATCGATTTGGAAGAAGAAATAATTGAGGAGTCTGTTGAAATTATTGAAGAACCAATAATTGAAGAAGAAATTGTCGAAGTACAGCCTGTACAAGTAGATGAAATTGTTCATTACAAAGGACCACGAACTGCACAAGTTGTCAAGAGGAAGAGAGCAAAGAAAGCGATCCAAAATCAAGATGTTATCTCGCAGAAATCAAGTCTTTCAGCTGCGGTTGGAAAGGAAATTAAGTCGGAATTCCCCCAGACACAAAGTATTCCAAAAACTGTTATTGGCCATGGTAGAACTGGAAAATTGCCAGAGATTCCATCAATAATACCAAATTCACTTGATGATGTTGTAAAACAAAAATCATCAACAAAAGACCTCGACTTGCCCAAGCCAGAACCTAGTTCTAAAACAATTAATTTAGCCAAAGATGAAACTAGTGAAAAACAAGTTTTGAGCCCCGTAGCAGCAAGAGGCATAGAGATCAAAAAGAATGTTACTAATCGCTCACAGGCATCGAGTAGACCTCAAAGAAAATTAGATCTAGATGGAAGATTAAGGTCATGGAAGGAGGAAGTAGAATGAGTATCTCTCGTCAAGAAAAACTAAAACTCGCCATGACCAATGCGAGACACATTTTAGGTAAAGAGAACAATTCTGACGGCACAGCTAATTCGAAATTGAATACCTTACGAAATGTAAAGGATTCAGAAGATACTAGAAAAGGAAATCTCATTGCTAGAACAAAAGTAACAACCAGACCAACATTTGATTTGATAGCCGATAAAGTTCTAGGCAAACAAGAAAGAGATACACCAATGACAGAATTGTCAAACAACAGTACACTTGCGAAGATTGCATCGCAAAGAATGAACAAACTCAGAGATGAAAAACAAATCATTGAAATCGAAGATGAAAAATTCGGAGACGAAATCGGATTCATGAGTGATGGAAGACCTATCTGGACTGATATTTTGGATACTCAAAGAGGATATTCAATTAATTCACAAGAATTACAGGTAAGGGACACTAATTTCAAACCAAAATGGCCGCCAATTTTACGACTATCTGACCACAAGACATGGAAAACTTGGAGTGTCTTAGAAGAAAATCAAAGAGCCTCTGGAGCCTGTGAAAAAGTAATTGAGAAGCCAGGTAAAATAGTAAATCCGTTGCTTATTTTAGGCAAGGAAGGAACAGGAAAATCTCATATTTTACATGCCACATCTCAAGCAATGATTAGGAGACAAGATGGAAATGTTCACCTTTTGTCCGTTTCGAGATTGGCCAGTGAAGATTCACTACCTAATGGATGGCAAGAGGCAGTTGCTCATGCCAGTTTAATTGCTATTGATGACCTACATTTAGCCAAAGGTCGAATTGCGACTGATATCGGATTATTGATAGATTATTCATTGAACATGGGTGTTCAAATCATAACAACTTCAAGACTAGATCCAAAAGAATGGGAAGCTAGTCGGTTATGGGAAGTTATGAAATCAGCGACTAGTATATGGGTCATGGAACCATCAGCACCCTCTATGATTACACATTTACGACGTAAAGCAAGTGGAAGAGCACTATTATTTGATGACTCGATGCTTGCTACCATAGTAAAATATGGAGAAAGCCAATGGAGAGGTGTAGATGCTGCCTTTGAGAAAATCGCCTTAGCAATTGAATCTGGAGAAAGAATTGTTTCAGCAGCACACGTTTCCCAGATATTAGATAATGCTCCAAAGGAAAGAACTCGAGTAGAAGATTTCATTGAAAAACAAAACCTAGAGGACATCGCCTCCAGAGTAATCAATGACACCCTAGACCACCTTTATTCAGACAAATCGATTGGCGGAATCGAACTTAAATCAGAATTACCTGAACTATCCGATGACTGGGAAGTTCCAGACATCACAATTGATGAGAATACACAAGAAGTTTCAGTTGGAATTGATGGAAGCATAATTTCCCACTCCACAAATACGCTGTCAGTTGATGAAAGAGACAAATATCTGTTGGAAGAAGAAAGAGAACTAACCGGTTATGACCAAGTTCGAGTTGAAGAAACTGTTTCTTCGATAGATAGTATCACAGATAACTTATTTGAATCCGTTCAAGAAAATCACATAGAAAGTGCTGAAAAGTTAGCGAGTTTAGAAAGGGAACTTACAGAACTTGCAAATAAATCAAGGAATGCAAGTGTCGATGAGTTAATTGAAATCGCAGACCGCATTGGAGAAATTGAATATCAGTTAGGGAATATTTCTGAACCTCCAAATCTGGCAACAAAAACACCAATCAAGAAAAAGAAGGTATCAGGTGACTCTTGATGCAAATGCCTTGGTGGACAGAAGGCGTTCCCTTTCAATGCAAAACTGATTGTGGTAAATGTTGCGATGAACCAGGAGGGATCGTCTACCTTCAACGCAGTGACGCAGAGCGGTTAGCTGCACACCACGACATGGAAGTTGAAGCGTGGTTGGAAAGAGATTGTCGAAGAACTATTGATGGGAGGTTCATACTGAATTCTGACCCTATGTCTGACATTTGTATATATCTGGATGAAAAAAAACAATGCACTGTTTATCAGGCGAGACCATCACAATGTTCAGCATTTCCTTTTTGGTCAGAAAATCTACGTTCAAATCGAAGTTGGAAGAAAACTGTTGATTTCTGCCCTGGCTTGCAAGATGAAGATGCTATAATCGTTAACGGGAATGAAATTCGAATCAAGGTTGTTGAAGACCAACTAGCAATGAAAGGATTTCGTCAATGGTAATTGAAAGTTATTTTTCACAAAAATACTTCTTTTGCAACCAAAAACACTAGGTGTTTTAAAATACACCGAAATTATGCCTGTTGAACAAATTTAGCGTCGACCTTATACCAAAGTGTCAGCACCGCTTGTATCGGGGTGTGTTATTGGGTCAAGATGATAATCTGCTTAATCTGACTTCAGCACATCTGAACACTGGGCTAAGAGGCATACCAGTCGGCACTTGTCGAACATCTTTCGTTACGCCTGAAAAGGGAGTCCACTATTGTGGTTACCCAATTAGCGAATTAGCAGACTTTTTACCTGAGGACATAGTATATCTTCTATTCAATAAAGAATTACCAAACCCTGAACAATCAAAGGAATTTGTTTCTGAATTGCAGTCCAGAGGAGAAGTTCCATCCGAGATAAATTCCATTCTATCCCCATTACCTAAGAGTGGCCACCCGATGGACTGGCTTTCAATTGGCATCCATTCCCTTGGGATGATGGCATCTGGTAATGATTGGAAAGAGGATGCTCTAGACTTAGTAGCAAAGATGCCAAGATTGTTGGGATTAATTTTTAGATACAGAGAAGGACGTGGAGAGAATATTCCTGAAGATGACCTTTCGTTGAATCTGGTTGAGAGATTCACCAACACTCTAGATATTGAGAATGTTGATAGAGATGCAATGAACAAGATTCTATCGACATACTTAGTTTTACACATGGACCATGGAGGAGGAAATCTCTCAACATTTACGGGTAAAGCTGTTGCGTCTGGGCATGCGACTGTTTACTCATCAATGGCAGGAGCAATGAACGCCTTGTCAGGACCTCTGCATGGAAGAGCTAATCAATCATGTTTTGAATTTGTAAAGAAAATAGGAACTTTTGACCCAGATGAAGTAGAAGATTTCGTCAGGGGTGAACTTGCTGCAAAGAGACCGGTGTTTGGTTTTGGCCACGCAGTATTGCGGGCAGAGGATCCTCGTGCTACAGTTCAATTTGCACTTGGCGAGAAACTATGCCCTGATGATGAATACTTCAAGACAATAAGAACACTAAGAGAAGTTGCCCCAAGGGTACTTTCTGAGAACCCAAAGATCAGCAATCCAAACGCTAATGTTGATATTGCAAGCGGCACACTTCTAAATTATGTTGGGCTCACTAAGCCTGAATACTACACCACATTCTTTGGATGGGCAAGAGTTGCTGGCATTGGTGCACAAATTATCGACGAGCGCATGGTTATGCGTGACGGAAAAGGAATTCCAATTTACCGTCCAAAGTATATCGCAGAGGAACAATCCTTGCGTCATTTGGATTGAATTACTGGTCTAGGCGTTTTTCCACAACCCCTGTGTCCAATTATCCTTGGGACATTCCAACCTAGTTGTTCATCACTGATTTCATGCCACGGGGCGACATCTTCTGGTAATTCTCCAAATTTTAGATTCACCCATTGTTCTTCAGTCAATGGCATTGTTGCAGGTCTAAGCCATCTGCTACTTCCACATGGCAGCTTCTCTAGTGGGTCAGGGTGGTCAGTTAGTAGCGATAATCCTGCATCTAGCAAATCTCTTTCTTTGTGGATATGGCCTGGCCAGACATAAACTGGATAGTCACCCTTTATCCTCCTTAATCTAGAGAGTTTTTTGCCTTTCAAACCAACAGGTAAGCCGAAGTGAATGTATTTCTTTATTCCTTCAAAGTAATCCATAGCACATGGCATCATTGGTGAACCTGCATTCTTCTGTATATTTAGTAATCTAGAAAATGAATTTCTAACAAATTCAGGTGCAGCGCGTGCTCTCTTAATTTTTCTTGAGCCTGTTCTTGGAACTACAGGTAACAATCTTGACCAGGGTCTGCTGGAACCAGATAGTTTAGCAACCTTATCCATGGGCTTGTGGAATGCATAGAAAACCGCTGCTTCGTTATGAATTTCGGCTTCGTCAATCATTTGACTTGCTAATTTCATTACTTTTGACATTCGTTCAGTCGGGTCTTTATCGATTTTAGGATTAGACCTTTTAATTTCAAGACAAGCGACTTTCGACTGTTCTTGCCACGGGATTAACCAGTCCTTATCTTGCATCAATTTCTCAAATGAACAAAACCCAACCTCTGATAAATCATCTAAGTCCCATTCCTCGAGGTATTTTGGTCTACCCTCCAAATCCTCTTTTGGAATTGAAACAGTATCATCATGATGAACAATTAATTGTTCGTCAGCAGTTAGGCGTAAATCAAATTCAACTCCATCCATTGTATTCATCGCAGTTACAAGAGAACTGTGCGTGTTCTCTGGGGGTTGGATGAATGCCATCACCTTGGCTGTAGTAAAGTTCCTTATTGAATAATGCCCCCTAGTTGATTATCTTGCCATATAATGATAAGTGAATAGAAATATCCTAGTGTATGGGAGAAGACAAAAGAGTACAGGGTTATTGTTTCTATGACTGGGGAAAAAGTGCATTTGAAACATCGGTTACAACAGCAATTTTCCCTGCTTGGTTCACAATTTTGTTTTTGGAAGCAAACGGTCTTTCAACCAAAATTCTAGGCACAGAATGGAGCGCTGACGCTATATTTTCAATCTCTGTATCGGTTGCAGCATTCATTGTTGCAATGCTTTCTCCATCATTTGGTGTAATCGCCGACAGAAGGATGATCAAAACTTGGTGGCTGAGAGTACTTACTTACCTTGGTGCTGGTGCAACAGTTCTTCTAGCAGTAGGACCATGGTTGCCAGTTAATTATCAATGGATATGGTTACTTCTTTGTTTCGTCGCTGCTAATGTAGGATTAAATGGTGCGGGTGTGTTCTACAATTCTTTATTGCCACACATGGGTACTGAAGACGAAATGGATTCTATATCAAACAAAGCATTCGCCTATGGATACTTTGGAGGAGGTTTATTGTTAGTAGTACATTTAGGATTACTAATTGTAACTGATTATGCCAATTGGGCTATGCAAACTGCTATGGCAACCTCTGGAATTTGGTGGTTAGGATTCGCAATGTTGACATTCAAGTGGGTTCCTGAACCACATATCGAGAATGAAATGGAAAGTCTCGGTATGGTTGATTCCGCTAAATTAGCAATGGGAGAAGTTATCTCAACACTAAAGGAATACAAATCATTCAAAACCCTATTCGTCTACATGCTTGCATACTTTTTGTTCATCGATGGAATTAATTCGGTTACAGCCCTTGCAGGAGTATTCGGAAAAGCAGTACTAGGTCTCACTACATTCGACTTGATTTTGACAATATTGATAATACAATTCGTGGCAGCACCTGCTGCAATAGGGTTCACCAAATTAGCTGACAAATGGGGTACTAAGAAAGCACTAGAGTTTTCACTGGTTTGCTGGGTATTTGTAATAATAGGTGCTCTATCCTTTGCACCTCTGGTGCCTGATTCTCATGAAGAGTTTGATTTACAATATACTTGGGATGAAGATAGCGAGGCCTATATCATCGAATTTGGAGATGTAGGAGAAATCGCTCAAGACCCTGACGATGACGAGCAAGATTGGGCGATGAAATATGTTGACGTGCTACCAGTCGAAATTAATACTAAGATTAAACAAGGTACTTCGTACAAATGGGCTACAGGACAAAACGCCACTAACATTACCATGATTCAAGAATTACTCAACTCAATAGAAGAACAACGATTCTCCATGAGTGTCAAAGGAGGAGAACTAGATGGTAAAACTGCGATAGGGGATGGCCATCCAACAACACTTGGTGATGGTACGATTGACTTCATCCCCAAAACTGTTAGAGAATACGTGTGGGAGCCTCTTGGAATAAGCATAACCATTCAATTCTTGATATTGGGAGCAATGGCGGGTGCATTGTTGGGTGGAAGTCAGGGGCTTTCAAGATCAATGTTCGGACAAATGGTTCCTGAGACCAGATCTGCAGAATTCTTCGGATTCTTTGGATTCTTCGGCAAAGTTGCAGCACTGTTGGGCCCACTGATTTATGGAATTATGACTGTATTATTTGATTCTAGAATGGGAATCTTTTCGATAAGTTTGCTAATCGTTGCAGGAGCTATTCTCCTAAGAAGAGTCGATGTCGAAGACGGTATTGCGGTTGCTAAGGCTGAAGACGAAAGGAACCGTTCAAGCGCGGAAGAGTGAAAATACTCATATCCCTAAGATAAGGGCGGTGAAACAATGAGTCCATATTGGGTCATGATGGGATTAATTCTAATCCTTACGCCCGTCATATGTTGGCTGTTCACAATAGGTCGTGAAGAAAACAGAACACCGTTGAACAAAATATTCGAAGTAATACATGAAAAAAGGTATTACCTCCACGCTTTAGGTTACATATTCATCATCAAATGGAAAGCTCTAACGGATGAATTGAATGAACCGATTAAAATTAAAACTGGGAATTGGACAGAATGGATTTATTCTTTTGAAGGAGAAATTACGCTTTGGGTTCAACAAACATTTGAAAATCAGTACCTAACAGATTTCCTTAATTTCCATTATCTATTCATCTACTTATTTTTGATATACATCACCACAGTGTACTTTGCTTATGTTGGTGAAAGAGACATGACTGATAAGGTGACGCTGAATTATTTGCTAATCTATGCTCTAGCTGTACCTTACTATCTATTCTTGAATGTAGAAGTCACCTCTTCTTGGATTCCGGGAATGAAAGCGTTACTCTATCATGATGGGTGGTATACTGTATTCTATGCTACACACGACCCGCTCGATAATGCCGTGCCGTCTTTACACGTAGCAATTCCATTTGGGATAATTCTGCTTAATTGGCTTCATTGTAAAGAAAAGAATATCAAAATGAAGGAGTGGGACCATTGGTATTACCACTTATTCATCGTAATCAATACGATTCTATTCGTGTTTACTATCGCATACCTTGGAATTCACTGGCTTGTAGACATACCATTAGGAATGCTGATCGGTGCTATTGGTGCTTTATTCATTCATCACTTACAACCGCGAATGCGTAACGACCACGGGAAAATGTTTGAGGGTGTAACCAAAAAGAAGGTTGTCAACCATACTTTTTGGGAAGGTGCTGCTACATTGATTATTTTGTTCCTGGTTCTATCAGCAGTCTCTTATCAAGAGAACAATATCGATGACAGAATTTCAATGCGATTAGGCGGAGGAGACTCAACTTATGAAATCCTAACACCACTTGGTCATGGTGAGGAGGTTACCACATCGATATCCAATTTAGACGAGTCTCTGACTCTTCAGTTTGCGATTTTATGGGTAGAAGATTCGGTCTACGCCATGGATAATGGAGTCATCAATTGGGAAGAAATTGAAAAGAATCAAACCATTTATTCCGTGGCGCCTCAATCTACAATTAATGTTACAATTGATGATCCTAAATTATGGCATTTAGTAATTTTACATAACAATGCGCCTGAATTGGATGATGTTATTGAACTTCGAATAATAAACGACTATGGCGATGACGAAATGTGGAAAGCAATTGCTCTGTCAATTCCATCAATGTGGATGACTGGTTTCGTAATTCATCGTTTGAAACGATTGAAACAGGCAGGTCGTTCTCTAATAGATTCTACACCATCCCATTTGTGGGAGGAAGAGTGAATGGATGACGGCTTAGTCATTAACCCTGAATACAGGAATCTATTCAAGCAAATATCTTCACACATAAGAAGCAGGGCAAAATCAATAGCAATATTGTTTCTTATCGGATTAACAATTGGAATTCCTCTTTCTCACAGCCTAGTTGATTGGCTACTAGATGCTGGTTTAGTCCCTGATGATGTTAACATAATTATCCTGACACCTGTTGAATTCATAATGTTACAAGTTAGAGTTGGAGCATGGCTTGGATTTATTTTTGCAGTCTTTTGGTTATTATTGGATGGAGCGGTAAAGACTGAATTTGTAAAAAATATACCTAACCCATCAGTGGCAGTAGCAAAATACGCATTTGGTGGCATTTTCCTGATGATTTGCGGATTGGCATATTCTTGGTATCTACTAACTCCAATGTTGTTGGATTATCTTGCATCAGATGCACAAGCAGCCGGTTTGTCTACAGATTGGCGACTATCATCTTTTATCGGATTCATTGGAGGATTATGCTTTGCCTGTGTAATTGGTTTTCAAGCTCCATTATTTACACTTCTTTCAATCAATAGTGGAGCAATCAGTAAAGACGAATTGGTTCTTTACAGAAGACACATATGGTTTACCACTTTTGTTCTTGGCGCAGCGTTTTCGCCACCAGATCCATTATCCTTGTTTTTGGTAGCGGTACCGATTATACTTCTTTTTGAAGCAGCAATAATATGGGTCACGCTCACGGACAAAAACTAGGGTGAAGATGTTTCACTGGAACAACAACATTGCCTGGGCTAGGTCGATTTTCAGTTCCGTGAGAATCGCCTCCAACCGTTATTGGCATTCCTTGGCTCATCAAGTCTAACTTGTAGGAATCTGGATGAGAGGAATGGAATGCCTCGATGCAATCTACACCGAGATTTTTCAATCTCTCAATCAACTCTTTAGTGGGAATTCCGTAGTATTTTGCATGAGCTAAGGATGTAATTCCACCTGCTGCCTTTACCTGTTCAACAGCTTGGGCAATTGTTGGCAATGGCCTCTCTCTAAAGGCTTCACAATGGTCACCAATCAATTTATCAAAAGCCTCTTGTTTTGTTTCAACATACCCTCTTGCAACTAATGCTCTAGCGAGATGTGGACGACCTATTGCACCAGTGGATAGTTCATCTACTTCCTCAAATGAAATTTCAAATCCTGATTCATTAAGTGCTGCGATCATATTTTTCATCCTTGGAACTCTAGCATCTTTCAACCCATCAAGCCATATTCTGAAATCATTTGTTGCACCTTTCGGAAAATAAGCAAGAAGATGCCATGATTGAGGATTGTGGGTTTCACTATTCATCTCTACCTCGCATGTAATCTCAACACCAGGAATAAATCTCAAACCCAAACTTTTGCATGCTTCTTTCGCCTCTTCCCAGCCTTTGCTTGTATCGTGGTCAGTCAATGACCACACTTTTACTCCTGAATCAGAAGCCCTCTTGGCCATTTCTTGTGGGGAATGAATTCCGTCACTGTAGTAAGAGTGACTATGCAAATCAACCTGTTGTGTCCACATTGCAACCAACATTAGAAATCGGGTAATTCAGGTAAATCAATCTGAGTTTTTTGGCTATTGTTTTCTCCCAATAAATCATCTAGGTCTATCATTGCAGCGACGTCTTGCTCGACTGGTTGCGATAGGGAAACCGGCAACGGTACAGATTCAAATGATTGAACTGGCAATTCCACATTGGATTGTTCAAGGTTTACTTTTGTATGTTGCACTTGATTTATTTCTACTGCTGCAGCAGAAGATTTGCCAATCTCTCCCGAAGATAATACTCCAATAGCGCCATCAACTTGGGATTTGGTTTGTGTTGCTTGTTGCCCGACAATAGAATTGATTACTGCTGCTGTATTCGTATTTACAAAATCAACTTGGCTGTTGCCCGATACCATAGTAGGCATATCTTCTAACTGCATATATTGAGATTCAGATCCTCCGTGAGCGTGTACTACAAGCACTTCACGTTCTCTCTTTGCCCAATAAGAAACAGCAAAAGATAGAACAATGCTACCAACAAGAATATTTTCAATCATATTCCATCCCTTTGGTGTAATGATAGGCAATAGTAATGAGAACAGTAATGCGATTATGGATATCAATGCAATTGTATTTGCAATGAAACCTACGACTGGGTGTCTCGGGTCCATGCTTACTGTCCAAGGTAGCGAATTATCAATGTTGGCTTTTTGCGGCTTCAACTGTATTTGACATTAGCATAGCAACAGTCATTGGACCAACACCACCAGGCACTGGTGACAACATTGACGCTACTTCTGAAACATCAGGGTCTACATCACCTGCTAATCGCCATCCTCTTTCTCTCGAATCATCATCTACCCTGTTAATTCCTACGTCAATGACTATTGCACCCGGTTTTATCCATTCTCTTTTTACCATTTCAGGAGACCCTACTGCTGCCACTACAATATCTGCTTCTTGGCAGATAGATTTTGCACCTTTGGTTCTAGAGTGTATAACCGTAACAGTTGCGTCTGCTCCTTTTGCAGATAACAACAATGCTTGAGGCATTCCCACGTTAAATGAACGACCAATTACTACAGCTCTTTTACCGCTTAAATCAACATTTGCCCAAGATAACATTTCCATTACTCCTGCAGGAGTGCATGGAACCATTCCATTCTTTCGACCTTGTACTATACGGCCAAGATTACTTGGATGGAATCCGTCAACATCTTTTCTTGGATCGATCAAATCTGTTAGTGCTTCCTCATTCAAATGAGAAGGCAAAGGTGATTGAATCAATATTCCATGAATAGAATCATCATTATTCATTTCAATAATTTTGGATTGTAATTCATCTTGTCCTACTTCGGATGACAATTCAATATGAGTTGATTTTATTCCCAATCTTTCACAAGATTTTATTTTGTTCCTGACATAAACATGGGATGCAGGGTCATCTCCGACTATAATAACAGCTAGATGAGGAACCAAATTCATTGAAGAAATCTCAGAAATCAAGCGTTGTTCAAGGTCTGCCGCACACGCTTTTCCATCCAATATAGTCGCAGGCATGTTAACTCCGAATTCTAATTATGTCATGATAGTTTTGACTAACCCAATCATTCTTCCTCATCTTTCCATAGCAACCTACCACAAGAGGGGCACGTGAACTCTGCAGGTTTGCCACCATCATGATTTGTAATTTCCCCACAAGGCCCACAAAGAATTGTGGATTTGATGGGTTCATCCAGAGTAACATCAACACGATACATGAAACGTCCGGCATCTGGCAACCTTTCCATAGAGGGTTGCCAATTTGCAATCGCTTCGGGACTCATTTCCATTTCACTTGGAACGGACATACCTATAATGAAACAAAGGATACCACTTATTCCCATTATTCCACCCATTGCAATATTAACTCCTAGTGAAAATAAAGCACCTAGTACAATTAATACAATCCCAGAAATTAGAAAATTCTCTCTGCGGTTCTTCATATTATCAACCTAAAGCATAAGCCAAAGCCTCAGCAACTCGAGATATTTGTTCTTCTGGGATTGCACAGAGTCCAATTCTTATTCCGCCCTGTAGAGGAACTAAATACACATCTTTGTCAGTACACTTTTCAGCTATTTTTTCTGGCTCATCGTGTTCCAACCATGCGAAAAAACCGTCCATTGTCGGATTGATAGGGATGCCAAGTGATTCGCATTCCGAGACGAATTTATTCCTGCGAGAATACAACAATCCAGACAATCTATCCCTTTCTTTTGACCACTTTTCACCTAGGTCTTCTGAATTGTGAACTGCACATGCGCTATATTGCCCCAATCTAGATGTCGCACTCCAAGTCTGTCTTGCTGTTACACCCATTACAGAGTTTATTCTTCCAATCAAATCTTCATCAGGATGCAGACTAACCAGAGCCCCTGTCCTGAGGCCGTATATTGTGTGTGATTTCGAGAGTGAAATTGCAAAACAAATAAGTAGATTTTCTGGCCAAAATAAGCCTGATTTCAAACTCTCAAGAATGGTTTCTGCCCAACCAAATGGTTCATCAGCATAGAGTGAATATGCTGAGTCTATGAGTAAAGTATGTCCTACATCTGCATTATTTACAGCTGATTCAACAAATGAATTCAAACATTCATATCTGTCATTTGGCGTCATTGAGAGCCCTGTTGGGTTGTGAGCGGGATCATTTATCCAGGTCATAACTTTTGATTGTCCATTGCACAATTGCTGCAACATTGATTCAAACCCAGTTTTATCGAAATATTCCAATCCTTCTGATTCATTTTGAGGAAGTAATGGCCATGTAACAAAACCAAGTCCATTGTTTTGAATAAATCCAGAGTATGGCTTCCAATGCCTGTCACGTAACAATACATTTTGCCCTGGTTCAAGGAAATTATTTGCTGCCAAGTATAGGGCTCCACTACCACCCGGACTTGCAGTAGCACCAATACTGAAACCTAAATCCAGAAGTTCTTCTCTGATTTCACCCAAGGCTAATGATTTTGCTAAATCCAAAAAATCAGGTAAACCTGAAAGAGGAGCATAAGATGCTATATCGTTTTCAGGGGCTTTACGAATTTCACTATCAACGATTTTATTGATTGCCAAATTACCGTCATCTTCTAGTAATGCTCCGATAGTGCCGTTTACTGCATTCCTACCTTGACTGACTGCTTCTTGATATCTTGCCCACCATGCAAATATGGTGTCATTGCCCTTTTTGACAGAACCCGATTCGTTGATTAACAGCCGTTCTGCCATAGTTTGCGGAACAGGTTATCTAATATTGTCTTGCCGTTGCATTCATGAATAGAACATGCCTCGGCTTGTTTGCGCCAACGTAGCATAGCTGGTAGTGCTTCGGATTTGTAATCCGACGGTCGGGGGTTCGAGTCCCTCCGTTGGCTCCAAACTAACTGGGACTCAGTGCATTTCTTTTCGGCTATGACCAGATGAGATAATCTCAATAAATTAAAAAAATTAAATGATTATGCCAAGGTATTCAAAACCCCTTTCATGTAGCAACATTCATGGCGGAGTTGACAAACCCTGAGAGGAGGATGCTTCGCGCCCTACAAAATAGAGATTCTAACTGGACTTTGGAAGAAGTCCTTGAATCCTGTGATTGGGAAGACCAAGCCATTGCAGTATCAGCAGGTCATGGATTAGCCAATCACGGCTTGGTCAAAATGACTGAATCTAGTAAATTGGATGTAATTTTAGGAATCGAGGGTGAAAACGCTGCTGTCAATGGATTACTGGAAGCAAGACTTTGGGATTACATCGAAAAGAATCAAGATGTCACAATGAAGGACGTATCTTCAAATTTTGAGCGTCATGAAGCAGGTCCAGGTATAGGTCTGCTGAAAGGATTAGGAGTTAATATCGAAGGCGGGAAATTCTCGTGCGATAATGCAGAACTTGTCACTAAAAAAATCGCTGAAAGAACTGATTTTATTNTGTCCCCCTCTATTGATAGTCCTCTAATTGAACACTTCAAAGGCAGGAAAAACCTCATAGAAATTGTTGAGGCTGTTACTAGAACATGGAAAATAACCCCGGAAGGAATGGCTATTTCATCAGATGAGCTAAAAGAAGTAGTACAGATTGCCGAAATTACACCTGAATTACTCCAAGGCGATTCATGGAAAAACGCTGAATTTAGGCCATATGATGTATCTTTGGAAGCATCTATGCCACGTTCAGGAAAAAGTCATCCAATGCAATCACTGATAGAGAGAATAAGATCGATTTTCTTGGAAATGGGATTCTCAGAAATAGTAGATGATTATGTCCAAACCGCCGGATGGAACATGGATGCGCTTTTCATTCCACAAGATCATCCTGCTCGGGAGATGCAAGACACTTTTTATCTCGATGAGCCAAAAGAAATCAAACTCGAACCAAGTTTGTTGAATCATTGGAAAAATATTCACGAGCATGGAGGAAATACTGAATCTACAGGTTGGGGCGGTGAATTCAGTGAAGAAATATCTCAAAAAGGCCTGTTAAGGACTCATACTACTGTAAACACAATCCAATATCTTGCTGAAAATCCAACAGAGCCTTGTCGAGTTTTCGCTATAGACAGAGTATTCAGAAAAGAGAGTATTGACAGAACACATTTGCCAGAATTCCATCAAATTGAAGGAATCATAATGGAACCTGGTGCGAATTTAGGAATGTTGGTTTCAACGCTGAAGACATTCTATCAAAAAATGGGATATCCTGAGGTCAGGGTAAGGCCTGCATATTTCCCTTACACTGAGCCATCACTAGAAGTTGAAGTGAAATGGAGAGGAAAATGGCTTGAGCTCGGAGGAGCTGGAATATTTAGGCCTGAAGTTACTGAACCTCTCGGAATAAAAGATCCAGTTTGTGCATGGGGCATGGGTCTGGAAAGACTAGCAATGTTAGTTCTTGGATTAGACGACATAAGACAATTATACATTTCAGATTTAGAATGGTTAAGAAATCAGCCAATTTTGTGATGGCTATGGATATTAATTCAATCAACAAACATAGCCCATGGTGGGCAAGATGCTTTGCAATATTTCTTNCCTTTGTAGTATTAGGTTCTGTTATTAATTTATTCTATCTAGAGATTTTCGGAATAAATGGAATTAATCATTACTCGTTTGGGAATGAGCCAATAGATCCTGGAGCATATCCCGAAAATGGAACCGATGATGAACAAAGAAAGTATAACAACTCTTTGAGGGAATGGGATGAGTATCAAAATTATGTCGACATGATGGACGAACTTGAGGAATCTAACGTAACTGAGTTATCTCAGATTTTTGCTTTCTTGACAGTGATAATTGGTGTTCCAGCCATAATGATGTTCTGGACGCAACACGAAAAAATGATGCAAATAGGTATAGCCTTCGGAGCGACGAAAATACTGGGAGATGTGTGGGTGTCTTACATTTCATCAGGGATTGTTGAAACTTACATGGAAAGTATNCCTGGCGGAGCTGATTATTCGTGGGTCGCACGAATCGGAATNTTCACTTCACCAATGTGTGGAATTTTCTTTATTGCTCTTGCCATTGTTTTGCATAATATGTATCATTCATTAAACAACTTACCAGAAAGCGCATTTCATCTAAAGGTTCATACACCTTCAAACGAAACAGAAGTACATGGAGATAATGACGTCCAACACTGAAACCATCCCAGGTTTCACTATAACAAAGTCGCTAGGTGTCGCCACAGGTTCTACCGTTAGAGCAAAACACATTGGAAAAGACATCCTAGCAGGGTTGAAAAATATCGTGGGTGGAGAACTCACAGCATATACAGAATTGCTCATGGAAGCCCGAACTGAAGCCCTTGGAAGAATGATGATGGATGCTGCACAGCGCGGTGCAAACGCAGTAGTAAATATCAGATTTGCAACCAGCAGCGTAGCTGGCGGAGCCGCTGANTTATTCGCATATGGGACAGCAGTAGTAGTTACAGCCGAAGGGTGATTCTATGTACGAAGGATCAGGCGTCGGAGGATTGATAGTTCTATCTTTGATAGCACTATTGGTAGTCTTTGCATTGTTCTTTCCTCTTGCATTCTTCTATTCCATGCTCTTTGGAGGATTCCATCAATCTCGAATGTTCAAAAAATTACTAATCCGTGAGAAAAGAGTTTCCGAAACATTGGGAGGAGACAATATTCACACACTTTCAACTCCGATAAATTTGCAAAAAATTTCCCAAACAGGTTTGGTAATGGCAAATATTAGTGTCGGNCCATCTTGGTGGCAACTATTTCTCGGTGGAATTAAGTCNTTTTTTGGAGGTCAAATTCAATCTTTTGACAAAATTCTTGCATACGGCNGAAACGAAGTGATGCAAAGATTACGGGAACAAGCNNTGGGNGAAGGNTGGAATGAAGTTATCAATGTTAGAGTAGAAACCTCGATGGTGATGAATAAAGTCAAGGGCGGACAACAAAATAAGATGGGGACTCTAGAATTTGTTGCTTATGGAACTGGAATTCGTTGATTATTGAAAATCTATAGGGAGTCCTTTAGGACTTGAAGCCTCTACACATAATCATGAGAAGAACCAGAATCGTGGCAACTCTCGGACCCGCATCTTGGGAACCAAGTACTCTACAATCAGTATTTGATGCAGGTGCTGATGTTTTTCGCCTAAACTATTCACACGGCGAACCAGAACAAAAAACAGAACTGTACGAAAGAATTCGTTCTCTTGAGGATGGAAATCGAACTACCTGTATACTGGCAGATTTACCTGGACCNAAACTACGTTTAGGNGAATTNCCTGGTGTTAAACTACTGAATAATGGTGATGTCGTTAGACTANTGTGCGGAAAAATGGAACACGACGGGGAAGAAATACCAGTNGAATATGATGGTTTGTCTTCCGATTTAAGAACTGGTGATTCAGTCTTAGTTGCTGACGGCCTAATCAGATTGTCAGTAAAAGAAACCGGTGGAGAACGTGGCACGTATGTAGACTGCATTGTCGAGGACGGAGGACCTGTAACTAGTAGAAAAGGAATCAATTTACCNGGAACTACAATTGATTTGCCGGCGATAGGAGAAAAAGACAAACTCGCACTAGACCATGCACTCAAATCAGGCGCTGATTGGATTGCTGTATCATACGTAAGAAGCGCTGAAGACCTTCGTCCGGCGAAAGATGCTATCAAAGCTGCTGGATTACATACTCCTGTTATCGCAAAAATTGAACACCCTGCGGCTCTTGAAAATTTACACTCTATTCTGGACNCTGCAGATGCCGTAATGGTGGCACGTGGAGATCTAGGAGTAGAAATCCCATTAGAGCAAGTTCCTCTTGCACAACAAAGAATCATTGATGCAGGATTGATGAGAGGCATGGTTGTGATAGTAGCAACACAAATGCTGGAATCTATGACACTAAATCCAAGGCCTACTCGGGCAGAAGTTAGTGATGTTTCGACCGCTATCCGCCATGGTGGAACTGCTGTAATGCTATCAGGAGAGACCGCATCAGGCGAACACCCTGTTGCAGCGGTGGAAACTATGGTGAAAATTGCAAATGCTACTGAGATAGGACTGGTTTCATCCGGAGGAACTCCCGGTGCACTCTCAAAATTTAGGTCAACCAGAGCTGTTGCTCATTCTGGTGTTGAACTGGCGAGAATGTCAGGCGCAAAGCACATACTAGTGGCAACACAACATGGAAATGCTCCACGATTAGTAGCAGGATATCGTCCAGATGTTATTGTAACAGCCGTGACAGATAGAAAAAGAGCCGCAAGAAGGATGAATTTGTTACCAGGAGTTCAATCTGTAATAGTTGAAGAACATGANAGAGGTTCAAAAACNATGCAAAATGCAATCAAATTGCTTGCAGAGGAAGGTTCAATAAAATCTGGCGATAGAATTGTTGCCATATCTGGGTCGCCTCAGGCTATGAGTGGAGCGACTAGTACTGTTCGATTGTATAAATTACAACCCGATGGGAGTATTTCGGGTACAGAGTGATAATATTGCGTCATTTTGTGCGCAAGGTTCAATTCTAACTACTTTATAGCATTGACATGAATCTAAAGCCATTGGACTTGAGTGCCCTCGGTGTGGGCTTTGTATTGGTAATTCTAAACCTAGCAGTATTAGGGCCGATGGCTACTGGCGCAGTACCTGATGTTGTGAAAGAAGCTGTTGAAACGAAAGCCAAGGACGACATATGCAATGATGTTCTATGTATGGATGTTAACGAGGATTGGGCGGTGTCAACCAGTCCACGTGATTTTTACGCCTGGTCAATATTGAATGTAGATGATGTTGAAAATAACGGGACTGAACCTATTTATGAGAAAATAGGTCCCGTGAAATACGATGTAACTCTCAAGAGAACCGTTGAAAGTTATGACTTGAAAAATGGGCTATTGACATACAGTCAAATCACATCTTATGCTTGCTCAGATGAGACTTTTGTTCCTTGTGATACAAATATTAGCCAATTGAATATTGCATTTAATCCACAAGTAATTGGTGCGACTGGTACAGCAGTGAATCAAATAATGGAGATTACAAAATCNGGTTTCGCGTCAGGTGTTATTGACATTTATTTCCAACAAGTGTCAGCAGCATATGGTGTTGCTGAAGAAATCAAAGACGAGCATATGGCCATTCTTAGTACAGTGGAAGGACCTGGAGAAATATACATAGTTGACACACTATTGCACAATAGTGCAGAATCTTATTTCCTAGACGGAGTTTTCAGTGCTTTTGATGAGGCATATGGTGAGGCTTTCCTTGATGATGAAACTCAAACCTACCTTAGTTCAGGAGGTGTCGATCCTCAGTGGATTTCAGGTAATTGGAACGATGACGGCGATGGAGTAATCGAATACGATGAAGAATGGCGTGACCCTGAAACTGGAACTCTGTATGGGGATTTAGACGGTAATGGCATAATTGAAGGAAATGAAACACTATTAGGTGATATTAACCAAAATGGAATAGAGGATAACGAATCTTCATCCTTTGTATCGGATATCGACATAGAATTCATGTTTTATGATGCAGTTGGACCGGGTGGAGAAAATATTGCATTCACCAATTACATGGGACCATTAGTTTACGCCGCAATGGGAGAACCTGAAACATTAGAAGAGATTAATGCAGACCCAGAAAACTCTGTAACACTTGAAAGAGCAAAACTATGGAATTTCGAGCATCCAACAGACCTTGAAATCACATTAGCTAGAGATTGGACACTGTATGGTGGAATAGGTGCTTTGATGATGGACTATGGAGCATTAGACGATGATTATGTGACAAATGAATCTGAAGATATAGTCAATCTATCAACAAGAATGGATAGATTACTTGGGATAGAAATATCAAACGAAGTCGCTCGAGACATATTATTCCTCGGAAATGGAACAGATGACCCACTAGGAATAATTGCAGTTAGTGAATCAGGAACCTCATTTGGGATTGATGCTTATTTAGAAATGTCAAAAGACGAAGCTATGCAAACATATGGACTCAACTCTAATCAACATGATGCCATCAAACAATATTGTTCTAGTTGGGTATCAAATGAATTCGCTCTTCCGTTAATTTTCGTCAATGGTGAAGGAAATATTACCGCATCTCAATTTGTGAACCAAACATTTGGATCTATCAATCCAATCGATGACTCATACATGGAATATTCACTTAACATAAATGGAATGTGGGGCTCCGGAAACTTAGGATTCCCTGATGCCCCTGTAGTCAACCTTACTCAAGAAGAAAGTGCGAGAATATTATATGGTCCAAATGGCTTGACAACTGCTGATGGAGCAAATATGTTCCTCTATGGGGAATTAAGTGGTAAGAGCCTACCAGTAGATTTGAGCACTGGAATATTGCAAGATGCTACAGAATGGAATAACCAAACTGTAGCAGAGATTTACCAAATCGATGAAAATGCAGCAGCGGCAGCCAGATTATTGATGATAGAAATTATTTTCAAGAATTTCATGCCTGATTTCTTGAAAGACAGTTTTGGTACTTCAAAATATCTTACTCAACCAATGAACAACTGGATTCTTGGATGGCACGACCCTGTAAATGCCTACTTAGCAACTGGCGATTCATCCAACATGACAGCTGGTTGGACTAGTTTAGAAGCAAATGAAACGTTTTACGGATCTGCAGAGTATGTAGAAGGAGGAATCCCCACAGGAGACCCTCCTTTCGTTACAGTGTGTACTGGAGAATCGGATATTTGTAAGAGAGGCGAGACTGTAAAAGTAGGAGATAGCGACTACATCAGTTGGCGAACGCCTGAAAAACAAGATGCTACTTACGGATTAATCACTGCCGAATTAAGGGGAGACACTGTTGGTAGTTTCATAACAGGTAATGGCGACCTTATCGACCTTTCAGGATACGGCATAGTACCTTTAAATTGTGATTCATCTGGGAAACTCAAAGGAGTCCCAGTAGATGTTTGCGAAGCCAATATGGATCCATTAAGTAGACCTATACAAGCCAAATTAATCAACGACGGAGGTTTGATTGACGCAATACCTGGAGCGCTACCGGTTTACTTTGGAAGCGAAGTTTCAATAAAAGCAGAGTCAATTAGCAAAGTCATAATCGGCGGAAAATCACAATCTGTATTCTACCTTGATACACGAAATACTACAGAACAACAAGAACCTCCTACACTAGAAGATATGCAAGAAGTTTTCATGATTGAGACATCAGCAGAACTGGATGATGAAACTGCTGAGGCACTTGTTTCAAACATTGTAACGAATCAAGACTCACTGATGTACTTCTCGAACTTTGACCACTGGATTGATTGGGTAACAGTATCTTTCTGGGTTCTGGGTCTATCGGGTTTAGTTTTTGGTGGAATTCTAATTTTAAGAAATAACATGGAAGATATTGATCTTACTACCCAAGAAAAGGTGTTTGAAGAAATTGAGGAAAACATAGAAGATTCTGAGGAATAATCAAAGATTGAAATCACACACAATTTGAAGTAGGAATTTACCTACGCATATGCATGTCGATGCAAAAAAATGTACTTGGACAAGACATTGGTGAATGCTCTTGTAAGCCAATGACTGGATGGTATAGAGATGGTCACTGTAATACTGATGAGCATGATAGAGGTTCTCATACAGTATGCTGCATAGTTAACGAAGAATTCCTGAATTTTGCAAGAATGAGGGGTAACGACTTGATTACGCCTGCACCACATTTTAATTTTCCAGGGCTAAAACCAGGGGATTCATGGTGTGTGTGTGCTAGAACCTGGCTAGACGCTCTCAACAACGGCGTAGCATGCCCAGTAGATCTAGAAGCAACTAATGAGAAGGCGCTAGAAATCATCCCACTTGAACTACTAGAAGAAAGAGCAGTCTAATCACTGTGATTCAGATATCTGCTCAGATTTATCTAAGTATTTTGCAGCATCCAATTCTAAGAATTTAGAATAAAGTGGCGGCAGTAGTAGAATGCTTGATAGTAGAGCTAATACAATTGCCACGACAAATACCTGTCCAAATAGTTGTAATGGAACCAATGATGAGAAATTAAGAACTGAAAAACCACCTGCAGTGGTAATCGCTGCTCCAAACATTGCTCTTCCAGTGGTTGCACTTGACTTTGTAACCCAATCTTCAGGAGTGCCCGTTGGATTATGCTCGACTTCCTCTTCTAATCGAGTCGTTAGGTGAACGGCATAATCTACACCTAAACCTAATGTCAATGCTCCTATCGTCACGGTCTGTGAATTGAGTTGATATCCTGTTAATCCCATAATTCCGTAGACCCAAATCACAATCACCATCAAAGGAATCCACGTTACAAATCCTCGTGCTGCTCCTGCTAACAAATCTTGTTGCCTCACCGAATTAATTGCAATTAACATGAACAAAATTACGCCTGCTACAGTTGCGGTTGATATAACTGCTGAGTCAGCAACATCAGCAGTCACTTGAGCTAAAATGAGAGACCTTCCTGAAATTTTGGCTTCGAAATTATTGTCATTAATCTCTGAAACATCAGATAATCTGGAACTTAATTCAGACTCAAAATCAACAGCATCCTGCCAATCCAATGTTGCTGCTTGGAATGATATTACCGTTTGAGTCGCATCTGAATTCAAATTACTACTGGACACATTTCTGCCATCCTCTGTCAACAACCATTGTTTTAGATTATCATATGATGATTCATCTGCATCTAAATTATTCAATAATTGATCTAATTCACTATTGGTAGTACGCGAATCTTCTAGTACACTCCAGATTCCTACTGGAACCCCATTTATTCCTTCTGTATTTTCAAGTTCTAACATCACATCGTAATACATCACTTGGCCACCAGATGAAATTACATCTCCGTTGATTACCACGTAAAGAGGAGATGGACTGCTTTGGAATTCATCCGCAATCGTAAAGAAATCTTGAACCACTGGAACCGATTCATCAAAGTTATCTCGTGTATCGAAACCCACCTCTAATTGCTGAAAACCGATAAACATTGGAATTGAGATTATTATCGTCACCACTACAACCTTTCCTGGAATCTTTGTCAGAGAACCAATCCATTTTGAAATTGGTCCAATTTCGATATTACCTGATTTTTCAAGTTTAAGTTTTTTAGGTGGAATCAACATCAGTAATGCAGGTAAAACCGTAATACTGAGTATGTATATGTAAAAGAGACCAATCGCAATAACTGTTCCAAACGATACCAAAAAGGCTTGCGATGAGAATCTAAATGATAAGAAACCTACTATGTCAGTGAAAATTGCCACCATTAGAGCCGCAGAGGTCAACAATGTGCCCTTCCGAATGGCCTCTCTTCGTGTTTCTTTACTGAAATCCTGGAGAGTTTTTCTGTCTTGAGGGTTATTAGTCTCTTCATCGATTAACTCTTCCCTTATCCGAGACACTACGTGTAAACCATAGTCAACGCCAATCGCCAACAGTAGAATCGGTATTGAATTCATGGCTGCATTAAATAACATATTTACTCCTAAAAGAGTCAAAAGTCCTGCAGTCCCATAAGTTGCTGCAATAGCAAAAACGGTCAAAATTAAGACACTAAAGGTATCTCTCTTGCTCCTAAATTTAGTCCATAGAATGAAACCGAGCAATAAAAGACAAATTGAATTCAATATTCCTAATTCTTTGCCAAGGTTGGCATTTTGTCCTGTTGCAAGTTGAGAGAAAGAGAACACCGAAATATCATTGTCTCCAGTCTCATCTAACGCTTGTTCATTTAGTTCTCCTGCCCATATTGTAACCTTGTCTTGAACATCTCCGATGACCTCTTCACCATGCTCTTCAGGGTCGGTGATTACCACAAATGTCGTCAGAATCGGCCCATCTGAATCCCAAGGTTCATCTTGGTCTTCAGCAGGTAAATTTGAGATAATTAATTCTCTATAATCAATGGATTGTATACCCATCAACATGCCTATTTTTCCAGAGATTTGCCCAGTTACTGCACTGGCAGCCATGTGATTTGAACTCAAATTATCCATCATGAATTCAATGGCTTCATTGATTTGAACCAATTCTGATGAAATTCTAGTGTTTTGGTCCATCCTCAAAAGCCATTCCGAGGGATCTTCAAATGTCCAATTCCTTAATTGATCAGCAGTAATTAAGCCAGGATTGGGGATAGTGTTTATCCTACTTTGCAATTCAGCCAACGAAGCATTAAATGTCTCATTTGTTGAGTTTGTGACTGCATTGATTGAATCCTTTAATTCCACTATCCAAGGTAAGTTCATTTCTGTATCTTGATACATGAACCATTGTAATGCTGAACTTGCCATTCCATTGTTTGGTTGTATGCCGTACAATGGATACTGATATTCTTGTAATTCTGAGTGTTCCAAAAGGATGGCTTCTAGAACCGCTAATTGAGCCCAGGTTTCTTCCTCATACAAATCACCTGATTCAATTTGATCGATGAATCTAATAAAGTCAATAGATGCTTGATATTCGCCTTCAACCTCATTTAGTAACCTAACTGTTTCATTATCTGGAAAAAATGCATCTTCGCTATTGTCAAAATCGATATTCATCGCAAAGGGTGTAATAATTAACAATGCAGCGAAAAATATTCCAATTGCTATTTTTGGTCTATTTGCACTAAAAATTGTCATGTCGTCTAACACAGATTTCATCGCTACCAGAAAGGTTAGGAATTTTCTTTAGTTATAGCCTATTGTATTCATTCCCTTTGAAATATGTGGTTTGAATATCTCGACCTTAACGGGAGAGGCTTTTTTTGGCACAGAAATCTGTAAACAAATTTAGAATTTCATTGTGATAAATCTTTGACTTTCTCTACTAAATCCATTCGCCTCAAACGCCAGATTCCGATTGGAGTCATTGCAACAGCGATGATTATGACACCTGCCATCAATTGGAATGCTACATTGGGAACAAGCACTATGGCTACGTAAAATTGCCATGATGAAAATGATGCGGCTAATCCAATGGCACCACCATATGCGAATGCCACTCCAACCAAACCTCCAATAAATCCGATTAGTAAACTTTCGAAAAGTAGCATTAGACCCAAACTCTTTGTTGATGCTCCAAGAACACGTAATGTTGCAAGTTCGAAATCTCTTTCTGCAACATTCATTATCATTGTATTGAACATAACTGCAACAGTAAACAATAATCCTAGATACATCATCGCTTCGAAAATTTGTGTCTGTTGGTCGATTAGACTATTCATTCCATTTATCAAAGTCTGACGTTCCACCACACCCATCGACATTTCAGCGAGAGATGTATCAATCTCAACCCCATCTGGTAATTCAAGATAAATTGATGTGGCATTTACACCCAATACGTCGCCCAAATCTGCTCTCAAGAAGTACATAGTTCTGGCAATCTCTCCCCTCGTGATTCCAACAACCTTGATTTCATGTTCTGCCCCATTTACCAAAATTGTATGCTGCTCTCCAATATTCCAGCCAAGGAATGATACCGCTCCTTCATCAACAATTACTTCGTCAACTAAATTATTTGAATTCGGTTGTTCGCCGTCAATTATATTCACATTTCTCATTCCAGAATCATAAGATTCCATACCAACTAATGAGATTACTCGCTCTAAGCCATCACTATCTTCTACAGAACCTAAAGGTGTCTCAATCAGTGGCTCGTAAGTAACTCCTCGACTTTCAGCCCATTCAATTACCGAGTCTTCACCATCTTCTGAGATGTAAACTTGAGCATCCCAACTTTGTTGTTCTTCTAGTCCACCAACAATTGTTTCTTCAAGACCTGCTGACATCATCTGTACAGAACCAAAAAGCATTAAGGAAATTCCTACAGCTAAGAAAGTCATAGTCAAACGGATTGGTTTCCTTACGCTTGATCTTATTGACAATCCTAATGTAGTTGGCATCCAAGAAGTCATTTTTCTGAGAATATTTGAACCAATTTTCACTTGATTCTGCCCACTTAAAACTTCGAGTGGGTCGAGTCTACTTGCTTTCCATGCCGGGAAAGCACCTGATAGGAATACAACAATCATTGTTGGAATGATTACCGTTGAATAAAGCGAGATTGGGATTTCTCTTTCAGTAATAGGAAGGCCAACTATTCCTTCGTACAAATCCAACATTGCGTCTGAACCATACGGACCGATTAGTGCTCCAATTGTACACCCCACAGCTCCAATTGCTACAGGTGCTATTAGGTAACCCGTCATTAACGATGAGCGGTTTACACCAAGAGTCCTAAGAACTGCAATTTCTTTAGCCTGACTTTGAACTAAACGTTGCAAACTCAAAACGATAGTTATCGAGGCAATTGCTGCTATCATTACGGTAAAGGGAAGAGTCATTCGCTTTGCACCTTCCATATCCTGTCTCATTATTTCAACAGGCTCATTCTGACCTCTGTCTCTTATCCTACCGTCTAATTCAGCAAACTCTAATGATTCAGATACCATCGATTTAATTGAATCTATTTCATTTCCTTCATATTCCTCTGTATCTGGAAAATCAAATGAAGGTGTTCCTTCAACATCTAATATTATTGTATTACTTGTTCCGATTGAGGTATTAGTTAGTCGAGCCATTCCACTATCTGAAAGATAGCCGACTACATATTGGCCAGTTTCTGGTGGGAAAATCGAACCTTCTGGAGCCATGAAAACATGTAATGGATGGTATCCGATTCCGACCATCTTGAATTGTAATGATGAGCTGCCTGCGCTAATGGTGATATTATCTCCGATGGACAACTCAAGGACATCCGCAACATGCGCATCTATGACAATCTCGTCGGCACTATCTGCAACTCTTCCATTTGTATGGCCAGCAGGCATCCAAACTCGGTCTGCGTTTGCATCTGAAGGAATTCCATGCCACAGTGAATTTATGATATGCTCGCCTGATTTGTTTGTGTGGAACATAGTCCCTTGTACAATTGTTCTTCCTTCGCATGAATCGAGAGGTGCTGTTTCAGTAGACCATGTAGATTGTAAATTATCACAAAAAGTAGTAACTTGTTCTGGAGACCAGTAAGTACTACGATTATCAATCCACAGGTCTCCAAGATTAGCGCCTTCGTCATCATCACCATGTAATGTCTCATACATGCCGTCTAGATTGTGAGAGTAACCCCCGAAGGTAATACCTGCAAATACTCCTACTGAAACCATAAGCACGACAGCCAATAGACGTAATTTCGTCCGCCAAAGGCTTCTTGCCAATCGTTTATTCAAGAGTGCTGACATAGAATCACCTTACTCTTCTTCGTTATTGGTTCGTTCGTCGGAAATAATTTTGCCACTATCGATACGAATAACTCGGGTAGCATACTTTACGAGTCCTTCATCGTGAGTTACGAAAACCGACGTGATGTTTTCCTCTTTGCAAGCACTAACCAAAGCCTCCATTACCTTGTTTGAGGTTTCAGTATCTAGATTACCAGTCAACTCGTCTCCTAACAGAAGTGTTGGTCGCTTTGCGATACTTCTAGCGATTGCAACACGTTGTTGTTGGCCTCCACTTATCTCGCCGGGGAACCTATCAATTTCAGCTTCAAGTCCTACTAATTTCAGTAATTGCTTAGCCCTTTCACTATCTTTTTTCCCTGACAATTCCTGTATCAGGAGAATATTTTCTAGTACTGTTAGATCTTGAAGTAAATTGAAAAATTGGAAAACATATCCAATGTTATCCCTCCTAAAAGAAGTCATCTTTTCTGAATGATTTCGAGGAGCTTCATCTCCCAAGAAATTGTAACTTCCACCGGTTGGACTGTCAAGGGCTGAAAGACAATTGAGGAGTGTTGTTTTGCCAGACCCAGAGGGACCAAGAAGAATTACACGTTCGCCTTCGTGGATTTCAAAACTCACTCCATCGAGTGCTTTGACTACGCCGGCTGGAGTTTCATAGTGACGCTCTATATCTTGCATTTCGAGTAATTTCCCCATTTTTTCACCTTCTATTACAAATCAGCTTGAGCAAATCTGAAAAATCAGTTACCAAAAAATGACAACTTGACTAATCGATCTATTTATCTCAATTACATCCGTCAGGAAGCGAGATTTAACTTAACCGCAACTTGGTGTGTTTGAAATTAATGGTGCCGGGAGCGGGGCTTGAACCCGCGACCTTCGGATGTCTCAGACATGAGAAGGGAATTGGTACGTCTCAATTAGTTCCTTGGAACTGCCCTATGAGTCCGACGCGCCACCAACTACGCCACCCCGGCATGTAGCCTGCCCACCGCCCACCCCTCTTTGAATAATGCGGCATAATCATCTTTAGAAAATTCAAATTTTAGTTGAAACAACCACAGCCTTCATTCACTGTCATCTTACCGGTCGCTCTGATGGTAGACATCAATACTGCTTTGGCTGCTGCTGCGACCGAAAGGAAAAATCGTGGCACTGGTACCAAAGAACGAAAGAAAAATCGTTCTGGAGCAGACCTTGGGATAGAGTCTTTTGACCCAGTAAAGCACGTTGCTAAAGAAAAAGCAGACACGGTTTCAATGTGGCTTGTCCTAGGATTTGGAGCAACTATTGCATTATTGATGCGTTATGTTGCAATGCCATCGTCACAAGATAGCCCTGATCTCCTGTGGTTTCTACCTCTAATGTGTATTTTCATATTACCTTCGTTGCACAGAGCGATATTATCCGAAAAATTTGTTGAGCATTATACCAAAGGAACTTGGTTCAAAGCATCATTTTTACATGTTTTTACATGGCTTGCGTTGACATTTATTCTTACAAACGCACCATTTGCAGATATCGTAGCACCGCAAGTTGATAGCGGTTGGGGAATTATATCAGAATCCGAGGACGGATTTGAATATGATAAATCATCAAAGGATAAAGTGACTATTTTAGAGAATTACACAGGCCAGCATTACTTAGTTTTGTCATTCTCAGACAATGTCTTGGCATCTGGTGCAACATACACAATCAATGCTGATTGGAGCGAAGAATCATTGAATAATTCATGGATGGCGATTTCGGTGATTGATGACAAGGCACTCGACCCAGTTAGAACCCACAAATCAATTGACTATCCGGTTGCTGTTGCTATCCCTGATTCTCTTTCTGTAGGAACATATGATGTAACAATAGATGTTGTTGAGGACGGAGATCCTTGGGAAAATACCAGAACGGTCAAAATGACGTTAGTTGTTGAAGAAATTCCAGAGTTAAGCGAGTAGTTTTGAAAGCCTTGCAGTCAATGCATCGAGTTGAATTGACTCTCCACCACCCTCAACCAATCTGAAATCAATTTCAGCCATTAATTCAGTAAGTTCTAATTTTTGAATCTCTGATAGGAAATCTGCCCCATAAAGTTCCCTGTGTAATTGGTTGACAAAATCCGTACCTGCCAAGCCATATCGGTCTAAAATTTCCCTCAATCTTCTTCTTGCTGCATGGAATCCATCCTGTCTGCAAGCCATTAGGTATTGATGCAGTGTTTCAGGAGGTGCTGTTGCACTAGTCTCGTAGATTAATTCCCTNGAGACATTTGTTTCTAGTGCGGCTGCGACTTGTAGAGCAGTTATCGCTTTTCTTAAGTCGCCTTGAGAGATTCTAACAAGTGCTTCTGCAGCATCATTTGCTAGTGAAACTCCTTCAGTTTTTGCAACATCTATGACTTGATTCATAACTTCCGAATCAGGTAAAGGTCTGAATCTGAAAACCGCACACCTGCTTTGAATTGGTTCTATTATTTTGCTAGAATAATTGCAGGAAAGAATAAACCTACAGGTCTGAGCATACTGTTCCATTATTCTCCTCAAAGCTCCTTGAGCATCGTGAGTTAAAGCGTCAGCTTCATCAAGGAATATTATCTTAAATTTCGCATTCCCGTATGGAGACGTTCTAGCGAATTGTTTTACTTTAGAACGTATACTTTCGAGCTTTCTTTCGTCACTGGCGTTCATTTCCAACAGATTGTTTCTGAACTCTTCTCCAAATACATCTCTTGTTAGTGCCATTGCAGCAGTGGTTTTTCCAGTTCCAGGAGGGCCTGCAAAAAGAAGATGTGGGAAATCGGAAACCTTTGCATAGGAAGCCAATCTTTGAACAACTGAGGTCTGACCCCTTATGTCAGAAACGGTTTGNGGACGGTGCCTTTCAACCCAAAGTTCGCTCATTGTATACCCGTCAAAACTGGACAACTTTGAACCTTCGCTTTGAACGAATAGGAACTAATTCTAGGCAGCCACCCTACGGGTGGCTAGCCGAAAGGAAACTATACCCCCTCCNNAGTNGAGGAGCCGAGCCCAATGTCACCAAACGGAACTAACCCCCGAAAAGTTGTAGTCTCAATTGCTTTAGCACTAATGTTTATTTTTGCCGATTTAGCATTACCAGAAGCCATTCCAGAATGGAAAAAAGAAGTATTGGAAGAANCTGATATAATTCAAAAAACCACTTCGAACCTATCCGTAAGCAAGGACACTGCTATTGATTCTTCGAACCCTACGGGGAATTATGGAAGCGATACAGAAGTTGGATTTGGAGCTAATTCTTCATCTGAATCAAGAATTCTAATCGAGTTCAATAATACAGTACCTGCAGGTGACAAGGTACTATCTGCTGTTCTCGAATTAACATGTGGAATTAATCAAAACGATGTTGACTCTATCACAATCTATCCAACAAGGTTGAAACAATCATGGAGTGAATCAAACGCAACATGGCAATCTAGTGATAACGGTGTGAACTGGAATGACCCAGGAGCAGATGGTGAACAAGACAGAGAAATATGGTCTGTTCCTACTTATGGATACGGAAATCAAACCTTTTCCATAAACGTAACTGAATATGCTCAGGATGCGGTTATCAATTCGAGAAGTACGATAAATCTCTTGATAACAGCCCTGGGACCGATTTACCAATGTTCAATGTCGGAAGCGACAACAGATCAACCATCACTTGAAATTGTTCACCAAACCGGAACTCATACCAGCGGAGGTTCGTTATCTCCTAACTTTGTTGAAAATGGCTCTGCCCTAATGGATTCCTCAGAATTTGCGTTAACTGCTGACCTACATCCCGCAGTTTCTTGGGATAGCACCTCGGGAAATGGCGTGCAAGTTCAATTCTCTCTCTATGATTCATTCAAAGGTAATGAAGGGGCTTGGTATTTCAATTCTGATGACAATAATTCACTATTCACCATAGGGGCATCTTCAGGGACAATGTTTGTCCCACAATCAAACCCATTTTCAAATGGAAGTACAATGAATTATCGAATGAGAGCAATTGATTCTAGCGGAACAATAGGAGATTGGCAGACAGGCAATTTCCATCTTCCTAATCACGATATTTCATTGTCTAACGGGCTAGCAACTTTCACAGTAAACTACAGCAGTCTCCAACTAATGGAAAACAGCATTGAAGATGCTTATGTAGATTCGGTAGGAGGACTATCNAACATAAATTATGGATCAGACGGCAACATCACTGTCGGCTCGCACTCATCCAGTCAGCAATATGGACTACTGAGATTGAATCTGGATAATATTGGTATGCACCAAAACTCATCAATTCAATCAGCGACTCTATCTTTTGAAAGAAACGCAAATTTGGACGGAGCCGATGTTTCATTCCACCTCATGGAAAACAAGGATTGGACTGAATCAGGTGTGACATGGAAGAAATATGATGGAAGTAATGCATGGAAAGACGGCGGTAGAGTAACTAGTATGTCTGTTGGAAACTTTACTGGAAATCAATCATCATCGACTATCGAAGTCAATCTAACGGTTGCAATCCAATATTGGATAGACAACTACGCCGCAGCAATTGCAGCAGGTGAAACACCAGAATCCTCAATGGAACTAATGCTGGTTGCATCATCCTGGATGGAAGATGTTTCTTCCTCCACATCGGTTAAGTTATGCTCTAATGAAGGGTTTGAATGTGAAGCACCCGAACTCGAAATCAAATATGATTGGGACAGTACAGGATCACCTGAAATTCCGACTCAAAACCTGCCATTAGATGGACATGGAGTATGGAATGTATCTAACGACAACCTCAGTGCAAATACAATGCCTTCCCTAGAATGGGATGGTAGTATTTCATGGACTGGTGATATGATTCTGGAAGTTGCTTCAGACGTTGAATTTAGAGATATTATTCACTCTTTCAATACTGCAAGCACAACAGAATTTTCTGAAACCGATGGAAACTGGTCATTCGACAGTAACCAAGCGCTAGATGATGGCGTAATGTACCACTGGAGAGTAGCTCAGCAAGACTCTACTACAAACCATCACTCTTGGTGGAATGCCTCTTCTTTCCTTGTTTCGTCTCTAGAATCCGAATACATCCAAAACGATGAGAGAAGAATGAGATTATCACATGGTAATGCTACAACCTTGGAAGATGCACCCAATTGCGAAGACACCTACATCGATAGCGGAGACCCAAACACAAATTATAACGATGAATATGAAATGAGTATCTCATACAATACATTCCCTGCTGAAACCTCTTACTTGATGGGATGTGACCTAACATCGCACCTATTGCCATCTGGATATGCAGTGAAAACTGCAACATTCAAATTCAGACTTTCAAGCAATCCNTCTGGAAACCCNTCNATTGGTGTTTGGGAAAGTAACCAACACAATTGGACAGAAGAAAGTGCTACTTGGGCAAAATATGACGGAGTTAACGCATGGGGAACATCTGGAGCAAGAGGCTGGGAAAGAAGCAGTTTATTGGATACAGTCAACATCGGCAACTCTTATTCCAGCGGAGATTGGGTTGAATTTGACATCACACTTGCAGTCCAGAACGCAATGCGTGAAGGCAGACAAGTTGACCTAATATTCTCGATGATAGGCTCTGGCACTGGAAATAATCGTGATATATTCTTCTTTGGAAACAATATAAACTCGGCGAACAGACCTGAAATTTCCTTTGTTTATGTTCCTGGTTCAAATGCAATACCAGATACACCACTGCCGCAAACACCTCTCAACGGCTCATGGGCTGTTGAAAGCGGAATAAATCCAGCACCAGATACAAAACCGGAACTAGGTTGGAATTACAGTACAACTGGTACATCTGTTGGTGGATGGTCAATCGAGTTAGACACGAGCCCTACCTTTGATTCACAAGGATTGATAATGGCAACAAGCTGGACAGATACAGGTTTCGATGTGAATAATTCAACTTATGATGTTCAAACTGATTTGCAGAAAGGAAAGACTTGGTACTGGAGAGTAAGAGCAACGAGCGTGACCAATCAAATCGGAAACTGGTCTTCTGTTTACAACTTCTTACTTCCAGATTTAACAACATGGGCAATTGATTCGAATACCACTGCTATTGAATTGCACCATAGAGAAGCCATGCCATCTCTGAACCTACCAAATTTCATTGATTCATGGGTCTCTAATGTAGGAGTGGGGAACACCTCCAGCCAGTTCACCTCTACATCAATGATGGTTGGATCAAGCGGTAGTAACGCAGGCGAACTTGCGACTGGATTAATGAAAATTCCATTGACAGAACTTCCTAATCCACAAAATGCACACATCAAGAATGTTACCCTGAATCTTTACTCTCAAACATCATCTGATTCTGACAACTTTGTTTCAATTCACCCTGCTACTGTTGCGTGGAATAATAGTGCTAACGGAATGACTTACGATGGCGTAAACAACTGGTCTCTACCTGGAGCCAACGGAGTTGCCGACCGTGGATACATAGCTGACATTCAACAATCTAAAATAGCGGATTGGATGACTTTTGACATCACAGAAATAGTCCAACAGGCATTGGCAAACGGAGACTCTCACATTTCAATTATGCTCGTCGGAACCGATGGCGAAGGCCCNACATACTTCAGTTCCTCAGANGGTGNTTCTTCTGAAAGNCCNTGGTTAAACATGACNTGGGCNACNGGAAATGCAACCTCCCCGCAAACTGCAGGAAGCAACTACATGCCAATGAACAATGAGATTGTATGGAATGTTTCCTCGCATGCATTGTTGCCAAACATCACCCCAACATTTACTTGGAACCATTCATCAAGCTCAATCGATGACTGGAGACTATACATTTGGAATGATTATTCTGATCAAAGACAAGGATGGACTGTCTACGATAGTAGATTCAGTACTGCAGGATGGGATCTGACAAATAATTCATGGACTCCTCAATTCAACCTTAGTGATGCTGAAACGTACAAATGGTTCGTACAACCAATTACAGATGACATTCTTGGAGCAAGAGGTACAGAGACAATTTTCCATGTACCAAAAGAAACTGGAAATCTAATCAATTCAACCGATGCAGATATATCTCTGCAAGAAGGACAGATTGTTCCTTCAATGAGTTATCCTGCTATATTCATGGATTCGTTTATCGATTCTGGAACATCAAACTCAATGTTTGAATCATCCACAATCCTATCAATGGGAAGATCGACTGCAACAGCCTCAACTAATCACTACAGTCAGTTGTTAATTCAGATAGATTGGTCTAATNTACCTATACCTGGCTCGTTCGAATTCACNGAAGCACATTTGAGTTTGTACAGATTATCTGGCGGANTGAACAACCAAGAAAATGTAACAGTAGGAATTTGTGAAGTTATGGATGACTGGAATGAGAGTGTTTCATTCAACAACCCAAGAGGCGCAGGTACTTCTTGGCCTACAGATAGGTGTGANGTACCATTTGCATCTAAAGTAATTTCATACAACGATGCATCAATTGATTTTGACATTACCTATGCGNTTCAGCACGCACATGCATCGGGAGCAGATATGGTCAATTTGATGTTCTTCATAGCTACAGCGACTTCTGATTCATGGCAATTTGCGAGTAGTGATTATACATTTGATGAATCGCGAAGACCTAATCTGGAATTAACTTGGAGGACAGGTAATCAATGGCTACCTTCTGCGCCGACTGGACTATTACCATTAGATGGCAGTACGCTATGGAACGAAACAGCTTCAGGGCTAACCGGTGCTGATGGCACAACATACAACTGGACCTCGGCTGAAAGTAACGAAACTCGTTGGATAGCAGAGATATCAACTGACAAAACCTTCACCAACGAATCCCTCAAACAATTATTGGATCTATCAAACAGTTCGACATTCAATGGAACATGGGATTATGGGAATTTATCATACACAGTAGACGATTTGTTTGCTTATGATGGCTGGATCTATTGGAGAGTTCGTGCCGAACAAGACCATAGATTAGGGAAATGGTCAGATGTAAACAGTTACCGAGTACCGAAAACNGTCGGNGTTGACGATGGNAATGGAAATGTAACNGTCAATCTATTCCAGGGTGCAGTATTCATTGAGTCTGGAAACTTACCAAATGTACCTGATGCCACTATAGATTCAAATCAAGCATCAACAAATCTAGAATCTGATGGTTATCTTACACTTGGAATTTCATCAACTGGTACAGGCGAGTCTAGAATTTTGATAGATTTCGACCTATCAGAACTTCCGTTCCCTGCCGCAATGACCCCNACTAANGCATTACTGTCGCTAGAAAGATTCAACGTAACTGGAACTTCTGCNTTGACTGTAAGCGCACATGCNTGTGATTCNTTCACNGAAACAGCAACNACATGGAATAATTCTCCTTCCTGTTCTGCAAGTGAGATTACAAGGTCNACNATTTTAGTATCTCAAAGTACNACACAAGTTTGGGATATTACTTCATTGGCACAATCAAATATCGCTAATGGAAATAGCACACTTACAATTATGCTAAAGGCAGTTGGAACACCTGGTTCAACTCACAAATTCTACGACAANTCTGCGTCAGACATATCAAACAGACCTAACTTGACTTTAGAGTATGTTGACAACACAGCAGGGATTATTCCTCCAGGGCAACCAACCCTGACCTATCCAGATGATGGCGCTGTACTGTACAATAACACGGAATGGGTACTCACATCGATGGATAAACCACAATTGACTTGGAATAGTGTTAGCAATGCAACTGGGTATGTTGTAACATTCTCTGATGGAAGTAATCAATANAGATACTCATCTGCAACTTCTTCAGAGATATCNGGTACAACATTTACCTTCTCTGATAACTTGACAACTGGCACAGTTTACACGTGGTGGGTTCAGGCACTGAATAATTCAATACCAGGGCCTTCATCTAGCAGAAGAACATTCGCACTTGGAAACCCTGTAGATCACTTCGACAACGGAGATAACACTTGGACTTACACTTTCCAAACTGGAAACGAAGTTCCTGAATTCGGTCACACCAACATCAGAGATTCTTACTTAGGTAGCGGCAGTCCATCAACAAATCACGGTTCTGATTTGCTTGTAGTTGGTACTGATTGTGAAAACCCAGGAACAGAATGTAGAGGCGTAATTGCTCTCGACAACTCGCAAGTCCCTCTGCCATTAGCAGCTAATATTCACTCAGTCTCTGTTGAACTGCAAGTTGAAACCGCACCACAAAGTGGATTTAATTTGAATGTTCACAGATTGCTAACAAGTGCATGGAATCAAGCAGGATCAACATGGGACAGTTCCTCTAGTGGAAATCCTTGGTCTGCAGGTGGTATGGCTGCTGGTGTTGAATACGATGCAACACCAATATCAACAACCTATGTTTCTCCAACAGCTACTGAGATTACGTTAGAAATTGGATACGAAGGAATGTTGATGGATGGTGACCATGGCTGGATAATAATTGGTTCAGGATATGGAGGAAGTCCTTCATTTGTAAAGTTCTACTCTAGTGAATCTGCTCTATCTCTGAAGCCTAAGATTTCGCTAAATTACACAGACGTGGACGACATTCTCATTTCCCCTGTAGCACAATCAACAGATGCTGATACGACTGTCCAGTTCTCTCATATCTTACAAGATGTACTTGGTGCTAATATCGCAGGACAGGTAGAATGGTCAGCAAGCAACGGCGCTATTGATTCTGCAGGAATTTTTACCCCTGAGTTAGTTGGAACACACAATGTAACTGCATGCTTCGGTGTGATTTGTAGGTCAACAACCATATCTGTTACTCCGGGATTACCTGTGTTGTTGGTTGTTTCAGATACAGAAGAAACAATTACTGCTGATGAATCCTTCGAAATAGTTGCCCATGTTCAAGACCAACATGGAAATATCGTATCAGGACAGACCATATCCTATACTCCTACAAACGGAACAATGAGTGGCGCTATCTTCCAGCCATATGAAACTGGAATACAAACTGTCGAAGTTGGATGGAACGGACAAACGATAGACGTAGAGGTTACTGTCGACGGAGGAGCACCTGTTTACTACATGACAACTGGTTGTGAATCCATCATTAAGGCTGGCACCACTTGTACACTGGTTTGGACACTACATGACCAATATGGTAACATCCTCGATTTAGCAGATGGAGGAGGCATTACTTGGAATGCAGGAGGAGGAATTTTCACAGAGTCTAACGGAACATACTTTGCAACAACCGTTGGTTCATACAACATTACAATGCAATCTACACAAGGCATTAGTTACACTATACCAGTTACTGTAGAACATGGCGAAATGGCATCCTTGGAAATTATCGCTTCGTCTGATTCTGTCACAGCTGACGATATTGTTTGGTTGAATACAACTAGAATAGACATAATGGGCAATAGACTTCCAGTACTAATCCCGTTAGCAAACTGGACTACTAGTGATGGTATGATTTACGAAGGTCAACCAGCAGAATGGCATGCACAAAGAAGAGGTAACAAGTCAATNACCGCTAGTTATGCAGGAATGGACACAACTGTTAATGTTCTAGTCAGTGAAGGAGCAATAACGGATTTGATTCTGATTATTGACTCTGTAGACTCGACTGGAGATTTAATCGAAATGACAGCGGATGAAGAGATTACTGTCAAGGTCAAAGCAAGAGATTATGACGAAAACAAATGGACTGTACAAGTTGCATGGAGTGTATTGCATCAGCAATTCAACGATCAATCAGTATTGATGGATCTCACATATGGCAGCCAAACTAGATTCTCTCCAGTTTATGCGTCTGACTCTTTGTACACACTCGTTGGAACTTACTCTGATGAAAATATCACCTTAGAGACGAATATAACAATCTCTGTCGACCATGGATTATTATTGGATATAGAATTCTTATCGCCAACAACTTCCACAGCAAATATTGATGCTGATGATGAATTAACTTTCATTCCAAAACTAACGGATGCAGATGAAAATGAGATTGATCCATCTAGACTAACATATACACTATGGAAAGTAGATGATGGTGAATTAACAGAACCAGAAAATATTACATCAATTATTGTTGGAAACGGAGGCGTTTGGGAAGCAACAACAGTTGGCGAATGGGCGATTAGTGCATGGAATATATCCAAAAACCCAACCACAAATGCACCTTACAACATTACGGAAATTGTTTACATAACCGTTGACAATGGAAAAGCTGTTACTGTAGATATTGATGTTGTGGCAGATACTGCCAAAGCAGGTGATGTGTATCCAATAACGATAACTGGAACAGATGATGACGGAAATCAGTTCTTGGAAAGTGTCATTTGGACCAAAGACAACAAAGGAGTACCACAATCCACAATTTCAGGAACTGGAGGATATTACAACTTTAGTGCAACTACCGCCGGAGTTCATACCTTCAAGTACCGCTCTCCAAGTGGTGCTGAAAGTGAATGGACAGTTACTGTTTCACCACACCAAACTGTTGCTGTTATCAATTTGACAATCTTAGAAAGTAATGTACCTCAATTGGAATCATTCAGAATTGAAGTAAAGACCTACGATGGCTGGGAAAATCAAATCCCTGTACCTCCAGAAACAGTAGTGAAATTAACTGGAAGAATGACTGCAGAAAGAGAAGGTCAAACAGGAAACTGGACTATTACAACACTAGATGATGGTGAACAATCTGTCACAATCGCAGTACACAATAAGGAAGAAACTGGTAAGATTATGGTTGATGGCACCTTCCTAGGATTCTTCGAAGCAGGAGGCACCCTATATTACGCTGGAGGGGTTTTAGCAATACTTGTCATGATTGTTCTTTTAGTTGTGATAATCATGGTACTTCGTTCTGGAGAATCTGATTATGACGATGATGACGATGATTATGATGACGATGAAGAGGAAGAAGAACAGTCTAGCAGACCTACAGCAGCAGGTCCTGGCGGACCTCCTCCAACGATTGTAGAACCAGAAAGAGAAGACTGGATGGCAGACCTCAGAATGGACGATGATGGAACCGCATGGGCAGAAGACCAAAATGGAAATTGGTATTACCAAGAACCAGGTTCAAACGATTGGGAATCATGGGATGACTGAAACTAAGATAGTANATGAGGTATAAAGACGGATGGATGAGAGTGACAAATAGGTGC
The DNA here is from genome assembly GCA_002727515.1 of Methanobacteriota archaeon. The sequence goes on from PBXF01000024.1 coordinate 90,797, forward strand.
TCANTAGTTATCCTATTTATCCTAATATTTCCACTAGGAATGCCTTTGAGTACAGCGAGTGCTTCATCAATATCAATTGACGCACACCCGAATAGTATCAGCGCAGACGAAGCTCATCAGTTCACAGCAATAGCAACTGATTCTTCGGGAAATCCAGTAAATGATGAAATTAACTGGAGTGCTAGTTCTGGATTAATAGACAGTAATGGTTACTTCACTCCCAAAACAACGGGTGATGTGACAATTACTGCGAGCGTTGGAAGTATCAACACTACAACTAACATTACCGTAACAAAGGGTTGGCCGTTTGCCATTGAGAGTAATTTTCAAACTCTAGACGTAAGTGTTGGCGAGGTGGTTAACCTGAGTGCTAATTTAGTTGACAGAGGAGGAAATTATCTTGATCAGGAAATCGTTTACAGGTGTCAAAACGGTCAAATCGACTTTGAAAATAAAACATGGGTTCCAGAATATATCGGTAACACCACTATGCGAATAATGTATCAAGAAATAGAGCACCAAGTTATCTTCAATGTACAACCTGGTGAACCAGTTAGGGTAGATTTTCCATTGGGACTTACCGTCCAAAGTGGTTCAACATTACACATCAATTTAACCGCTTATGATTCAAAAAATAATGAAGTTAAAAGTTCAGAATTAGGTCAATTATCATTCGAGGTTGAAAATGGAAGTATTTCAAACACAGGTCTGTATTTTGCAACAACTCCAGGCTATTGGAATGTATCAGTTAATACTAGTATTGGCGTGGTTGGCTTCGGTAAAATACGAGTCTTACCAGCCCAAGCTACGGGTTTAGATATTGAAATTGATTCACTTGAAGTCAGAGCAGGTTCCAAAGTAAACCTATCTGCAATTAGAACCGATATTTTTGGGAATAGTGGCCAGATAGACATACCTCTCGCAAACTGGACCACGCCTACCGGAACCTTAGCCAAAGTTGACCAGACAGTACAGTGGACCCCATCCAATATTGGAGAATGGGTGATAGGGGTTTCAGACCAAGGTTTTTCATCGACCATTACAGTCTCTGTCACGCAAGGTTATGCTGATTATATCGACATTAGTTTTTCAGAGTCTATTTTCCAATCTGGAGAATTAATTATTGCGTCATTATCTGTTTTTGATTCAGTGGGCAATTCTATGGTTATTGATGGAGCCTGGGAAGTATCATCTGCGATTGATTCAGTAGACCATGGAAGTTGGCAAGAATTACGTCCTGGATTAGTTGGCGATTATCCCATATCAGCAACATGGTTTGATAATGAAAGTCAACAAGTCTTTGAAATTGAGAAAATTATGAATATAGTACCTGGTGAATTAGCCAGAATAATACTCCCTGAAAGCGGAACACGGATTGCTTCAGATGAAGTATTATTAATGCGGCCTAGTTTTGAAGATGAATTTGGCAATGAATTGCCAGAAATATTAGTACAATGGACAATTGAGGATGTGGATCTTACAATGGAAATCAGACTTGCAGGCCACAGGTGGGCACCAGATAAGTTGGGAATTCACGAAATAAGAGCAANCTCACAAGGAATTTTTGCCATCACAGAAATCGAAGTAATTCCAGGTGCTGCAAGACAAATATATTCTAATTTTAATGAAACAATATCTATTGAAAGTGGAAAGAAAGTAGAAATTCAAATCTTTACACTTGATGTAAACGGTAATCAAGCTCTTGCCAATGAAGTAGATTTCGAATTTGAGGACCCATCTGGGATAATTACTACATCGCCTGAAGGAATTGGACATTGGTATATCGAAGGTGGTGTTGAGGGGTCTTGGATTTTGAGATATTCAAGCGGAACCGCTGTCTCTGATTTGATGATTAATGTTACAGCAGGAGAACCTGTCAGGCTAATCGCCGAAATTCCTCCAGAAATACCGGATGAAGGTGATGAGATGATTCTTCGAATTTACGCAATTGACCAAGCGGGAAATGTTGTTGATGTTCCAGATACAGAATTGACAATCAAATGTTCGGCAGGTGAAACTGAATTTATCTCTGATGACACCTATATTTTGTATGTTGAACAATCTGGNCAGTCTCATTCTTGCAGTGTGTATTGGAACGATCTTGTTGCGCAAAGATTCTTTGATGTAAATGCTGTTTTGTTTGGAGGAGGATTGGGCAGCACGAATACGGCATTGACAATGGTCTCCGTGATTGTAGTGCTATTTATTGCAATAATGCTGGTATTAATCAGGCGACTGAGAGACGAAGAAGAGGAAATCGGCTACATTGATGAAGACGATTTAGAAAACACAGAAGATGATTTAGAACCAGAAGAAGATTCAGATATTACTGAAGAACATGTTGAAGAATCTCAAGAAAAAACTGAAGAGTCGACTGAAGAGTTACGGGCAAGATTNGCTGCAAAGGCAAAAAAGACTGGGGTCATGCAAGCAGCCCCTGGAACTAAACAAGGTAAAACTGGTTGGTATATCGACTCTAGTGGCGAACTTACCTCTTGGCTAGTAAGTGAAGATGGTGAATGGACAAGAATCTCATGATTATTCTTGTTCTTGAATTGTAACGTTACCTTGATATTTTTCTTTGCCATAAATGTAGTAGGTTGAAACTCCGATTACAACAGCCGCCGCTGCTCCAATAAGCGCTTTAGAGCCCATGATAATTACCAAGTATCCTCCTGCAATTGTTCCCAAGACTTGTACAACAGGATACATTGGAGATGTGAATGTGGGCTTATACCATTCTTGAGCGCTTGGTGAGTTTCGAAGTACAATAACACTGACATTCAGTGCTACAATAACCATNATTTGGAAACCTGATGCCAATTTTGCTACATCTTTCACAGGTAAAGTCAAGATGCATATTGCCATTGTGACCGCAGTGATTATGATTGACCAGTGAGGTGTTTCGAATTTATTGTTTGTTTCACTAAATGAATTAGGTAACAAACTATCTTTTGCCATAGCGAACAAGAATCGTGATGCAGCCAACAATCCAGACAGAGCGCCTGAAATCATCGTCAACACTGCTAGCAAAGCTAGAATCAGACCTACTTNCGTTGACACTACGGCGTCGAAGAAAGCGAAAATTGGGTCTTCTCTTGGACTGCCATCCTTATTCAGCCACCATTCACCATCTACGGATGCCATCATGATTATCGACACAATAACGTAAAACACTGTGATTAGAAGCAAAGAAAACAGCATTCCTTTGTGCAGATTCTTTTCTGGATCTTTGATTTCCCCTCCAATAGCCCCTGCTTTGTAAATTCCCGCATACGCTACAAATACCAACGCAGCGGCTTCTGCAACCAGGCTTGGATCATCCTTTGATACGTCAAATGCACTATCAATTGGACGAGAAAAATCGATATCAGCATCAAATAACTGTACTACGCAGACTAGAATAATTAGGCCTGTTGTGAGGGCTAGAATAGGTGTTTGGAATGCTTTTACTTTCTTAATTCCAAGGATGTTTAGGAAAGTAATCAGACCTAATGCAAGCATTATCAACAAGGTAGAATTAGTTTCTACATCTAGATANTCTGTAACTGCGTAAAGATAAGCTGAAAAACCTATCAATGCAAATGCAGACTTAAGTAAGAAAGAAGCCCATAATCCAAGACCGCCTATTGTTCCAATGAGTGGGCCAAATGAACGCTCGAGGTAGAGGTAAGCACCTCCGTTGTCAGGCATAGCAGAAGCAAGTTCAGACTTCGACAACGCACCCGGCAAGAAGACTAATCCTGCTAGAAGAAATGCTAACCAGATACCTGGACCCATTACCGCTGCTGCGAAGGATGGAAGTACAAACAGGCCAGAACCAATGCTAGCAGCAATTGTAACAATAATTACTCCAACGAGATTAAGAGACCTCTCTAGACCACCTTTAACATCGCTTACAACTCCAGAAATATCACCTTTCAGGAGTTTATCTGTGGTCGATTTAATGTCCATTGAAAGTCCTCCAAAAAAAAATTAAGAAATTACTGGTTTACGACCCTAAAAGTACCGATAATGATGCTCAGCAGGAAAGAGTAGTTATTGCTTACTACACTTTGAGAGAAAAAATCCCCGGATTCCGGTAATTATGCTTTAGCGATGACCTTCATTTCTACAGCAATAGGAGTAGGCAATGCACGAATAGCAAGCGTAGTCCTTGTTGGACCTACTTTTCCTAGGGTTTCTGCCCAGACTTCGTTGTAACCTTGGAAATCTCTATCCATATCAACCAAAAATGAAGTTACATCAATCACATTTTCAATAGAAGAACCTGCTTCTTCCAAAATTCTGGCGATATTGTCTACTACTGCTTTAGTCTGTGCTTTTATGTCGTAATCTAGAGGTTTGCCGGATGCATCTTTTATTGGGCCTCCTGGAATTGAATTATCCCCAGGCTGCCTTGGCCCAACACCTGATAGGTAAATCAAGTCGCCTTCCCTTCTTGCGTGTGGATAAGCTCCAACCGGTTTTGGAGCCTTACTTGTGTTAACTGTGGTTTCACCTTCCACAGGGTCATATAGAGCAGGACCTGTATCTATTTGTGGAGTTTCATNATTAGATGTCTCTGAATCCAAAACATCTCTATCNCCTCCATAGAAATCAACATCGTCTTCGTCATATTCTTTATCTCCTGTTCCATTTGATTCAGGATCTAAAACTACCACTGCAGCACCTGCTCCATGAATTGCTTCGTAAGCAAGCACGGTGCCGGTTAAATCATTCCGATTATTGTTCATGGCAGATAGCCACCACATTGGTTTGAAGGCTACTACTTTTTTCACACGAATTTGGTCATGAATTGTTCTACTTAATTGGCCTACGTCTTCAAGTCTGCCTTTTTCCAAAAATTCTAAGATTTTGCGATTCCATTCATCATCTTTTGGTGAGTGGATTCTATCCTCGTGAGGCTCTATCGGCTCTGTAAACATACGATTTGATAGAGACATTACTGAGACAGCAACTGCTTTTTTCCCATGCGCTTTAACTACATCTAAACAGGATTTAGCTAGAACTGTTGTTTCGGCACGGTTGGAATAAACATTAGTAGAACAGATTACTGCTGGAATGCGGTTATCTGGATTCAATAGTTTTAGAGCAACAACTGAGCCAACATCTATCGGGAACCCCTCGTAAGCAACCGTTCTTGATTCAAGGCCACGTGACAGATTTGATTTGCTCCATGCATGAGCAAATTCTTCATCTATTTTCAAAGAATAATGTATGCTACCTAAATCGTGGAAATCTGCATCCACCAAAACCCATTCTGGATTTGGATCTGCCTGAATCTGGTGGCCAATAATGCTGGGCCATAATGTTGAATAAATTATTATGAGGTCTGCATCTGATTCTTCAATTTGCCTTCTNGCTTCATCATACGCATCTCTAACTTTTTGCCAACCCTCATTTTTCTCCGGGCAAAGCACTGGATGGGGGTGTGCAGGAACAATAAGTGATTTTACAATCTCTCCGCTCATACTTGAGCCTCCCATTCTCTAACAGGCCACTCCATGATTGCATTACCTGTTCCTATGATAGTCCCATAGCCATGTAGTTTTGCTGGTTCTTCTGGAATGCCAATTGTAGATAGTAACCAAGTCAAAGCACCACCATCTGTTTCTGCTATAGCCTGTTCACAAAATTCAGGCATTTCATTGATAATTTGTTGCGATTTTCCTTGTCTCATCAATTCTATCATACGCATGTCCCACAAGTGCATTGCGTGGCTAGTAATGTGTTCTTTGCTCATGTCTTCAGGAGGGTTTGTTTCGGAAACAAAGTGCCTATGCGAAAGCGAATTACTTGCTACGAGTAGACATTTCTTTCCACTTTCTTCAATTGCTTTAGCAGTAGNTTTTCCTAATTCAATCATCATCTCTTGCATTACTTCAACCGAATAATAATTCATTCCCCTGTTAGAAGAAAGTGCTACGATTGGTTTATCCCACTCTGGTCTAATCATGTGGCATGAAACAATTGTGCCATAATCAACTCTAAAGTCAGGATTTTCCATCATCTTTACTGCAAGGCCGTCTGATTTTGCTTGGTCATGAATAGACTTGGCTAATTCTACATCAACATTGATATNGTAATTGTATCNGAAGAGGTTTGGGAAAATAGGATCTACACTTTTTGACTGGAATTTCTCAACGCCTAAGAAATGTGTACCGATGTAAGTTTGCCAGTGTGGTGACATGATTACTATAACATCGTAATCAATATCTTTGATTGATTCTCGTAATCTTTCATATCCCCATCTTAGTTGTTCCCAACCACCTTCAGAATTGGGTTCATTCTGAGGAGGATTATCCGCATAAACGAGGTGCGGAGGATGAGGTGCAAGGCATGCTGCCACAATACTACCTTTCGCCATGAGTCACCCACAAAGTTCCGCACCTTCTATCATTCGCTTCCTGTTGGAGGAAAATATGGGAGATGTGTTAGACCTGAAGTTCAGGCATGTAATCTGGCCTACAATGTTTGGAATTTTATTAATTTCAGCATGTGCTGCTAGTTTAGAATATCATAGATTTCCACCTATGATTCTGTGCCTAGTCATTGCCAATTTGTTCTCACCAGTACTCTGTAAATTTACAAGGTCAGGAGACATCAAGGAACACGCCATAGGCGTTGCATTGGTCTGTATTCCAATGGCAATATTTTGGTCAATTGGTTCGAGTTATTGGAATATAGCAATACCATTTATGGTATGGGTTTGGCAATCTGCTTCATGGTCCAAATCAAATCAGCCACCGATTAAGTACGGTGTTTGGCATGGATTTGGCATTGCTTTCTCAATAATTCCAGGAGCAATGCTCTTCGAGAATTTATTCTAATAGGATTCCTCATCATTTGGGAAATCTTTTGAACGAACATCTGAACAATATTGTTGCACTGCGTTGGTGATTTGATTTTCTAAATCTAGGTACCTTCTTAGGAATCTTGGACTAAAGTCTGTTGTAATTCCTAACATATCGTGTAGAACTAAAACTTGGCCGTCACATTCTGGGCCAGCGCCGATTCCTATTGTAGGAATCGATATGGATTCACTAACTTGCTTAGCTAGATGTGCTGGAATCTTTTCTAGAACGATAGCAAAACAACCAGCCTCCTCCAAAATCTTTGCATCAGAAATCAACTTCTCAGCNTCCTCGTCTTCTTTTGCTCTAACTGTGTATGTACCAAATTTGTATATTGATTGTGGAGTCAATCCAAGATGACCCATTACTGGTATTCCTGCAGTGAGTATTCTTTCAATACTGCCTACAATTTCAGAACCACCCTCAAGTTTAACAGCATGGNCACTTGATTCTTTCATGATTCTAATCGCACTTTCCAATGCTATCGCAGAATTTCCTTGATAGGTTCCGAATGGCATATCNACAACTATCAGAGCTCTATCAACCGCTCTTTCCACACACTGTGCATGATAGATCATGTGGTCGAGGCTCATTGGAACGGTGGTATCTCTCCCGGCCATTACATTGGATGCTGAATCGCCAACGAGAATGACGTCAACTCCTCCCCTATCCACGAGTTTGGCTAAGCTGTAATCATAAGCCGTTAGCATGGTGATTTTCTCACCAGCACGCTTCATTTCTTGAAGCGTATGAGTTGTCACTTTCTTGGCTTGCCCATGCACGGACATAGTTATTCCACTGGTGAAGCGGTTTTGAATCCCTCGCTAGATGGTGAATCTTCAAATTTCAATTACATCTAACTGTTCCAATAGCATGTCGTAAAGTGTTTGTCCTTCATTACACTCAAGCATTTGGTACCTTGTTTCTGGATCACTGACAGTCATCGCTGCAATAGTATATGCAGAGTGTGGATTATTGTACATTATTTGTGAAATTTGAGTTTCAATCCAATCATCAAAAACGTGTTCGTCTAATCTCAGAAGTACACCAATTTTAGCCAAAATTTTTCGAAAAATATTTTCTAATTCGTCTAGTTTATTCTCAGAGAATTCTATTTCTTCTTCAATGAAGTTAACCTTGGCTGAGATGTATAATTTCATGTTNTCGCTTTCACTTGGAATTTTTGCAATAATTGATTCNAGNTCAGGAAAGATTCCTTCCTCAGGCATCAAATCAGACATGGATTCGTCGCTAAAGGGAGGTAAAGATGGCTCAATTATTTCATCAATCTCGAATCTTCTCTTGCCAACTATCTCAATAAAATGATTGGAACCCTTGGTATCATGGTGTAGAATTTCCGCTTCACAACCATATTTTCGAGGGCTATCCCAACCGTTTACTTTTGAAAAATCATCATTCAGTACAAGACCAAAATTCTTCTCATCCAGCAAACAATCGTCAAGCATTTGTTTGTATCTCGGTTCGAATATTCTCAAATGTTGGACTTCTCCTGGAAGAAGAATCATTGGTAGAACAAAGAGCGGTAGTTCTTCTGCCATGTTATTGATTAGGACAGATTACTTTTGAAGATGTGTTCAATCGTTCTTGACACAAATATTACTGAACTCGGAAAAGAAGTCAACAGACCATTGTCCACCCTCCCTTCCTACACCTGAATTTTTGACACCACCAAATGGAGTTCTCAAATCCCTGTGTAACCAAGTGTTAACCCAAATAACACCTGATTCCAATTTTTCTGCTATTTCTTTTCCTCGACTTTTTGACCAGACCGAACCCGACAATCCGTATTCTGTACAATTAGCAATAGAAATCGCCTCTGCTTCGGTTTTGAATCGATGAACGGTTACCACTGGCCCAAATATCTCCTCTGTTGCAGTTCTTGACATATGAGAAATATTACCTACAACGGTTGGCTGAATCCAGGCACCAGGTTTGTCGATAGCACTACCTCCAAATAAAATCTCACCACCTTCATCTTTTGCAAGTTTGATGTAAGACAAAACCTTCTCCAAATGCTGGTTGCTAATTACCGGTCCGATTTTGAAATCCCTTACCTGTTGCAAATATGCTTTCATGAAATCATCATATATTGAATCATGAATTAAAACTCTAGAGCCGCAAAGGCAAATCTGACCAGAATTCAAAAATGATGAACGAACAACTCCAGGGACTGCCAAATTTAGGTCAGCATCATCCATAACTATGGCTGCATTTTTACCTCCGAGTTCCAGACTAATTTTTTTGAACATTGGTGCTGCAGTTGCTGCAACTATTTTCCCTGTAGAAGTTCCACCTGTGAAAGATATTGCCTTTATTTTTGGATGTTCTACGATAGCTTGACCTACTTCAGACCCATATCCTTGAACGATATTCAAGACACCATCGGGCAGACCAACTTTTACTGAAACTTGACCCAAGAAATATGCTGTGAGTGGGGTTAATTCACTTGGTTTGGCAATAATTGTATTTCCCATCAACAAAGCGGGTGCTACTTTCCAAGAGAGAAGATACAAAGGCAGATTCCACGGAGAAATTAATCCTACAATCCCAACAGGTTTCCTCATAACAAAGTTCATTGCATCTTCCATTTCGAATGTTTGTGATGTCATCTTTCTTCCAAAATCTGCAAAAAATCTGAAATTATACACAGATCTACTCGCATCGACATTTAATGCAACCTCTTGAGGTTTACCAGTGTCTAAAGATTCTAATCTTGCTACTTCATCAATTTGATTCTCTAATTCATCCGCAATTTTATCTAACCAATCACAGCGTTCAATCAGCGTCAATTTTGACCATGAATCCAATGCTGATTCCGCTGCAATCACTGCATCATCTACATCTTTGGTTCGTGGCACAGTAGCAATTATTTCGTCGTTCAACGGGGAGACATCATCAAATGTTTCCTGAAGTTTTACAAATTTTCCACCCACTAAATTGTGGACTTCAATCATAAGTCCACCTCATACAACCATCTATCTTGGTCAGGGTCCCATTCATCCCAAGTAGGAATTGTTTTGAGAATCGAATGCAAATTTTCTGGCACTATTCCAGGTACGACAAATGCTTTTTGACGATTCAAAGGATATGGATTTCTAAGTTCTATACCGAGGCATCCTAAAATCGCCCTAGCCACATACCATGTTGCTTGAGAATTCCAACCGTGTGCGATTTTTATTACAACTCCTAACCCATTTGGATAATCTGGGTGTTCGATAGCCATACCAAGTAGTCCATCTGCACCTTCTTTAGCAATTACTTTGCCTTTTCCAATTTTCAAAATAGTTGAATCCAATCTATTGAATCCTCCAACAAGATCGGGATTTTTACACATAGCTTCCCATATCCAATCTGAATCTTTGTCTTGGACTAAACCTGCGTATATCTTTGCTAATTCTGCAACAGTATTGGAAACTGTAGGCAAACCACATCCATCTTTAGCAATTCTAGAAGGTGTCCAATCCTCGCCTAAGAAACGTCGAAGTTGCCTCATATAGGCTTTGAAAACTTCATGCGTAGGAAGAGTATATCCTGCACGATTCCAACCTTTAGCTCTGCACCCCGCTAAAATTGCGGCGTGTTCTCCACTACAGGTATGATACCATCTTCTTGGCCTTCTTACTTGTCTTCCAAATTGGATTAGTGGAACATCCAGTGGGGTAAGCATTAGTGGCCATTCTGCTTCGGCAAGAAGAGATTGTGCTGCAGCAACGTGTTCGGTATCTCCATTATGACTCGCAACTGAAATCGCTTTTTGTTCCCATGAACAATACTTCAGTTCCTCTGTGAATTCTTTAATCATAAATGGTTTCATCATTGAGCGGCCGTAACATAGAACATTACCACCAAATGAATGGATTACTTCATCTCCATGACACCAAGCAACAGCACCGTGAATGGTAGTCTCTGAAACTCCGTTTCTTCTGTAGTCTACCAATGGTTCCCATTCTACATCCCTGCCAGTAGGAATACCTTCGATATCTTCTCCCAATGGTGAATCTGGGTAAACCCTAGAGCCCGGCCTTCCGGGTGCTACTGCTGAATTTTCATCATGTTTAAGATCCACAATTATCACTCCAAAAGGGGCACAACTTCTCTGTACCAGGCTTCCATATTTCGGATTACNCGTTCATTATCNTGATTGAAAAAATCAAACCAACACATAAGCCGGTCATCTGGATGAAATCTNTCNTTNACTTGNTCTGCAACCTCTTGTGGATTACCNATNAGAGCATTATTTGCTGCTNTTTCNACTTTAGAAGGGTCAAGTGTGCCTTCTAGNGCTTTCCAGTATTCACCAAGNGCTAACCTTGCCTCTTCCTTAGCAGCCTTAGATTGTTCTTCTGGAGACAAACCGCTTTCAGCATTAAGGAATACGAATGTAGTTCGAGGCATGTCCCTTCGCATCCATTTACCACCATCGGGATGGAATATCTTAGCCATCCTTTCGTGAGTTGAATCAATTACTTCAGGAGAGGTTATTGAAAGATTGAAAACTTTCACTGGCAAGAAATTGTTCACGAACTCTTGGGCTTTAGGGTCGTGAGTTCCAGCAACTAACTCCAATCGGTTTCTAGGCCAGTTTTTGGGGACTATCGATATCTCTTCAAATTCATATCTTCTTTCGATTTTGTATGAATCTGATTCAAATCCTGCAGCATCTTTGACTTTTTGCCAATCCTCATCACTTCGAAAATTATCACGAATAAGATGAGTTTCACGAATATCTCCAGATTTGACTGTATCGCCTCTAAGGAGTCTAAGGAATATTTCACTTGCTTCCATGAAAATCTGGCCTCTTAGTGCTGGCCAAGATGCTTTTTCGATTTCATTTCTGGGAATCACACCATATGGTTTAGCCATAAATTCGAATCTACCTGCACTGAANCCAACATGTAATTTTCTTTTCTCATCAANAAACGATAGAAATTGTACTGTGTTTGCCACTCTCTCTGCAAGAGCAATAGGNCCNCCACCCGCTAAAATACTGACCACAGCNGAACCAACATCAATTCTATTNGTCCTTCNGAAGGATTCCATAGCNAGTTGACAAAAATCAGTGCAAAGGCCAACNTCTCCTTTCCAATGCGGAACAACAGGATTAGTATTCTGTTGTTGAGTTTCNGTGGACANATGNGCNTGNGCAATCCAGGCAACNCCAAAACCNAGGCGGTCCGCTGCTTCTAACTGTGCAAAATAATTTGCAAACATCTCTGATTCCGTTGGAGTGTACCCATTGTGGTCAGGAGTTTGGGATATGGAAAAGAAAATATCGAACTCCATACTATCCCTCTTTTCNCTGTAATCTGACTCGATGTATCAATATCACTGTGCTTCCGTTAATTTAGCTACNCGNTCTTTAACCATATCTGGCACTATTTCACCTTCTTCCATAAATTTAGTCATTATATCTGAAAGTTGCACCATTGCTTCATCAGGCTGGTCNGAAATTTCTGCAAGATCNGCAAGTCCCCATTTAGCAACCANNACACCTGATAAATCGTTAATCTGTAAAGCCAAATCCAAGGATTCAATCAAAAGATTTTGAGCATCCTCCAATTCGCCGATTGTGGCGTGAATATGTGCCAAGTCCGCAAGAGCCTCCATTTTTTCAAGTGTTTCTGAATCTGGAATAATACCCAATCGCTTTTTTAGATGCATTTTACTTGTTTCGAATTCACCCTCCTCCTTTGAGATATGGGCTAATAATGCATGACCGTAAATCATTCCTTCAAGGTCTCCTACTTCCTCTCTTAGTCTCATTGAACGATTTGCGAATGTCATAGCCTGTTCTGTTCCTAGAGACAATAATGCTGCATGATGAAAAATACCGGCGGCAAGTCCTTTGAGACCCTCGCTTTCACTGGCGATTCCTAATCCAATTATTTCTTCTTTTGAACCGCCTTTATGCTTCATCAGTTCAAACTGACACCANCCCTGCTCTTCAGCATCTGATGCAACCTTCACAGCGTGATCTAACAATCTTGTTACNANANAATCCCTNCCAAGTTCTTTTGCTAACTCTGANANGTGTAAAGCNAGGCTTGTATTCAATGCTTCAACACCGTCGCCCTCTGCGAACATTTCGAGCAGTTCCTCTGCTTTTTCTTGGCTCATTTCTGTCAAATTATCACCTCAAATTGAGCGAAGNCTTCCACCATCAACNGCAAGAGATACACCTCTGATGGCTCCAGATATTGGGAGGCAAAGATATGTTATTGCTGCAGCGGTCTCAAGTGGATCAATCAATCTTCCAATCGGAACCTGCGAAATCCAACCTTCATGGATTTCATCGATTGTTTTTCCAGTTCTTGCATTGATTGAACTGGCAAGTGAACCTAGACGGTCTGTATCGGTGAAACCTGGAAGAACGTTGTTAATTGTAACACATTCTGGTAATTCTCTTGAGAGAGATTTTGCCCAAGATGCCATTGCTCCACGCAATGTATTCGATAATCCAATATTTGGAATTGGTTCTTTTACCGAGGTAGAAATTATGTTTACAATTCTTCCACTACCCGCTTTCTCCATTAGTGGAACCACACCTTTTGTCAAGGTATGAGAGGCATGCAAATGTCGCTTGAAAGGAGCGATAAAATCATCTGTAGAATTATCCAACAAAGGACCCCCGGGAGGACCTGCTGCATTATTGATAAGAATGTCACATTTTTCAATTGTAGAAATAAAATTGCTAATTGAATTTTCATCTTCCAAATCTAGGCTGATTTCGGTGTGATTATCACCGTTTAACTCTGAAGAAACACCGTTAGGATTTCTACTGACTAAAGTAATTTGAGCGCCGGCTTTTGCGAGCATTTGAGCTGTGGCTTTTCCGATTCCTTTTGAGGCTCCACAAACAATTGCATGTTTACCAGATAGTGCATTTTCCGAGAACGGGAAGTCGTTTCCTAGCCAGTCCATGCATACCCTAGATGCATCAAGGTCTTGAATCTTCACAGCCAATCCTTGATTGCTTCAATCTGTGATAACCAGTCATCACTTGCAACATCGATTATNGAATAGTGGTCNCCTGGAAGCCATAGTGTTTGAACATCTACGCCTTTTGCTTTCATTGCCCGAACATAGGATTCTGATTGAGTCCATGGGACATCTACATCGGTTTTACCATGAATCAAAAGAACTGATGTTGTTGCGGGATTATCGATTGGATTTATTTTTCTCCATATCAGTTCGTTATCTTCTGGTGGAAATCCAATCCATTTTCTTACTGCATCACCCTCATCAGAGAGTTTTGAATGATCTGCAGCTACTAAGTCTGTAATGGGGGATTGTGCAATCGATAACCATGGTTTTCTTTCGGCAACAGCTGCCATCAGCAATGAAAGATGACCTCCTGCAGAGTGCCCCATTATCATTGACCTTACAATATCGATACCTGGCAATAANGCAAGTTGCCCCCACGCTCTCATGACATCAGAAAGAGTATCTTGCCAAATCCCTTCATCGCCTTCACTCCACCTTTTGTATTCAATATTCCATGCTGCAATACCATTAGCAGCAAGTTCTTCAGCGATAGGAGCCATTAATTCAAGCCCAAATTTCTCTTTCCAAAATCCTCCATGAATTAGCATGACACAAGGAATACCCTCGTCCTTCTGATATTCAGATGGTTCATCTGGCATGTATAAATCTGCAAATTGCCATTTTTCTGCACCCCATTGCATGCGGTCGACTGGCAAAAATATCAACTCAAGGTGTTACTCTACTTCTATCTCTTGGGAACAATACNGTTTCACGTACGTTTCTTGATCCGGTTAGAACCATNAGTAATCTTGCAACACCTANTCCCCATCCTGCGTGAGGTGGAGCNCCATATCGGAATCCATCTGTGTAGAATGTAAATCCTTCTGGGTCGAGCCCTTTGTTGCGTAAGTTCTGCTCAAGTTCATCGACATTATGCTCTCTTTGGCCGCCGCTTGTCATTTCATCTCGGCCATAATTNAGGTCAAAACCTCTGGACAATTGTTCACCTGTTGTACCATTCTCGCCCTTAACATGGTGAATGTAGAAAGGTTTCATTTCCATCGGCCATCGAGGAATGAAGTGGAATCCTGGGTACTTTTCTGCTATTATGTCACAGTGTGAAGAATCAATATCATCTCCCCAAGAAATATCTTCACCTGCATCTTGAATCATCTTGATTGCATCGCAATATGCGATTCTAGGGAATGGCAATGATGGAACATCTACAGTTATTGGTTCATCACCTTGTGATTCACGATACCTATTGATTGCATCAATGTGCGCTTGGTCGTTTTCTGCAACCATCTTCCAGATNTGATGAATCATCCTTTCCTGAACACACATGACGTCCTCATCGCTCATCCAAGCCCCTTCTATATCGAAGGAAATAAACTCGTTTAGATGACGATATGTGTCATGTTTTTCGGCTCTGAAGGCAGGGCCTATCTCGAATACTCTTTCCATTCCTCCAAGAACAGATAGTTGCTTGTACAATTGAGGACTTTGGGACAAAAATGCTGGCGTATCAAAGTACATCATTGGGAATAAGTTAGTGCCACCTTCTGAGGCAGAGGCAATGATCTTAGGCGAATTTATCTCTTTGAATCCCTCTGTTATCAAATGCTCTCTACCGTATTGTAGAACTTTAGCCCTAAGAGTGAACATTGAATTTACATGCTCTCTTCTCAGGTCAAGGAACCGGTTGTCTAATCTAGTATCTAGACCAATTGAAACAGTGTCTGTAACTCCCAATGGAAGCGGGGTTTTAGCCTTGGACAAAACTGTAAATTTCTTTGCTACTACTTCGTAAGTTGGCGGAGGAAGTGGCTCACCCTCTGGAACTTTTGGTGGTCTTTTTTCTGCAACTTCACCCTCTACTTGAATAGTTGACTCTCGTGAAAGGTTCTGAGCAGCATCTAATTCTTCATCAGAAACCAATCCTTGCTTTAGAAAAACTTGGATCTTGCCAGTTCCATCACGCAAATCGATAAAACAAATCTTACCTTTTCCTCGATTAGCTTCCATAAATCCGCAAATCTTTACCTCTTCACCTACCAAGTTCCCATCGTTGTTTTGAATTTCACCAAGTGTGTGTGTTCTGTAAGCCGTTGGATGCCAAGTAATGTCGTCCGCCATGTTGTGATGCGGCAGTAAATATAACATGAAGTCATCGCTGCTGAAAACATAGTCTTGATAGATGATTAGTGGTGGCGGTAAAACATGGGACAAGACCTGTTCACATCTGAAAGTGTGGCCTCTGGTCACCCCGACAAATTGTGTGACGCAATTAGTGATGCAATCGTAGATGCGTGTTTAAGCGTCGACAAGAATGCAAGAGTTGCCGTTGAAACTAGCGTCAAGGGAGGCACTAACAAAGGCATCATACTCCTAGCGGGTGAAGTAACTCTTGTAGGACAACATCCAGATTACGAATCAATCGCAAGGAAAACCGCAGAATCCATTGGTTACAATAATCACTCAATAGGATTCGACGCAACATCGGAAGATAGATGTGAGGTTATTCAAAAAATCACTGCGCAGGCAGCAAATATTAGTCAAGGCGTGAACAACGAAGAACAAGGTGCAGGCGATCAAGGACTAATGTTCGGATATGCTTGTAATGAAACCGAACATTTCGATGAATTAAACGGAAGATTCTTTCCTCTTGCTGCAGCTTTATCTCAAAGATTAACTCGTAGGATGACCAACGCAAGAAAGGATGGAACATTACCCTGGGCTAGACCTGATGCGAAAAGTCAAGTCACTGTCGAATACATAGATGGGAAGCCAAACAAAATACATACAATAGTCATCGCTATCCAACATGATGATAAATTGAAACAGCAATTTGACAACGATGAAGTAAAGGAGAGAGATTACATTACTGCTCAAATCAAAAAGCATGTTGTTGAGCACGCGATACCTAAATCGCTGATTGAAGATGGCTATAGGCTCGTAGTAAACGGAACTGGCAGATTTGCAGACCCCGGGGGGCCGTACGCTGATGCTGGATTGACAGGAAGAAAAATAATCGTTGACACATATGGAGGAATGGGCAGACACGGAGGTGGGGCATTTTCCGGAAAAGANCCATCGAAGGTAGACCGTTCTGCTGCATATGCTGCAAGATGGGCTGCTAAACACGTTGTTGCATCAGGTATTGCAGATCGATGTGAAATTCAGTTAGCATATGTTATCGGAATAGCTGAACCAGTCAGCGTAAGAGTAGAATCATTTGGAACCTCTGAATTGACAGATAAAGAACTAACAACTAAGGTCAATTCAATATTTGATTTTACTCCAAAAGCAATTGCAAATGCACTAAATCTTCTCAGACCAATTTACTCTGCTACAGCAGCAGGAGGGCATTTTGGTAGGACTCCTGGAATAGATGGAGAATTCCCTTGGGAAATTCTTGATGACGATAAAATCAAACAATTAAATTCGTAAATTTGATTGTTAGTTATCCGATTGGATGAAATGGCAGCATCGATTCGCGTATACTATGTCGCGTAGGGTAAACTCAGTTTTACTGATAGTAATTCTTGCTCTCGCCCCGTTTGCAAACATGGCTAGTGCACACCCAAATATTGGCGTATCAACCGATGTCAGCCATGTGATTTTATCTCCAGGGGAAACCACAAACATTACGCTAACAGTTGATAACGATGGCGAATCAATTGAATCTTACGAAATCAATGTTAGCGGTTATGATTCAGTATGGGAAGTAATACCCACATCAANTACGCTNACTGGAGTAATACCTACCACTTCATCATCCACCACAATAGCAGTAAGATTAGCAACTAATGCATTGCCTTCGAATTCTGGTTCGATGACAATTACAGTTACGGAACCAGATGCAGATATTTCATCATCAATAACAGTACTACTTTCTGTTCAAGCAATATACCTTCCATCGATAGACTCCTCAACCGCTGGAGACAATGGTCTTGTAGAGATGGATCCGGGGCAAGAAGTCAATGTTTCAATTATGGTTCAAAATTCTGGAAATGTTAACGACACCATACTTCTATCAATCGATCAAAGTCCTGATTTAGTCGGTTTTTGGGCAAATTGGACATCAGGAGGAAACGGAAATAATAGCACAGGTGGCAACAACACTGGCAGTAACAGCACAGCTGGCAACGATACTGGTGACAATACCACGACTGGTAACAGCACTGGCGGTAATAGCACTACTGGTAACAGCACTGGTGACAATAGCACTGCTGGCAACAGCACAGGTGGTAATGGCACTACAGGTAACGGAACTGGAAATGGTTCGCTAATGATATCCACACCAGTTGGATGGGAAGTTCGATTTGATGATTTCACCTTGGATGTAATGGAAGCCCAAGAGATTAGGTATGCGACGTTAAAAATAGCAATTCCAAGCAATGAACTTCCAGGATATTATGGATTTGATTTGTTCGCTGCGAGTGCTTTAGGTAATTTTTCAGTATCTACTACTTTGGTTGTAGAAGTAACTGCAACACATAATTTAGAATTCTCAAAAACATATGGCGATAAATTACTACCAGGCAGTAATACTACAACTCAGATTCAANTATCAAGCCTATCGACAGCTGACGGTGACTGGACTTGGANTGTATCTACGAATTCAGTGGGCTGTGATGTAGAATTAACTAAGTATGAAACCACTATTATGATGGGTTCAANGGAAACTATTGAGGTTGTTACATCGGTAGGCCCTAACACAAATGTTGGTGATGAGTGTAATGTCGAATTATTTGGCACCCTTGACACAGACTCAACAATTACTGAAACATATCTCTTCACAAATTATGTGGGTGAAAGTTGGGGTCTAAGTATGGTAATTCCTTCATCCATTAAGTTGGATGTAGATTCATATGAAACATTCAATGTTGCTATAACTAACAATGGTACTGAACAAGACACTCTATCATTGATAGGAATAGACCAAGATGGAATTACATTTACTAATCCGTCTCCAGTTACACTCCAGAGAGGAGAGTCTCAATACATTGAGATAGGTGTGACAATAAATTCATCTATTGTTGGAAATATCACGCTAGAGTTTTCACTATCTTCAACGAATTCTGGTCAAGATAGTATCTTTGAAAATGGATCCTTTGAGGTCAAGCCGTTTGCAGCATTATCAGTGACAGGTCCTCAAGATAATAGATTATCAGTAATACCTGGAACAAACTCAACTCTGACACTAAATCTAACAAATCTAGGCACCAGAGACCTAGAAATCACTCCCTCAATTACTGGACTGCCATCAGGCATCAGCGTAGTTTCAGGATTAGAAATTATTACCCTCAATTCGAGCGAATCCCTCGATGTAGAATTGGTCGTTTCAGCAGCCTCTGGAACGGCACAAATGGCAACAAATTTCGCAATTGACTTTTCGAGTAGTTGGACAAGTGCTAGCATTGATCTAGAATTACAAATTGATGACAGAATGGATGTATCTATCGATTCAACTCAAAACAAGGTATATGCTTCCCCTGTTGAAGATTCAAGCATTACTATGATAATAACAAATCTTGGTACATCATCTGATAACTTCATAATCAGCCTAGATACTAGCGACGTAAATGATTGGTTCGGGATTGGAATAGATAAGTTATCTTTGAACCTAAATGCTGGGGAATCAGGTTCTGCAATCATTACTGTCAGGGAGGTATCTATCGGAGCTCCAGTTGCAGGAGTTACCATGAATATTACAGTTCAAAGTGTGAACAACAACATGGTAAATGATGTGTTTATGGTTGAAGTAATTCCACAACGCTCTGACGGCTTAATCACAATTTCATCAAGNGATGATTCTGNNAAACCAGGAGAAAACATCCACGGCACAATCAGCATAACCAACCTTGGTACATCCGCAGATAATTTATCCTTGACAGCAGTCGAATTGGATTGTAATCTTTCTGAAAATACAGTCAGACTTGAACCGAGCATGTCTTCAACCCCAATTGATTGGAGTTGTATGATACCTGAAAATGCGAATACAGGCACTTATGCTCTTAATTTCAGACTGACTTCCGCGGCAAGATCTGACATGATCATAACCACTGCAGAAGCGTACTATGTTGAACCTGTCTGGGGTGATTCCGCAGTTGAATTCTCCATAGAAAACACGAAACTAACGTTTGACAAAAATAATGAACAGCAAAGTATAACCTTCACTATTTGTAACACAGCAAATGCATACATCGAAGGAGTTGTTGAACTCAAGGGGAAAAACGCTCCNCTGATGGATAGCGCGTTTTACAGAAATGGAGAATTAGGCCTAAACACCAGTTATTCATTATCGAGTGGGGATTGTCAAGGTTTTACCTTGATGTTGACCCCATTGAATCTAGACGGTTTTAATGCAGAACTATATCTATTAGCTTCGAGTACTCTGGCTAGCAAAAAAATCGAAGATGAATCTCAAACAATCACCGCATCAGTAGCAGGTCCAGAGATGGCTCCGGATGGAATAAATCTTGGATTTATGGAGTTGGACAACAAGAATTCAATGATAATTTTACTGAGTGGTTGGGGCCTTGCAGTATTGCTTATTGCCTACATTAAACTCTTCAGAAAACCTGTAGAAATTGAAGAAGAGGAAGANGAAG
Organism: Methanobacteriota archaeon; assembly: GCA_002727515.1. The sequence continues at coordinate 111,276 of PBXF01000024.1, forward strand.
AGGAAATTCCTCTTGGTCCGAATGAAGTCAGAATCGACGAATATAACAAAGTAACATGCACTTCTTGTGAATCTAGACTTGGTGTGCCTGAGGATTCTGAACCGCCATTCAGATTCACATGCCCTAAATGTCAACAAAGAATCAGAGTTGTTGAGTGATTTACTTTTTTTGAGCAATCAAAAGAAAAGCAGTATGTCCAAATGGACCATTTACTGGCCTTAATCCACCTTTGGAAGCCCTACCCCATTGGCGTTCAATAATCTCTCCAGCCCACTCAACTACAAGCCCGGATTCTTCGCATGCTTGCCAACATGCCTCCAATTGACTTGTTGTAGGCGCATAACAAGCAATTCTTCCTCCAAACTTGAGTTTTGGTGAGCAAGCAATTATGGCGGGAATGTGATTAGGCATATCGAGTATAATTGCATCAAAATCATGTTCTAATTTGACATCTTCTACCTTGCCTTCAAGATGTGAATGTTTTGGGAATTCAGGAAAACAAATCGAGGCTCTTTGAAGGTTCTCAAGCCCTACTTCAGCGTGTTCGCTTCTTGGCTCTACGGTGATTAAATGGCCTGAATTACCAAGCACTTTTGCAAGATGAAGTGATAAACCGCCAGATCCCAAACCTGCTTCCAAAACTGTTGAGCCTGTTCCGATTCCTAATTTTGCTATGAAAATACCAGCATCTTTTGAGGAAATTGTTTGGGCTCTTCTTGCCATGCCTGAAACCAATTCAGGCAAATTTGATGGCATTCTTGTGAAGTATTTTTGCCCTATTAGAACCTCTTCACCAATGTCAACTCCAGAAAGAATCTCTTGTAGGTTACAAACTCCGATTCCTTTGTATTTTGCAGACTTATCTACAATTTCCAAAACATGGACTTTGCCTTCTTTTTCCATAAGAATCGCATACTCTGCCATGGCCTTGCGATGATGAATCATTGAAGAAAGATTCCCTTGTCAGAAAATTCCCCCCTTTAGGGGGGAACTAACGGAAACTAAACATGACTAAATACCATGTATGACAAGGGAGCCCTATGAAGACCGTACGTTATACCGCAATTTCTATTGTAACTTTGATGCTTTTGAGCATCTTAGCATCTTTTGGAGCAGTGATTGCAGAGAATGATTCTATCGAGGTTGTCCTGAATGACGAACCTGTAAAAAAGGAAGCTACAAGCCCAGGGCACCCTGTTTTTGCTGAATACATGGGAGCTTACTGGTGTGGACCATGCATAACAGCATCGTCGAATTTGCACAATCTTTACGGTACAAATGGCGATGACTTCACCTACATTTCTTTCTGGGAATCTCCGGCAACTGGAAACCCCAACGACTCACCTATCAGTAGAAGATCCCANATGCAAAATGCACCAGGATACGGTGGAGGAATTCCTGTAGTCGTTTTCGGTGATGCAGCGCAAGGCACCTATTACACATCCGGCGGACAAAACTATGACAGTTATTATCAAAATGGCGGAAACATGCAAAACGCTAACGATTACACCCTAACAGTAATACAAGTAGAAAACGGGAACATGATGGATATTGAAATTACTGCTGCTTACATGGGTACTGGTACAAAAACAGTCTATTACTACGCAGCAGTAACTGAAGAAACTTCACCTGAAACATATAACCAAGGTGGAAATCCTAACCCACACCACGTATGGAAGAAGTGGCTTCTAAACGGAGCAAATAATGGTTTCGAGAGTGCAACATTAACCTCTGGAAGCTCTGTCACTAAATCCTGGTCAGTGCCTATTTCGACTGTACGAGCCGGTGGAGGAAATACTCCTGCTGACAACTTCCTAACAGTCGCTGCCCTATTGAGTGGTGACCACACAAATCACAGAAGCATTGTCTCTGCATCTGATTCCAACATGGCGCCTCTGATTGATGTCGGAGTTAAGTCGATGACAACATCAAATCCGAATGCTCCTAACGGAGGATATGTTAACGGAGACATGGTAACAATTGATGCGACCATAGTTAACAACGGAGTAGATGCATACAATGACGGTGGAGATGTAAGATTCTTCTACAAGCAAGGAAACACAAAGAATTACGTTGGTCAAACGAAATCACTCTCCAGTTTCTCTTCAACAGGAGCCACACAGTCCTTTAGTCAACAAATAGATACAAGCAACCTTCCTGCTAATGCATACCAAACATCCTTCGGTGTTGAATTAAGCAATCTGGTCGCTGACAAATCAACTTCAAACAATGAGAGAGTAGACGTAATACCTCATGATTTAGTTCCAGTTGCAAGAAAGGCACAAGTCATTGGGTCAAACGAAATTGCTCGAGGAGATAATTTCCTAATTGAAGCAAAGACAACTATTAACGACGCTGTAGACATAAACACTTCTTTCTTCACATTCGATGTTGAAATTTCAGAATCTGGCCAAAATAACTGGCTAGGTGGGGAAAATTTGATTGTCGGTGGAGACCAAGTTTTCCAAGAAGGCACTACTGGTGAGCATCGCCAATATCTTGTCAAACCAACAATGGATATGGGCGCTGGCGATTACGACATTAGAATCAGATCGATTGATTCTAGAATGCAAACTAGTGCTTGGCAAGTAACAGAAGATGGATTCGAATTGATGAATGCAAAGCCAGTTATTACCGCAGAACCGATTCCTACTGTCAAGGTTCAAACCACAACAATGGTTCCAATCGCAGATAATATCAATGACGCTGAAACTCCACTTTCAGATCTGGTAATTAGCAGTAGCAGCCCTAATTTTGTTGCATGGCATCCTGATACGCAAGAGATTGAGGTATACTTTGACAACATCAANTACGTNAATGGGCAACCAACTGCCACNGGAATAGAAGTTACCGTNAANGATGGTATCGAAAACGCATATGGTACACTTCTNTTCAACGTAATAGAAAATGGCCAACCTAGATGGGCAGGTATTGCNAAACAATTTGTTGATGAAGGTTCTTCATCATCCACTATGCTNTCANCATATCTATCAGACACTGACAACCAAGGAAACCCATCTTCAACTGATGATCTNGTCTTGGCGATTATTGACAATACTAACCCTGAACTACTAAACTTGGATTTGATTGGATTTACTCTAAACTACGAAACAATGGATGATGACATAAACGGAGAGACTACCGTCACAATCAGAGCCAGTGATGGAGAGCAATATTCTGACCAAATGATAACTATCGCTGTAAACCCTGTCAACGACGCTCCAAGATTAGACCTATCCGAATATGAAGGATTAAGATTGAAGGTAGGAACTCAAAAGGTCATCTACCTATCAGAAATTTTGACAGATATCGATGGAGATGTCAATGAAGTAACTGTAACCGCAAGCAATGAAGTTCCAGGTGCTGCAAGAGTTAGTTTCTTGGATAACACACTGACAATGATTTGGGAACAGGAAGGAATGCAAACAGTAGTCATACAAGCAGAAGACAGATACGACTCTAACATCTATTATCTGGATGTCGAAGTATATGATAGCGTACCACTGATGGTAGGCGCTGGACCAGATGCAGATGTAGTAGTCGATGTTAGCAACATATACATCGGAGAGACACCATCTGTTACAATGTTCTTGAACAAAGATGATGTAACAATCACATCTCTGACAACAACTTGGCAATTGTGCAATTCATTAACTGGAATATGTCAGTTTAACCAAGTTAACGAACACGACATTACTCAAAAGAGCCTCGGTTGGACATTTGACCCGCTCAACGGACAAATAGGCGATTCTGGAATGAGAAACAAGGACTACGTAACTATTGCAAAAGTAGTCGCAATGTCATCAAGTGGTGAGAAATTCCAATACCAAGATTCGAATCTAAAATGGATAGCAGAAGAAGAAGCCCCTGGTCCTGAAACCTTAACTCCAGAAGAACTTGAAGAGTTAATTGATACCTTAGAAGCTGAAATTAGTTCAAAGAAATCTGAAATGAAGAACATGGAAAAGGGAACCACTCAATACGAAACAGCAGCAGAAGAACTCGCTGAATTGGAAGCTGACAAAGAAGAAGCATGTGGATTTACAACAACTTGCGACTCNGCAAGTTCAGGTTCNGTNTCAGAAGAAACTGGACTTGACATGACAGTTATCGCAATAGTTGTCGGAGTAGTAATAATCGCTCTATTGATTGGTTTAATGTTCATCAGGGGAGGAAACAGAGGATCTGAACCTGAAGTGGTAGATTGGGCAAACCAATTACCAGCACATGACACTGTTGCAAACTCAATGTACGGTGGAACCCAAGAGATATTCCAGCAACCTGTCGCTGCACCTGCTCCAGTTGCTGCGCAAGTTCCACCAGGAGCTCCACCACTTCCACCTGGCGGATTGCCTGCTGGCTGGACCATGGAACAATGGGCTTACTACGGTCACCAATATTACGAACAATACAGGCAGTGAGTGTTTCCGTAGGTTAAAGTAACCTGCGNATACACAAACCCCTAAAATGGACTGGTTCAGAGGGATGGATGTGTCAGAGGAAGATATCGTGACGGAAGAAGACCCATCGGGCACTGAAGAGATAGAAAATAACTCTACGGGTGAAGATGATACTACCGTTACAATTTGGGCTCCAGAACCTGGTAATTCAGTGGAGATAAATGATGTTCACGTAGATGAATGGGTACGAAGTATCGGCTTTTCTACAACAGAAGACGTACCAATTCCTGAAAGGCTAGTAGACCAAGTGATTGGACAAGAAGCTGGCTCGATAGTTATCAAAAAAGCCGCTGAACAAAGGCGTCACATGATGATGATTGGAGATCCAGGAACTGGGAAATCAATGNTAGCAAGGTCGATGACTGAGTTAATTCCTCAAGATAAATTGGAAGACATTCTTTGCTATCCGAATGCAGATGATGAGAACGAACCGAGAGTTCGCACAGTTCCTGCAGGAAGAGGAGACAGAATTGTCAAANCCCAAAAAGAAGCAATAANAATCCAAAAAGAGAAGAGCCAGAAAATGCTGATGATAGGATTTGTTGCTATAGCCTTCTTACTGGCTATCGTTGCNTTNCAAAGNGGAGATATNTTNACGCTATTATTCGGTATGCTCCTACTAATGTTCGGATANATGTTCCTNAGATCCAGATTGGGCGGAGCAGAAGAAAATCGTATTCCTAAAGTTCTAGTTAAACACCAGGCTAACGAAGCCCCACCTTTCGTAGATGCGACTGGAACACTCTCGGGAAGCCTACTTGGAGATGTACGACACGACCCTTTCCAAAGTGGCGGGATGGAAACTCCTGCTCATGACAGAGTAGAACCNGGAGCCATACACAGAGCACACGGCGGAGTATTGTATATCGACGAAATCAATCTTCTTCGTCTAGAAGAACAACAGGCTCTCCTTACCGCTATGCAAGAGAGGGCTTTTCCTATATCTGGACGCTCAGAGCGCTCAAGCGGTGCTTTAACCAAAACTGAAGCTGTGCCGTGCGACTTTATCCTAATCGCCGCAGGAAACCTAGATGCCATACAAGGAATGCACCCTGCTCTTAGAAGTCGTATCAGAGGGTATGGATACGAAGTCTATGTCAACTCTCACATGCCAGATACAACCGCAAACCGTAGGCGTTTGATTAGATTCATCGCTCAAGAAGTAAGAAGAGACGCAGGCACATCCAGAGAGATACCTCACTTCGACAGATCCGCTGTCTCTGTAATTCTACGTGAAGCGCAAAGAAGAGCAGGTCGAAGAGGNAAACTATCCNTAAGATTGCGTGAACTTGGAGGANTAGTAAGAATCGCTGGAGACTTAGCATGCGAAGAAGGCGCACAATATGCCACTTCAAAGCACGTATTAGCAGCGAGAAACATCGCTAAACCTCTGGAGCAGCAAGTTGCAGATAGAATGATAGAAAGAAGGCAAGAATACTCATTGGTAGTCAACTCTGGAAACAGAATTGGAAGAGTGAATGGTCTTGCAGTACTTGGTGCGGATTCGGGATTATCTGACTACAGTGGAATTATGCTGCCTGTAGAAGCTCTAGTAACCCCATCATTAGGTGGCGGAGGAAAGGTCTACGCAACCGGCGGATTGTCTGACCTAGCGAAAGAAAGTGTCACAAACGTAAGTGCTGTAATTAAGAAATTAACAGGAAAAGATGTCTCNGATTATGACATACANATTCAATTCGTTGATACACACGGTGTAGACGGAGATTCNGCGTCAATTACAATTGCTACTGCAATTATATCTGCGCTTGAAAACATACCAATTCGACAAGACCTAGCAATGACTGGCAGCCTTTCTGTNAGAGGCGAAGTATTACCGATTGGTGGAGTNACTGCTAAGATTGANTCNGCTGCNAAATCNGGAATCAAAACTGTGGTTATACCAAGAGCAAATGCTCAAGATGTNCTACTTGACCAACAATTCGAAAGTATCGANGTAATACCTGTNGATACNCTNGANGAGGTNATGGAGCATGCCCTTCTGATNGGTGAAAANAAGACAAGTTTGGTNGAGAGATTATCTGCNGTNATTGACAGATTAACACCTGATGTNACAGCAAACAAACAAATTTCATGATAAATTCTCAANACGGGATTATNTCAAGTAGTTGAAACCATTGTCNAAACCATGGGCGAAGTTGCTAATGACAAGGCCATATCGACCTTTCAAGAACGAGTAACTATTATTTCTAATTCATTGATAATTATTGCAATACTATGTATTGCTATGATTCATTTGGAAAGTGTTCTCAAGCCGTTTTTCATTGCATTGGGCATATATTTTGTCTTGAAACCTGGAGCAGATTATCTTTCAAAGAACAGTTTTCCAGTATTCCTTTCATATCTAACAATGCTGTTACTGTTTATACTAATCATCACTTCTGCTGCATTTTTTGCTTGGTCGCAGGTGCAAGGTTTGGTTGATGATGAAGATAAACAGTCTGAATATGACGATAAATTGAATCAACGATGGAAGCAACTCAAGAAGGCGCCTCTAATTGGCAGTATGATCAACGATGCCTCAAGTTCTGATGATGATGGTGATTCATTCGGTAGCGGACTAGAATCATTAGGTATTGGCTCGGGAGGTGGTACTGGAGAAATTGCCACTTCGGTTGTAAGTAGTGTTGGTGCATTCATTACAACAAGCATAACTGTACTTTTCTTCTTAATTTTCATTATTTTCGAAGCACATTTACTTCCAGGCAGAATTGAGAGAGCGTGGCCTAATTCAAGCTCAAATAAAATGGAAGCAATACAACATCAGATTGAAGAGGGTATTAACACATACATTATCGTAAAAACTGGGTGTGGAATTGGTAGTGCAATAATTGCAGCAATTGTAATGATGATTTTTGGAATCGACCTTTGGTTTGTTTGGGCTGTGTTGACATTTATTCTGAACTATGTGCCATACATTGGTTCGCTTATTGCGACAATACCACCATTGGTTATTGGATTAATTTTGTTGAAGCCAATTGCTTTGATAGTTCTTACAATAATATTGCTAGTAAACCAACAAGTATGGGGTAATTACATCGAAACTAAATGGGCTGGAAGAGCATTGGATTTATCCCCAGTAATTCTTCTATTGATTACAGCATTCTCATTCTGGCTGTGGGGTATTGTTGGAATGGTTTTAGCAGTTCCTTTGTTTGCAATAGTCAAGATTGTTTTGGAGAACATCGAAGAGACAAGACCAATCGCAATATTGCTATCTGAGAGGGCACCTACTCTGAAAGAAGCATGGCAAGATGCTCTTAGAGATGGTAACCTATCAGTTGGAGAGTATCACAAACTTACAGAATTGCAAAAGAGACTAGGAGTCTCCGACAAGGAAGTAACAAGAATTTCTGGTATTTCCGCTATCAAAATAATTTTACAACGTGGTAGGGCTAGACAGAATGAAATTGACTTTGTTATGTCTGCATCTGTTGATACAATGTATTACGATCTTATGAAAGAAAGCCTCACAAAGGGCAGAATAGATTCTGAACTTAGAGAAGACCTTGAGAAATTAAAAATGATATTAACTGAAGAAGAGTAATCACATCGATTCTCGGAGCAACTTCTCTAGTTCAGTGTTAATCATCAGAATCAATGTTCCAAACTCCGGTGGTATGTTTGGGTCTTCATATAATTCTTCTAATTTGTTTTGAGTCATTGCGATTCTGACATCCATTTCTTTTGCCCTGTTCAATAACCAATTTTCACATGATTCCTTTGCGCCTTTTCTTATGTTACGGGGCACTTTTGGATCATCGATTTGGTTGATTACAGTCGCAATTTGCTCAAGTTTTGTTTCAATGTCGGACATTTTAATCACCCACACAAAGGTTCGTGTGAGATGACTCTAAGAGTGTCGGATTTAAGTTAATTGCCGCCGCCCGAGTCACATGGAGTCCGAGGAAATCATCGCTTGGACTCGGGCGATAGTTCTGTTTGGAGCACTATCAATCGCTGCATGGCTAGACCACAAAGATAGACGGGTTCCAAACGAATTCTGGATAACATGGTCTAAACCTGCTATTTTCCTCTGGACCCTAGATTTGCTTAACCAAGAGGCAGAATGGTACATCTTCTCTTCTGCTGCCGCAGTAGTTGCCTACGCATCAATTGCAGTTATCGGAAGGCCTAGTTTTGCAGACATAAAAAATGGCAACAAACTCGATATTGCAGTATCTATTTGGTACCTTATTGGAATGATTGGCATTGTAAAGGGAATTTCTGTTCACCACTCTGATGATTTGATTAGTATATTGAATGGTGAAGGAGAACTACAAGCGACATTATGGTGGTCAACTGTATCAGTTTTTATTCCAATAGCGCTAATCGATTTTGCATGGAGAGCAAGATTGATTCACGGAGGTGCTGATTGTAAGGGCTTAATGTGGGTCTCGCTTCTTGTACCAACATGGTCTGGATTCCCAATAATATTCTCACAATATATGGATGAAACAATTATTGCAATGCCGCCTGCTATTGCATTATTAGTTTGGGGAGGATTTGCATTCCTAATTCTACCCTTCATTATGATGATTAAAAATCTAAAGAACGGTCAAAGGAATCTCAAATTAATATGGCATGCAGAAAGAATGGAAGTTAACAATGTTCTTAATTCTCATGTTTGGTTATTGACTTCAATTGTAGAGATGCCTAGTGGCGAAAAGAAAATAGTTCACAAAACTAGAGCTCCTACGAAAACTCCGAGTAAGGAAAAACTTCAGCAGGACATTACTGAATTAATCGAAAATGGTGTTGAGGAAGTTTGGATAACCAAAAAATATCCTCTATTGTTATTCTTATGGCCAGCCACAATTCCTATGCTAATGATTGGAGGTCCTATGGCCTTTATTTGGCCGATGTTGGGCTTGTGATCATACGCCCTTTCGCTCAATATTCTTTGGGCGTAGTCCCTTGTAGCCACATTTTCTACAAGCCTTGGCTCTAACTGCATTCCTTGCATTACACTTCATACAGATGCTGCGCTTTAACATGCGAGCCTCTGCCTCAGGGAATCGAGCCATAAGTCGCCGACCTACTTCCCATATTTAACCCAAACCATCCAAAATTACCTCCTAATTCAAGGGAAGCAACTCTGTCGACCTAAATGTGCGCATCATCAGACTTCCTGGAATTCACCATGATTCCAACGCCATCATCTTTTCTGGTAAAGACTCAAATGTGCTAATTGATGCTGGTACAACTTGGTATCAAATGTTGCAAGTGGAAAGAATTACTGGGCACATTGGTGAAGATTCTACAATTGATAATATCCTACTGACAAGTAGAAGATACCCATTTGCTGGTGCGGCGAAGTACATCAGTGAATCCTTCTCCAACGCCCCTATCCACATACATACTGATGCAATATCTGTAATGGAGACTGGCGATTTTTATTCTACATGGGCTAACAGGTATGATTCAGACATGCCAAGTACTAATTGTAAACCACTATCACAAGGAGATAATTTTGATTTAGGAGACGGGAATATTGTAGCTGTTTCACTACCAGGGCATTGTCCTGATGGAATGGGTTTTTTCGAACAAGAGAGAGGTATCTTGGTCACTGGGGCNATTTTGCCACGAGCAGATAATCCGACTAGATGGGATATGCCTGGGGGAAGCCTGCCGGAGTTGATTACATCATTCAAAACGATGTATGATCTAACGCCAAAAAGTATAGTTCCAGCCAGAGGCCCTGCAATTAAAGGCCAAGAGAGGATTGAAGAGGTACTAAATCAACATTTGAATTTCTTCGAAGAATGTGAAGAGAACTCTGGGCAATCTCCTAGAAGTTGGCCACGACCTGCAAGAACTGCTTACTTTCTTGTATCAGACCCTCCNTGGCCTCTAGAAGAAAAAGAAACGTCAAACGGTAGCAAGTAAAGTGTTTTCACCCATCCAGTCGACTACCTTTCTATCCCAGCCCTGGTGTATGTGGAGAACGGTGCCTTCAACTCTTAATGCTGATGCTGGGCCTTCAAGTTCGAATAAAGTGACTACGTTGTTTGGAACATTCTGTCCGACCATATGCACTTTACCATCTTCACATCCCACCAGGATACTTTCTCCACTAATTGATGAACAGCAAAGTGATCTTATTCGTGAATCACCGACTACGAATCTTTCAATCAATTCCATTTTTGGTATTGAAACGAAACTTATTCCACCATAATCATCACCAATAACAACACGGTTTATTCGACCATTTGGTCCAATAAGTCCTAGAATCACACTTGCTTGTGCTGTTATTTTCAATCTCTTTTCTCTCTCGCCCTTTTGTTTCCAAATTATGGATGCATCATCTAACGCTACCAATGTTCCGTATTGGGTAACCAGGGACCGGATAACCGCTCTAAATTGTCTCATGACATCTGAAACATGATGCTACGGTACACTTNCTTTNCTAGGACTGTNGAAGTAAAAGTGAAAGTGAAAGAGATTANTACTGCATATTTTTNTCATCTTTGTTGTCTTTCTTCCAAACTCTGTAACAAGCTTTGCAGACACGTACTCTNTTCTTTCTAACAGTAAAAGCACCTTCACCCCAAGTTTCTATNCCGTTCTCTTGACTTAGTGATCTGCCGCCCATGTGTTTGTCAGCATAGCCATCACAACCGTTTATTCCACACGGAATTTCTCCAACCTTCTCAGTTTTCTTCTTNTCAGATTTCTTCTTGGAACTAGACGGGACCCTAACTTTTCGCTGAACCCTATTCGTCCTTCGGCTGCTCATATGCAATCCTCGTCATCCATATCAAATGAACATTCTCTCTTGAATGACTTCAAAATGCATCCATTGCGAATTCTATATCCCTAAGGGTCTGCCTGATTGTGACCTCTGAAACACCTGCAACCTTGCAAATCTGAGCCTGGGTTCTCTTGTTCGCTGTCTGTTTAACAGCACAGTAAACGATAGCCGCTGCGATTCCAACTGGTTTCTTCCCTTGCCATAATTCAGGTTTCTTCTCNATAGCCTTCCAAATCCTAGTCATNTCTTGAACNGTATTTGGTGGTAGATTTAGTTTAGAAATCAATTTGTTGAAGAANGAATCTGGTTTNATGACCTTCTGAAGTCTCATTCTGCTGGAAACTTGCCTAATCATTCTAGAGAGTTCNTTCTCTCCTACTTTGAANCTCTCCATAACCTCTGTGATTTGGACTGGTTGGTCATCATTCTTTGCGATGAGGTAACAAACAGCTCCAGCAACACCTGCGACTGATCTACCTGCAACGTAGCCATTCATTGACAATTTTGAATAAATTCTGCATGCCATTTCCATTTGTTCTTTGGATAATTGGCTGTAATTTTTTATCATGTCGTTGGCCTTCATGACATTTCTGACTCTACTCTTTCTGGTTTGACTCCTCTCATCGATGACTCTTCTTCTTCTAAGGTCTCTGAGTTGTCTGCTGCTGATACCGAATCTTGAAGCACCACTAGAAGTCAAATCAGCTCTTGCAATGTGAGTGTTCATACCTCTGTCTGCGTACAGGTAAGATGGCGCTGAACCCACTCTTGACCTGTCGCCAGATGAGTTTTCAAAGTTAGTCCACTCTGCTCCAGGGTCAATTGTGTTTTCTTCTACAACGAGTCCACATGTTCCACATGATACTTCGCCTCTGGAAATGTCGTTACTCCAATTTGTATCGCCACAATCTGTACATGGACTTGTGTGTCCTTCAACAGTTGCTTTATGTGGCCTCTGAGCACCAAATCCAGTTCTGGCTTTGTTGTCTCTTTGTGCGTTCTTGTGCTGTTTTTGTTNCTTGTCGTTTCTCTCTCCTAACATCTTATCAACTCCGAGTTGTATAATTNGCGCCACAGGTTTATAATGTTTGCGGAGGATNNCCCTCCTCGAGTCCGCNTATTGTCNGACTCTCCTACTTCCTTCCCCTCTAACAATAGAGAGTAGTTCGCATCCTATTTAAACCCCAGCATTTTTTGCATCATATCTGGAAACTGAATTCGCGAAACCGGCAACAATTTTTCCGTTATGCAGTCTCAAATAAGCACTTTCTTTGACTAGTGAAATGACTACTTCCTAGCGGATAGATTATCCACCCTATGGATTACCACCCTCATGAGGAAGATGCCAGCAACCGTGGTTTTAGGTGCACANTGGGGAGATGAAGGTAAGGGTAAATTGGTNGACNGATTAGCAGAATCTGCTACATGGGTTGCNAGGTTCCAAGGAGGAAACAANGCAGGTCACACCGTAGTACTAGGCGACCGNGTTCTAAAATTCCATCTNTTACCATCCGGAATAACAAGGGAAGATTGTGGNCTGGTTCTTGGAGATGGNATGGTNATNGATCCTTGGGTTCTAGACAGAGAGTTGAATGATTGGACTGAAGGAGGAGGAACTGATCCCTCTGGCAAGAGATTATTCATCTCCAANAGAGCTCANATCATATTGCCTTACCACACNTACATCGATGGTCTAGACAAAAAAATCGGNACAACNGGAAGAGGCATTGGTCCAACCTATGCTGACAAAATAAACAGAATAGGATTGAGATTTGCAGACCTCGATTATTGTGACTTTGATGAAATGGCTGACAGACAAAACCGAAGTTTAGAGTCTGCTGGATGTACTCAGAGAGTTACCTCTGATGAACTCAAGGAACAAATTAACTGGATNAAGCAAAGATTCGGTTCTGCAATAACCGATACTGGAATTCTACTAGATAACGCATTAAAGATGGGCGAGCGAATCATTCTAGAAGGTGCCCAAGGATGCTTATTGGATATTGATCAGGGAACTTTTCCCTTTGTAACCTCCTCTGTTACATCAAGAGGAAATGCATCACATGGTGCAGGAATTCATCCAGGACATGTAGATAATGTGATTGGAATAACAAAGGCATACATNACCAGAGTAGGTCATGGCCACATGCCAACGGAATTATTNGATGAGGTTGGTGACCATTTNGGAATAGTAGGCCATGAATTCGGTACAACAACTGGAAGAAAGCGAAGATGCGGTTGGTTTGATGCGGTAGTCATGCGACACGCTAATAGAATCAATGGGTTCACTGAAATCGCTCTAACCAAACTAGATGTTCTAGGGGGTTTGGATGAAATCAANATCTGTGTGGGGTACAATATGAATGGCACCGAAATTAATGAAATGCCTGCAAGTGCAATTGCTTTGGAGGATTGTGAACCAATTTACGTAACAATGCCTGGGTTTGCAGGACATTCACTCGAAGAATGGCTTGGAATTGCAAAGAAGTGTAATTCAGAAGGTCTAGGATTTTCTGGTCTTCCTGCAGCTGCTCAAAACTACATCACTAAACTTGAATCGATTTTAGGAGTTCCAATTACTTCAGTGGGNCTCGGTCCAGACCGTGATGCAACCGTAGACCGAGTGTGAATCCTCAAAAGGGAGAAACTTTCCCGCAGACAATAGGGGCGCTTAGCTCAGCTGGAAGAGCGCTTGGTTTGCAACCAAGCGGCCGGGGGTTCAAATCCCCCAGCGTCCACCATATTTCCCTAAAATTGGATAAATTCAAANATGCAACGGCTTTGTTCAATCTATTTTGGTTACAATAGTGTTACCTATTATTTATCTAATCAACGACTTTCCAAAATGTATGAGACCGATAATTCTGGTAATGTTACTTCTAACGGCAACCTGCATGCCAATAATTAGTACCACTTCTGAACTCGAAGAGAACTCCGATCAATCCAGACAGACTGGANGTGCAATAAATGGAGCAAGCCTATCACAATCCTCTGGACCAATGAACGAGTCTCAAGCCGTTACTATAACTGGAACTGGTTTCCTCAGCATGGCAGAAAATACCATCTCAAATGATGGATTGAGCCATAGTTGGACAACAAGTATCGCAGACTCGATTCAAGGAGGATATGGTGCAAATGGTATTGCTGTAACTTCTAACGGTGATGTTCACATTGTGTATTTCAATTACGATACTCGCCAGTTAAAACACGCTGTTTACAACGGCCAGTCGTGGAGTCGTTCTGTGATATCCACAGCTGCAGCAGGTAGCCAATATCGATTTGTTGAACTTCAAGTAGATAGCAATGACCACCTTCACGTAGCCCACTGGGTAACTGGAGATTACCTGAATTACCGAACCTACGACGGTTCTTCTTGGACATTGAATTATACAACAACAAACGTGGATAGTTATGGAGTAAGTTTAGCGCTCAATTCACTAAATCATGCACACATCTCATTCAGCACACCTGCTTATGTCTGTGGAGATTTAGGCCTTGCGTACTTCAACGCCTCGACGTCATCATGGACGAAGGTTATACTCGATAGTTCATCAACATACATTGGATGCTATTCNTCTGTAGATATCGACTCCAATGATGCGGTGCACGTTACTTATCGCGACCACTCAAATAGCCGCCTNAACTACATCACAAACGAAAGCAGTTCATGGGACAAGTATCAACTCAACAATACCCAAAGCCCTGCTTATTTCAACGACCTTGCTGTCAAATCAAACGATGATGTTTTCATTATCCAAAGAAACCAAAACGGAATCAGATATGCTGAAGGAACCCCTGGAGGAATATGGACACAAGGAGGAGTTTACTCCAACAATAACGGAGAGGAAAATTCACTGGTTTTGGATGCCACAGATACACCTCATCTNATTCATTGGCATAGTAGTTATGACGACCTAATGTACTCAACACGCACCAGTTCTGGCTCTTGGTCTACTGTTGCTATAGACAGTGGAAGTGACGATACNGGAAGGCGTAATTCCGTTACAATCGATCACAACAACCAGTTGCACGTAGCCTACGCTGACGTGAATAATAAGATGCTCAAATATGCAACTAAATCAACTGGATTAGTCAGTAGTTACACTATTGAAGTACAGTTTGGAAATTTAGGCAATGTTTCTGCTACAGTAGTTAGCGATACAGAAATGCAACTAAACACACCGACTTCAACCACAACAGGTAATGTCTCTTTAGGGCTCTGGGATTCTTCGGGTACATATCGACCATTGAATCTGAATTACTATTACACTAATCCAAGCGATACCGATGAAGATGGCGTCTCCAACAGTCAGGATGATTGTCCCAATACTGCTGGAAATTCCACAATTGATCAAATTGGATGCCCTGATTCGGATGGAGATGGTTATTCTGATTCAGGTGACTCGTTTCCCCTAGATGCCACAGAATGGTACGATTCAGATAGTGATGGAGTAGGAGATAACGCTGACGTATTTCCAAATGACTCTACTGAAACTGTAGATTCTGATGGAGACGGGGTTGGCGATAACGCTGACGCATTCCCAAATGATTCCTCTGAATCAGTGGACTCTGATGGTGATGGAGTTGGCGATAACGCTGATGCATTCCCAAATGATTCCTCCGAAACACTCGACTCTGACGGAGACGGCATCGGAGATAATGCTGACGCATTCCCTAACGACTCAACTGAGAATGCTGATTCTGATGGCGATGGTGTGGGTGATAATTCCGATATGTTCCCTAACGATGCAAATGAAACCGCTGATTCGGACGGTGATGGGGTAGGCGATAGTACAGATGCNTTCCCAAACGACTCTTCAGAGGATNCCGATTCTGATGNAGATGGAGTTGGAGATAATTCAGATCCATTCCCTAATGACGGAAATGAAACGGCTGATTCAGATGGAGATGGAGTTGGCGACAATTCAGATGCCCTACCTAACGACGGAAATGAAACCACTGATTCAGATGGCGATGGAGTAGGAGACAACTCTGATTCATTTCCAAACGATTCAAGTGAGCAAGCTGATTCTGATGGTGATGGAATTGGAGATAACTCAGATGCATTNCCTAATGATGCTACAGAAGATACCGATACTGATAGCGATGGTGTTGGCGACAATTCTGATNAATTTCCTAACGACCCCAATGAACAAGCAGATTCAGATGGCGACGGATATGGTGATAACGCCGATGCATTCCCTACCATCTCAACTCAATGGTCTGACACAGACGGTGACGGTTACGGTGACAACTGGGGCTCACAATCGTGGAACAGTGTAAGAGAACAATATGGCATAGGACAGTATGTTCCAGGCGCAATACGTTCAGATTATTGCCCAGAGAATGCTGGAACCTCAAACATTGATGGCTACTTTGGTTGTGTAGATGATGATGGAGATGGTATTGCAAATATTTTCGAGCAAAACACAACTGATACTGCAGANGATTCAGAAGATGATAGTTCAGCATTACCATCTATTGGCATAGTTGGAACTCTATTTGCTATATTGCTAGCACTTNTACCAAATAGAAAGCGTCACATCAATTGTTAAATCCCATTCAATAAACATTATATCCAGTAATAGTCTGGATAATGTATGGAAAATCGTAAATTAACGATTGTGTCATTTGGATTAATTTTTATTTTGTTAGCATCATACATACCTGCTGCTTCTGCTGATGGTGATTCAANTCAACCAACTTATGCATTTTTACCTNGTTGGAATGGAGTTGTTTCGGGCACTCTTGACCCAAGCGGAGAAGCTTTCAGCAATGGCCATGAATTCAAAAACCACGACGTAGACGAAAATGGAAATATTTACTATATTCAATCTGAAGATTACGGAACATGGATGAATGGGCAATATTCATTCAGTAATGACAGAGGATTCCACATCTTGAAAATTGATAATGAAGGTAATGTAGAATATACGGAAAAGATAGAGTGCTCCACGTATTGCAACAGTCCTGATTACACTTACAGCAAAGCCATAGGAATTGAGGTAGTTAACGAGGATGAGTTTTATGTCATACTGAGTGTTTATCGGATGTACCTAANTATAGACGGAACTCAGTACAACGCTTATTCNGGCAATTACAATCTAGTGACAGCGTTTTATTCAAATGGAAGTTGGTCGTGGGTTGATATCGAACAAACTAGTTCATGGGCTTACTCAACTATTGCTTATTACGGTGTAGATGAAAATTCAAACCTTTTCGTTGTNNAAAGGACTTCAACTTCGGGCAATTATGAATATTCTATAACNTCATATTCNCCAAATGGTACTAATTGGGTAAGGACTCTTGAAACATATAGTGCAAACTTTGCGAATGTAAACCCAATGTTCGATGTTGAAGGTTCAGATTTGCATATTTTTGCTACGGTAACACAATTGAAATATGACTCTCAAACTGTTAATTGCCAAAACCCAGGAGAGGCTGGTTACTGCCATATTTGGATTAAAATCAATGAAAATGGAGTGAGAACATCTGAAACCGATGCTTCCTACACTTCTATCCAATTCACTCAAATGCAAGTCCACAATGAATCATTATACCTCTCAGGTAATACCTATGACCCCTTTATTGGTTCTGACACAGAAAGTAATTTTACAGGGCAGAAAATTTCCCATTCACCAAGATATGGACAATATGTAGCGGTTATGGAAAACGACGGTAGTTGGAGTTACCACGAGGTTATGAATCAAGTTAGTTCCAGTTATAGATTATATGGCGAAATTTCAGACATCCTTGAAGACGGTAGTTTTTTGTTCAATTCTCTTTATGAATATGGAACGCAAATTGACAATACCACGATTACTAACTCAAACAATGTGGAATTCGAATCAATAGTGATGCGCATTGATCCAAGCAATGGACTCCAATGGTACAGTTCAATTGGTTTCAANAACGGTAGTTCANNAATAATAAAAATGAAAAGCGATGGCTCTACGCTTGCATTTNCAGTCTANAAGAGCAACTGGAATACTGAATTGTTATACAATTACTCAACCCCTGTCAATTCTTCNTCATATTACATATTCTGGGTCGATNTTGAAACCGGACAGATAGTTGATGTTGAACCAACTCCTGCAAACATGATTGGAAGTCGTTCTAGTGAGGGAGGTGTTATCGCATCCGCTTACAATTCTATTTACTACTATATGCCAGATTTTGATGGAGATAACGTAGGAAGCAGTGATAATTGCCCTGATACCTACAATCCGGGACAGTTAGATTACAACANCAACGGAGATGGTGACGCCTGCGATAGTGATGACGACTCGGATGGAATTGAAGACACATCAGACCTCTGTCCAAGAGGAGTTATGGGTTGGACTTCTAACGAATTGAGTGATTACGATAGCGACGGTTGTAAAGACATTGGAGAAGAGGATTTAGATGATGATAATGATGGAAAACCAGACATTACGGATGCTTGTCCAGTAGGATTNATNGGAGCNGNCAATGACCTAGACGGTGATGGTTGTAAAGACTATGAAGACTCAGATGACGATGGAGATTTAGTCCGTGATGAATCTGATTTATGCTCAGAGGGTGAAATTGATTGGTCATCTGGTACATTGACAGATCACGATGGCGACGGGTGCAAAGATGAGCATAGCGAAGATGCAGANGATGATAATGATGGCATTAATGATATGGCAGACAGTTGTCCAAGAGGTGCTGTAAATTGGCCGTCGAATATGAATACCGATTTTGATGGAGATGGATGCAAAGATGGTTTCGAAGACGAAGATGACGATAATGATGGGATATCTAACATCGTCGATGAATGTCCTAAATCATTTGGAGTTGTGAATGCTAATGGATGCTCAGCAACGCAAGTGATAGATGAAGACCAAGGAGCGGCAAACATCGTGTATTATGTCTGTCCAGTTGGCAGTGTAGTTGTTTTAGACCCAAGTGACTGCCCTGAACAAAATGAAAATAATGATTCAACAGGTGATGACGATAATGATAATNATAATGACAACGATGATAATAACAGTGGCACTAATAGTGACACATTCTACTATGTTTGCCCTGGTGGTTCAGAAGTAGTTACGGATTTCTCCGAATGTGAAGGGTCTATAGCAACAGGAGGAACAAACATTACTCTAGTCGTAGATCCTTCATCTGATTCGTCAAATGATTACATTACATGTGAAGGTGGAAAAGCGATAGTATTGGATGTTGATGATTGTCCTGAATCTGCTAAAGAAACTGTTTCATCAGTTTCAGAGGAATCTGATTCCGGACTGATGTTGATGTTTATGGCAGCAACATTTGGTATGTCATTAATTGCTGTTCTAGTGGTTCTTTTCAGAAAACCTGTCAGCGCAGATACAGATTTTTCTCGAATAGAATCTACTGATATACTATTCACCGAAAAGAAGGCATCACCTAACCTAGTTGACCTTCCAACTAGCAGCCCAAAACCTAGTCCTCCAAAGACTCAATCCGCTCCAACAAATGATATGATTGGAACCTCGCATGAAGGCAAGGAATGGATTGAATGGCCTGCTGGCTCGAACAACCATTACTATCGAGAAATTGGATATGGCGGAGATTGGACTAAATTCGAATGATTCCAACGTTATTAGTTCAGATACACGAATCCTGTGAATAAATTTCATTTGACCGATGATTTGATTTCATCTGACCTGTTCAACATATCCATGCAGCGAATCTTAGCACTACTCTTGTGCGGATTGATGCTGCTACCAGGCTGTACGACTGATGAGATGAAAGAAGAAATCCTTGAAGAAGAAATTGAACTAGAAACTGAAGCATGTAATGGCATGGTTATTCTTTGTCACAGAACCTATGACAATGTGACTTTTCCTGAAACACACAATGGACATGCAACTCACGAAGATGGAATTTACTACCCTGCTAGCAATCACCGAACCGGTCTGAATGCTCAATGGAATGCGGGAATTAGAGCTTTCATGATCGACACTCATTATGCTACACCCAATGCTGATTCTGGCGAAGCNGTTCGATTGTGTCATGGAAGCAATAGCGATGTTTACAGCCCATGCTATTACGGTCAAGTCAATGCTGTTGATTGGCTATCTAATCTAAAGCAATTAATGGATTCAAAACCAAGAGATGTAGTTACTCTGCTAATCGAATCGCATGTTAGTGCAGAACATGTAATGTATGTGCTAAACCAATCAAATCTAAGCGATTGGATGTTCACTCACACTCTTGGCGAAGAATGGCCTACTCTGATCGAATTAATTGAACAAGATACACGTCTTGTTGTGTTTTGGGAACAAGGAACTGCTGAATCATATCCACAAATTCATGACTTTGTGGTTCACGGTTGGACAACCAACTATGGCGAAGACAGCACTGATGATATGAATTGTGAAGTTCACCGNGGAGATGGGAATCAACCAGTTTGGCACATGAATCATTGGGTCTCAAACAGCATTGGTCTTGCAGACCCAACAAGGTCAGAACAAGTAAATGACTACCAATTGTTATTAGCAAGGGCAATAGAATGCTGGGAATTTCATGAAAATCGGCCTACTTTTATCGCAGTAGATTGGTGGGAAGATGGAGATGTAGTGGCTGTTGCCGAACAAATTAACCTAATGGACATTTGGTCTAATGAGGAAATTTCAGATTGAATAGCAAACTCATGTTTCCATCATCGTTATAAGAATCCTTCTTCTCTACTAAAACATGGTCTCATCTTCTAGGTATGTGGCGCTATCAGCAATTTTCATCCAACTTCTGATGGTTAGTGCTGTCGCATCTCCACTAATTGAGGGAATTAATCCGCTTGGTGATATCTCAAAAATGAATGATGACCTAATAGAAGAGTTAGAAATTTCAGAAGATTCGAAGGTATTACCAGTAATCTTCCAACTTAATTCCCCAATGACAGAAGACGATGAAAATCAATTGAAAGAATTAGGTTTCAACTTGATTGGTCGAGCGCCATTAGTCGATGGAGGCTTAGTAGANGGAACAGCGCAGGATGTGCGTCACCTTTCTAACTGGCATCGTGTAGAATACCTAGAATTAGATAAGCCGCTAGAATTCTTTTACTTACCTCCTGAATGGGGTGGAGAAACACAAACTGACCCAGGAATAATGATGCATGAAACTACACATGTTGTAACAGCTACCGATTCATGGAGCCGAGCAATCATATCGCCAAATGGTGAGGTACAGTATGATATCGACCTATCTTTCACAGAATGGGATGGAGATGGAACTGCAATTGTCGACTTGGATACTGGAGTAGATGCAGGCCATCCAGATTATGATTATCTAGAGCCTTGGACTGGCGACAAAGCAATTTATTCTGCTAAATTCGATGGAATTGGCTGGACTGAAACAAGGAACTCAGACACATCCTCTGGACACGGAACCCACGTTGGAGGAACCATCGCAGGCAACGGCGATGCATCTAGTGGCCGACGTGCAGGAGTCGCAAAGGGTGGTCAATTAGTTGCTTTGGGGACTGGAGATGGAGCATCAATTTTTGCTGCTGAACAAGGATTAGAATGGACTTTTGCCAATTCAGTACCTGGACAGAATCCGTATCACATCAGGGTCGTTTCCAACTCATGGGGTACTGATGGTGATTACGATCCAAACGGAGTAATTGCTCAGTTAACAGATAGACTGACTTTCGAAAACGGAGTTGCGGTAATTTTTGCTGCTTCTAACTCTGGTGGTTCTGGAGCGGAATGTTCTGGTGACCTGCGTACAAATGTGTATGCTAACACACCTTCCGCAGTTTCAGTCGCTGCACTAACTCATGACGGAACTGCAGTTACTTCTTTCTCATCAAGAGGTTGTATGAATCAACAACACACATGGCCTGATGTAGGCGCACCTGGAAGAGATATTTGGGCAACTGCGCCAAGAGGAACTGCTATCGATGCTTCAACAAGAACTCAAGGAGATTTGTACTACATGGCGATTTCAGGAACATCAATGGCTACTCCACACGTTGGAGGAATTGCAGGATTAGTTCTCAATGCAGCGCCATCCTTGGGAGTTGCAGACTACCATCGTGATGACCATGACTACGGAAGCAGTTTGGTTGGTGGCGATGGGACCGCTTCATANGGACAATTTGAGGATTGGGACAGTGCTGAATTCAGTAGAGTTCACGAATTCGAGTTGATTTTGGAATTAACATCTAGATATGATGGAATGGCTAATTCATGTGAAGATGGAAATAGCGAAGATTCCTGTAATGATATCCCAGAGAACTGCTATCGTAGCGCTACTGGCCAATGCCATGACTGGAGAGTCGGTCATGGATTGACCGATACGGATGCTGCTGTAGCATTAGCGAGAACTCTTCAATTGATGCGAGACCAAGATGGAAATGGAATTGTTGATCACCCTGAATACAATGTATGGGATGCATATGAAATCTACAACGAAATGATGGGAGTCGCAACAATCCCAGTCGACACTGACAGAGTAAGACATGCATGGAAAGGAGACTGGAATCACTTCAACAACGGTGCCACAGGTGCTGTTTACTACACAGAGGATTCCCATTATGTTTGGATTCCTAACGGAACTGAAAGATTGGAAGCAACCTTGTCAGCAGCAGAATTTGAATTAGAAACTGTACAGGCAGGACAACTGCAACTCTCCATCGACTTGGGAGAAGACGGTAGTAATGATGCACAAGGCCAAGGTTCCAGAATNGCTAACACATGGTACTATGACTTGGATGTAGACAGCTCCTCTTGGGGCAAGTGGGCTCACTTTGACATCACTGGACAGGCCGTCACTTTACTTGGTGTTCTTGAAGACCCTGAATTCTTTGAGTCTAGAATCCCGTATACCGTTGATGTTCTACTAACGCTAAATCTCAACGAACCTGTCGACATATCAATAGAACAGCGTCCAGATTTCTATTCGGATCTTGACCCAGCTGCTCCATCTGAGAATTACAATCCGGAAATGAATGGTAAACTAACATTTACGAGGCTGGTGTACGACCAATCTGCTGTATTTGGATTAATCAAACCAAAGGTTATGGCTGAAGACAAAGCACACGACGGATTCTTTGCGTCAATATCTGAATTGTATGCAGAATACCCATTCGCAATGCTAGTCCTTACACTATTACTAATTGCAGGAATGATAGGTGTTGGTTATGCAGTTAACAGCCAATCTAAAAATCGAGTCATTCTTACAAACGAGTCTGATGAAGAAATTCTTGAAGCAGAAGTCTTCTGAAATTCTACTATTTGATTACCAATCAACGCTATAATTTGTTGAAAACAACAAAATGCTACCTCATGTGAGGTATAGATAATGNCCGATTCTAGATTAGTGGAGCGCCTTACTGCCCAAAACAAGAACTATTCGGACTCTTACTCGTCTACAGGTATTCCGGGACAAGCCGGTACTGGCCTTTTGTTACTAACCTGCATGGATTCAAGAATTGTGCCACATGAGATTTTTGGATTGGAACTTGGAGACATGAAAGTCATTCGCAATGCAGGAGGTCAACTTAACCCCGAAGTGGAAAAAGATGTAATTCTAGCATCTCACTTACTGAATTGCCATACAATAGTGATAATGCCACATACAAAATGTGCCATGGCAAGTATGCCTTTGCAAGAAGTACAACAAAGATTAACTGATCTTTCAAATCTGGATTTCTCAAACTTTAATCCTAGAATGATACATGATGCAGAAACCAAACTGGAAAGTGATGTTTTATCGCTCCAAAATAATCCGATGCTAAAAGAAGGTGTGCAAGTATTTGGAGCNGTATATGATGTCGATACCGGCGAAGTAAATTGGATTGATAATCCTTAATCAGGAAGGTGTGATCTTNTTACCGTCCGCCATCTGAGCAAAACGGCCTTCCTCCCTAGGATGCACTACATCAGCTGAACCCCATGGCCATCCGCCAAACTGAGTTGCACGATAATCTGCAAAAGCATCGACAATTTCTTTGTTAGTATTCATAACAAATGGACCATATTTTACCACTGGTTCATCTATCGGCTGTCCTTGTAAAATCAGTACACGTACCANTTCATCCTTGGCAGATACATTCGCTTCAACAGTTGGGTCTAATTGCATGCCATCTCTTGGCGATAAGATATGACCCTCAATCTCAGCAACTCCTCCATCAATGTGGTACATCATACGATTTACTTTACTCGAGGCTTTTGGTATAGACACTGTTTCCCCTTGTTTAATTGAGATGATATAGATGCCAACCTCGTGATTAGGATCGTTAGCCCAAGATGCTTTTGGAGCAGGTGGCGCTTGTATCTCATTCCACTTGCCAGAAATCACTCGAACAGTGCCTCCGAGAATTTCGAATGGCGGAACCTCGTTTGCCCATATCATTTCATATCCAGGTTCTGCGAATTTGTCTTTGGCCGGTAGATTAAGCCATATTTGGAATAAATCCAGACGGTTTTCCTTATCCATGTTAACGAGCGGAAACATTTCTGAATGCATAAGTCCAGCCCCTGCAGTCATCCACTGAACGTCACCAAATCCATATCTTCCTGTGGCTCCACCAGAATCGAAATGATCAACTAGGCCTTCTAGAACAATGGTTACCGTCTCGAAACCTCTGTGTGGGTGGGCGGGGAATCCAGGTACTGTGTTTCCATGATACATTTTCCAATCATTTGATTCATCAAAATCAGAGCCGATTTGCCTGCCAATCAAGGATTCATCTGGCCCCATTAATTCATTTCCTGCAGGATACAAATCTAGGTGATGGACACAAAATAAGAACGGATCCATGGTATCTCTGACAAAATCCATCGACTTGTTACTAATTACTGCGCCCTTCCCCATACTTCACCGATTGGAGTCTGTAATTTCAATATGTGGTTTAACACATGATATCACTTATTATTGTAAAATAATGACCCGAGATTAGATTTGGGTATAATATTCAAACAAAAAAAGAGTTTACATTACTAACATTCAAGAGTCGACAGAATCACCCTAGGTTATGGTTGAGCATCCAAATGTGGGAACAAGGGTCAAAATTCATGTCGATGGGCCTGCGGGAAATACCTCTCATCAAGGAGTTGTTCTACCTGGTGCAGCAGATGACCACCTAACCATCAAGTTGGCAAATGGATACAACATAAGCCACCCACTAGTTATGATTAATTCAATTGAAGAAATTGAAGACATGGCGAATACAACAACGACAACACCAGACATTGTACAAGACCAAAGTTTACCAAAAGTAACAATCATTCACACAGGAGGTACAATCGCCTCCAANGTNGATTACACCACTGGCGCTGTAATCGCAAGATTCGAGCCTGAAGAATTGCTAGCAAGCGTTCCCGAGATTCTTGAAATTGCCAATATTGATGCTGTAAAGATAGGAAACATGTGGTCAGATGACGTAAGAGCGCAGCATTGGAATAAAATGATTGAGGCATGTCAAAATGCATTTGATAACGGTTCAGTTGGTGTTGTAATTACTCACGGAACTGACACATTACATATCAGTGCTGCAGCCTTATCATTTGCTTTCGCAGGTAATGGAGGNAGACCTTCTGGAAGAATTGTCTTCACAGGGTCTCANCGCTCAGCAGATAGAGCATCNACGGATGCCACGGAAAATCTAATTTCAGCAGTATATTGGGCTGCTAACGGTTCAGAAGTTACTGGTTACAAAGATGCCGCAGTAACTGTAATGCATGCTGGTTCAGGTGACGGTGTGTGTGCTGTTTCTCCGGGAATAGGGGTTCGAAAAATGCATTCAACTAGAAGAGATGCATTTCAAACAGTTAACAGCGAGAGAATTGCAGANATCACTATTACCAAGGATGGCCTAACTCATAATTCAACTAAATCTATGCCGCAGAGAGAAATAAACTCCCCTACTCCGTTTAGCACCGATGTAAAAATTGCTCAATTCATTGCCGGCCCCCATCTGTATTCTGATATGTTGAAATCAGCCGAAGAAAATGGATATTCTGCAATATTAATCCATGGAACTGGGCTTGGACATTTGCCGATTGAGAACTCAAATGGAGATGCACCGGAAAATGACGAACTTGCAAAAACCATCATTGACATGTCTATCCCAGTTATCGTTGCAAATCAATGCGTTCACGGACCGGTAGACCTAAACGTGTATTCCAAAGGTAGGATTCAACAAGATATGGGNGTTNTNGGTCATGGCTCAAACGCCTCACCAGAAGCACTTCTNGTCAAAATTCATTGGATATTATCTAATGGATTAGACCTTGACTTACTTTCGCAAGACCTTTGTGGAGAGAATTCACCAATCCTGAATTCTTGACCGTTTTAATCAATAACCGTGTAGGAGTGGAACAACTGATGTCAGGGAACACTAGTGATGAACTAGAAGACCTTCGTTATCGTCGCGACCAAGCCAAGATGGGTGGTGGCATCAAGCGCCTTGAGTCGATTAGACAGACTGGCAGGGGCACTGCTAGAGAACGAATAGCCAATCTCGTAGATGAAGATTCATTTGTTGAAATCGACACATTCCTTACTCATAGAACGGCTGACCATGGTATGTTTATGCATGAAACACTAGGTGATGGTGTTGTTTGTGGTCATGGAACAATCAATGGAAGAAGAATTTACTGCTTCTCCCAAGATTTCTCAGTTCATGGCGGTTCTATGGGTGAAATGCATGCCAAGAAAATCGCCAAAGTCGTAGAAATGGCCGAACGCTCCAAAGTTCCAATTGTAGGAATTTGGGACGGCGGAGGACAAAGGGCTCATGATGGTATTTCGTCTCTAGCAGGAACTGGTGAATTACTTGATAAATTAGTTCAATGCTCTGGAAGAATCCCAATGATTTCTTTGGTATTAGGACCAGTGGTAGGAGTATCTGCATTGGGCGCTAGCCTAGCAGATTTCACGATACTTGGAAGTGAGCACGGACAATTATTCATGTCCTCGCCTCTTGAAACACCTGAATGCATCAGTGGAGAAATAGATGCAGGAGGACTTGGTGGAGCAGAACTGCATGCCAGTAGGTCTGGAATCGCATGTTTGATCGCAGAAGATGAAGAAGAAGCATGTATCCTTGCAGGTGAAATTCTGAGTTTCCTTCCAGACCATAACATGGCTTCACCACCAATAGAGCCTACTGCAGATGAGCCTACTAGATTAAATCCTGATTTGGAAACCTTGGTTCCAGATAATCCAAACAGACCATATGACATGGTAAAAGTCATTGAAGAGATTGTAGATGATGGATTATTTGTTGAATTATTCAACTCTTATGCTGAAAATATTGTAATTGGATTCGCTAGACTAGACGGTAAACCAGTTGGAATAGTAGCAAATCAGCCAAAAGTACTAGCAGGCTGCCTAGATATCGATGCCTCGATAAAGGCTGCAAGGTTTATTCGAACCTGTGATTCATTTAGTATACCACTTGTGACATTTGAAGACGTCCCAGGATTCTTACCGGGAGTGGTACAAGAATGGGGAGGAATTATTCGACATGGAGCTAAACTACTATTCGCTTATGCAGAAGCTACCGTTCCTAAATTGACATTAGTTACCAGAAAGGCCTACGGAGGTGCTTACCTGGCAATGAGTTGTAAGCACCTACAATCTGACTACAATATAGCATGGCCTACTGCAGAATTAGCAGTAATGGGAGCTGAAGGTGCGGTGAATATCATTCACAGAAGAGAGATTGCTGCTGCTGATGAAGACAAAAAAGAAGAAACTAGATTACAACTCGTTGATGAATACAAGTTGAAGTTTGGCGACCCCTATGTTGCTGCTAGAAATGGATGGCTAGATGATGTGATCGAGCCTAGTGAGAGCAGATTACGTCTTATCAGAGCACTAAGAATACTTTCTTCAAAGAGAGAATGGTCTCCTCCTAAGAAACACGGTAATATTCCACTGTGAATATTACTTTTTAGATTGCAATAGGTATGCAATCAATCCTACAACAATTAGGAACAATGCGATCAATTGTATCGTTGCTGAATCTAAACCTCCAGATTCGGCATTGTCCTCAACTACCTTTGGCTCAACAATCTCGATATTTTGGAAAGCAATATTAGACCATACGTTTGCAAATCCATCCCAAACCTTGACTTCAACGGTGTAGTATCCAACTGTTTGGTTTGTGAATTCATATTCTGTCAAACAAGTGATATATTTGTCACCACTACATTCTGTTATGAATCCTATTGGTTCCCCATTAAGCGTAACCGACTGGATATGCCCTTCTGAACCATCTGAATCAGAAATAGTCCACAAGATATCAACTCCAGTATATCTTGTGTCTATCGAAGAAATTTGAACAATTGGCGGGTCGGCAACAGGCATAATCATCAAATTGAATTCCATACTATCATTACTTGATGCATCTTCAACAGTGACTGTAAACGACTGCAATCCAAATGCATCGTCATTACCATAAATTGTCAACACATCTCCATTCAATGAATAGGTGATCAGGGATAATTCTCCTTCGATATTGTAAACCAATACCTCATTATCAACATCAATTGAATATTCACTAAAATCAATTGTTAGTGTTGAATCTTCATTCATTTCTATGCTCGCTGATGACTTCAGGAACTCCACAGGGTCATTGACAGAAATGACATTCACCGGAACAGAAACCTCAATCTTTTCTGTTACATTGTCCCAGACATTTAATCGGACAAGTTCTACTCCATACCAATGTGGTTGGGGATCGATAATCACTATGGAATTATTTCCAGACACCCGCAGACCGTCATATGGCACTGCGAATTCAAAGAATAATGGTTGATTCTCCGGGTCCGATACATAATCACTGATGTCGAATATTATACTCTCTCCATCTTCTACGGTTTGTTGTTGAGGAACGTTTGCTGTCTGGAACACTGGATCATTTACTGGCAAAATTGTTAGGTTGGTCGTGATTGTGATGAAATCTTCACTACCTGCTGTTAAGTTTAGATTGAGAGTCATTGTTCCATCCCATTCTTGTTCCTCTAAATGAGTGAATTTCATTTCAGAGCCGAAATTTTCAATGCCTACAATCCCTGTATCATTTGTTATATCTGCAGAATAAAACAAAACATCCTTCCCATCTGGGTCTATTGCAAAATCACTTGGGAAGATTGTTACATTTCCATGTTGGTCAAAAATAACTTCGGGTATAGGTACTACCTCAACCATTGGAGTACCAATTCTGGTAACTAATACTCGCTCGTAGTCTGAAAAACTGTAATCATGTACATTGATGGACACATAAGAACTACCAATAGGGAAGTTTGAGGAATTCAATTCACATTTTGCGACTCCAGATGTTAGGTTACCTTCAACCTCTACGCCATCAGGGAGCAAACAAGTAACATTTCCGTACGCCATTCCACCATTTCTCATGGTAACATTTGCTGTCACATCAAACGACTTATTGACTGTCAAGTAATTATTGCTTAATCCTGCGTTTGTGATGCTGTATAATCTTGACAATTCAAGATCTTCATCGATGTAGGAATTAGGGTCGGATGATGAGGATTTAGTCTCACGGTTGAATGCTTCTTGATAGGCACTATCATCACCTCTTAGCGTTAGATTTAGATAAGGCAATATATGCTTTAGTGCATGGTTTTGCTGTTCCTCTTTACCCATTGTGGAATCTCCATCTGCTAATCTTTCGAAGAATGAATCTGATTCCTGGTAACCAATGTGATTTGCACCCAAAACATGCATTATCTGCCAAGCACCCGGCCAATTTTCAACATATGACATGACATTTTCAGTTGCAGGAGCAATATCATCAGTTGTGCCTGTTAAGAAAAGTGCTGATGCAGGTCTAGACAATTGATTCGTATTTTCAACTTCTGATTCGTCCCCATCTAGGCCAATTCCGAATAAACCATCTATTGCAAATAATCCCGTCTTGTAAATTTCAGCAGCGGAAAATGCGCCTGTTCCGTGTCCGCCAATAGCGACATGCGGTAGTGAAAACATACCTGTAGAACCTGATACGGTGCTAATTGTACCGTTGTTGAATTTCTGCAACAATTCGAGTATGTTATTCCAATCGAATCTACCATCCTCGACAACCAGGGAAATGAAACCATGACGGCTTAATCCCTCTTGTAACCATAGATATTGTTCAATTGATTCTCCATTATCAGGGCAAAATACAACTATCGCAAAAGGTCCGTTTTGTGCCATATTTGCATTCTCACCGTCTTCAACAGAAGGATATGTCAGGCGGTATTCAATAGCCTCCGAATACTCTTCAATATAGCCAACAAAACCTGTATTTTGTCTCTGTGGAGGGAAGGTTTCAGCATTGACAAATGGAATGAAAAGCAAAGCCACGACAAATACCAATTTCTTCATGCGAGTGCAACCTCCACAGAAACTAATCTTGTCATCAACAAAGAGAGTGACGGTAATTTATCAGCAAATTCAGGTGCCCACAAAACTGCCCATGAATGGAGATGTTGCGCACACAAGAGCCATCTTCCATCTATGACTTTCACTAGATGATTTATCCTTGAATCGTAATCGCCCTCCATAGGTGCATATGTTGGAATTATATCACCTTCTCCTTTATCAAAATCGATAACTAAATCCGGTTCGCCATAGTTAAGTTTCCACGGACCATCTTTATCCAAAAGTCGCTTTCCGCCTATTTGTCTTATCGAACCGCCCAAATCTGACCATGCTGCAGCTGTAGAGCGAGCAGTACCGCCGCCGCCAACTATTCCCAGAATACCATTAGAAGGGAATCCGAAAGCATCCGCTACCATAGCAACTCCCAAACCATCTGTGGATGCTGCTGACCAGGAGATTCCATCCCAGCGCATTGTATTGACAGACCTTATTTCCATACAATTATCTTGGGAACGTACCGCAGCCGCAGATAATTGATGTTTTAGCGGAGAGGTCAAAGAAAGCCAAACCTCATCATCGTAGGCATGATTTTTCTCAGTGACTGCAACTTTCAATGATGCATTTGGTAATCTCTCATCAGGCTCGGTGATGGAAAGACTAGCATTCACGGCTCTTTCTAGAAGGGTATTGGCTCTGAATTTACCTAGCGGTGAGCCCACATAATCCCAATCAGGCGGAGAGGGAAGATCTCCCGCATAGCCCCAAGCGAGAGCATTTTCAACACCGTTGGTTGGAATGACCGCAACTCCCTTCAAATTTGGAAGTTTCAAACCTTCGATCCTTGATAGATGAGCATGCACGATAGAACACAAAACTGGGGACAGTGAGTGACTAATCGGGTCACCTGCGACACCGTGCCTGACCGTTCCCATGTTTTGTAGGACTGTGTGGAAGTACTTGAATAACCCTACAGGAATATTTAGAAGCAATTCGGGCAAATAGTCAAAAACAAGGATACGGTGCCATATTTATGTCCGCACTAGAACGAGGTTCATTCTTGTGGTTCATGATGGCCATAACTCAGATATGGCTGTCACTGAAATTAATGGAGGAAGTCAATGAAGCGATTACGATGCTATTCGGAACCGGCGCAGCAGCCTGCTTCATCCTCGCCTTGGTAGTTTTCAGGCAAGAGCAAAGAGATTTGCTTCTTAATCCAATGAAAAATTTCACAAAAGAAGTTCATGAAGAACAAATCAAAAAACAAGGCAAGGGTCTTTGGGCTGGAGTTATTATTTGGGTTGTAACACTATTCATAGGAACCGTATTCATTTGAGTGGTATTAATGATTGATGATGACGGTTCTGCCGATCTATTCAATGGTTTTTGGCCCTTCATGAAACGCGTTTTAATGTTGTTTTTGCCTTTGTGGGTGTTCCTGATCGCAATAAGTGCTAAACTGCCTCTAATCGTTTCAGCAATATTAGCAGGGCTATCGGTATCCCTGATAGCATATTTAGAGAAAAAGAAGATGATACAGAATAATAACACCATTGAGAAAAACAATAGTGTCATTAAGTAAAGCATAGTAGGAGACATGATACGAGATGAGCGTTTTTAATTGGATGGCGGACTTACTAGGTTTTGAAGCTCCATCAGTTATTGAATTGCTATTCGTTGCTTGTGCCGTATTGGGAGCATTCTTTTTCATCATCATGATGGCTCTAATGTTGATTGGTGACATATTTGGAGGCGTAGTAGACTCAGCCTTTGATACTGACATAAGCATGGATAGCAGTCTAGCCTTCGAACTGTTCAGTCTTCAAGGAATTGCTGCTGGAGTCATGATGTTTGGCCTAATGGGATTATTCGTTAATTCTGCAACAGGCATCGAACTACTCGCAGTTGTTGCTGGCGGCGGAGCCGCAGGAGGCTCTCTTTACATGGTGAGATATATGATGGCAGGAATAAACAACTTACAGGCCGACGGCACTATGAATCCGAGTGAAGCAATTGGACAAAGAGGACAAGTTTACTCAAGAATTAAACCTGGTGAAAATGGTGAAGTTCAAGTGACTGTTGGCAACACTCTTAGAACACTACTTGCAAGGTCTAAGAATGAAGACCTCCTAATCAGAAGCGGTGAATTCATCACCGTAGTAGACATTATCGGGACGACTTTAGTAGTCGAACCATTGAACAAAAAACAACAAACAGAAGAAGAGTAAGGTGAATAAAAATGGAAACAGCAACAGCACTATTTTGGCTATTATTTGGAACAGTTTTGATCTTTGCATTTGGTATCGTACTTTTAGTTACTAGATACAAAAGATGTGCATCTGACGAAATTTTGGTAGTATACGGTCGTGTTGGAGGCGGACGTGCATCTAAGTGTATCCATGGTGGTGCAACGCTTGTATGGCCTCTAATTCAAGATTACAAAAAGATGAAACTAACACCTATGACAATTAACATCCCATTGAGAAATGCGTTGTCTATGCAGAACATCAGAATCAACGTTCCATCAACATTCACAGTGGGTATTAGCACTGACCCAATAATCATGAACAATGCTGCAGAAAGGCTTCTACATCTTGAACCAATGGAAATTGAGGCTATGGCATCTGAGATTATTTTTGGTCAACTACGTTTGACAGTTGCGTCCTTAACTATTGAACAAATTAACCAAGACCGTGACCAATTCCTAGAGTCCATCAGAGACAATGTAGGATCTGAGTTAAACAAGATTGGATTGAATCTAATCAACGTTAACATCACTGACATCACTGATGAGTCAGAATATATCGAAAGCATCGGTAAGAAGGCAGCTGCAACTGCGGTAAACGCTGCTAAGGCAGATGTCGCTATCGCTGACAGAGATGGTGCAATCGGTGCTGCACAAGCAAACCGTGACAAAGACATTCAAGTTGCTGAAAACGCTGCTGAGGCTGAAAAGGGTATGAAGAGAGCAAACTCTGACCAACGTATCTATGTTCAGCAACAAGAAGCATTAGCGATTGAAGGTGAAAACGAATCAAAGGCTAGCATTGCTGATTACAACGCTTACCTAGCAGAAAAGGAAGCAGAGGCAATGCGTCGTGCTGAAGTTGCTAGAAGAACTGCTGAAATGGAAGTTCAGAAAGCACAGTACAGTCTAGAGCAAGAGAGATTGAAAGCGGAAGAAATCGTTCGTGAAGAAATTGCAAAGACACAAATCGAAATCGCTGCGGAAGCAGAAGCGGAAAGACAGCGCCGTGTCGCATCTGGTGAAGCAGATGCTGTATTAGCAAAATACAAGGCAGAAGCGGAAGGTATCCAAGCAGTTCTAGAAGCAAAGGCAACTGGTTATGCAAACTTGGTTGCTAGCGCTGGCGGAGATGCAAAGGCTGCTGCAACTCTTCTAATGGTTGAGAAACTAGAGGATGTTGTTGCAAAGCAGGTAGAGGCAATATCCAACCTACAAATCGACAAGATCACTGTTTGGGATTCTGCTGGAGGAAATGGAGAAGGCTCAACAGCAAACTTCGTGTCCAGCTTAATTCACTCACTTCCGCCAGTCCACGATGTGGCAAAGATGGCTGGAGTCGAATTACCAGACTATCTGGGAAGCATGAAAGAGGAATGAGCAAGTATCTTAGGATACTTGATAAAATCTCTGGATAAGCATTAGTCATGTCAGAAGATAGATGGCAGCATGAACGTTTTTCTCAATTTGAAAGTCAAAAATATGGGAATTCAAATAACTCCCATGATGACTTTTATTCGGAAAATGGAAAACAGCAAGTCCATACCTATGAAACTCCAAATTTTGGAGATAAAACATTGATTGGTCTTGGTCTGATTATATTTACACTAATTGTTCAATTTCTTCGAATGACATTGGGCACATTATCCAGTTCTGATAATGTTAGTTTAGAGGATATTGAAAGTTCAATTAGAACAGCATACTGGATCGAATTATTTGTCGTAACAATACAAATTTTTGCCGTAGTACTGATCTACAGAGATGTCAAAGAATTACTGGATTATTTTGGATATGATGTTGATAGGAGAAATGAGAATTTAGTTACCGTCATTAAAAAAGTAAACAAAAAAAATCGATGATTGGTGATTTTTTTTAACACCAAAAAAGGTGTGATTTAACTCTAAAGTGGACAGTGGTTTCAAGAACCCTTCAATACGCATAGTATGCATGCAGAGCGACCTCGAGATTGCGAGAGAAGCCAAAATGGAAGACATTTCCCAGATTGCTTGGAAGTTAGGAATCTCTGAAAACGAGATTATGATTATGGGAAAGGGCAAGGCTAAGATTACCTGGGAAGCACTAAAATCCCGTATGGCAAAGCCTCAAGGTTCCCTAATTTTGGTTACAAGCGTAAACCCTACACCATTTGGAGAAGGCAAGACTGTTACAACTATTGGACTAACTCAAGCATTGAACCGAATAGGAAAGAGAGCGACATGTGTAATCAGAGAACCATCTATGGGACCAGTATTCGGAATCAAAGGTGGTGCTGCCGGTGGTGGATTCTCCCAAGTACTACCTATGGAAGATATCAACCTTCATTTTACAGGAGATTTACACGCAGTGACTAGCGCTCATAATCTTCTTTCATCAATGATTGACAATCATCTGAACCACGGAAATGTTCAGCAAATCAATCCTTCTAGAATCATATGGCCACGTGTAGTAGATTTGAATGACAGATCTCTACGTAATGTAACAGTAGGACTTGGTGGACCTGCGAATGGTCTAGTCAGAGAGGATAGGTTTGACATTACAGCCGCGAGTGAAGTGATGGCAATTCTTGTTCTTGCAACAGATTATTCTAACTTAAGGAAAAGACTTGGTGAGATTGTCATTGGACAGCGCTTCGATGGGACACCGGTTAAAGCAGAAGACATTGGAGCTGCGGGAGCAATGTCGCTTCTATTGAGAGATGCATTCCTTCCTAATTTAGTTCAAACGATAGAAGGTGACCCCGCATTCATTCATGGTGGGCCATTCGCCAATATCGCACACGGTAATTCATCAATAATTGCGGATAAGTTGGCTCTTGGTGCTGCAGATTATGTGGTAACTGAAGCCGGATTCGGCTCTGACATGGGCGCTGAAAAATTCATGCATATCAAAGCATTCAACTCTGGAAAATCTCCTGATTGCGTAGTGATGAATGTTACTGTTCGCTCTATGAAATTACATGGAGGAGCATTCGGAGATAGAGCCGCTAGAAGACCTAGTAAAGAAGAAATTGAAACAGAAGATGTTGATGCTGTCAGAAAGGGTGCAGAATCAAATCTTGACCGCCATATCAAGAATATGTCATTATTCGGGGTACCTGTAGTCGTTTCAATCAATAGATTCGCAAGTGACACAGATGCTGAACTAGATTGCCTGAGAAATTGTGCTGCAGCATCTGGTGCATCTGCGATATGTTTGACAGAAGTTCATGCCAAAGGAGGAGCAGGTGGAGCACCGCTGGCTAAAGCGGTAGTATCTGCGTGTCAAGACCACATCGCAGACGGGAGGCCATTTACACCTATTTTTGATTCAAATGCTCCTGTTGAAGAAAAAGCTCTAAGAATAGCGACAAGAATGTACGGAGCAGAATGTATCAATATACAAGCTAAAGCCCATAGGCAACTCAATCAAATCAAAGAATGGGGGTATGGTAACCTTCCAGTATGTATGGCCAAAACACAATATTAATTCAGTCATGACCCAAATATGCTAGGTGCACCAAATGATTTCGAAGTGCCAATAAGGGAATTCAGACTTAACGCTGGTGCTGGTTTCATTGTTGCCGTTTTGGGCGAAATTATGACTATGCCCGGTTTGCCCAAGGTTCCAGCCGCTGCAAACATGGATATGGATGAAGACGGGAACCTCCTCGGGGTGTTTGGGTGAGACCCAATGCAAGTCGTGAAAAAGGAGTTCGGACTATACCGTATTCGCATTGATAGCGAAGACGACTTGTGGACACTTGCAAGAATTTGTGTTAAAGG
>PBXF01000001.1 GCA_002727515.1 Methanobacteriota archaeon
TGATGAGCGATGCTGGATTGGAAGACATAGATGAGGGGGCATTGGCCCAAAATTTCGAAACTTGGCCTGTATTCATGCAGATGGTTAGTTGAATGCGAGGGTTCAAAGACAAGATAGGAGTGGGGGTACTATGGCATTCTGTGTACACTGCGGACAAATGCAAAATGATGGCACAAGATTCTGCAGATTTTGCGGAGGCCAGCAACCAGGAGACCAACTCGTTGCAAGGCTAAGAATGGAAGCAGAATCCATCAGATACCGTATGCAGCAAATGCAAACCCAGCAGATGCAGCAAATGAATTACGGCCAGCAACAAAATCAACAACGTTGGTGATTGAGTTGAAGCTTCGCCATCTGGCGATTTCCTTGTCGAAATTACCCAATCATCCGTGCAATAGCGTGGAACTAGAGCAATATCAAACCGAAGGAGATCTTGCGGCACTTTGGTTGGCACAGATTGATGCCCACGATGGACTTGAAGGAAAAACCGTCCTTGACCTCGGTGCAGGAAATGGTATTCTCGGATATGGCGCACAACTACTAGGAGCAGATGTTACATTTGTCGAGTGTGACAAAGAAGCCGCAAAACTCTGTGAAGAACTAGGTCCGACGATTATCGGTCGTGTAGGGGAGGTTGAATTACCTGAAGTCGACTTGGTGATAACCAACCCACCTTGGGGAGTTCAAACCCATGGTGCTGATCGTATTTTCATAGATGAAGCGATGCGAAGTGCACCGGTAGTCCACATGATGCACAGCGCCGCAGCCACACATTTACCAGAAGGAGAAGTAATCCTTGAAGGTGAATTCAGAATGCCTGCCACCTACCAACACCACAACTCCAGAATGGGTGCGACCGAGATCAAATGCTGGCGTTTCACTCGATGATAGGGGTTCAAAAGTAAACAGCCCCCGCCTCAACCATCCCCTTCCCGTCACCCGTAGGGTGATTCCCCAAAACATGAGCGTGAAAATATGGCGACAATCGTCACCCCCGGAACTGTAGTAGGAACTGCAGATAAGAACAGCCCAGGCAAGGGCACAGCAGAAGAAAACGGCAACCTAATCGCATTACTAACAGGTGTTGTAAGCGAAATTGACGGCGTTATCAGCGTCCACACACACAATGAAATGTTGCGTGTTCAAGTCGGCGATACCGTAATTGGAGAAGTTGTAAAGCTAAATGAAAAATCTGGTGAAATCAGAATCATCTCGATTGAAGGAAAAGCAAACCGTTCAGTCATGGCTGACCAAGAATATGCTCAATTCCACGTAACCAAAATCACAGACAGATTCCTCCACAACACGGCAGACGGACTACGACGCCGTGACATCGTGAGAGCAAAAGTGCTAGAGGCTGGAAACGTAATTCGAATCGACATGCGTGAAGATGACGATTGCGGTGTCCTATGGGCACTATGTCCATCTTGTGGAGACACCTTCCATGCAGAATTGAACGGAGATTGGAACGTTGCATGTAAGACATGTGGCAACCAATCATTCCGTGCAATGGCAGATGATTTCGGTGGCGAAGCAGGTAAGGCTGCAATGAATGGTGCAGGCAAGAGATGGAGTGGAGAAGCAGAAGCATTGTTCGCAAAGGGAAGCGCAGGCCGTGCTACATTCATCGCAGAAGACATTCGTGAAGATGGTCGAGAGCGTGAATACTTCAGATTCGAGGGCGAAGGTGGCCAAGGTGGCGGCCGTGGACGCCGAGAAAAGGCTGCACCTGGTTGCAGACTATTCATCGGCGGACTTTCAAGGGATGCTGAAGAAGATGAAGTTCGTGATATGTTCAAGAAACACGGCAAGGTTACTGATTTCGCATTAATGCGTGATGATGCAGGGAACCTACGTGGATTTGGTTTCATTACATTCCAATCAAAAGACATGGCAGACGCTGCTATCGCTGCATTGGACGGTCAGAAAATCAAAGGCCGTAGAATCGGAGTCAGAGACGCTGATGCTCCAAGAGATGAGAAGCAAAAGCGTGCTCCTCGACCGCAAGGTGCTCGATTGTATGTCGGAAACCTACCATTCAAAGCGACTGAAGACGACTTGACGGCACTGTTCAAAGATCACTGTGACAATGTACACGTTCAATGGGCAACAGACCGATCCGGCCGTAAGAAGGCGTTCGCATTCGTAACAATCCAACCTGAATCAAAGGGTCAAGAGGTAGTTGGCAAACTAAACGGAACCGACTTCATGGGACGCGACATCAAGGTCGATGTCTCCAAACCTCAGAACCGTGACAACAAGAGAGGAAACTCCGGCGGCGATAAGGGCGGTAAATCCGCTCGTGAGTTGCGTGCTCTTGCCGAAGAGGAAGAAGACGCCAAGAAGAAAAAGCGTCGACGACCAAAAAAGGATTGAGGTGAGTAAATGACCGAGTCCGGAGATGTCCTCCTGGCTCATCATTGANGGCTACGAAGATGANCCGGCNGCTTTCGGNGTCCCACCATATGTTGGATTTCACATCAGATACATTTGTGGAGTCTTAGAAGAAAAGGGAATCAATTACGAATACTGCCCTATCGACACATACCGAATCAATCCGCCTTCATTGGAAAATCGTCTCGGAGTTGTCGTATTAGCTGGAGCAATAGTTCCTGGCAAATACATCAGGGGAACTCCAATTTCTCTTCGAGAAACAAAGGAGATCATTTCGGGAACTTCCGGTGATACTCCGATTCTTTGTGGAGGCTGGGCGATAAGAGGATGGAGGCATCAGGGCTGGAGTCCTCTTCGCAGAAACCTATTCTTGGCATTACAAGATACAGATGCAACCCTTGCTTACTTCCTTTCTAACGGAGAATGGAAACATCA
Source organism: Methanobacteriota archaeon (assembly GCA_002727515.1). The sequence continues at coordinate 2,830 of PBXF01000001.1, forward strand.
GCGTAGAACCGCTGAACAATGGACTGCATGGGCGCATGCTGGAGCTCGCTCAAAGGCAGTAACCCACAATCCTGACTTAAATGGCCCACTAACTTACGAAGTCGAGGTCTACCAAGGATGTGTACGCTACAAGCGTGGATGCAAATTCTGCATCGAACCAAAGAAAGGAGTACCAATTTGGAGAAGTCCAGAGGATATCATTCAGGAAGTGTCCATAGCTCACGACATGGGGGTTGAACACGTTCGCTTAGGCGGCATGACCGACACTTACACCTACATGGCGGAAGGTGTTGTCGAGATGGAATATCCACGGCCTAATCCTGAACCAATCGCAAAACTGCTACACGGNTTGAGAGAAGATGAGCGACTTGGAATCCTTCACACCGACAATGGAAATCCTTCCATTATTGCCGAGCATTTTGAGGAATCTGAGGAGATCACTAAGACTCTAGTCGAAACCCTATCTGACGGCGCAGTGCTTTCTTTTGGCCTTGAATCTGCAGATCCAAATGTGCATGAAGCGAACTGGCTGAACTGTGATTCAAAGCAACTAAAATCCGCTATTGGTCTAATCAACAAATACGGCAGAGAGCGTGGTGAAAGAGGCCTACCTAAACTACTTCCAGGGTTGAATTTCATCGCCGGTCTAAACGGCGAAACCAGTGAAACATACAACATCAATCTCAAACTTCTCAACGAATTGAAAGACGAAGGACACATGATTCGCAGAGTTAACATTCGCCAAGTAGAAGGCGAAGGTTTCCAAGAAATCAATGACGCTGATTTCAAATCATTCAAGACCACTGTCAGAGATGAATTCGATGGCCCATTATTGGAAGAAATGCTTCCAACTGGCACGATTCTAAACGATGTTTGGTGGGAAGCACATGAAGGAAGAACTCGCCTTCCAAGACATCTCGAGCCTGAGGCTCGCTCACCGGATGTCCATGGAAAGGCAGGCATTACATTCGGACGTCAAATTGGAGCATATCCAATCCTCGTTGGAATGAATTACATGGCACCGCTTGAAACCTATAGCAACATCATGGTCACAGGTCATGGAGCTCGCTCAATCACTGGAATCGAGACAGGATTAGATTGGCGCAAGGTGAGCGAGAAACAACTTGCTGCAATTCCAGGGATTTCTGCCAAAGGGGCATGGAATCTAATCGGTGCAAGAGCCAAAGCCATTTCCAAAGGACGTGACTTGGAAAATATCGAACAGTGGTTCGAATCTGCGGGAGTTCAAATCCCTAATATCGTCGATGTCTCGAAGATTATGAGTTAATCACTCGCCAACCCAAGCATAGGTTCGCATTCCTTCTTCGACACCTTCGTCTCCAACATCCACAAGGGCGAATTCGCCTTGAGGTGTGATGATTGATTCCTTTGCCAATCCTTTGTGAAGTGCTTCATAGGTAACACGATCGATTGCAATTCTACCCTCAAGTCTCTCGAATAGGTTCCAGCGACTTGCAATTTCTCTCCATGTTGGCTGGACTTCAGCCTCGAATACCTTCGCCTTAGCACCGGACCCGTAACCACAGAGTCCGAATGTGACATTGTCGAGGTTTGCGTTCTCTTCGTAATCTGCTTCAAATGTGGACATCAAAGCGAGGAAAATCGAACCAGTGTANTGATTTCCGATAAGCGAAGATGCTCTCTGACCCTTCTCAATTCTGTCTTCTACGAATTGTTTGAAATCTTCAGTCTTGGAGATTGCACGGCGGTAGCCGTCCATTGCCCTCTCCCATTCTTCAGGAGTTTCGAAGTCAGATTCTTCTGGCGCCATACCTATTGCTTCTTCAATGTGCGACCAAGAATCAAGATGCTTTCTGTCGTGTCTGAAAACATCGGGGAACATTCTCTTTGCTTGGAAAGCATATGGTAAGTGCATGATTATTCTAGCCCATTGTTCGGTTAGGATTTCGTCCATGTCGGGGTCAAATCTTCCTTGTGAAATTGCTTTCTCGCTGAAATGAGTAAACGCTTGCTTTACAGCTTCACGGTAACATCTGTTGGAGAATTGACCATCGAAAACCGGCTCATCACGGTGAACTTTCACATTTTCTTCACCGTGTGCGAAAATACCCAATCGGCGAACTGTTGATTCTGGAAGATGCTTGATCATCGCTTCAGCCATTCCGTCGCGGATGGTTGCACCCGCTTCAGCCGCTAACTGCAGAACGTGGTTGATAACGCTGCTAATCGAAACTTCTCTTCTTGGCTTGAAGAAATCGTGCACTGGTGTTGTGGATACACCCCAGCGATCTGGAACGACGATTAAGCGAGGGTTGTGGCGAACTAGAAGAGCTCCGCCACCAGCACCTTGTGTATATTCTCCAGAGGATTCCAAATCGTACTTCGCATTGTCGGAGAAAACAACGATTCCCATGCGGTCTTCTTCTTCTCCTCCTCTTGCAACCCAATCTAGAGTGTTGTGTAGAGCGTCTACTGCTCCAATACAAGCGAATGTCATGTCTACTACGTCACATCCTCTGAAGCAATCTTCACCAAAGCGCTCTCCGTAGCGATGGGTTAGCATGTCAACGATGTAGGTCGCTGTTGGCTTTGCACCGTCAAGCGCAGATTCGGTTCCCAAGTAAATACGGCCAATCTTTCGAGGGTCGATACCATTTCTATCAATAAGGCGGCAAACAGCGTTTGCACCCATTGTTGCTGTATCTTCGTGAACGTCTGGAATTGCCATTGCTGCTAATCCCAAACCCTTGTTCAATTTGCCGTAGTCGGCTCCTCGCATCTCTGCGAAGTCCTCCATATCCATGTATAATCTAGGAAAATGGAGTGCCATATCGTCGATTCCGACCTT
>PBXF01000008.1 GCA_002727515.1 Methanobacteriota archaeon
AAGGCCAAGGACAAGGACAAGGNCAAGGNCAAGGACAAGGNCAAGGNCAAGGACAAGGACAAGGCCAAGGACAAGGNCAAGGACAAGGCCAGCAACAAGGCCAAGGACAAGGCCAAGGACAGGGCGAGCAAGGTCAAGGTGAACAAGGCCAAGGTGAACAAGGCCAAGGTGAACAAGGACAAGGTGAGCAAGGTCAACAAGGTCAACAGGGCCAAGAGGGTCAACAAGGTCAACAAGGTCAGCAAGGACAAGGCGAACAAGGCCAAGGTGAACAAGGACAACAACAAGACAATGGGCAAGGACAACAACAACAAGGCGGCGAACAAGGCGGTCAACAAGAACAACAAGGCGAGCAAAACCAAAACGGACAAAACCAAAATGGACAAAACGAGCAACAACAAGGACAAACCCAAAATGGTCAACAAGGTCAACAAGGTCAACAAAGCGACCAACAACAAGGACAACAACTTGACAACCAAGAGCTAAATGGCGATACCGATAATGATGGAGATGGAATACCAGATAATTTGGATAACGACAATGATAATGACGGAATTCCAAATGATGTAGACCAGAACCCATTCGATCATGACAATGACGGAATTGAAGACAGCGAAGATAACGACGATGATGGTGATGGAATAGATGACCAACAAGAAGTTCTCGACGGTAACTCAAATACCGATATTTATGATCATGACAATGACGGTATTTCCGATACAGTAGATTTGGATATTGATAACGACGGTATCGACAATCGTAATGATTGGGAAGACGTCAATGGAAATGGTGTAATGGATGCTGGTGAAGACCGCAGCCGTGACCACGATAATGACGGATTGAATGATGGTGTCGATCTAGATGATGATAACGATAACATCCTAGATACCGAAGAAATCGATGGTGCAACATCTACTACTTATCGCTACGACCACGACAATGATGGATATACAGATATGGCAGATACTGACGATGATAACGACGGTCTTTCAGACTGGTTCGAAAACAACGACGGTAATGGTTTGACAGGTCAATTTGACCACGATAACGACGGCCTAGNNGANTATGTAGACGATGATGACGACAATGACGGAATCCTCGACTCTTTAGAAGCTTGATTGAAGTATAACTAGCATTTCACCAATGCCGAGGTATTGGTTAATGGTTCTCTGGAGGGTGAGCCCTCCAGGGAACCCCTTTTTTTTATTTTTATTGGGATTGATACTTATTCATTGAGTTGATACCNTGAGTATCATTTCACCCTTCGCTTTGATATAGTGTATTTATTACGCNAGTTAGCGGAGAGATGCTTAAATGCTTTCAATTACTAACGAAGAGAAAATAAAAAGTCGACAAAAACTAACCTTATCGCTAGTGTTAGTATTTCTAATGGTGTCCAGTACAACTTTATCATTGATGACAGATTTCGAAGAGAGAGAAGAAATANCNACAAGATTTTCTATTTCAAANGGTGAATTATTGAANAAGGAATCTGTAAATCTAGGNCAGCAACCTTCAGGGCAAGGAGCNCTTGAGAATTATGAGAATCATTTNCCACCACAACCTCANCCNGCACTGCATGATATAATGTGGACCGATTCAGGAGTCGCTTCAGGGGTAATCAATGATTTAGAAGCTCTTGCTGCACTTTCACAATCATATTCTATTTTCCTTGAAGAATCAAACAAAGAGGATCACGATAACGATGGAATAAGCGATCTTAATGATTTAGACGATGATAATGACGGAATTTATGATTTATTGGAAAGATTCGACGGATGTTATGGTACAGACCCATTAGACCATGACAATGACGGCATTCTCGATGTAGATGACTGGGATGACGACAATGACGGAATTCTGGAAGGACCTCTTGATATTCCAGCACTAGAGGCTTTAGGATACGATCCAATCAACGTCAGTACTGATAGATACCTCGACTCCAGTATAATTCATCCATGGACAAATCAATCAGTCGGTAATTTTTATCTCGCAGACCAAAACCCAATGGACCACGATAACGATGGCGTTACCGACGAAGACTCAGATGGTTCAGGCGCAGATAGATACGATGAAGACGATGATAACGATGGTAGAATTGACCAATTCAAGTGGCCTTGCGATTTAGACGGCGATGGAATTAGTGACTATTTTGATACCGATGATGATAATGATGGCGTATTGGATGTTGACGACGAACACCCCTATGACTCCTCAAAGACCGGACTCATGTCAGATAATGCCGAGTTTTATGATGCCCCTCGTGTTTGGACTGCTAATGAATATATTACTTATTCAGGNGGAGTAGATTACGTACTATGGGAGGCCAACAGAGTCAATGCAGCNACCTCTACCATATCCGGNTNTTACCCCTTATTTGAAGATGCAACTATTGTTTCTGAAGGCACCCCTTCTTTCACTCAAATCATTGATGGAGATTTAGATGGCGATGGCATTCCTAATTTCTTAGACCCTGATAACGATAATGATGGAACTCCAGATAGTGCAGATACGGACGACGATAACGATTCCATTCTCGATATGTCTGATCCTGATGACGATAATGACGGCATACCAGATGTTTGTGTTATTGTAGATTACAACAATGATGGATTAAACGACTATAATCGTTCGAACGATTCGGGCTCATATCAAACTCCTGGCGCTGATACTGATGGCATTCCAGGTTTGGACTGCGAGATTGATTATGATGGAGATCTAGATGATGATAGATTAAGACCCTTTGACATAAACTACAATGGAATTTATGATTGGTTAGACCCAGATATGGGTGGAACACCTTCACCTGATAACTTAGGAGATATAGCAGTAAGTGGCGACCAAGCTAACTTTGAATATGACCTTGACAATGACCAAATACAAAATGAGAACGATTCATTCCCATTAGACACTACAACCGATGTCGCCTCTTGGAACTGCCCAACTCAAGCAAACCCTATCCCTAGCAATCCAGACCCTAGATGCATTACAAGAAGAGCATCTTTCTCACAATTCAATGATTGGGACGGCGATGGAATTTCCAACTGGGATGATATAGATGACGACAATGATGGAATCATCGATGTACTAGATATCGACTGGGATTGTGATTTTGACAATGACGCAGATTTACACGCTATTAACGGTGGACTTTACCGTGACGATGGCCCTAACGATATCGATTCTGACGTTGATGGAGATGGTTTGGAAAATAGTATTGATTGGGACGATGATAATGATGGATTATCGGACCTTTATGACCCAGATGACGGAAATTGTGGTGTGGTAGATTTCGATCAAAATGATGGCTTTTACACGCCGTTCTATCCAGTCAACGATGGAGGAAATTTAGATGGTACCGATGACGGACAAGGATATCAAGANAACTCTTCGGATTATTGGAAGATGGTTTTCCACCATAATCCATTTGAAAANATGATGTTAAATTACAATGGTTATGATGAAACAACTCAACCAGCAACACCTGGAGTAGTTCCTGAATTTTACTGGTTCTTATTCTCAAGATGGTCTTCAAGAAATGGAGGTAATGAATGGGATATAGATTCTGATGGCGACTCTCTAATCAATGGTTTAGATATAGATCAGGATGCCGACGGGCTGCCCGATTGGTGGGATCAGGACGAAGGCAATGATGGTATAATGGATGTAGACGATCCAAAACTTGGAGGTTCGTTCAACCTCTCAACATGCGGCTGGACTGCAGGTAATTTTGGAACAGGATTNTCTTGCGGTTATGTTTATGCTTTTGCATATCAAATGCCTCTCAATGGAGTTAATGCTCAATTGGGATTACCATTCTCAACAAGACCTGATGCGGGATTAGATCAAGGCGCTACTGCTGGTGGACCTTCTAATAACTGGAGCTGTAACCCTGGCGCACAAGGTGGATGCTGGCACTACGATTACGGGAATGATGGAACNGTAGATTCAGGAATCACTTATACTCAAATTGCTAATAGCCGTGACGCATTCAATGTTTGGCTTGGATTGTTCATCTCAGTTTCAGGATGGAATTGGAACTCAGATAATGGCCCTGTACAAGATTTCCCTGATGAGTTAGGTGCNGATATAATCACCAATGATGTAGATCCAGATATTGATGGAGACGGTTTCAACAATACAATTGACATTGACGACGATGCCGATGGTGTCTATGATTGGTATGATATCGATGATGATAATGATGGTNTATGGGATTATTTNGAAGTAGATACCAATGATGATTTAGATGANGACGCAAACATAAATCTTCCACCAGGTTCATCCTTTTTCACCGGAACAAACTGTGTAGATAATGACGATGACGGAAATGATGCTGACGCTGATGAAGACGGATTTTTCCAGGCTGTATGGGATAGAGGAGAGATGACACAAGGTTATCAAAATCCGAAATTCTATGATGTTGATAATGATAATGACGGAGTTCCTGATGCTGAAGACTGGGACGATGACAACAACGGTATCGATGATTGGNCTCAGGAATTACTTCCTGGTTGTTTCTTAGGTGAAGAGAATTCACCATGGGATCATGATAATGATAACATATCAAATTGGGAAGATGATGATTGGGACGGCGACGGACTTAACAATACATTTGAACTAAACATTTCTTTAACACAAGCATTCGACCATGACAATGATGGATTAAGAGACGATATTGACGCCGACGATGACCAAGATGGAATGGAAGATGTCGATGAGATTTTAGTTTGGCCAATTAGGTTTAATAGAAATTCAACAAATCCTTGGGACCACGATGATTTTGGCGANGGAGAGGCCNTAGCTAATCCTTTAGACCCTTCAGTNGGNCCAGATGCAATCGATAATGACGACGATAATGACACATTCGTCGATGAAGATTTTGATCATTTAGAAGAAAACCANGTTTCATTCCCTTGTTATAATGGGGCGGAATCTAGCGATTGGGACTTTGATAATGATTGTGTTTTAGATGAGGATGATAAAGCACCGACTTTCATTACTCTTGATGCACCTAGTACACTTTGGATCGATGCTCAAACNCCNCAGAGATTNACAGGNCNNGTGGANTGGGTGAATCCTGTAACATTGGTATATGAGCCTGCGCCAAATATTCCTATTCAAATCAACATTGAGTGGGCTAATAATGGTACAACTGCCATTGAGTCGATATATGTGCCAACAAATAACTTTGGAAACTTTAGCTATAATCAATACATATATCCAGAGATGTTGACAGTTGGAGGTCCCACGACATACAGAGTTTATGCTGAGGTTACAGAATTATTCGCCTTTAACGGCAACCGTTCACAAGAATATTTAGTCGGTGCCGAGGCAAATCTAACAGCAAACATTGCACCGATGGGTTCGTTCAAGAGTAGTGAGCAACCGTTCAAGATTGATTTCTGGGCACACTATACTGCAGATACTCAAAGAGGAGATTATACAAAACTGATTAATTTCGTTCCAATTACATTCACAGTCAGAGGCGGNCCGTTTGGAAATATTTCCTCACCTACTAATTTCTCAGGATTAGATGGGAACGGCTACAGAACCGACAATCGTGGATTTGCTTCTGTTACATTTGTACAAGATTTAGGAATAAACGGGACTTGGAAGCAGATACGAAGAAATGCTAGTTTAGATAATGGAGTGGGCCAATTACCAGGAGGTTATGAAGAAATTATTTGGGATGATCTGAATAAAAAACACGTAATTGTTCAGGATTCCTCAGGTCAACCAGTAACAGGCAATTTCACAAGTCTGTATTCTAATACTACACTACCCGCTGGAGATTACCAAGTAATTGGAAGCGTGCGGCCTGAAATTGCATCAGAATGGCCATTCCCATACATGCATGGCGATGACACTGAGCCAGAGAATGTCCGAGTTATGCATAGAATGAATATCTATGGAGAGTTGATTGTAGGAGGTACAAACCCTGTTTATTACTGGGATTCTACTATCAACAATAATAACGGATTCTTNGGCAATTGGGCAACATTATTCCACGCTGGAGCCTTAGAAAATGCTAGTTTGGACTACAATACAGTTTCAGCTACAAAGCCATACCCAACTAACTGGGACGGTAATATATCTAACTTGAGCGGCGAGGCTGAAAAACTAGCACCGTTTATTAGAACAAGTGGAGATGATTGGGTGATTACTCTTGTTAATGGAGGAGATACTGAGTTGCCTCCGTGTGGACGAGTTGATCCATTTGATTTAGACAGTGAAACAAGATGTGAGATTGTTCCTGAAATGAANACAGGCGAAACATTACGAATGATTGGNAGNGTTACAAATAGAACAGATGTTCCATGGGTACAAGACCAAATCGCTCTACAAGTTGACAGAGATGGAAATAAACAATTCATTGGTGAAGCAGAAACTCAATTTGGAGCGCCTCCTAAACAGGCTTGTTCTACATGTGATGCTATTTATGATTATAATTTCACATGGGANCCAACGAAATACCCTGCTAAGACTTACGGAATGAGAGTAGATTTCTCCCAATCAACATACTACTTTACTGGTAATACTAGCACATTATCTCCAACTGGAGCATATATCAATGTCTCAGTTATAGGAACAACACAATTCAAGATGACATCAGTTTCCANATTATACCGTAATACGACAAATCTAGTGCAGGCACAGTTACTCGATAATGCCAACCAAGCAGTTGGTAATGTTGCAGTTAATTACACCTGGTCATTTGATGGAAGAAGTGGAGTTAACTATACTGATGACAATGGATTCTTTGAAATTCCTTTCGAAATCAGTGGAACAGATTCATTAGGTAACTTTACTCTTCAATTCGAATATCCGGGCTCTTCAAGATTGAAAGGTACTATGGTGAGTCAGAATATTTGGATTATATCTAGGACTAATATTACAGTAACCGATACCAGTGACAATTTACGTCAGTCTGGAGATAATTGGGACTTTACAGCTTTGATAACCGACGACGGTGCAAGCGGTACAACTCCGACCAATCTCAACGGAGCGAATAGCCCAGGTGGAGGATTGGTAGATGTAATCTTTGAAGGTACAGATTTCAATGGAGTCTCTTACCGTCAAGTGGTCGCAACGATAGAACCGTCAGCAGGATTCTTGACTCTACCTTCTCAGCAACCAGATAATTCCCACCTGTGTTATTATGATGGTAATGATGACGGCTTTGCGGATCGTGACGTAGACAAGAANGGACTCTCAAGAGAAGAATCGATAGGTTGTTTGAAAGCTAACATTAGCCCACTTAATCCACAATTACTGAAGAATGATCCGGCTGGGTTCCTTCCAGATGGATTTGGACCGGTTAATGTAATTCTAAGATTCCAAGAGAACCTTCCAAANGAAGGATGCGCTTTACTTGATCCAAATNTCGATATCCGTACATTAGGCGGTGNATGGGATCCATGTACATCGATACCAAACAGCGAAAAGTACAGAGTTCTGATGACCAACAATGCAAATGGATTCTCTTTAATCGGTAGAACAACTCTAGTAGTNGATGACCAAATTGTTTACACAAGTGAAGTAAATCCTCTAACCGGCCAAGTTGAAGAGAAAGACATGGTTGTTACTGGTCAACTAGTTGATGAATTAGGAACCAATCTGTCCAACAGAAAGATTCGAGTTCAATATGAAATGGTAAATGGTGATGGAGGCGTTCAGGGATGCCAGGAAGGCTACACAGATATCAACGGATTCTTTGCAATTGATTGTGAACTTTCAGGAGTTATTGCCGGTAAGGCTAGAGTCACGGTTACTTATTCTGCATGGGATAATGAAAATAATGACAGATTTAGATATTCTAATAAGACACTTCAAACAGAGTTTGAGGTATTCTCTAATTCATCTATAGCAATAACTGAAGTAGGTCCGTTTAGGTCTACTGAAGACAAATATATCGCTCCTAACGGAACAATGTATTACAGATTATTCTTGAAAGAATCATTCCATATCGATGCTCGTTTAACACAAACAAATGGACAATGGGTTGGTGGAAAGTGTCTCAATATTTACCTAGATCCAGAATCTAATATTAGGCCGATTGCAACTATTCGTACTAGCAATATTGACGGTTCGATTGAGTGGTTTAGTGGCGACCCGTTGCAAAATCCAACTCTTAGAGGCGTTGAAACCACTGGTGGTAAGACCGAAGGATATAGAACCTTAAGAGTCGCATATGAACCAGATTCCAATGTCCCCGGAGGATGTGANAAAGATGCTTCAAGTGCACTNAATGGCTCATTCACCGATGTAAATATTCTCGTTAGATCAAGAGTTGACTTGCAGGTTAAGCAAACTTGGAGTTATATCGGAGACAATGGCTTGTTTGAAGGAGATCCTGTTATTGGAGAAGTAGCCTTATTGAGAGATAGATTAGACTTGGCTGTCGAGAACGAAGAGATAATTTTCTTACGCCAGTATTTCTCAGCAGATGGGGAATGGGTTACTGAAGGTGAGAATAAATCNAAGACCAATGAACAAGGCGTNGCTCGGTTTGAATGGGCTTTNGATGGCCGNATTTGTGAAGGTCAGGAGTGTGANGGAAGATGGAGAATTATTGCATACTATCCTGGTTCAACATTCTTTGCGCCGTCNGATGATAACATTACACATGAAATTCAGTGGAGTGAACCAATTTCCTTATCATCCAATACCGGATTCTTTACGCCAGGGAATACGATGGCATTAGTAATCCTGTTGATGGCATTGGTTATTGGCGGAGCATTGTATTATCAAAGATCACAGGCNAGAAGACAAGTTCAAGCATTGAAAGGTATCTTGACCGATACAATGTTACAATTAGAAGCCAGTAATGAATTCATTGCAGCAATCTTTGATTGTTACAAGAATTTGGTTAGACACTTCCGTAAATATGGATTCATGAAGAAGGTGTATGAAACAACCCGTGAATTCGAAGCCGCGGTTAGAAGTGCATTCAACATGGTTCCAAGTGAACAATTGGATGGATTCTTAACCATCTTCGAAGAAGCGAGATATTCTGATCACACAATTGATGCAAGCCATAGAGACCGTGCATTACACACACTAGATGCGATTATTGGCTCATTGACAATGGCTCTTGGCGAAGGAGTCTTAGTCAAGCGCTATGAAGACGTCAATCTGTATAATAATCAGGTAAAAGCTGGTGAATTTGTAGCTGCAGATGGCTCAGTCCGTCAAGCAGGAATTGTAGAAGGCGAAGGAACAGACTTTAAGATTTGAATATTGTTTTAGTCGGCAAAACTTGCCGAACCTTCAAGGAGCATGTCNTATGTGGCTTGCCCATGGAAGACTGGAAGTCCCTCATCGACCAAGCAATGCAAAAGGAAACAACCGACGTTATTGGTGCTCATAGCACCTATGGCCATGCTGTAAGAGTAGCACTCAGCGAAGCACAAATGCTTCTTGGCGATTTAGAAGCCGCACAAATTATTGAATCAATTTATGGAGCCTTGGTAGCTTATTCTCAACAAGTTATGCTTAGAATGAAAGCCGAAGATCCTGAAATCGGAGGCGTCGACCACGCGTTTAGAGCAGGNCAAGCATATGGNGTTAGTTGCGTACTNAATCATTTGATAGACCAATTAACAGATGTTGCAGGAATAACTGCATTAGGCGCGTTNGATGACTTCTCTGATACGCTGCATGAAGAGATAATCATTCAAGGTAGAGCCGCAGGATTGACAGTTGANTTACTCGATGCAAAAGGNGATATTCTTTACGAATGATAGTTCAAATTGTGATTTTAATACCAAAAACCGCGTCGGTGCATTGATAATGGGTTGGCGATTCGCCAGCATGCTTCAAAGCATCGAGGGAGTCAAATGAGTAACCCAAATAACAAGACAAACGCACAGTTGGTTGATGTAATCAATCAACTGAAAGCCCAGTCTCGTGAAACCGGTTCCGCTGTTTGGCGAGATGTGGCCATGCGTCTATCTAGAAGTCGCAAAAATTGGACAAACCCCAACCTCAGCCGTGTAAGCCGCCATGCTCCAGAGGGTGCAACAATCCTCGTNCCTGGCAAGCTTCTCGGCAGTGGTGAGTTTACCAGTAACCACACCATCGCCGCCTACAGTGTGAGCAACGGTGCTCGCGAGAAGATAGAAGCTGCTGGAGGTCGAATTATGACCTACGGTGAGCTAATGAACGAAAACCCATCAGGAAAGGGGGTAGTTATCCTTGGATGAAACTACCTTTGTTTTTGATGCTGAAGGACTTGTTCTAGGTCGCTTAGCATCAGCTACTGCAAATATCCTGCTGAAAGCCGCTAGAGAAGATCGTGATGATAAGGTGATTATCGTCAATGCTGAAAAAGCAATTGTTTCTGGCAGCCCAACTTCAGTTCTAAACAAATATCATGCCAAGTATGAATTGAATCATGCTAGAAAGGGACCTTTTTTCCCACGTATGCCTGATATGATTCTTAAGCGAGCAGTTAGAGGAATGCTACCTTACCAAAAGAAGAGTAGCGGAAGAAGAGCACTTCGTAATTTACGTGTTGAAATTGGTTGTCCTAGCCATTTATCCGGAGATTTACCGGATGGACACCAGTCAGGAGATGATTCTAAGATTAGAAAGTCTACACCAGAGAGATTTATTTCTTTAGGTGAGATAAGTGCCAATCTAGGTGCACCAAGCCATCGTTGGACTGGAGGTGAACAGTAATGGCACGTAAACAAAAGAAATCCGTTGAAACTTCAGGAAAAAGAAAAACCGCAATTGCTAGAGCTAGTGTAAAGGCTGGGAAAGGCAGAGTTAGAGTTAACAGCGAACCAATTGAAATTTTACAACCTTCTCTTGCAAGACGTAAGGCTATGGAACCACTAATCATTGCAGATGCGATGAACAGATTGGCAAAAGTTGACATCAGTATTACTACTACCGGTGGAGGAATTATGGGTCAAACCGATGCGATTCGCACGGCCATTGCCCGTGGTTTAGTACACTATAACGGTGGAGCAAAAGGCATGGATGAAGAACTGAGAGACGAATATCTAAGATTTGATAGAAGCCTACTAGTTAATGACCCTCGCCGGAAGGAGCCTAAACACCAACTTGGTCGTGGTGCTCGTAGAAAGAAACAAAAGTCATACCGATGAGGCGATAAAATGATTATTCCAATTAGATGTTTTAGTTGTGGAGCAGTTGTTGCTCATAAGTGGGAAGAATTCAACGAAAAAGTTGCTTCAGGGGTTGAGATTTCTGATGCACTTGATCAAGTGGGATTAGAACGCTATTGCTGCAGAAGAATGTATGTTGGTCATTTAGACCTAATACACGAAGTTGCACCTTTCAGTGCTGCACGCCAGTAGATTCTACAAAGGGCCCGTGGGTTAGCTTGGCCTATACTTGGCGGCTGGGGGCCGTCAGACCCCAGTTCAAATCTGGGCGGGCCCACCATGTTTGTGACCAGAGACCTTTGGTTTGATATGCTGGCTATGTAAAGCACATAACATGCGAAAGAACTCATTTGCGGTTCAACTTGTAATTTTATTACTACTTTCTCTGCTAACTCCTTTGAGTACAAATGCCACTGATAGTACGATTTCTACAAACATGACTTGGTCTGGACAACATACACTAACTGGTAATGTTACAATCATCCATGGAATGACACTGACAATTGAGCCGGGGGCATCTATCGATTGCGGAGATGATTATTGGATTTTGGTTGAGGGTAATCTAGTCGCCGAAGGCGCTCATTTCTTTTCATCAGCAATTCCATTAACTCAAGGTTCTCACGGGGCAGGACTCTGGAAAGGAATCGAAATCGCAACAGGCGGAAATGCTAATTTGAATGGAACACTGATCGAGAATGCAAAGACTGCAGTAAAAATAAATGGGGAATTAGAAGCTAACAACCTTCAAATTAAGCATTCTTACATCGGAGTAAATAATCTAGCTAATTCAAACATACAGGGCTACAATTCACATCAAATTGACTATGATTCAGTTCAAAATAGCGGAATATTAACTATTTCTAATGCCCAAATCAATCAATCAGCAATAGGCATTCACACCACAGGTATCACAACAGTTTCACAATCTAATTTTTCTAGCATAGGCGTAGCACTTAGTACCCCCTCGGGTGAACTCAATGCAAACGATATACAATTGGAAAC
>PBXF01000025.1 GCA_002727515.1 Methanobacteriota archaeon
ATTGATGAGTTATCAATTATGGCAGCAAAAGGTAGAGCAGAAGTTAGATTTATTTCAGTTGATTCTGAAGAAGGGGCGCAATTAAAATCTGGATTTGGCGGTCTCGCTGCGGTACTTCGATATCCAATTATGTGAGGTTTTAGTTTGAAGTTTCTAATAGAAATAATCGAGCAGTCTCTCGAGTCAGCAATTGCTGACTATGGAGTTTCCGACACTTGGAAATCTGCTCTTGGGCCTAGTAGAGAAAAAGGTCAAGCTGATGTTACACTTCCTTGTTTTGTAATTGCTAAAGAATTGAAAAGAAACCCTATGGAAATTGCAAGCGAACTGGCAGAAAAAGTGAGTGGAGAGTTCCACGTCTCTGCAACTGGAGGATACTTGAACTTCAAAGCGAATGCAGAGTGGTTGGTCGATAAAGTCCTCAAATGGGAAAAACCATCTCCTAATAATCAAATTTTGATAGAGCACACCAGTGCTAATCCAAATGGCCCGTTTCATGTGGGAAGGGCTAGGAATGCTATTCTGGGTGATTCTCTAGTAAGATTACATCGATTGTACGGTAACAAAGTAAGAGCAGAATACTATGTGGACGATATGGGTAAACAAGTTGCTGTTTTAGCATGGGCTCTTGAGAATTTATCTAAGGAAATGGTAAATGAAATATTATCTGATCGTGATGGAACGAACCCTAAATGGGAAGGTAAACCTGACCATGAAACTGTTAGATGGTATCAAGCAGCTCAAGCACTTCGTTCTGAAACCAACCAAGAAATTGAAGATGCAATCTCAAAACTCGTCCATGATTCCGAAAATGGAGATGATGATGTATTACAGCAATTCGAAAATGCATACAAGCCGGTATTGGATGGGATGTTGGAGACACTTTCCCGTCTTGGAATCGATTTTGACACATTTACTAAAGAATCTAAATTTGTAGTTGACGGCTCTGTATCTACTCTTATGGATGAATTAAGTTCGCTTGAAATAAATGGTGTAGCAGAAAACGGTGCTCAATACTTAGATTTGGGGCAAAGAGGACTAAAAGGTAAAACTGAATTCTTCTATAGAAGAGGAGATGGCTCTTCACTATATGCTACTAGAGATATTGCTTATCATATTTGGAAGTGGTCTCAAACTGATCATTTGATTAATGTTTTAGGAGAGGATCATAAATTACAAGCAAAGCAAGTAGGACTAACTTTGAAAGAACTAGGCCACAAAGTTCCTGAGGTGCTATTCTATGCTTTCATTAAATTGCCAGAAGGAAAAATGAGTACCAGGAAAGGAAATGTAGTATTCATGGATGATCTATTGGAAGAAGCTAAATTTCATGCAGCAGAAGTTGTAAAGGAGTTAAGGACAGATTTATCAGAAGAGCAAATCAATCACATCGCAGAGGCGGTAGGCGTTTCTGCAGTGAGGTTCAATATTACAAAGGTAAGTCCAGATAAGGGCTTTACATTCCGCTGGGAAGAGGCGTTGTCATTTGAGGGAGGCAGTGCTCCATTCGTCATGTATTCTCATACTCGTGCATGCTCAATAGCAAACAAGGTTGGTAAAGATGCTAATTTCGAGTCACGTGGAGATATAATCGATTCAGTTTACGAATTAGCAAGGTCAATGGGAGTTTTCCAAGACAAACTCGAGATATCAGTTCTGGATAACAAACCGCATATTTTTGCGAATTATCTATTAGAATTAGCAACTGCTTACAATGCGTTTTATCGTGATTGCCACATACTGACTTCCGATGGTCTGAATGAGTTCTACTATGCCCTAAGCGAAAAGGCTCGCTACATGTTGGGAATTGGAATGGAAGGGATCGGTGTCATTCCTTTGGAAGAGATGTAAATGGGTCATCAGGTACTCTTCCAGCAGCTTCGATTTCAGCACCAATTGCGTTTAATTCTGTATATGCTTCCTCAATAGTTTCTGTTTGTTTTAAGAATCGTGTGGGAGGCCAACCAAGGTCGATTTTTCCAGGTTCAACGGTTGACTCTTCAATCCAAGCCTCGCATAATCTTCCCGAGCAAAGTGCTGAGAGACTTTCTAAGTCAACCCAAAATGTTCTACGCTTACAAACCGGACAGTCTCTACAGTGCATAGTGGATAATACAGTCATGGCTTCTTCACCTACAACGTCTATTTCCCAAATTACAATATCAGACCTTGTAAGTTTCATTAGATGTGATTTCTTGGTAAATTCTCTTAGAACCTTCCAAGCGGTCTCCTCTGTGGAGAACATTCCTAGGCCAATAGAGCCTCCATCTTCTTCAGTTACCGACGGAACGAATACCCTTCCTGACTCCGTCATGAATAGTCTGTGGAAGGCATAGTCCTTCAAACCCTCGTCCAATGATGCTCAACTATTGCTAATCCACCTTCTTTTGGTAAAGGTGCGTTTGGCTTTTCTACTCTGATTTTNATTTCANTAATCAACAAATTAGAGTTTAACTCAGNCACAAGNTTAGAACACAATGTTTCCATTAGATTGACAGNATCTGANTTTACAACAACATTTTCTACAGCATCTTGCAAATCNGCATAATTGAGAGTATTTTCTAATTTGTCANNAATTNCTTCNTTTGNGAGTGTAGCCCANATNGANAAAANAAATGGNTGNGACTTGTTTTTTTCGAAGTCATACGCNCCNTGTGTTGCGTAAACTTTGTAATTTTCNAGGCCAACAATTGTGACCATATTCANTCCTCTTCTCTTTCATGAACCCANATCAAATGATATCCAAATTGAGTTTTTACAGGNCCNGTGACTGTTTTTAATGGAGTATTCCANACAGCCTCTTCGAATTCTTGAACCATTTGCCCTTTCCTAAACCAACCGAGGTCTCCACCCTTCTGACTTGAAGGGCAATCCGATTTTTTCCTTGCTAGTTTTTGAAAATCCTTGAGTTTTTTTATGTTTGAAACCATTTGGGTGGCTTCCCCCTTACTTTTCACTAAAATATGGCTTGCATGGGCACTCGGATTGACCATTGAACTCCCCTCTGTTTACCTTACTACCAAGATAAGTATTTGATATAATTGCCAAAGATGGTTATAGAAACACCAAGGCTTTCTTCATTGAATCTTTCCATTGTATCCATATATGTGTGATATTCAAATGAGCCACTACCGTAGCACAGTAGAGCTCTACCGTCTTCATTACTATCCAAATTAAAGACGAATGGACAATGATCAGAGTTACAACTTAATCCGTCAGGAGCATTTTTTGGTCCATCGAATAATCTCACGTAAATGTTGTATCTGCTAGCCATGTCGGGATTGGCTTCTTTGTATTCCTCGGCGATGTTTGAAATGTGTTCATAATCTTCTTTGTGATTGGCTATTATCGAAACCGAGTCACCTCGNTCAGGATCGATGTCAACGTGGTTCATATCTAAGTTAATGTACAATCTTAGATTCTGTGAAAGGTCATCCTTCATTTCCTCAACATATGCGGTTGATCCCCACAAGCCTTCTTCTTCTCCACCCCATGTGCAGAACCTAATGCTCTTTTTTGGCTCTCCTTTTTCTTTAATTATTTCAGAGAATACAGTTGCCATTTCCAATACTGATGCCGTTCCCGATGTGTCGTCAACAGCTCCTTGCGCATGATATACGGTATCATGGTGTCCTCCGACAATCAGCAACTCGCTTGATTTCCCATAATAAGTTCCACATGGTACTCGAACAGTTAATTCTTGGTCGTTTGTTACATCAATTATCATCTCAATTCGGTTATTGTCACTTCCGTTTATCATAACCTCTTCAAGAATTTCTCCAGCGTCCTTACTCATTGCGATAAACGCCATCTGAGATGGTATTGTGCCGCCGTTTGCATCAATCATTGCATCTATTCCAGTTCCTTTGAATATCGGAACACAATCGTTGCCTTCGATTTTTCCACAATTGTAATCTTTGTTGACTCTAATAATTGATGAAAGACCATTTTCTATGGCCTTAACCATTATTCCAGTNTTTCCTGATGTGGATGCCCCTCCAACTACATATCCGATTTTCCCTTCTGCGGATGCCCATAATGCATCGTCAGTTCCCTCTCCAAGGTGGACTACTTCCATTCCATCGGCAAATGTAAACGCTGATTCTCCACTAAAACCTTGAATGACATAGTCAATTCTGTGATTGAACAAAGTGACCTCTTGGCCAAAGTCCGCTGGCCCACATGGAATTACATTTCCAATCAAGCCTTCACCGGCTTTACAAACTCTCAGACTTGGTTCACTGTTGATGCTATGCATAGGAACCTCGTACGTGTGTAGAGTTGACTGGTATCCTAATTCTTCAAATAAATCAGCGATATATTCAGCAGTTGCTTGTTCTTCCGCAGAACCGCTCATCCTACCTTCCCAAACAGGGTGGCCAAAGCCGATTAAATCTTCAGCGTAGCTTCTTGTCCTTTGTTCGTCGAATGATATTGATGATCCGTAATCTATTGTTTCGTCTTCAACAAAAATGTAAACTAGAGTTGAGGATACAAAAATAAGTGAAAGTGCTATTGCTAGCACGACTTTGTTTTGCAAAAAGGAGAGTTTAGACCTGCCAATATTTGCGTCTTTCCAATCCTCTACAACTTCCGCTGAAAGGATTTCCTCGTCGCTCATTGTATTTCCTCTCCTGTCCAGCGCTTGGTCAACTCGTTATTTATACCGAGGTGGTCAAGTACACGGGACACGACAAAGTCAATTAAATCATCCATTGTTTTAGGGTGATTGTAAAATCCAGGGGAAGCGGGAATTACTATTGTTCCCCAATTTGATAGTTTTGCCATGTTTTCTAAATGAACGGTAGCGTATGGTGCTTCTCGTGGTACAATGATGAGTTTTCTCCTCTCTTTCATTGCAACTATTGCAGATCTTGTTGCCAAATTATCTCCGATGCCCGCTGCAAGTTTTCCAAGAGTTGAACCACTACAAGGGCATATTACTACAGCGTCAATTGCAGCCGAACCAGAAGCAGATTTCGCTCCCACATTTTCATTATTCTCTAACAATGCACCGGATTCTTCTGCTAGCTTTTCGGGTGTTAGTCCATCACATTCGTGGGCAAGAGTCAGTTTTCCTGATTCAGTTATCACAAGCCTTGCTCTATTTCCTAGGATGTGTGCTAAACGCACACCATAGATGGCGCCAGATGCGCCAGATATAGCAAGAACAACATCGCCCATCGATTGCCGCTGACGGATATCATGTATCAAGTTATGTTAATTGCTTCACGAATTACTTTCTCCAAAACATGTACTGCCTCTTCAAACATTTTAGGCTCTATAGACCAACCTACTCTAAGCCATTCCTTTAGTTCAGAATCAAACATGCAACCTGGAACTGCAAGTAAATCATACTCTTTTCCAATTGTATCTATCATTTCTAGAGTATCAACTCCTGGAATGCGAAATGCTCCAAAAACACCGTAAGCAGGTGGTGTCCATTCGATCCCTAATCTTTCAAGAGCNTCCTGTAAAACAGGTAAATTTGCCTTCCTGTACTCATCTATCAAGTCTATTGGTTCGTTCAGACGTTCTTTGATTTTCTCAACAATTCGGATTGTCGGAGAAGACATCATTCCCTCCATGTGATGAAACGCTTTATTCACATCTTGAATAATCTTTGAATCTGCAAGAATCCAGCCATATCTAATTACACCCAGGCCGTGGACTTTGGTTAGTGATGATATTGAGATGCAATGGTCTCCTTCTTTGTAGAATGGTTGCCAATTTCTATCAGATGCAGAGTATACCTCATCGCTAATTATTCTAACATCCATTTCTTTGCAAGTTTCAACTAACCATCTTCGATCATCCGCAGTGTAAGTGCAACCTACCGGATTCAATTGTGGAGAAATCATCAATAAATCAACATNCATCAATATTTCTTTCCAATTTTCTCTATCAATAGTCCAAACATAAGATGTTGGTTGCCGCCTAACTTCTAATGTTTCTAAACCAAGAATTCTGGCTGTTTGGGATACTGGTGCGTAAGATGGCATTTCAACAGCAACCTTTCCTCCTCTTGATGCAGCAGAAATAGCAACGCCTATTGCTTGTGTAGCTCCCATTGTTAGGTGTACATTGTCTGTGTGCACTCCATACATTTCACTGANTAATTCTCTTTCATCAAATCCAGGTTTTCTGTGGTCTTTCCATACGTCCTCAACAGTCCCTAATTCCCATGGGAACTGTAATCCAGAGAAAGAAAGATTGTGTTTGCGTTGCTCTCGTAATCTTGGAATGTACCACTGCAAGTAAGCAACNGGAGGTAAATCTTCGCCTTTTGCTGGTTTNCCCGCTGTTGGAAAGTATTCTTTCATAATTGACTACTCCTAATCTTGGTTTGCTAGTTCCCGGTTTACGATATTTATGTTGGAAAATAACGATTGAATTATCTGCTCTTTTGTTAAATCAAATCCAAGTTTACTTAGAGATGTNGTTGTGTCTGCACCTAGGCCACATCCACTTACCATCTCAACTCTGCCTTCCGGTGTGTCGTAATTTATGGTAAATCCGTGCCTGCTTGTCCANCTCAAAAATGACAGCCCAATGGAGCATATTTTGTTATCTCCTATCCAAACACCTTGCATTCTATCATCTCTTCTNGATTCAATTCCCATTGAATTTAACGATTGAATAACCCACTCTTCTATCATATTAATAATCGATTTTACATTACTTTCTCCTTCAAGGTTCCATTTGAATATAGGGTAAACGACGATTTGTCCTGGGCCGTGCCATGTGAGCCCACCTCCCCTGTCTACATACGTAGAATGATAGTCTACAGGCGGTCTNATTCCATCATTTTTAGCTCTTGGGCCAATAGTAACTATTTCTGGGTGCTCGCAGATCAATAAAGTNTCAGGTATCTTGTCGTTTATTCTCATTTTTTGGTATTCTTTCATTAGAGAATCAGCATTTTCGTGTTCAATAATGCCCAAATCCTGGGATTCTATAATCCTCAAATTAATCCCTCAGAATCTTCCNCTACTGCCGAAACCGCCNTCTCCTCTTTCAGTTTTTGAAAGATTTTCAAAACTTACTTCTGTAAAACTAGTTACGGGTACTGGGGCGATTAATANNTGAGCGATTCTCTCTCCTTTTTCTAATACAATGGANTCTCCTTCGCCAATCCANGTTGCAAGTACCATTAANTCACCTCTGTAGTCAGAATCGATTGTTCCNACTCCGTTTGGCATAATCATTCCTTTCGCACCCAGAGATGAACGAGATCTTATCTGACCTTCCCAGCCATCTGGTATAGCAACTGCTANTCCAGTTCGGATTTTAGTAGAATTTCCTTTAGNCACTGTTGTTTNTTCAAGTGCTCTTAAATCCCAACCAGCAGCGGACTTTGTCCCTTGTGTTGGAGCCTCTGCATTTNCATCTANTTTAGCAAATAAAACCTCTACTTCGGCTCTCATGTAACCCTCCCAAGAGGACTAATCACTCAATATCTTTGGTCAATAATNAATGGAATTAATCTTGTTATTTATGNTGAAATCTTCATAATCTTATGACGATGAACGAAAAATCCCGGTACTTCCGAAACCCTCGCGAATGAGGTGGTTTTCACCATCTCTATCAATCAATATTATAGGCTACTTTGGACGGCCAACAAAATCCACCGAAGCGGAATAATGGGAGGTAGACAAGATGCAGCCACAATCACCTAATAAAGACGGATTCGATCTAGACCTTTCATCTGAATTCGTAGAGCCTATGCTAAGAGAGACTTTGGACAGATTCGTGTTATTTCCTATAGTNCATAGCGATGTCTGGGACATGTACAAGATGCANGCAGCATCCTTCTGGACTGCAGAAGAAATCGATCTTGCGGAGGATGCTAAAGATTGGGANTCACTGAACAGTGANGAGCAACACTTCTTGAAGCATGTACTTGCTTTCTTCGCAGCAAGCGACGGTATCGTTAACGAAAATTTGGTTGTTAATTTCGCTAATGAAGTACAATGGGCAGAAGCTAGGACTTTCTATGGTTTCCAGATAATGATGGAGAACATTCATGCAGAAACCTACTCTTTGCTAATTGATACATACATCAAAGACCCTCTCGAGAAAGACCACTTATTCAAAGCTCTAGAAACTGTGCCATCTGTCGAAAAGAAAGGNACATGGGCACTNAGATGGTTAGACAGAAAGAGAGCATCATTTGCAGAGAGACTCGTGGCATTCGCTGCAGTCGAGGGCATCTTCTTCTCAGGTTCTTTCTGTGCTATATTTTGGCTCAAGAAGCGTGGTTTGATGCCAGGTCTAACATTCTCTAANGAATTGATTAGTCGTGANGAAGGTCTGCACTGTGATTTCGCGTGCCTATTGCACTCCCATCTAGTAAAGGGAGCAGGCGAAATGAAGATTCATCAAATTATTTCTGAAGCTGTCGATATTGAAATCGAATTCGTTACAAGTGCTCTCCCAGTATCTTTAATCGGNATGAATGCAGATCTGATGAAGCAATATATTCGATTCGTAGCAGATAGATTACTAGTATCATTAGGTGCAACAAAATTGTACAACGTNGAGAATCCTTTCCCTTGGATGGAGATGATTTCAATGCAAGGAAAAACCAACTTCTTCGAGAAGAGAGTTGGAGAGTACCAGAAGGCAGGCGTAATGAGTTCATCTACTCTCGGAGCGGTTCAACAACGCTTCTCAATGGAGGAAGACTTCTAAACCGTCCGCGTCCGAGTTGGAATGCTTGGCGGCCAGATTCAATAACATGGGGTGATAATTATGGGATTACAGGTAGTAAAAAGAAATGGGGAAAAAGAAGANGTTAGATTTGATGCNATTCAAGAAAANTTGACTAATNTATCATACGGTTTGAATAGTGAATGGGTAGATCCNGGGATGGTAACTAAACTGGTAATTGAAGGCCTATACGATGGTGTTACAACATCTGAATTAGACGAACTAAGCGCTGAAACAGCAGCATCACTTGCATCTCATCACCCAGATTATTCCAAGTTGGCTGCTAGAATTTGTGTTGACAATCTCCACCGCTCCACGAAAGGTGTTTTCAGCGAGGTAATTTCTGATTTACGCAACTATGTCGATCCAGAATCTGGAAAACATGCACCTCTTATCTCCCAAGAAGTGCACGACATAGTTATGGCTAACAAAGAAAAACTCGATTCATATCTAGATTATCAGAGAGACCACAACTACGATTATTTCGGATTCAAGACTCTAGAAAGATCTTACCTACTAAGATTGGATGGAAATGTAGCTGAAAGACCACAACACATGTTGATGAGAGTAGCAGTTGGCATTCACCATGATGACATCGAAAAGGCTCTAACCACATATGATTTGATGAGTGAAGGATGGTTTACACATGCAACACCTACTTTATTCAACTCAGGTACTCCAAAGCCACAGATGTCCTCATGTTTCTTGCTGACAATGCAGGATGATTCTCTTGATGGCATATACGACACATTGAAACAATGTGCACTAATTTCTAAGTCAGCAGGCGGTATTGGTTTGTCAATCCACCAAATTAGATCAAAGGGGTCTTACATCAAAGGAACAAATGGCCACTCAAACGGTCTAGTTCCAATGCTACGTGTATTCAATGACACGGCAAGGTATGTTGACCAAGGCGGAGGTAAAAGAAAAGGAAGTATCGCAATTTATCTTGAACCCTGGCACCCAGATATATTCGAATTTTTGGACCTTAGAAAGAATCACGGTAAGGAAGAAATGAGAGCAAGGGATCTCTTCTATGCACTTTGGACTCCTGACCTCTTTATGCAGAGAGTCGAAGAAGGCGGAGAATGGTCGCTATTTTGTCCAAATGAGTGCCCTGATCTACACGACAGCTATGGTGAAGAATTTAATGCTCTTTATGCAAAATATGAAAGCGAAGGTAGGGCAAGAAAAACAATCAAAGCAAGAGAATTATGGGATGCTATAACTCAATCACAAATTGAAACAGGAACCCCTTACATGCTTTACAAAGACGCATGTAACAACAAATCCAATCAAAAGAACTTGGGGACAATTCGCTCATCCAACCTATGTA
>PBXF01000026.1 GCA_002727515.1 Methanobacteriota archaeon
AAGATTAACATCCGACTTGGACAAAGAAAGTAAAGCTAGCGAAGATGCTAAAGAACTGCTTGATTTTGTCAATGAAGAATGGAAGGTACTTAGAAATCAATGTGAAGCGGCATTTATCAAAGTTGATGACAAAGAAAGGAGAGAGTGTGAAAAAGCGATTGCATTAGCAAAAGATGCGTTAGAAACTGGTAAAATAGATCAATGTCTAAATCAACTATCTGATGCCGATTCTTTGATGGAAAAACTACGTAGAAGAATTTGAAATCAACCTGTATTACTCATAGAACTCTGCATTCTACTTTGATATTGCTTTCGCAGTACTATGCAAGCAATTACTGAATAAACTGCTTACAGCGCTTATTGTTCACGGCGTGTAGCGATAAAGAAACCAATGCTTACAGCAACTATTGTTCCAAATACTCCGATAGAAGGTACGCTATCATCAGATTCCTTGTCGTCATCATCTGAATCAGACTTTTGCATTCCATCTGAATTAGTGGAAGGATCTAATTGAGAACATGGAAGCCAATGTCCATCAGTGCCTGGTTCGATTGAACCTGTTAATCCACCGCCCTCTGACAGATATAGCGTTCCTGAACCGGCTGGCCATTCTACAACATAATTACCTGGATAATTCATCTGTGTTGCGTCCCATACTGGCATTCCATTAGCATTCCATGTTTCTTTACATGGGCACATCTTAGATGCCCAAACATCCATGTCAATCAATGGAGAATTGGTTAATTGATCAGTATATCCTTGAATCACAACTTCATAGAAAACTCCTGAATTTGCTGGATACTCATAAACTTCGCCAGAAGAAACTTCTACTGAAGGAGACCAAACACCGGCGAAATTTCCATCAAAGCCAGCACAAGGGCCTTCATTAACCGATGGCGCTTGATCACAAGGCATCCAATGACCGTCTAGCCCTGGTTCTCCAGCTCCAGTTAATCCACCGCCTTCAGAGATATACAAAGTCTGAGAACCGGCTGGCCATTCTACAACATAATTACCCGGATAATAGAATTGAGAGGCATCCCAAACCGGCATTCCATTAGCATGCCAAGTCTCTTTACATGGACAGTTTGCAATCTCCCAAGCGTCGAGGTCAATACCAGGAGCACCCACAATTGTAGGAGATAAGAACGGAATTACAACACTGTATAAACTACCAGTTCCTGCAGGGTACTCATAGACCTCTCCGAAACTAACATTCATTCCTGGCTCCCATACACCTACTACTTCGAGTCCAGCACAATCTGTTGATTCTTGTACTGATTGATTCATTTCACAAGGCATCCAATGACTGTCTATTCCTGGTTCTCCTGCACCAGTCAATCCACCACCTTCAGAGATGTACAAAGTCTGAGAGCCGGCTGGCCATTCAACTACGTAGTTTCCTGGATAATAGAATTGGGTATCGTCCCAAACCGGCATTCCATTAGCATGCCAAGTCTCTTTACATGGACATGCAATAGGCTCCCATGCATCTAAATCAACACCTGGAGCACCGACATTAGTTGGAGTATTGAATGGAATAACAATTTGATAAAACATTCCTAATCCGGCAGGATATTCATACACTTGGCCAAATTCAACCAGAGTTCCAGGCTCCCAGACACCGATTACATCAAGTCCAGCACAAGGGCTACCTTCGTTCTGAGGAGGCATTTCTTGACAAGGCATCCAATGAGGGTCTGTACCTGGTTCAACATTGACAGCCAATCCACCGCCTTCTGTAATCCACAGATTCATTGAACCTGCAGGCCATTCAACCACGTAGTTTCCTGGATAAGTCGGCATTGTATCATCCCAAACAGGTTGTCCATTTGCCATCCATGTATCCTTACAAGGACAAGCAATAGGAGCCCATGCGTCTAAATCAACTCCAGGAGAACCTACATTCGTAGGTGCAGTAAATGGAATCACAATCTCGTAGTATATTCCACTTGCAGGTGGGTATTCATATACTTCTCCGAAACTGACATTTACCGAAGGATTCCATGTGCCCATAAATGGGATATTAAGTGCATCGAAACCTGCACAAGGCGAGCTACCAACTTCTGTTGCACATTTGTTCCAGACCATAGGGGTTGCACCTCCAGGGTGATCTGCAACTACTGAACTGTCTGTGGCAATCCACAAGTCGCCGGAATTAGCAGGGTATTCCACAACCATGCCTGAATCATAATCAATTGATGCATCCCACACTGGCATACCAGCATCCATCCAGATTTCGTCACATGTACAATCTCTAGTCCAAAATTCATATGCCTGAGCCTGATCTGGGGCGACAGTTACAACGCCATTTGGATCAGTGTGGTGTGCTAAATAGTATAATTGACTATTTGCTGGATATTCGTACACATTGCCAACAACAACTACGCTGTTAGGAGACCAAACTTCATCTCCGATGCTTCCATTAAATTCAGAACACGGACCGCCAGGATCTGTTCCGTCGACTTTACATTCCAGCCAATGGACATCCACTCCAGGTTCCCCTGTAGTTACTGGAGTTGTACCAAATCCACCGACTTCACCGTTATACCAAATCATCTGTGAACCTGCTGGCCACTCTACTGTTGGATTACCGCTGTAAAGGTCATTAGCAGACCATACTGTTTGTGGTCCGGCAGTCCATATGTCTTCGCAAGAACATGGTTCGGTCCAAAATTTGGCGTAATTTGGGTCTGTTGGAGCTACATTTACTTGTACATCGACTTGATTTGGTTGCCACATTTGGTAAAACATTCCTGAGGATGCGGGCCATTCTACAACATCATTTGTGCTCAGTAACACATTTGGATCCCAAACAGCGCCTGTTTGCCCATTGAAAGAATCGCAGTTTCCACTAGATGTATTTGTGCCTTGACTGCAAAGAACCCATTCATTTCCATCTGCCCAAGGATAGTCTGGTTCAACGCCTGCTGTAACAGAAGGTGCTGTTGCTAGCCATATATCTTCAGATCCGGCTGGGTATTCTACAAGGTTTCCTGTTTCATAAACTGTATTTGCATCCCAAACATCTCCCCATGGTGGGGCTCCATAAGCCCATATCTCATAACAACTACAAGGTTCTGAAGACCAAACATCTAAATCAACGTCGGGGGCATTAACACTTTGATTTGTATATCCTTGAATGACAACTTGATAGAACAAACCAGAATTGGCTGGATACTCGTAAACATCCCCAGTTGAAACATTCACAGCTGGGTNCCAAACCAAACCACCCATTCCATTGAATGATGAACAATTTGCATCTCTAGCAGAGGTTTCACTGACCGCCTCTAACTGATTTGTAAACTCATTTTCATGGGCATCATTACTGAATCCAGATGATAAAAACTGAAAAATCATTATTGTTATTAATATATTTGCAACTATCTTTCGCATGTTCTAAGCAAATCAAACTAACTTATATTATTGCCGCCAACAGCAAATTCGTTGAGTTTGATTCTTGTAAANGTTNTTTATCTCATTTCTAACAGTGGAATTCCTTGTTGTACTTGGTCACCTTCTGAGAAGAANATCGAACTGATTATTCCTTCTTCGGAAGCCACAATTCTATGTTCCATCTTCATGGCTTCAAGAATCATCAAAGGCTGACCTGGCTCTACATTCTGACCTTCTTTAACCAATACTTGAAGGATTTTTCCGGGCATTGGGGCTGAAAGACTGGCATCACCCAAATCTTGAGTTGCACCCGGTTCAATTCTCTCAATACATAGTATGTGTCCGGATAAATGAACCCACCAAGTATCCTCCACTTTAGAACTATGAGCAAAATGAATTGTCCCATCCGGCATTTGGACTTTGATTCTACCATCACTAAGAATATTAGCAACGTTGCCCGCTAAAACCCAATCATCGCCCTGCTTGGCAACAGTGACTTCAACAACCTCGCCATCGACTCTAAATTCATGTTGCATCAAGGAAACCTCCTTGAAATTGTTGAGAATGGGCTTATTGGTCCTTTTTCCTTCTGTTCTTGTGAACTCATTTTACGATGTTTACCAGAACTTTCACTAATTCCAGCAATCATTAATCCGATATCGAGAAGTTCTTTCGGAACATTAGCTTTCCAACCATTTGGCCACACTCTGTCGATTAAAGTGGTATCAGTAGAACCATTAATGACATCTTCTTGATCACATAATTCTCTAAGAAATCTAATATTGGTTGTAGTTCCTAATACTACGAATTCATCTAATGCCCTACGCATTCTTTGAAGTGCCTCTTCCCTAGATGGCGCCCAAACTACAAGTTTTGCTAACATCGGGTCGTAATTAGGAGTTACATCATCACCTTGTCTGACTCCAGTGTCTAACCTAACACCTGGCCCGACCGGCGGTTCGAAAACAACAAGTGGCCCAATTGCCGGTAAGAAGTTATTAGTTGCATCCTCAGCATAAAGTCTGACTTCTATTGAGTGGCCCCTAATGTTCAGTTCTCCACAACTCATTGGCTCGCCTGCAGCAATTCTAATCTGTTCTCTAACAATATCAACTCCCGTGACCATTTCAGTAACTGGATGCTCAACCTGAATCCTGGTATTCATTTCCAAAAAGAAAAATTCTCCTGATGGTGCGAGTAAGAATTCAACAGTACCTGCTCCTACGTAGTCCACTGCTTGGGCCGCTAAAATTGCAGCTTTGCCCATTCTTTCCCGCAATTGCGGTGTCATTGTTGGGCATGGGGCTTCTTCAAACACCTTCTGGTGTCTTCTTTGCACACTACACTCTCTTTCGCCGAGATGAATTGTTCTACCGTGATTATCTGCTAAAATTTGAATTTCAACATGCTTTGAGCCTGTCAATAAACGTTCGACATATACTCTTCCATCGCCAAAAGCTGCAATCGCTTCTCTACGGGCTCCACTGACTGCATCATCAAGTTCTTCAGGCAAATTAACGACTCGCATTCCCTTTCCGCCGCCACCTGAAGATGCTTTGAGGAGTAGTGGAAACCCTACTCTTTGACTAGCTTCTCTAATTGCTTCCAATGCTTCTTCAGCATCATCTTGCTCAATCTCTTCACCTGGAATAACGGGCACTCCAGCAGCCTTCATCGTTGTTCTAGCTGTCATTTTATCACCCATCTTTTCAATGGCCATGGCGGAAGGGCCTATCCAAGATATTCCTGAATCGATGACTGCTTGAGCAAAATCAGCCCTCTCAGACAAGAATCCAAAACCAGGATGAATTGCATCCGCACCATTTTCTCTAGCGATTTTTAATATCTGCTTTTGGTTAAGATATGTTTCAGTAATGCTTTCACCCTCAAGACGTACCGATTTAGTGGCGAGTTCAACAAATAGTGAATCTGCATCATTATCGGCATAAATAGCAATTGAAGAGAGTCCTGCTTCGTTGCAGGCGCGAAGAATACGGCAAGCGATTTCGCCTCGATTCGCAACCAATACATTGCTAACCATCTAATCTCTCCGTTTATTGCTTCCAATTTGCCGGTCTCTTTTCTAAGAAAGAAGACAACCCTTCTTGACCCTCTTTAGAACCTCGCATTTTACTAGTAAAATCTAATGTAAATTGTCGTAGTTTTTCATCATCAAGCGCCCAATGATCAAATTCCAATGTTAGCTCTTTGGCTAGTGAAACTGCGGAAGGGCCAGTAGAGAGTATCTCTTCGAGAATAGCCTGTGAAGCACCTTGTAAATCCTCCTTGGTTTTGACAACTTTTTCAATAAACCCAATTCGAAGGGCTTCTTCGGAATCTATTCTGCTTGCTTGCATTGCTAGTCTTCTAAAACACGCTGAACCTAATCTTCGATACACATATGGGCCAATAACTGCAGGAAGAATTCCTAATTTACCTTCTGATAATGCGATTTTGACATTTTCAGTTGCTGCCACATAATCGCAACAAGCGATTAAGCCTGCACCACCACCTAAAGCAACTCCTTGAATTAATCCAATTGTAAAACAAGGATGAGCCCAAAGGCTGTTGAATAAGCGGTCTAATCGTGCTGAATCCTTACGGTTTTCTTCCGCTGTTTGTGCTCCTGCATCGCGCATCATATTGATATCAGCACCGGCACAGAAATGCTTTCCTTGGCCTGAAATTATCAATGTTCTAAGATACTCTTGGCCGTCATTATCGTGTAATTGGTTGACATAACCTGCACTACGCTTTGCGGTCCAATCGAAGATTTCACATAACTCAGAAATCATTTGTACATTGAGAGCATTGTATTTTTCTTCTCGATTTAATGTAATATGACACGTTGAACCTTCAATTTCAATTTTCACTAACTCAGTTTGAGGGGGATTTTGCATATTTTCCATGATTAAAACTCCAATTGCATATTTGATTTTTCAATTGATAAATTACATCCTAAATACTCCAAATTTATCATTTGGTAGTGGAGCATTTCTAGCTGCTGCTAAACATAGCCCAAGAATGTCCCTAGTGTCTCTCGGATCGATGATTCCATCATCCCATAATCTAGCTGTAGAGTAGTAAGGGCTTCCTTCTGTTTCATACTTGTCAAGAATTGGTTTTCTAAATTCTTCCAACTCTTCCCCTTCCATCGCAGGCATTCCTTCGCGCGCCCTTTGATCTTGCTTTACAGTT
Source organism: Methanobacteriota archaeon (assembly GCA_002727515.1). The sequence goes on from PBXF01000026.1 coordinate 6,595, forward strand.
GCAAGAACGTCTGCCGCTTGAGGCCCCCCCATAACAGAAATTCGGCTATTGGGCCATATGAAAAGAAACCTTGGGTCGTATGCTCTACCGCACATCCCGTAGTTACCAGCGCCATGTGAACCTCCAATAATCACCGTAAATTTCGGTACATTAACACAAGATACAGCGGTGACTAATTTTGCCCCATCCTTAGCAATTCCTCCTGCCTCGTAGGCTTTACCAACCATGAAACCAGTAATATTCTGTAAGAAAACTAACGGTATGCCTCTTTGACCACACAGTTCTACAAAGTGAGCACCTTTAAGCGAAGATTCTGAAAATAAAATACCATTATTTGCCACAATTCCAACTTTATGTCCGTGAATATGTGCAAAACCACAAATCAACGTTGTACCATACCTCGATTTGAATTCATGGAATCTAGAACCGTCGACAATCCTAGCAATAATTTCCTTTATGTCAACTGGTGTACGATTATCACTAGGTATTAGGCCAAGTAAATCCTCTATATCATGAGCAGGTGGTTCTACCTCAGCACTTGCTGCCGGAGCTAAATCACGAGGCCCCAGATTTTCTACTATATTTCTAACTAAACGTAATGCTTCAGGTTCATCCTCAGCAAAATGGTCTGCAACACCGGATTGTGCAGTATGAACATCTGCACCACCCAATTCTTCAGCGGTAACAACTTCACCAGTTGCTGCTTTAACCAACGGAGGGCCTGCAAGAAAGATCGTCCCATTTCCTTTGACAATAATTGATTCATCAGACATAGCAGGGACATAGGCTCCCCCAGCAGTACAAGAGCCTAAAACTGCCGCGATTTGAGGTATATCGTCGCCTGACATCCTCGCCTGATTTCTAAAAATTCTCCCAAAATGATTTACATCAGGGAAAACTTCGTCTTGCATTGGTAAAAATGCACCTCCGGAATCGACAAGGTATATGCATGGCAAATGGTTCTCATGTGCAACTGTTTGGGCTCTAATGTGCTTTTTTACAGTCATTGGATAGTATGAACCTCCTTTTACAGTTGCATCATTAGCAACAAAAAGACACTCTCTCCCATGTACCAATCCAATACCGGTAACTATTCCTGAACTATGAGCGCGCCCATCATAAAGTTCGTATGCGGCTAAAGGAGACAACTCTAGGAATGCAGTACCTGGGTCGATAATTCTCTCAATACGCTCCCTAGGTAATAATTTTCCACGCCCTCTATGACGTTCAACATACTTGCCACCTCCACCATTGGAGGCAACCTCCAAACGTTCTCGAAGCGTATTGATCAGATTTGAATTGTGCTCGACACGTTTAGAAAAATCCGCATCTGCTCGATTTACCCTAGTTGGCAATCTGTCCATGATACCCCTCAAATCAATGCAAGAAGAACCGACATTTAACATTGAAGATTAAATCAGATGTTTTGTCATTATACATCAAGTATTAAACGCCCTATATCTCTCAAACCAGGAGCCAAACCAACTATAAGAACTGCTAGAACAATCAACATGCGCATGTGAACTTGTCTTTTCTCAACACGCATCTCGATAAACAACAAAACAATAACTGCAACTAGAATCGCTTTTACAAGAGCAAATAGCCATGCACCTTCGCCCCATGTAATCCCTATTGAATCATTAATTTGGCCGCCGAATTGGATGACTGCATTACTAACAGGGTGTTTTTCTCCATAGCCAAAGAAATCTATACCAACCATTGTCGCAATACCATCACATAATTGCCCATAAACCATAGCCAAAACCATAGGATTAGCCAACAGTGCTTTCTTCGATAACTGTTCAATAGGGTGCTTAGATACTATTTTATTGGCATCTTCCCACGTTTTGACAGTTACCCCATCAGGCAAAACTCCAGCCTGATAACCACTCATACTGATATGTCTGGCATCTTCAATGCCATATTTGTACATAAACCAACAAACTACTGCTGGAATTCCCAAAACAACAACTAGAGGCCATAGTGGTTGAGATTCAACAAGCCTACCGCTTTCTTGCGGCCATGGAGTATCTAGGAATTGAAGCCAGTGGAAAAACCCAAGAACTGTAGCTGAAGAACCGAATGCAGTTAATCCTCTTGTGATAGAGGGCCATTTCCATGTCCAAACTAAAACCATAAACAAAAGCAAAAACGATAATGTTAGGCCTATCAAAATCCAAAATAATCCCATATCTTGATGTTCAATGTATGATGGACGGTATAGTAAAGCCCAATGAAGGAATAAAGCCATTCCTAAGGAAATGAATAATACTGTACGGCTTTTTTCAATAGTTTTATCGTCATCTATTCCATCCCATTTTGAGCAAAAACTATGAGATAAAAATGCAATACCAACCAACCAAAGAGCTAGGTGAAAATGAATTATTGGAGAAATCAACAACCAGTCTATACTTGAACTAAAGAAATCCGAGTCTTCTAGAACCCTTAATACAGGTGCTAGTAGCACCCACATAATCAGAGCAATCATCATTTTATCATCAGCAGGCAAACCCATTTTACGAAAAATTCCCTGTAATACCACTACAGAAAGTAGAATCGTGAATGCATAAATTGCGGTATTCTGAGGCGAATAACCGGCATCTCCAGCAGCACCTGCATCTTTTACAATAGGATCCCAGACTATCGGTTTAAGTCCATCGCCCCAAAAAATATCATTTGCAAAAATCAATCCGAAAGATAAAACTGAAACTAACGCAACTAGAAACCAAATTGAGGCTTTTTCTAATTGAGAAAAAACATCATCCGGCAATGCAGAATCATAATCAGAGAGTTTTCCTTCAATCTCAGATGCTGTAGAAATCATCCTAACCAAACAGCCCTAAGCACGGTTGAATTATTAGTTTACTATGTTGTTCACTCTTCTTCTTGAGAAGATAAACGTTCGATTAATTCAGCTTTTTTACCGCCAACTGGTAGGCCTTTGGCTTTGAGCCTATCTTTTAGTTCTGCAACTGAAAGTTTAGACAGGTCTTCACTAGATTCTTCTTCTGCATCTTCAACCCCGAATCCTCGAGGTTCATGAACTTCAATGAAGGAAATTTTTCCGCACTCCATTGCGTCTCGAATAGTGGTAACCAGTCTAAATTTCATCATTGCAGCATTAGTATCAAACAACATAGCCTGTGGAAGAGTTATCGAAAGATCTTTTCCTTCAAAAGATACTTCAAATCCAGAGTGACCAGTATTAGATTCTAAAAGGCCCAAAACCTTGTCATCATCACCTTTTAGTTCCTTGACAACTGTAAATACATATTTCAGAGTTTTACCTGCCATAGGGTGATTATAATCGATTTTAGCACGGCCTGCGGCGAGGTAGGTAAGGTATCCTTGGCGTCCACCAATAGTTATAGGTGCACCAATGTACAGTGATTGAGGGTCTTGAACTGACCTCTTAAGTTTGTCAATACTAATGACTTCAGTCATAGTAGGGTCTTTTTCGCCATATCCTTCCTCTGGAGGAATTTCAATCTCAACTTGCTTTCCAACTTTTGCATCCTGCAAAGCCGCTTCAAAACCAGGAATAAGTCCACCTGAACCAACAACACAGACCATAGGGGCATAACTACGGCCTTCTTGGTGCATTTCATGCTCCTTTGCCACCTCTTCGCTGGTAGTTTCAATCAAGTCACCGGTTTCACCGCTGAATAAGTCATAATCAACATGTATAATTGCTCCATCTTCCATGGTATAGCCTCCTTAGAGATATTCGGCCGACTTGACTCCCCTTGATAATCTCTTGGTTAATTAACTAATTATTCCTGTTCAGAAATTAATTGCTTATCATAACTCAGTGGGTCTTTTTTTGAATATGAGGCATAAGTTATCATCGACATCCCGAACATCATAGCAATCCAACCGAACCAGACAAGATGGGATGCTGGAAGATTATACACGGTCACTCTTACCAGTTCTACTGAATCTTGGCCATTAGACTGTGTTTGTTGCATCAATCCTTCTGCTTGTGAGCCATCAAAAATGAAAACTATGTCTCCTGACCATCTAGACAAGACATCTACTTCTGAACGCGCTGTACCTGTTTTATCAAAACGAAGCATACCAGGCTCTACTTCTCCGATTTTATCGCCTACTTTTTGGCCTGAAACATCGTATACTGAGATTACTATTCCGACATACCCATCGCCAACTTC
>PBXF01000027.1 GCA_002727515.1 Methanobacteriota archaeon
GCTGGGTACGACATTGATATTTGGTGGAGATTAAAGTCAAGTACTGGTGAAACAAATTGGGATGAGTTAAATAAAATTCTTGGATTAGAATCTGAAAACCATAAATTATCAGAAGCAGATTATCATGTATTTATTGAAAAATTAATTGTTGATAATGCAGATGCATTCAAATTGGATAATCAGGATTTGATTCCGAATGATGCATTAAGAATGATGGTCGATATTGGGAAAAAAATCAGCGATGCAAGGGATATGAATTTGATCAATACTGATAATTTACCAATTGAAATTTTTGAACAAAATATTACCGAGGATTTTTTTAATTATTTTGAACAACACAAATCCTTTTCTTTGAAATCGTATGGAGTTTTATTTTCTACTCTCAAATTTTATTCAACGATGAACGATGAAAACTGGAAAAATCTTGTCACATTGATTCGGAATAGATTAGAGCACATACCACCGGAGATTTATTCAGTTTTAAGCGGAATCGCACCAAATTATATAGAAAAGTTCCTAGATGAAGAATACGATCATGGAAAATACTTATTGGCTTGGTCAAATGAAAGAAGTAAGGACTTGGGTGAAACCTGGAATGATATCTTATCTGAAGAAGATAAGAAATTATTTCAAATTTGGAAAATGGGTCATATGTACGAACCATAAACCAATCAATTCGGATGCGTTGGAAGGGCTTTGCGTGGGTCTGTTTGTTCGCTACCCTATGTAATGGAAAAAATACGAGGTTTGATTTACAAAGTCCAGTTGAAATAATCATGGACGCGATAAAGACTAGTCCACCAATAACTGTAACAAAGTTATTTGATATCCAAACAACAAAACTTTGGGAATTGATCAGCACCCCTGGTAATCTCAATAATTGTCATCCATTTTGTAAAACAAATGATGTCGTTGAATGGTCTGATGAAAATCATTCTGACGTTCTTGTTTACTTGAATGGTAGAACATATGTTCGTCGATTTATCTCCTGGAATAAGAATGAAGGATATACCCTTAGAATCGGCGAAGATGGTGGCTTACAATCACATGTTGAATGGTCGATTGCTTCTATTGGAGATAACCAATCAGAACTCACAATCAGCGTCTCCCCATTCATTTTAGCTGGTGTTCCAAAAATCATATCTTTTCTGCCATATCAATTGTGGGTTAGACCAAAATTACGAAAGTATCTGAATTCAGTTTTATCAGGTTTTGATTATTATGCTAGGACTGGAAAAGCAGTACCTCGTAACCATTTTGGCCGTCACTCATGGTTTTCTTGAAAATCCAATTCTCTAAATCTAGTGTTGACATGATGGACAATAATCCAGCCTTCTTCCACCAGGTCTAGTGTGGAGAATCAAATCTCCGCACTGGTGACATGGCCGTTCATTTCGAGTAAATACCCAATGTCTAGACCAACTTCGTGATTCACCTTTATCTCGTAATTTTTGGTATAGTTCAAGGTCAACAGTTATTCCAGGAATCTCATATGATTGTCGTGCAAGAAATAGTGTCTGTTCAACCAATGCATTCTTTTCTTCTTCTGTAAGAGATCCTACAGTTCTGTCTGGATGTAATGAAGCAGTGAACAAAATTTCACTGCGAAGATAATTTCCCACCCCTGAGAAGAAGCCTTGGTCTAGCAGTAGGGTTTTCAATCTCCTTCTTTTGAATTTGTCCTTATTCAGATGATTCATCATCTCATCAATAGTGGTTTCAGGATTTACTATATCTGGTCCAAGTTTAGCAAGATAAGGATGCCCACTTAATTCCCATTCTTCGAGAAATAAAATATCAGTTGCAGACCATAATCTGCAGGTATGTTTGTCGGTGGAATAAGATATTCTTAGGCTTCTATTCCACTTCCTTGGTGCCGTTTTCTTCAAATTAACAGTCCACCTTCCATAGAGTTGGTTATGGCTGTAAACTACAATATCGTCAAAATATATCAGTAACGCTTTGCCTTGTGCTTCAACCTTGTTAACCTTCTTTCCTAACAATTTCTTTTCCCATGAAACGTATTGAGGAAGTGTAATTTCAATATCTTCTATTTCTTTACCGTGTAGCGCTTTTCTTACCTTATCGGCCGCTCTATGTATCTCTGGGCCTTCTGGCATAGGTCTTAATTCGCAGATCTAATTATGAATGTCTGTTATGCAACATATCTAAGTGACAATCACATACCACGGCCATGGACGAGCCGGTTTACTCTCCGGATGGAAAGTTTTTGTGGACAGGTTCTGATTGGATACCTGCACCGCCAGAAGGTGGTTCAAATATTCTGAATATGCAAGATTCGGTTATCGGTGGAGATGTTATCAGTAATACTACCATTAACAACGACCCTTCTGCAGTTACAGAGGCTGTAATAACCGCTTTACAGGAAATGGGAATGTTGGGAAAAGTTGAGCCACAGGCTCCTCCAGTAGATATTGAATTGCCTCAAATATTCAATGTTGGTGATTATGTTGAATATTACAGCCCAACAAATAACAGGTGGATTGGAAATAGCAAAGTTACATCGATAAATGATGATGGAACTTACAAGATTGAGGTCAAAAAGAGTTCATCTGTTGAGACAAAACATGCGGTTGTAATTGGAACATCTCCTGGAACAATTCGTCCAGCAACAAAACCCTTTGATGTTGGAAGCAGAGTATTTGTCAACTGGAAAGGTTACGGACACTATTACGCAGGAACAATAGCAAGAGAGAATTCAAACGAAACCTACCTAATTCATTTTGATGATGGCGATGTAGAAGATAATGTTGATCTAGCGAGAATAGAGAGACTTAACGAAAATTCAGAAGCTGTAAAGGAATATGTTGAACGAGATTCTGAAGCAGAAGAAGAACTCATTGAAGCGTTCAAAGTATTTGACACAAATAATTCCGGAACAATACTGGCCAAGGAATATTTTGAAATTTTAACTCAAATGGGTGATAATCCTCTACCTGTTGATGATGTTATGAACGAATTTGCTGAATTAGGCATAAGTATGGATTCACAGATAGACTACAGAGAACTTGCAAAATTTATTGTTGCTTCTGAATCAGATGGAAATTTTATGAAAGTAGAGGTTATAATCCGAGATGCTTACATTGATGGTAATATCTTACATGGATATGCATATGATCATCCAAAATTAGGAGAATCTCACATAAATACATCAGAAATAATTTCCATCACATACGACGAAAGAGCCACAGCTAGAGTGGAGACCCTAAACACAATCTATGTAGTTGGGCCAACAGGTTGGAAGGTTTACCCTTCTAATCATCCATTTAACGATTCAAACGAATCGGCATCTAACCTACAGAGTGAAAATAACAAATATTCTGCAGGAAATCAAGTCAAGGTTGAATGGAATGGAAGTTGGTGGGATGCCTTAATTAGAGATATTAATGGTGATAAATATCTGATTCACTACGTTGGATTCGATGCTAGTTGGGATGAATGGGTTGATTCCAGTAGAATCAAAACAGTTTGATTTTACTCAGAAAATTCCGATACTCATAGCATAAATTACAGTATCACTCAATATCCACAAAGATACTGGAATCATTGCCCAACCAAGTGCTTCTGCAAATGGTCCTGACCCAAATGATCCAAACGCTCTAGAAATTGGACCGCCCCATGAAGCAACGAATCTTATTGAAAGAGTTAGTAATCCTGCCATCAAAACATAAATCATCAGGTAAAAGAATCCTATTAGGTAATTGAATCCTCCAGTAAGAATGACCGCAGCTACTCCTTGAGCGAGAATTGCTGGGTTTGCAAACCAGATGAACCATCCCATCCAGAATCCAATTAACATGTCCCTTTCAAAATCTTCAACATCTCTCCAATTTCTAAATGTATCAGAAAATAATGAATGCAATTTACCAGATATCCAAGATATTTCTTTCGGAGTTCCAACCAATGCGGCTCTTATCGCAGCAGAAACAAACCAAACCACTAATCCTAAGTCAAACCAAGTTCTGAAATCGTTATCTGCTGGAATGAATGCTAAAATTAGGCTAGTTATGTTTACCATAAGGAAACCCAATCCTCCAGCTAAAGCAACGCTTCCCCACAATGAACCTGGCATTAGCGCTTCCTCTGGTTTTTCATATGACTTTCTTGGTAAGGCCACTAGTAACATTGCCAGACCTGGCCCCCATAATAGACTTAGAATTGACCAAACAGATTGTTGTCCTCCGTAACCAATATTTTCAACAGCTTCGATTAAATCTTCAGAACTCGCTGAGCCTGGTTGCGAATAGGTAATGTGTCCTGATTTGTCGATAATTACTATGGAATCAGAAACTCCATGAGGCATTCTATTTGCAAATCTACTCTCTCCATCGTCCATCAAAACAGGCCAAGATGAATTTGTGAGGGATGCTATTGTTTCTAAATCATCTAGTCTGGTATTTTCTCCTGTGATAATCTGGACTGCACTAACAGAACCATCCAGTCTGTCTACTGCGTTTTGTATTTGATTAGACTGGTCTACGGCATTAATTGAGGCAGGAAGAGTTATTCCGATTATAACAGCATCTTTTCCATCAAGCAAATCATCTAAAGAAACAGATTCATTTCCTAGTTGTTGTAAAATGAATGATGGCGCTCTAGCATCATGTTCGACTATTTGGTCTCCTCCTAAATCAGGGATATTTGCTGCCAAAGGGAGCATTAGTATTGCAAAAATAACTAATGCGCCTATGATCTGTAATGGCAAAAGAATGCCTTGTCTAATCAAGAAAAATAGGTACGCTATTACTGCGAGGAATCCTGAAATTGAGAGCCAAATAAATGCTGTAGCAAATGGCTCATCATCTCCATCTACTGCGAATCTTATTATTCCTTCATGGTCGCAAGGTGTATTGAAATTTTGACTATCTACCGTCTTTAGACAAACAATGAGTACGTTATCTCCCTCAGGAAGTGCAACTTTACCAGTGAATACTTTGGCAGGTCTTCCCCAGTCATCTATTCTCTCAATATATTCACTGGTCGCAGTAAATCCTTCAGGTCTCATATCTTCGTCGAAAATCCTTTTTTCATCAGGCGCCACTGGCCCATAGATATTCATCGAGGTATAGTCTTGGTCCAGGTCATCGAATCCCCATGGTAGAGATGCCACAAATTGTATGTGGGCGATTCTAGCATCATCAACAGTTACTTCAACTTCAGGTGAAAATAAATCTCCCTCAAGAATAATCCCTCCACTGAATACTCCTGAACCACCCCATTCTAGGTTAATCACATAGGGACAATTGGTTGAAGCCTGCATTGAATATGATATAGAATCACCAGGTAAAGCAGTTATATTTTCCATTTGTACTTCAGTAGACAAATTATGAGCGTCTCCAGAACTTTCGTAAACGAACTCTTGTGTAGAGGCGATATAGGTAAAGCTTCCAATTGTGACTGTTACATCTAGATTAACGGGGTTCTGAGTTCTACATTGCAACAATGGAAGACCAGTTCCTGCTTGTACCCAGGCGGAAATGTATGTTGAAATGTTGAAAGTTCCACTGAAGCCCATCTCTAGAGGGGGTAGTGATATCGGGCCGATAGATGCTGGTTGTCCAGATCTAATCTCTACATTACCCATAGATGCAGCTTGGTAATCTCGAGTTAGATTAACCTCGTTTTCAGCACCGGTTAAGTATACTCTGTGGTGATTGTTTATGTCCCATTCAACGAATCCCGGTTCATAGATGTCATCAGCAGCATTAACTGAATTTATCAAATAATGTGAACTTGGAAGAGCAAGTAAGAATAGAGAAATAATCACTATCCATNTGCTCTGCATGTAATCACCGAAGCATTACGAGTTGAAGAAACCACATCATAGATGTGGACTTCCAAGATANATCCACATTATCAAAATTCCAGATGTTATTGCGGCTGCGTTAACCGTTCCTTTAGTCATTAGTCCTCGATTTTCCAAAACGGCACCTAAAACACTGTCAACTTGGCATCCTAACCATCCCAGTAATGCTACCATGCCTGCTAATTCCAGATTAGGCTCAGCAATGAAAGTTAATGCTGCGATGATTATTGAACCTGCAGCAGCAGCGAGTTGTCCATTTGGTGAAAACCCTCCATTCACGCCTGCTTCACATTTTTTCATTGTGGTAATCATTCTCACTCTATCGTCGAGACAACCTATTTCTGAGGCGAAAGTATCTGATGCTGCTACTGCTACAGCAGCAGAGAATACCCATATGCCATTTTCATGGTCNTCNAACATAAATGCAAGTANAGCAACTAGNCCAGGAAGTCCACCATTTGCAACAACATTACCCCAACTTCGGTGTCCATCAATAGATTCAGACAGGCCTTTAGCAGTCTTTTCATCGAATCTCCACTTTGTAGCTTTGTGTGCAGATGCTAAGAACCCAAGTAAAATTATCAACCAAGTCCAATGACCTAGTCCGCCCACGACTAATCCTAGAGCGGCTGCTGCATAGATTCCCAATCTATCTAGAACTTTGAACCTCTCAGAAATAATGGTGAGTACAACGATTATACCAAGAGTAACCGTAAGATTACCTTCAGTTAATCCGGGTTGCATTATGTCAACCATACGTAGACCTCACTTGCGTGCATCCCTCTCGCGCCTAATTTCACATATATGATTTGAGTAAAAAACACACAAAAATCATGTAATCTAGGATGGCAAATGCTTCACGGAGGCGAGAATCTCTCTGCCTATGAACCATAATCCTGCTATTAGCACAACTATCCATCCAAGGTTGACAATCACAAATAATCCATCACTTACATCTCTAAAGATGTACGAAATCAACCAACTGCTGCCATTCCAAATAGAATGTCCAGCAATCGCCAAAGAAATTCCAATTAGAGGGTTTCGGGGCAATTGAATCGTATTTTCGACCGGCTTATCCAACCACTTTTTCACCGCTTCTCCAACAAAGGTTGCGGGTTTTTCGTGTTGAATTACTCTACCAGTTGATGGATCATAGACCATCCAATTACTCGCTTCATTAGATAAGCCTCCTAATTCTGTTCCTCTTTTGGTGCANAAGTACCANCCTATGGATGCTCCTGATAACCCAGTCCAGAAAGCATGACCNGGTATTGAGCCNATACCTCTTATTATTGCAGTGAANGAAAAGGAAATAGCAGAGTATTCTAATGCGCCAAATGACATCATTATGTATTGNAGATTTTCTAACAGNGCAAANCCTAATCCTACCGAAAAACCNATTTGGAAACCTCTTTTTGGAGAATCAATAATCTTGTAAAGGCTNAGTACNAANGCTGCCTTNCATAATTCTTCACCAACNGGGGCGCTTACTGCCAATAAAAGGAATTCACCAAATGTGCCTGGNTCAAATGACTTTACACCGAAGTAAATCGCCATCAGTGGGAAAAGTAAGGAGTTGATTACAATGGCTGGAATGGTGGATAACATTCCAGCAACTAACATACTCTCTCCATCTCTNTTTTTGGTAATTAATTGGAAGTGTCNATTTGAAAAAGACCACCATGCATGTACTGGNAATGAAAAACCNAGTAGCCAGGCAGGGATNCCTACGCANACCGCTAANAGTATCCACATCTCATTATCGAACAACATCATTGGAAGCAATCCGCAAAAAGCAACAATAATTGTAGTTGTAAAAATAAACCAAATCGATGAACTAGGAGGCATTTCTAGCGGTGGAGAATCAATGATTAAATGATGTGAGAATTTTGTAGTCACTGGAGTTTTTAGAACTCTTGAGTTAGGAAGATAATGCAATTGAGATCCATCTTGGTCTGGAGTAGCTAGTATTACGTGCGTCAGTTTAGGTCTGCGGACGAAAAAGAATAGACTTGCAAAAGGAACTAAACAAATCAAAGAAAAAAGAGTTGTATACGCATCATCAACTACAATTCCGTAGAGCGCAGTAACGATAATTTGAGCAATTATGTACAAAAGGAAAACAATTCCAAGCATTTTCCAAATAGTCCTCCATTGGGAGGATTGAGTAGCTATTGCTAAGCCCGCTGGAGGTGGGCTTAGTGGTGCTACCATTGGTTGCATGGAGTAATTGAGAACATACTTGGTTCTCAAACTTACGGAAAAGTGTTAGGTCCCCACTCAGTTCGCCCATCAATCGTCACTGAAACAGCAGTCCGCTCAAAAGCGCTCATCATCGCAGGGGTTTTCCCTCATTGATTTCAGCAATGAACCATTCGGTATATTCCCTGAACATCAGTATATGTTGGTTAGATGTATCACAATTTTGTTACAAAATCTATCTTAGTTTTTTGAGTAATCGCAATGTAGCGCTCTCTCCGGCAGACAAATCTTGTATTTTGTTCATGCCGCTAACTTCGCCCCATGATTCAGCTAATTCATCTTTAAGGAACGAGTCAATGAACCAAGGGTGGATATATGACGAGCGACAAACTGCTCTTGTGTTTCCAAGGTCTGCTGCTACTGTATCGATTACTGCAACTAATGCCTTGTTTCTAGCAGTCGCAGTAGTTGGAGGAGTCCAGTCGCCTTCTTGCCACAATTTTTCTATAGAATCNGTCTTNGGAATCGATTTNATCCATTTTTTCATATCCTTTTCAGACTGATTNACTGATANGAACGCCAATCNTTCAGCACATTTTGAAGTTGCAGCCCAGGTTCTGAAATTCTTTGCAGTAAATCCTTCTCCACTTGATGCCCTGATGTATTGATTAATGTGCTCAGCTTTCAGGTCTACTTCGTTACCTGCTTCTGAAATGTACATGAATAAGTCAGCATCTTTTGAGCCTAATCGGTTTGTTTTGAGAATGATGTCTACAAGGTGGTCATCTTCAATTTTAATTTCCCAATCCTTTCCAGATTTACCAGTAAATGAAAACACAGCATCGTGTCTACCTTCTGCGTCATCTCCCTTCAATGTCTTCAAGTGCATTGATTTTAGAGTAGTTAATCCATATGATTCGTTTGAGCGAGCATATTCATCAGAACCTACTCTAATATTGTACAGATCGATTAATCTTACAACAAGTGCAGAAACTGTATCCAAATTCATTGTTGTATCTTCTAANTCTCTTTTCACTTGTCTTCTTAGTCTAGGTAATTGTGAAGCGAAATAAACNACATCGTCGTACTTCATTTCAGCAGTTACATTTGTCCAGTCTGTGTGGTATCGGTATTGGATTCTACCTTTTGCATCCCTGCCAGTAGCCTGTATGTGTCCTCTAGGGTTAGGACATATCCAAACATCTACCCAGGCTGGAGGAAGGCCGAGTGAATTCCATCTTTGCACAATTTCAGGTTCTTCTATCAAATCGCCATCAGGAGCAACATATTCCCAGACAGGCTTTCCATCATCTTCTCCAGCCTTTCTNCTCGTNACTCCACTTAATGATGGGTCACTTCGAACCAATGTTGCCCTTTCAAGTGCTTCCTTCGCGTTTATGGGCATATCTAAGGGGGTGCATCCAAGGTTCATGAACTTAAGGCCGTTCAATATAGATGCTAAAATCCCAGAATTAATCTTCGAGGAAACTGTAAGTCCAATCATGTGGGGGTGCAAAAGTTTCCTTGATAGAACGAGGACTCACCCAACGTAGAAGATTTAGTGGGCTTCCTGCTTTGTCATTTGTTCCACTTCCTCTTGCTCCACCAAATGGTTGTTGCCCGACTACTGCGCCGGTTGGCTTGTCATTAATGTAGAAGTTTCCTGCACTATATCTTAGAGCAGATAGAGCCTTTTCGATATTTCTTCTATCGGTTGCAAAGATTGAACCTGTTAATGCATACTCAGATGTGGAGTCACATACCTCTAGAATTCTTTCAAAATCATCATCTGGATAAACGTGGATTGATANTACTGGTCCAAATATTTCTTCAGCCATACTTTCGTATCTAGAATCTTGGCAAACAATTGTTGTTGGTTCTATGAAGTAACCAACACTTCCATCGTAGCCTCCTCCTGTTACAATTTCGCAACCAGGATCTTCCTTTGCTCTGTCAATATATCCGGTTATGTTGTCGAAGGATTTCTTGTCAATAACAGCCGACATGAAATTTGAGAAATCTCTTGGGTCGCCTATCTTGATTTTGGATACCTCATTACAATAATTTTCTTTTATGGAATTCCAAATGCTCTCTGGGATGTATGCTCGACTAGCAGCACTACATTTCTGCCCTTGGAATTCGAATGCTCCTCGCAAAAGAGCCACAGTTAGCGCATTTTCATCACAATCTGGATGTGCGACGATGAAATCTTTTCCACCGGTTTCACCAACGATTCTTGGATAGGATACCATATTTTCTAAATTGTTAGCGATATCTTTCCACATTTTCCTGAATACACCTGTTGAACCAGTGAAATGCACTCCTGCTAAATCTTTGTGGGACATACAAATTTCTCCAACTACGCTAGCTTTACCAGGTATGAAATTAATGACNCCAGGAGGTAGTCCTGCATCCATCATTAGTTTCATTAATCGATAATTTGAGACGTATGAATTTCTAGAAGGTTTCCATACTCCTGTATTGCCCATGATTGCCGCACTCGATGGTAAATTAGCAGCAATACTGCTAAAATTGAATGGTGTTACACTGAAAACAAATCCTTCCAAAGGCCTTACTTCGCTGGAATTCCACATACTTGAAGGTGAAACTGGAGGTTGCAGATCCTCGTATATTTGCCTACAATAATCNCTGTTGAATCTCCAGAAGTCAATTAATTCACATGCAGAATCAATTTCTGCTTGGTGACAGGTTTTTGATTGATTTAGCATGGTTGATGCGTTGATTTCAGCCCTTCTTGGCCCCGCAAGTAGTTCACTCGCTTTCAAGAAGATTGCACATCTTGATTCCCATGGCATGTTTGACCACATTTTGTGTGCAGCAAGCGAAGCATCAATTGCAGCCTTGACTTCCTTCTCTCCCGCCATGTGTACTTTAGCAATAACATGGCTGTGGTCATGTGGCATTACCTGCTCTACAATATCTCCAGTGAATACTTCTTCACCATTAATTATACATGGAATTTCTAAAATTTCGCTTTCCTGTTTAGTTAGTTCAGCCTTTAATTCTGCTCTTTCAGAACTTCCCGGTGCGTAACTCAAAACTGGTTCATTCACAGGGGTTGGCGGCTTGACAACATTGTTCACCATGAACCCCCGATGGGTTCCGGCTCAAAATAATGACCGTTAGTACAAATCGGCAAATTTNTNCCGAACTTTACTCAATTTTGGTGCCACTACCATCCTGCAATAACCGTTTCCAGGGTTTAGAGAATAGTAATCATGATGATATTTTTCTGCCTCGTGGTAGTTGGTTAATGGTGAAATTTCCGTAACAATGTCATCGTCAAAATATTGTTGAAAATATTCTACTTTCTGNTCAGCAATTTGTTTTTGGCTCTCGTCAAGATAGTATATCACAGATCTATATTGTGTGCCAATGTCATTTCCNTGTCGATTTAANTGAGTTGGGTCGTGAACNGTGAAAAATACATCTAACACNGTTTCGAANGAGATGANATTTTCATCAAAAATCACCTCCACAACTTCAGCATGCCCAGTGATTCCCGCACAAACTGAGTTGTAATTTGGATTAGGGTCATGCCCACCTGCGTATCCTGGTAAAGCAGATTCAATTCCATTCATGTGTTTGTAAGCACCTTCTACGCACCAGAAGCAACCGCCTCCCAATACTGCTCTCGACATGCTTATGGCTCTTCATCATAATATATTGAGTTCTGTAATTATCATTAGTTAACACCAGTGTAAATAATTAATTTGAACCTAATCACCATGTCATGCGGGTTCCTCTTTTAGTGCTAATTTTGGTGCTAGGGAGTATTCCTATGCAGGTGGAAGCAACAAGCGGACGTGCACTTTCCGTGAATATTGAANTNNAAGAAAATATGTGGACNTCGGATGATATNATTCNTCTGAATGTATCTATTTCAGGTGCCCCTTTCAATCGGGATATTATTCTCAAATGGCATCTATCAGATGAAAACGGAATAATTTCCAATGATACGATTCCCTTTAGGATGAGTGCTTCAGTACACCTTGAGCAGTTCTCTATTAGCCAATTTTTCACAGGCTCATCTTTTTATGAAATCTCGGTTGAAGTAATTNTTGACTCAACCTCTGCATTTGATGATGAGTCGTTCACAGTATTGAGAAAATCGATTTTACCGCCNATGTCCAATNTGGTGATTTTTGGNGATTCATTNTCAGATATGGGNAATGCAGATTCTAGTCTTATAGTATCGACTGTTTTNTCTTCNCCNCCNTATTATTCTGGTAGATTTTCAAATGGTCCTGTGTGGGTTGAACATGTATCCGATTATTTTGGCCTGACAACCTCTTTTGGAGATGGTCTTTCTCAAGGAGATAATAGAGCATTTGGCGGTTCGCAAACAGGACAAGGTTATGCATACCTAACCTTGCCAAATGTTGGGACTCAAATTGGGAATTATTTGGCAAATGTACAATCTAGTTTCACTAATACTGATTTGATATTCCTTTGGGCAGGAGGCAATGATTTTCTTTACGGTTCAGCAAATCCAGATTTGGTTAGCAGAAACATGGCATCTCACGTTGAAACTCTTGCTTTAGCAGGAGCAACTAACTTTGTCGTTGTAAATTTACCACCGCTCGAAATGACTCCTGAGGGGGCATCTAGAAGCCAATCACAACAGAATACAATGGCTAACAGTGTTGTATCATATAACAATAAACTAGGCATAGAAATGACGAATTTATCCAACTCAATGAATTTGGATATTACACTAATTGACGCTTGGACTATCTTCAATCAAATAGTGAATAATGCCGAACATGTTGGAATAGTAAATACTCAAGACCAAGCTTGTTCAGGAGGGGCAACACTCCCAATAGTAAGTTCAATCCTTCCAATTTGCGGTACTGGAGCCAGTGTAGTATCAAACCCTAACGAGTATTTATTCTTCGATAAAGCACATCCTACTGCAACAATGCACAAGGTGATTGGAGAATATGCAGTTATGAGTATTGGCGAATCGGATACAGACGGAGACGGAATTATTGATTTGTTGGACCAATGCGATTGGACTAATGATTCCTCATCGGTTGATTCAACAGGTTGTGACTACTATCAACAAGACGAGGATTCAGATGGAGTTGTAAATGGTTTAGACATCTGCTTAGGTACAGAATCCGGTTTTGAGGTTGATGAAAATGGATGTGCAGATTATCAAAAAGATACTGATNACGATGGATTAACAGATGATATTGATCCATGTCCATTCGGCTCTGGAGATAATGATCATGATTCAGACGGCTGTGTTGATATTGTAGACCAGGATGATGATAATGATGGAATCGAAGATGAGGACGATTCATGCCCTAGAGGTTTAATTGGCCTACATGATTTCGATTTCGATCAAGATGGATGCCATGATGANGAAGATACCGACGATGATAATGANGGACTTACNGACTTAGANGAAGATGAAATTGGTAGNGACAAGTATGATCGTGANACTGACGATGATGGTTACTTAGATGGAGATGATGCATTTCCGCTAGATCCCAACGAATCAAGAGACACTGATGGTGATGGTTTTGGGGACAGGTCAGACGATTTTCCATTTGATGAAACAGAATGGAAAGATTCAGATTACGACGAGGTAGGGGACAACTCGGATGCATTTCCAAATGACCCATANGAATGGGCAGATACAGATTTAGACGGAATCGGTGACAATACAGATGACTGTCCGGATGAGGCAGGAGATTCGATTTTCCCAACCGGCTGTCTTGATTCAGACTCAGATGGATTTGCAGATGAAATAGATTCATTTCCCAACGACCCTGGAGAATGGAACGATACCGATGGTGATGGATATGGCGATAATTTCGATGCCTTCCCTGAAAACTCTTCTGAATGGTCAGATGTCGATATGGATGGATATGGTGACAACATAGATGCATTTCCACAAGATGCTCTAGAGTGGCAAGACTCAGACTCGGATGGTTGCGGTGATAATTCAGATGCATTCCCATTTGATGGNACAGAGTGTCTTGATTCTGACTCGGACGGAGTTGGGGACAATAGTGACCTATGGCCTCTGAATCCTCTGGAATGGAAAGATACTGATTTTGATGGGGTTGGTGACAACGCAGATTTCGCACCAAATAATCCACTTGAGCATACAGATAGCGATGGCGATGGAGTTGGAGATAATTCTGATTTGTGGCCCAAAGATTCATCGAGAAAATATGACTCCGACGGCGATGGAGTTGCTGATTCAATGGATGCGTTCCCCAACGATCCCAATCGNGATTCATGGACAGGCATCATTGTTGGTTTATGTGTGATTTTGACATTGGCCATCGCTGNAATATTTTATTTCAAGAAGCCAAAAAAGGAAGAAAATTTCCAGCAAGAATGGGATTCTGAAAGGCCAATGGAAGCTCCAGATTTAGTGGAATGGAACTAAATCTGTCATAAAACTAACAAAATTGTGTAATCGGCAACATACTCCTTTTCATAAAGGATAAGCCGTTGGCATACCAAGGTGGGAATATGTCAGATTTAGGTAGCCCTAAAATTGATTTATCAAGATTCTTCTCAGAATCTTATGTCCATGAGATAAATGGNCGCTCAGTAAGCCCCCAAGAACTGATAAACAGCGTCAGCATGATATCAATGAAAATCAATTCNAACAATGTTGANCATGTNGAATANCTNACAACAGAAGGTCTNTCAAAAGANGANAGGNTATCATACATTGGAACAATTAGAGACAAATTAGATTCAGACGTCTTTGAAATGTCGACTTGTAACCGTGTTCTGTATGTTGGTTTTGGAGTNACTAGTCAAGAATTAGAATCTTGTGTGTTNGAAACAACCTCCTTGAANGAAGCACCATTCGATCATTTTACTGGATTAGATGTTTGGCGTCATTTGGTTAAGGTCTGTAGCGGCCTTGATTCTTTCATAATAGGAGAACTTCAGGTTATGTCGCAGTTCAGAGGCTCTGTAGCGCTGCACAGGAAATATGATCTTGTAAGCGACATTAATAGCTCATTCTTCGACCATGTAATTTCTGCAAATAGAATAATTCGACGTGAATTTGGATTTAACCAAACCACAGAATCTATGCTAAATTTAGCAACAAGTGCTTTGGAAGAAGCAGTTTCATCAAAAGAAACAACCTCATCTGTAGTTCTTGGTTTCGGAGATATGGGCTGCAAAGCGATAGAAGTTTTACTGTCACTTGGGCAAACTAACATCCATGTTATATCTCGTTCTCCCGAAAAAGCAGCAACTCGTAATCCAGAGTTAGCCTCGAATGTGAACATAATGACATTCGATGAGTGGAAGTCAGCAACAATAGAACCAAATCTGATAATTTCAACAATTAGGAACAATAAACCTACATTTGACCAATCTAATCCTTTACCAAGTTTGAAATCTGCAATGATAATGGATTTTTCCTGGCCACCATCAATTGACAAAAGCGGAGTCTCGCCTGAACAAGAATTGTTTGGAATGGAGCACTGGATAAGAGTAGCTCACAGACTGGGAGTAGAATGGGATTATGCATCTACAATAGAACAGAGTGAACAACTCATCACAGATATCCAAAAGAAATTCATGAGTGCTTTGACAGATAGGTCACAAGCAAAATTCCGATCTTTTATGTACCAGACTTTAGAAAATTTGTCTAGAGAATGGGAGAAATCAGAATACATAGAGAATTCAGTAGAACAAATGGGAGCATTTTCACGTGAGATTGCAACCTGGATTTGTAATCAAGACGGACCTTTTACAAAAGTTGACTTGCAAAATATGATGATGTCAACAAAAAGACCAATCAACCCAAATCTTCTACAAAAGTTGGCAAAAGACGTAAATGAGACGGTAGATCGAATTAGCAAAATGTCAACTTTTCCGGGGGATAATTCTTGATTGTGAGAATCGGAACGAGAACCTCCAGTCTTGCTATGTGGCAGGCCAATAAAGTCTCTAAAATCTTAGAATCAAATGGGTTTGAGACGGAAATAGTTGGTATCAAGTCAAAAGGAGATAAATCTCTAGGTGGAAATCTAGCATCTTCGGTAGGTCAGTTTATTCATGCAGTAGATTCTCAATTAATTGAAAAGAACATTGACATAGCAGTCCACTCAAGTAAAGATGTTCCAGTTACAATGGTAGATGCAATATCCAATTTAGCATATCTTGAGCGTGGCTGCACTAACGACCTGCTAATTTTTCCAAAAAACAATACACATCAATCGCTTGAAAAATTGTTTTATTCTGAGNAAGAAATGTCCGTGGATGATGCCTTGGCTATAATTCCTAAATCAGGAATGGTTGGAACAGTTTCAGGTCGTCGTCAATCATTTCTACTTAGCAAGCGTCCAGATATTATCCCCATCGCAGTAAGAGGACAGGTTGAGACTAGACTCAAGCGTCTAAATGAAGGAAGAGTAGATGCGATAATTTTGGCTGAAATCGGCTTGAAAAGATTACACGAAATAGGTGCTTTGGAAGAATGGATACTACAATTTAGCGCCGTAAGAATTAGTGATAGAGATTGGCCGACAGCTCCTGGACAAGGAGCATTATCAGTTCATTGTCGAACCGATGAATTAGATAAATTAAGCAATATTAGATCAATACTAAATCATGAACAAACCGAAAACGATGTGAGTAAAGAAAGAGAGATATTAGATTCGATTGGTGGAGGCTGTCTGTACCCTGCAGGAATAAAAATTTCTGGCGATACAGCATCCGTGCAAATCTCTCCAAATAATTGGCGTGAAACATTCTCACGAGGTTTGCCGTTCAGTAGTTCGACTTACTTCGGTAATGTATCCGAGTTCACATCTAGGTTGCCAAAGAGCGATAATTTGACAGTACAGTCTCAAACAAAGGGGCCAAAATTAATTTCAACACTTAATTCAGATAGACTGGCTACTGTACTACAAAATGATGGAATAAATGTAGTGAATAAGCCAGTGATAGAACTAATTTCTAGGCCTGATGATTGGCCAATTGATTTTATTGATGACAGCAAATCAAGGTCGGAATGGCCATATTTGGTCTTGACATCNCCATTTGCAGCTAAATGCGCAATAGAGGTTTCAAAGGTTAATTCCGACTTGAACAGAATACAGTGGCTGGCTATCGGAGAAGGCACTGCTAGAGCCTGTTTTTTGAGAGGAGTAACCGTATCTATTTGTGCCAAAGCAAGAGATTCGGCCGAATTAATTGATTATATTGACAAAAATATTGACCGAAATATTCGATTGATGGTACCTAGGTCTAATGTAGCAAAAAGGACTTTAGTTGATGGTTTAGATGACCTAGGATTCAGTGTAGATAGTTGGGTTGGATATGAAAATCGAAGCAAAACAGTACAGCACATGGAAGTTGAGGCAGATGATGTATTATTGCTATCCTCGCCCTCATCTGCAAGAGCATGGGCTGAAAACTCCTTACCCATACCTAAAAGTATACTGTGCATGGGGAAGTCATCCTTAGAGGAGATAGATTCGCTAGGTTACTTTGCTGAATCAGAAGTCGAAATCTTAAGAGGTCCAACTGCAGAATTCGTTTCAAAGTGGTGGAAAACAAAAAGAGGTGATTGAATGAAAAAAAGACCAAGAATCAATCGCTGGACTCAATCTAGAAGAGATTTAATCTTCTCTCCTGGAATAAAATCATCCCTAGTGCAGCCTCATTTTGTTGTATCCGGTACAGGGGTTGATGAAGAAATAGAAAGCATGCCTGGAGTCAATCGCCAATCTGTAGATGTTTTAATCGAAACTATTGGAATAGATATGGAAAATGGGCTGTCTTCACACATGATATTTGGTGTTGTAGATTCCCATGAGAAAGACCCTATGGCTACCAAAGCATCAGATATGGATATGCCTCTTCAGAGGGCAGTCTCACAGTTAAAGGAAAAATACGGAGATAAAATCGTTCTAATGACAGATGTTTGTCTTTGTACAGCAACCGACCATGGTCACTGCGGAATTTTACATAATCACGAGATAGATAACGACCTAACAATACCAGAACTAGTTAGGATTTCTTTGTCTCATGCAGAAGCAGGAGCAGATTATATTTCAGCATCGGATATGATGGATGGTAGAGTAAAAGCGATTAGAAAAGCACTCGAAAACGAGGGCTATACAAATACAGGAATCCTTTCTTACTCAGTNAAGTATGCTAGTTCTTTTTACGGGCCCTTTAGACATGCTGCATCATCTTCTCCAACACATGGAGACAGGAAAAGTCACCAAATGGACATCAGGTCTGGTTACTCAGAAGCAACGTTTGAAGCAATGATGGATCAAAAAGAAGGCGCGGATGTAATCATGGTCAAACCTGCCATGACATACTTAGACGTAGTTCGAAAAGTTGCAGATTCAGTTTCAAAACCTGTTGCTGTATACAATGTTAGCGGAGAATACTCAATGGTAATGTCTGCTGCAAAAGAACCGTCTAAGAGAAAAGCAATGGTTCAAGAGATATTCTACTCGTTTGCAAGAGCAGGGGCTGACATTATTGTCAGTTACCATGCCAGAGAAGCAATATCTGAGAAATGGTTTGAATGAGGTTTTTTCCATGCAACGAGTTAATTCCAATTCTCTACATGAAGAGGCTTTGAATCACTTGGTAGGTGGAGTGAATTCTCCAGTAAGGGCATTCAAATCAGTACACGGTAATCCAATTTATTTCGAAAGCGCATCAGGTGCAATTGTCACAGATGTTGATGGAAACGAACTGGTTGATTTTGTACAGTCATGGGGTCCTCTGGTTCACGGTCATTCACACCCAGAGATNATAGAAATGGTATACAACAAAATGCAGAAAGGTACCTCGTTTGGAGCGCCCCATATTGGGGAGATTGAACTCGCTAAGAGAGTAAAAAAGCGCTTCCCNTTCATGGATAAGGTCAGATTTGTTTCTTCAGGAACTGAGGCTGTAATGAGCGCAGTTCGCTTAGCTAGGGGCTACACTGGAAGAGATTTATTGATTAAATTCGAAGGATGTTACCACGGCCACGTAGATTCATTGATGGTAAGTTCCGGAAGTGGACTAGCAACATTTGGAATCGCTAGCAGCCCAGGAATACCAAAAGATACTGTGGCTACAACTCTTGTTGCTCCACTAGATGATATTGAAGCAGTAGAGTACCTATTCAATGAACATGGAGATGAAATTGCGGCAGTAGTAATAGAGCCATTGCCTGCTAACAATGGGCTACTTGTTCAAAGGCATGAATATCTAGCAAAACTAAGAGAATATTGTGATAAACATGGAGCATTACTAATCTTTGATGAAGTAATTAGTGGATTTAGATTCAAAGATGGTAGTTATGGTGACCTTTGCGGGGTAACACCAGACATAACTGCTCTTGGTAAAGTAATAGGNGGCGGTCTTCCAGTGGGAGCATACGGTGCTCGAAGCGAGATAATGCAGAAACTTTCTCCTCTTGGACCAGTTTACCAAGCTGGTACTCTATCTGGTAATCCTTTGGCAATGGCTGCAGGTATAATGACTCTAGATTTGCTAGATGGTGCTGCTTATGATCGCCTTGAAGAGTTAGGTCAAATCCTGCAAAACGCAGTCGAGCCAGTTCTTGAAAAACATGGAAATCCAATGCGATTAGTTAGAAGAGGCAGTTTGTTCTGGTTCTCTCCAAGTTCTAATGAACCACCTGCTAGAGCTGATTTAATCCCAAGTGATGCAGGTAAATTGTACTCGGATGTTCACAAAGGATTGCTTGAAAAGGGATACATGTTAGCACCTTCCGCATATGAAATAGGATTCATTGCTACAGTCCATGAAGAGCATCATATTCTTGGAATGGTACAAGCACTTGATGAAGTACTTACAGAAATGGAGTTGTAATTATGAACGGTAAACAGAGGATTCTCTCGGCTCTAAATTTAGAACCGGTTGATAGAACCCCTGTATGGTTCATGAGACAGGCAGGTCGACACTTGCCAGAGTATCGAAAAATCGCAGCAGAACACTCATTTTGGGAAAGGTGCATGGATGTAGATTTGTGTACAAAGATAACCTTGCAACCTCTAGAAAGATACCAAAAAATCGATGCTGCAATCATCTTCAGTGATATTCTTACACCCTTGCCTAGTTTAGGATACGATGTCGAGTATGGNGGAGGCATTAGGATAAGTGAATTCAATCTNGATGACGTAGATGACTGGGCTAAATTTGATGCAAGAAAGCATGCGCCTTGGGCTGCAGATGGACTAAAATCAGTGGGAGAAGAAATTGGTGATTCCACTGCAAGACTTGGTTTCGTTGGCTCTCCATGGACTATATGCATGTATTTACTATCAGGAGGAACCGGTGACAAAGACTTCCACAATGCTCGTGCTAAGGTCTATTCAAACCCTGAACAGGCAAAGAATATGTTACTAAAAATGGGTGAAATTGTTGGTGACTTACTNGCAGACCAAGTAAATCATGGTGGCGCTGATGCTGTACAACTNTTCGATACATGGGCAGGATTATTATCTCCTGAAATTTACAGGAAGTTTGCAATGCCAGCTACTGCTAGAACCATTGAAGTTTTCAGAGAAAAAGCAGACAGAGAGGTTCCTGTGATTCACTATGCAAAGGGTTCTGGGCACCTACATTCAGACATAAGAGACCTTGATTTGAACGCAATATCACTTGATTGGAGAGATGATCTTGCGGAAAATCGTAAACAATTTGGCGACAAATATGCGTTCCAAGGAAATCTTGACCCCTCATTATTACACGGCTCAACAGAAATGGCAAAGTNAGCAACAAGAGATGTCCTCAAAGCTGCTGGTGACAAACCTGGACACATATTCAACCTCGGTCACGGCTTTGCTCCATCTGCAAGAATCGATTGTGTAGAAACAGTTCTTCGAGAGATTGTAGGTGAGTAAACATGCGCCAGAAGATGGTGGATATGGTCCATCGTATTCAGGATGAGATTTGTGANGCTCTTAGAGNAATAGATGGAGTCGATTATCGCCAAGATGAATGGACAAGAGAAGAAGGCGGTGGCGGANGAAGCCGAGTCTTTTCAGGAGGCAAGGTGTTTGAAAAAGCCGGTGTAAACGTAAGCGTAGTACATGGAACCCTAAGCCCTCAAGCAGCGGCTAGTATGGGAGGNGGTCATGAGTTACAAGGAAAAGATCTAGATTTCTTCGCTACAGGAGTTAGTTTAGTACTTCATCCCCTGAATCCAATGGCTCCAACAGTACACGCAAATTACCGTTATTTTGAACGTGGTGAAGGCCANAAACCTGGAAGTTGGTGGTTTGGCGGTGGTGCCGATTTAACTCCAAGTTATCTATTTGAAGAGGATGCTGAACATTTCCANCGTGTCCACAAAGATGCTTGTGATAGACATGATGTTGCAGATTATGAAAGATTCAAAAAGTGGTGTGATGACTATTTTTACATCAAACATCGAAATGAGAGAAGAGGACTTGGCGG
This sequence comes from Methanobacteriota archaeon, assembly GCA_002727515.1. The sequence goes on from PBXF01000027.1 coordinate 21,485, forward strand.
TATCTTTTTCGATGATATTAATGATGCGAGCAGGGATGATTGCTTTGCTTTCGTAACCGACTGTGCTGAATCATTCCTTGAATCATATCTTCCGATTTTAGAAAAGAGAAAAGACATGGCTTTCACTCAAAATCAAAAAGCNTGGCAACAAATCAGGAGAGGAAGATATGTTGAATTCAATCTTGTTTACGATAGGGGCACTACATTTGGTTTGACCACAAATGGTAGAATTGAGAGCATTCTCATGTCACTGCCACTAACAGCACGTTGGGAATACTGTCACGAAGTAGAATCTGGTAGTGAAGAAGAAAGGTTGCTTGAATTCTTACGTGAACCAAGGGATTGGATTAAACCATAAGTTTGGGATTTTTATGTCAGATTTTGATAAATGGATTCTTCATGGCGATGAAATGCGTCGTCCATTTCTAGCAAATTCCAAATTAGCCGAATCAACAAAATTAGTGATTGTTGGTGGAGGCTTAAGTGGCCTTTCTTGCGCTTTCAGAATCGCAAAAAAACGCCCAGATATTGAAATCATAATTCACGAACAATCCTCCCATTTAGGCGGAGTAATTACTACATGGAAACAAGATGATTGGACTTGTGATACTGCAGTAAATGCATCTAGACCACATCCCNCTTTTTGGAGATTAATNNACGANTTAGGGTTGCAATCNAAGTTCAAACCCTCAAAATCAGATGCAAAATCAAGNTGGATATTACTNGATGGAAAGCAACATCGATTGTCNTGGCGCACNTTATTCAAGATAGGNCCTCTAAAATTACGTAAATCGATNAAGAAATCCAGAAATGGCGGGATGTCTGTAGCCGACGTGATTCCAAACAAGCAGATTGCTGATGCAATGTGCCTTGGGATTGTAAATGATACATCTGAGAATGTTGATGCAGATTTTTTGTTTCCAGCAGTTACTAAATTCGGTTCNAATCCTCCTATCAAGAAGTCTAANCTCAACAAATTAATTTCAGAAACATANCCTNTATTTTCACCCAAAAAGGGTTCTATTGCGTCCCTTGATGGAGGTATGCAGACTTTAATCGATGCACTTTCCGACCAAATTTCAAACCTTGATAATGTCANAATTATACNAGGAGATAGTGCAAAATCACCAGAATCGGTAGCAGCTGAGTACGAAATTCCGCTTGAATCAATAATCTGGACTGCACCAAATCCAGAAGTTACTCAAGATTATTCTAAAATCTCAATCTTTGCTATTGGTTACAAAAATCAACAAGTCTCCNAAGTAAAAACAGGATACGGAACTTTAATTCCAAGCATAGATTATCCAATAAGTGGAATCTTGCATGAAAGTGATGTCCATGATTCTGCAAGGAGTCCAGAAGGCCATCGATTGTTTAGGTTGATGGTTCCCGATGTAAGATGGGATGGTGATTTGAAGTCAGTACAGGAATGTGCTGAAAATCTACTTGCACCAAATCCAGTACTTTTTGAAAAAATTGGTGACAGAGCAATCCCAAGATACAAGCCAGGTCATATGGAAAAGGTTGCAAAAATCAATCCAAAATGTACCTATGTTGGATGGCATTACAGTGGTGTAGCAATAACTCACGTAGTNGANCANGCAGAAAGNATAGCCGAGTTATTCTAAGCAGGAATCGNATTTGAGAACTTCTTTTCCACTAATTTGTAAAGACCTTCAATCCAATCTTGGTTGTCATTAAGGCATTTGACTACGGTTAATTCCTCTCCGCCTAAATCCATGAAATGTTCTCTGATACCAATATCAAGTTCTTCCAGAGTTTCTAATCCATCTGCTAGAAATGCTGGTGCTACAATTGCAATTTTCTTTACTCCACGTTTTACTAATTCCTCCACTTTGTTTGTTGTAGAGGGTTCTAGCCACTTTACAGGTCCGATTCTACTCTGATAACTAATTGACCANTGGTCTTTGTTTANACCTAGCAAACCTACCACTGTTTGGGTGGTTTCGTTACAATGATGGCCATAGCATAGTTGNTTTGCTTCTGTCTTGATATTACAGCAATCGTCTACATTTTGACAGTGTGATTTTGATTTATCTATTCTCTTAACGTGAGATACAGGCAATCCATGATAAGAAAACAAGAGATGAGTGTCTTCATCGATGTGTGGTTGAATGGATTTAGTTAGCGGAACGATGTATTCTTCATCGGTTTCGAAATGACCCATCTCCAAAATTTCGGGGCTCCATTTCATCGCAGCAAGTTGTTTGTATGAGTGTTTTAGTGAGGACTCAGTAGTAGCTTGTGCATAATGAGGGAACATAGGAAGCAACAGTAATTCTTCCACTCCTTTTGAGCGTAGTTGTTCTAATCCTGAACGGATTGAGGGATTACCGTAACGCATTGCGAATTCAAACTCTATATCTTCAGACATAGAATTCAACGATTTTGTAATTCTATCAGAATATACTCTCAAGGGTGAGCCATCATCCATCCATATTTTTTGATAGAGNGGAGTAATTTTTCTAGGTCTTACNCGGAGTATAATGCCTCTAACTAGTAATTGNCTAATGATGTATGGNGCATCGATTACGTCAGGGTCTAGTAGGAATTCTCGAAGGTAATTCCTNATTGATTTGACAGTAGGTTCATCAGGAGTGCCTACATTGATTAGTAACACTCCTTTCTTTTTCATGGTCGACGCTTCAACAAATTGCTAATAATGATTTGTTATAACCCCATTTCAATTACTTGAATTGGATAATTAACAGTGCTCCGCAAATTCTTAATTCCGTTTACTAAGCATATTTTGGAAATAATGTACTGTCCATGCTAAATAGGTTCGGCAGGCGGCGAGGTATGGAGGAATGGCAATGAAGGTACGATTCTCGGATTTGGGCATCAGCCAAGAAATGTGTCACGAACTNAGAAGGTCTGGGTTTGAAGAGCCNTTTGAGGTTCAANGAGAGACNATTCCTGATATGATGCTNAGGAGAGATATTTGCTGTAGAGCGCCAACAGGAAGCGGAAAGACACTCGCTTTTGGAATTCCGATGATTGAGCATCTAACTAGAGCAAATCCAAATCGTCCTAAATCTTTGATTTTGACGCCGACCAGAGAATTAGCCGAACAAATTTTCAAAGTTCTAGATCCTATCGCATGGGCGAAAAATTTCCGCATGATGTCAATCTATGGTGGTGTATCATACAATAAACAAATTCGCAAGTTGGACAAAGGAATTGATTCGGTTGTAGCATGTCCAGGTAGATTACTTGACCTGATGGATCAGGGTCATGTCGACTTGAGCGAAGTTGAATTCGTCATTCTTGATGAAGCGGACAGAATGGCAGATATGGGATTCACAGATGCAGTTTGTGACATCTTAGAACAGTGCAATCCGGAAAGACAAACCGCCCTATTCAGTGCTACATTAGATGAATATGACATCTCTCATATCAAAGATAATTATCTTACAGACCCAGTAACTATTGGCGTGGGTAAAGAGGATGTTTCTCTGACAGAAATGGATCATCATTTCTGGTTGATACCAAATGCAATGAAGAGTAAAATTACTGCTGAAGCAGTCCGAAAGTCCGGTCGAGCATTCATATTTTGCAGAACAAGAGCAGGTGTTGAAAGAGTTGCAGACGAATTACAAATGGAAGGCTTGAGAGTCTCGATTATTCATGGCGGTNTAGCACAGCGCCAAAGAGCGAGAGCGGTGGAAGAATTTGCTGATGAGAGATGCCATGCTATTGTTGCTACAGATGTTGCAGCTAGAGGTTTAGATGTTGAGGGTGTATACTGTGTGGTACACTACGACCCACCGGAAAATGGGAACGCATACAAACACCGCTCAGGAAGAACTGCGAGAGCAGGAAGTTCAGGAAACGTGATATCTTTAGTTCAAAATCCTCAGAAGAAACAATGGTCAACTATTCAGAAACACGTTGGATTGAATGTAAAATTCAAGCCGCCCGAATTTAATGATTTGACACTGCATGAAGACATATCTTACATCGCCCCGCCAAGACCGATGAATAGAAGAAGAAAAGATAGGTCTGGAAGAAATAATAATTCGAGGTCTGAATCAGGTAAAAAGCACTACGGAAAGAGAAATCGAAGAAATAACGACTCAGGTGGACGTTCAAATAATAGTCGAAACAATAGGTCTCGAAAACCAAAATTCGACAGGAACAAGAGACCTCCTAAAGGTGCAGGTAGAAGTCGCGGAAGAGGCGGAAATAACAAGAGAAAGAGCAGGAATAATCACTGATCAATTATCTAGTTTAATCCAATCATCTTGCGGTGAACCTCTATACCAATTCTCACCATTGCGGTTTACCCATTGGTATCCATATTCATCGGTTTGGTCGGGTTTTGTATCCTTTGTAGGTATTGAGAATTCTGCCGGAGTCTCCTTTTCGGCTTNCTCAACTATTGGAGTTTGGTTGACATCNGTCATTGGAGTNATGTCATCGGAAACCATCATATTTTCTGCATTTTCAAATTCATCATCNAATTCAGANCGAATTCTTTCCAGTCTTATTCCTTGATGAGGGCCTAGTAATCGCAGCATCAAACTGTATTCCCATCTCAATGCGATCTCTTCTAATTCTGGTCTTGATTTTGCGCCGATTAATTCTGCCTCAAATCTCGCACAGCGTTTGTTTCTTGTAACAAACCCAAATGCAAGCCAAGCAAAGATTGGTACACCACCAAAGATGCCGATTAAGTCCCAAGCACCAAGCCCAATCTCGGTTCCTGGGATAACAATCTCAAAACTATCTACTGGTGTGTCATTAGGGTCCAATGGGTTTGTATTTGCTCGAATTTCGTCAGCGTCAGTCCACCCATCACCATCATCATCAGCATCAGCATTATTGCCAATATCGTCTCCATCTGTGTCTAGACATTCCAGAGGGTTGTCTTTGAATGCATCAACCCCATCCATACATCCGTCTCCATCTAAGTCTCCAGGGGATGCATAGCGAGGTAAGATATCCTCCGTATCGTCATATCCATCATTATCGAAATCGTTCAGATATGGGTCAGCATCTGTTCCAGATTGATTGTCTCCCAATCCGTCTCCGTCANCATCNTCCCANTGNGTTGGNTTTTCAGGGAACAAGTCGTACAATCTTCCAGCAGGGTTGTCTCCATATCCGTCACCATCCATATCAGACCATTGAGTAGCATCGGTTGGGAAAGCATCAGGATTGTTTCCTGTACTGTTGTCCCCGTATCCATCTCCGTCAATGTCGCCCCACTGCGTAGGGTCATCGGGGAATTTGTCAGCTCCAATACCCATCGGATTGTCGCCCATTCCATCTCCATCTCTATCCTCGGTTTGTGTTGGATCGAATGGGAACACGTCTAACTCATCAGGAACTCCATCATCATCGGTATCGAGATACAGACTAGGGTCGTTCGGGAAGTCATCTCTTTCATCACTCCATCCATCACCGTCTGTGTCAATACAACCTCTACGGTCTGCCGTAGAATTACCCCAAACAGTAGGGCAAGCATCCCCTCCGTTGCCGGTTATCTCATCACCATATCCGTCACCATCTGTATCATTCCACTGGGTGATGTCATTAGGGAATTCATCTTCTGAATCGGTTACTCCATCATTGTCCGTATCTTCCCATCTAAGTGGGTCGTCAGGGAACTTATCTCCTTCTGAACCATAGCGATTGTCTCCGTATCCGTCGCCGTCAGTATCATTCCATTGAGTTGCATCATTGGGGAANAAATCGATCAGATTTGCTCCTTCAGACTGATTATTTCCGTAGCCATCACCATCACCATCCAGCCACTGAGTAGGCTCGTATGGTAAATCGTCTCCACCATCAGACCAGCCGTCTCCGTCAGCATCTGGGCATCCGAATGTGTCCTTAGTGCTCAAACCGTAATCCTGCGGACAAGTATCGCCTTGATACCCATTGAACTCGTCTCCATACCCATCGCCATCAGAATCCATCCATTGGCTTGATTGGCTAGGGAAGTGGTCTTGGTCATCTGCCCAGCCATCAAAATCAGCATCAGGACAACCGTAGGTGTTGTTTCTGTTTGATTCACCATAGACTTCAGGGCAACTGTCGCCTCTAGTTCCAGTAATATTATCTCCAAAGCCGTCGAAGTCACTGTCCTTAATTTGAGTAGAATCTGTTGGATAGAAGTCATTGAGGTTGGATTGGCCATCGCCATCTGTGTCCAGGCAACCCAATCTATCGAGTGTAGAATTGCCAGGTTCATTCGGACATTCATCAGAATTATTTCCGAATATGTTGTCTCCATATCCATCTAAATCCGTATCAAATTGTTGAGTATTTTCAAATGGAAAGGCATCGGCTGTATGTCCGTAGCCGTCCCTATCAATATCAACTGAAAAGGATTCAAATTTCCATTGATTGGTTCCATAATAGGCACACGTAAATCCAGTTTGAATTTCTGAATAGATAATTGGTCTTGAAATCGATGCTTGACTCGAACAACCTCTGCCAGAGATCACATCTAACCATTCACCTTCGTGTGAGAAAACAGGGCTCCAAGCAGGATTTCCAGGTGTTGGTCCTAAATACGGAGATACCCTATTATCAATCTCCTCCCAGAAGAAATTGTTTCTCGGTCCAAGCCACATTATACCATATGAAATTACGAGGAGTGAGAAATCATCAGATGTTTCACTCCCATACCAACTGTATGACCAATCAATTGTACCATTGTTTAGTTTTGAGACGATTGATGTGTATGAAGTATAACTAGTGGTAATATTTTGTGGTATCCAATCATATCTAATGTTATTACAAGGTGTATCATGACCACCAGTTACAGTGAAATAGGATTTTTCCGGCAAGATAACAGCATCAGAAATGAATAGAGAATTACAGGGGCTTTCTCTTATAGAATCGATGAATACTAAATCCGTATCAAACCCTATGAAGTATCCATTATAACCAGTCTTAGTGTAGGAAATTGTATTTCCAGAAGTTCCTTTAATCGTGCAATCATCATTACCTGTTCGAAAATTAATAGATGATG
>PBXF01000028.1:0-12926 GCA_002727515.1 Methanobacteriota archaeon
ACAGAAGGACAAACTCTGTGGGATGCATCTACTGCAAACCCATCAATCCAACTTCAAATGAAAGTAAAAGGTGACAGACAACAAGGAGTTATTCCAGGCACTATAACTGGCGATATAGCTAATTTCTCGATTAGATTATCTGGAGATGGTAATACTAGAGTTGAATTACCAGTTGACCCTTCTTCATGGGATGAAGAATTCCAGAGTGGTGAAGATACGATGAAATCATCCGAGGACCAACCTGGCTTCCTATTCTTCAGTGCTATTGCAACAATGACAATGGCTGCAGTTTATCTGCCTAGTAGACAGGATTCAGAGGAATCTTGAGATTTCTTGTGAGTCTAGTTCAACACTATTTTGCTCACCAGATTTTAGATTCTTGATTGTACATTGTCCAGATTCTAAATCATTAGGACCTACAATAATTACATTGGCAAAACCATTTTTCGAAGCCCAATCTAGTGTTTTACCTATTTTCTTGCCCCTTAAGTCCAACTCAACTGCATAACCAGCATCTCTCAACTCTTTGATGGTCTTTAGCACAGATTCCACTGGGATATTGAACGGCAAAACCAGAGTTGAATCTGTTGCCTTTTCACCTGGCACAACCTCTTCTCGACCGAGTCTTTCTGCTTGTGATTCTAATGCGAGTAGAACCCTATCAAACCCTAGACCAAATCCACAAGATGGATCTAAATCCTCCATGCCAAACAAGTGAAGGAGTTTGTAAGAGCCACCGCCTAGTACTTGTCCTTCGCCACCTAATTCTGCTACGTTGACCTCGAATACCATGCCAGTGTAGTAGTCTAATCCTCTTGCGACACAAAGATTTAGTTTCAATGAAGGAGGAGTTGGAGCTAGTAATTCTAGTGATTGAAGTAGCGTTTGTAACTCATCGATTGAATCATGAGACACGCCTATTGCGTCCAAAATTGACTTTGCATCATCTATTGTTTCAAGACCACCGTCTAAATCCGATAATTTTCTCAAATTCTCAACATTGGACTGATCGATTGAGTTTGATGAAAATAATTCACCTAGTCCATCCCAATCGCCTTTGTCTAGTAATCTCATTGCAGAGGCCACAGGTGGTTCAGGTTCTCCTTCTTCTGACAAGCCTAAACCGGTCAGAATATCTTTCAGAATCCCGACGTGACCAATTCTTAGTTCGTAATCTACTAAGCCGCAAGAATCTAACATGTCTACTGCTAAAGCGACTACTTCTGCTTCAGCATATGGGCCACTCGCTCCGATTAATTCGACTCCATACTGGAAAAATTCCCTGTACCGTCCTTTCTTTGATTCTTCATATCGGAAACATTGACCAAAATATGACAAACGCAGTGGTTTAGGTGACGCCCTCATCTCTTCGCTAATCATTCTCATGACAGGCGCGGTTAATTCCGGCCTAAGTGTCAGGGCTCTGTCTGATTTATCCTGAAATGCATAAAGCTGTTTTACAACACCAGGNCCTGACTTTGCTGTAAACAAATCNAGGGATTCGAAAATCGGAGTTTGCACTCGCTTGAAACCATGTGATAGCGATTTNGTTTCGAGTAAATTCTCGAAGGCTAAACGCCTATTCATCACATCGGGAGTGAAGTCCCGTGTTCCGCGTGGCCTCTGTACCATGTAGCCTACGAAAAACATCGAGCATTTCACTTAAACGGATANTGAGAGTGAAATTTTGCATTTTCGCTAATGATTGCAAAGTTTCAGAAGGATTTTCCAATTTTTATTGNTATGATGTTATTNTACCGGTCCTAAATCCGGAGCCTCTGGAACTCCTTCTACCGGTTTATCCAAATTTGACATTTTCTCAATTAATTCCCAATCGGGTTCTTGCTGGTTGTTTTCAACTTGAATCTTATCGCTTTCAGAATTTTCATCAGATTGAGTAGAAACTTGGGATACAACGTTNCTCTCTACTGGCTGGATTGGGGCTTCAATTCCTAATGCTNNCCAAGCNGNTTNAGATTCGCCTTTAGAGAGTGATTTACCAGANTTTTCTTGGTTCTCTTTACGCTTCATTTCTATTTCTCTGACCAACTGTTTCTCTGCTTCAACTTGAGCCTCGACAGATTGCCACATGCGACTCTCAATTGCTTCTTCCTCGCTTTGTTTCATCAATTCTTGTGCTCGTTTGCTTGGTAAGTCGAATCGTTTCCAAAAATATCTAACAATTGGAATTAAGATTAATGCTATCACAAGCCCGATTCCTATCCATTGGAATAGGGTCAATTCCATTTTATCACCTATGATAAATCAACATCAGATAAGTGCTCCCAGCCATCTGGATAATCTCCTACAATAGTCACCAAGTCATCATCGCCACCCGGTAACATTGAGATGTCTGCTTCTGCTCCTTCAGGCACATTTCTGAATAAAGGCCTTTGAACTAGTTTGTTGTTGAATAATATGAAACCTGCTGCAACTATTCCCCAGAAGAGAAGAATAATTGTCAAGCCCTTTGGATTTGTNGGATCCCATACATTCTCAGTGTTNGCAATCATATCTCCGAAATATGAGATCATCAAGACACTGAATAAGAATGGGAATGCAAGATAGAGNAGAATATCCCACCATCTTCCAATCCAGATATCATTGTCTCCTGTGTTGATGAAATCATCACGGAATGCAGAAACACCAATTCCGAGGTATCCTTGTAATCCAGGTGCTGCTCTTCCAGCCTCGACTTCACTTCGCCATTTCACGTAACCATATTTCCAAATTGTAAATGCAATGAACAGTCCGCTAAACATTAGTCCATATCCCCAGATATGGTCTTGCACTTCCAAAAATTGTGGGAAGGCTGTTCCATCATCTGCTACAGAAATCCAAACTAGAGCAGAAGGCAATCCAAAGATGAATATCGCAACCGAGGTTAATAGAACTGATTTTTCCCTCTCATATCCATGATCGACGAAATTTCTAACACACAATTCTACAGTTGAAATCATAGAAGTTAGGGCTGCAAATGACAGTGCGAGGAAGAAACCGCTCATCATAACCCATGCTCCCACTCCACCTCCAGGTGCCTGTGCGAATACTTCAGGTAGCGCAAGGAAAGTTATCGCTGAAGACCCATTGGTAACCGTTTCAAGAGGGTTTTCGTTTACCGCGAAAATTGCGGAGAGAACTGTCAAGCCTGCGATAATAGAAATTGAATTGTTAGCAAGACCCATCGTAAATGCGTTTAGTGTTGTGTCCTCATCTTTCCTCATGTAAACAGAGTAAGTAATCGCCATTCCCATACCAGCTGAACAAGACCAAGCGGATTGAGAAAGACCATTAATCCAAATTGAAGGGTCGCTTAACGAAGACCAATTGACTGTGAACATGAAAAGGAATCCATCCAAAGACCCGTCTTCCATATCCATCATCAATGAAAGTCCGAGAGACATGAATAGTAATACGAACAGGGAAACCATCAAAATTACATTCACCTTTTCAATCGCTTTTGCACCTTTCCAAATTGCTAGCAATGTTATTCCTATAACTAAGAATTGGAAGAAAACAACTGAGCCAGGGGATTGTAAAAATTCATTCCAGACGAGTTGTGTGTCAACGTTATCCCCTACNAGTCCATTGGTAACTCCTAACTGGAAATATTTCAGACACCACCCTGCTACTACAGCATAGTAGAACCCGATGGCGGTTGAAATCCATGCTGTCCAAAGACCCATCCAAGCGAAATTCTTTCCAGCAAATATTCTGAATGTTCCAATTGTACCGGTTCTACTTCTCTTTCCAAGCGCAAATTCTGCAATTACCAATGGTATTGACCAAGCGAATAAGAAAATAAGCCAAGGAATGAGAAATGTTCCTCCATCATTGGCACCGACCATTCTTGGAAATCGCCAGATGTTACCTGTACCAATAGCCGCACCTATTGCTGCGAAGATGAGCCCCATCCTGCCACTGAACTCGTCAGATTGTTGGCTCATGAAGAGCCCTCCTCGATAAATTCGGCATCTAAGATTGCATCCTTGGCATCATCATCTTCAACCATCATGCGCAAACAGACACCGAGTCCACCCCAGACGAATGTCGCTATCAGAGCAAACAGAGCGATGGAGCCAAATGCACTACCAAATGGCGCNCTGTATGGAATCTTTAATTCATAATAATTCGATGTNGGAGGATACTCAACTTTTTGCGTTCCACCCAATGTAGAAATCATGGTCTTGTAATGCAAAAATCCGTTCTCATTATCTTCTATTGGGATATTTGAAACTACTTTGTAACCTAAGCCACTGGAATTAAGTAACTCACAAGTAGAGCCGTCAATAACTTTGAACTTGGACATAGACCAAGGTTCAGAGAACCATTCCTTGGGCCCATAATCTGATTGAGCACGGCTAGGAGTGACCATCCGATACATTACGTGCGATTGACTCATTGTTGTATCGATGTTGAATGTATTATCGAGACACATTTCAATTTGAATATCTCCAGATGCTGGAATTGAAATCTCCGATGGTTTTTGCAGGCGTTGATTTTTAATCACGTTGGCCATTTCAAAATCGGCTCTCTCTCTTGGATTGTCAGCTATCTTTGTCATATAGAAAGCGACTCCATTATTCCTTACTGCAATATGGTCAATATCGTCTTCATGTTGGTGGAATGCGGTTCCGATTTCCATGGTGTAACAATATGATCCGTGTACTCCATAATGCCAATCACAGAAATCCCCAGTTGTAGGATAAAGACCTGAAGATTGCATGTTGGTATAATTCGTCATCTCAGCCATTTGGTCACCATGATAGACTAACTGGTCGTGATCTGTTGTCTCACAACCAGTACAATGTCCCCACGGATAAAGTACTAATTCAGAGTAGGAGTGATAGGTTAATGTTGCCTTGTAATCTGATGCNCCATCTCCATCGTCATCATTCATTTCTGTCATGTCTTGGATGAATTTGGTCTCTGGTTCGGAGTTACCTCCCATCCAATCTTCGTCTGTTTGGCCATCATTGTCATCATCTTCGCCGTCGACATTGTCCTCATCAATAGCGCCGTCTCCGTCATTATCTCTCAGGTCATATGGTCCAGTGTATACATCATTATTCACAATGCCTGCTCGCTCGTCTTCGGCAGGAGTACATGTTCCAGGAATCCCAGGAATAGTTCCTCGAGTTGCAAAGCCCCATTCATACTGATAATTTCGATTCAAATCTACTCCATCACAATCTTCGTCGACCTGCTCATTTTGGTCTGGGAATGGAGATGGTCCGTTGTTTCTTAGGTTCTTTCTCCATCCTCCAGAAGGACATGATTCCCATGCAGGAGCTGGACAAAATACTGTTTGGTCGTAAATGAAACCATCAACATTGAGAAGAGGAATCAAATAAATTTCACGATTGTTGATATCGTTAGTTAATTCAACTTCGCTGAAATCTTCATCGACACCAAAATCTCCAGGATTGCAAAGTTTACCATCCCCATTACTGTCCTGATATTTTTCTTCGAGAGAACGACAGTCTCCATCGTCGTCGACNTGNCCATCGCCATCAGCATCNCCCCAAGGNTCTTCNTCGNTTTNNCCGTCACCGTCGTTATCNACNGGNCCTTTTCCATAGTAGTAGGCAACGGTTTCNAGNNATANCATTGGAGTTGTNTGNCTCATCCATTCCCTAGCATGGTGATTTCCAACNATCATAANATCGGGGCGATCTGCGTAATTTCCTGAATCTCCGTTAAAGGCATTGTAATCTCCTCCNTCAACNTCTGCGGTAATTTTGACCCATGGGGATGCGTGACCGTAGTGCCATCCCTCGTAAGTATCTGCAGTTGTTTCGTCTCCTCTTGCATTTATTCCGCCATTCAAACCTTCATGGAATTGGATGATATTGGGATTATCTGCTGCGATTCTCATCATTCTATCCCTTAGATCGCCAAAAGTGTAGTATTCTTTGAACTGCATCATTGGGTCTCCACCCCAAGGGAAAACATATTCACAAACTTCTGTCAGTTCCCCGTCATCGTCTACTTCGTCATCACANTCAACGTATTTGCCTTCATTGTTCAAATCCCATGTTTCACTAGGAGACTTTTTGTCTTCTGATTCATCATCCATTGCTTCAACTGTATATGTTGAGCTTACTACAGGTGCTAGAAATGATAGTAAAAACGGTAGTAGAAGTATCACAAGCGAAGTTTTTCTGGAACTAAACGTCATGGCTACCGATTAGGCCACATCATACCCCCTTTTGAAATCGACGCGTGTTTCGGGTAGCCCCCGTAGGGGGCTGTGATGAAAATAAGTAAACATCAAAACCGCATGAGGATTGGAATGTAATATGCAAAAAGTGATTGAGATGATTCCAGGGCATGATAAGTCATTGTATGGAGTGAGTGCTGAATCANTAATTACGGGAATTATCATTTTCATAATTATCTTAGTAACCAGAGCATTGAGTGGGTTCTTAGTTCCAAAAATATTTTCAAATTTACAGATGATAAGCGAGGTAGCAAAGAAGGCTCTTGTTGATTCTGGTAAAGCACTTGGAATCGCTGGAGGCTGCTGGATTGGCATTTACATCGGTGAAGATTACTCAATGCTTTCTTCAGCCCTACAGCTAATTCTTGTAATTGCGATAGTTGTTACCGCATTCCGATTTGTTGGAGTCATTCACGCATTCGTAATGTGGACTGATGATGATGGGGAACTAGATGGATCACAAAAGACCGTAATTACTGCTGCTGAAAGTATCATCAGATTTTTGATTGTTATATTTGGAATGATATTCATTGCGGATGCTTTAGGATTTGAGTTGACCACATTAGTAGCAGGTTTGGGTATTACAGGTATCGCCCTAGCACTAGCCGCACAAGACACTATTTCGAACATCTTTGGTGCAACTACTGTTCTGCTTGACAGACCGTTCCAAGTCGGAGATTGGGTCGTGATTGGTGCGGTTGAAGGTGAAGTAATTGAAATCGGACTGAGAACAACGCTAATTCGAACAAGTCTAGACACCATAGTTACAATGCCTAACGCTAACTTGACCAATACTCCTGTAGAAAATTGGGGCAAGAGAAGGTTCAGAAGATGGCAACCAATTTTCAAATTAGATATCAATTCAGACCCTAACAAAGTCTCCCTGTTTTGTGAAGAAGTTGACAAACTAATCAAGGGACATGAGAAGACGATGAAAGAAGAAGATTCCTATGCTAGAGTTTCGGTCTTAGGCCCTGATGCAATCGATGTTGGTTGCAATGTGTACTGGAATATCTCTAGTGGCAAAGTTGAACGGGAAGCGAGAGATGATTTCCTGATCAAGGTTATGGAATTAGCAAAATCAAATGATTTGAAATTCCATGACAACCGTAGACGTCACAGTTCTTGACGCCAATCTGGTTCTTTGCCTCGATACAGAAGCGCAGATATTATTCCGATGACTGCAAACGTCACATAGCCTATCAGAGGGTTCTCAAACTCACCTGCTTCAGACAACCAAAGTGTCGATATCAACCCAGTTATTGCTAAAGGAAGTCCCATCTTTAGTAGTCGCATTATTCCTAGTTCAGCTTGGAATCTATCAACCTTAGAAAGATAATTATCCACTGATTTTGATTCTAATCCATAGGTTACTGCTTCTGCTTTTTGGAAAATATTCACATCATATTTTACATGTGCCAAACCGCCGGTAGCGGTTCTCATTACAGCATTATCACAGTACTTTGGTTCGATATTTTCCATCCACTCATTCAGTACTTCATACTCTACTGCTTGCCTTATCATTGGGAGATTTGTATCCTCTTTCCAAACTAATTTTTCACTCAAAGAAATTGGAACTACACGCATACCGTCGAGTCTAAATTTTGGAATCCCAATGGTGTTTTTTGAATGTGGTGCTCTCCAAAGTGTGTTGGTTTTGAGAGCCTCCTCAACCGACTTCAGACGGTCATTCCAGTTCCTTTCATCTTTAGGAGTAGACCAACCTCCCTCAATCAAAGAATGATGGAGTGCTGCTAGAGATTTACCTGAGATTATTTCTGGCTCTTTTTTACAATAAATTAGAACATAATCTCCATCTTTAAGAGAGCCTGCTATCGGTAAATCAACCAATGAAGAAATAGATTTTGATAATTTATGATTCCGTGCTAATCGAGAACTATGATTGCCAGTTGGTGTAGGATTAACCAATGCAATATGTTCTCCAATATCAAGCCAAATTCCATGAATATCGTGTTTGATTTCAGCTATTGAAGATACTTCTGGCCATTCTCCCCAAGATTTGTCTAACCCATTCCACCAGTCGATGGAAATTTCTGGAGGATGAAATGGATTAGTCCCCCATTTTGTGTATACGGACGAATCATCATGGCTTTGGATGATGCCTGACGGCCACCATGGTTTGCCCTCCATGACAGGCCGAAGGGCTAAGGGGGATTAACTCAAACGGTTGAAGATATTCGGCTATGTGAAGGGGGCGACGAATTGGGTATCAGTAATCGCCTCGGTGATGTTCTTGGGAATGCAGTACAAGCAAAATTACTGCGTCAAGTGAAAGAACACCCAGTTTCTGTAAACCATCTTGCTATTATTATGGATGGAAACAGAAGATTTGCTTGGTCTAAGGCTTTAGAAACTGACCTAGGTCACAAATTAGGTAAAATCAAATTAGAACAAGTACTTGATTGGGTACTCGAATTAGACATTCATTACTTCACTGTATATGCATTGTCAACTGAAAACCTAAACCGTCCTGAAGAGGAATTGAAGGGTTTGTTCAACCTGTATATCGAAGGACTTCACGATATTGCAGACGATGAAAGAATTCATGAAAATAAGGTTAAAGTGCAAATTATTGGAAGGCGTGAATTGCTACCAAAATCAGTAAATGATGCCATAGACTATGCCGAAAACAAGACTGCTGATTATGACAACTTTACCTTCACGGTTTGCCTTGCTTATGGCAGTAGAGAAGAAATGATTTCTGCAATAAAAAGTATAGCAAGTGACCACAAATCTGGTGACTTATCAATCGATGATATCGATGAAAACGAGGTCAGCCGAAGACTATACACCGCAGATATGCCTGACCCTGACCTGGTTATACGAACTTCAGGTGAAGAACGGATCTCCAATTTCCTCCTGTGGCAGATGGCTTATTCAGAACTATACTTTTCTGATGTATTTTGGCCTTCATTTTCCAAAAAAGAATTGCTGAAAGCGATTCAAACTTACCAGGCTAGAGTTAGAAGATACGGTGAATAACATGCCTGCATGTGATGAATGTGGCCAGTGGGAAAAGCCTTCTCTGGCTGTTGATGCGATAGTCATNNATGGTGACAAAATATTGCTAATTAAAAGAGGAAAAGAGCCGTGGAAAGGAATGCTAGCATTTCCCGGAGGATTTGTAGAACAAGGGGAAGACCCAGAAGTTGCTGTAATTCGCGAATTGAAAGAAGAATGTGGTTTGGATGGTGTCGTTGAAAAACTGGTTTGCGTCAAAGGTGACCCAAATAGAGACCCAAGAGGACATGTTGTTTCAATTGCTTATCTTGTAACTGCGCAAGGCATGCCCTTNGCAGGAGATGATGCTGCGGATGCTGCATGGTATGATTTATCTGAAATCAAAGAGTTAGCNGGCGATCATATGTCAATGCTTGAGAATATCCAATAATTCAGATTTCACATCAGGCCATTCAATTGAATCCAATTCGTCGAGAAGATGAAGACCTGCCAACCAGGCAGCATAAGTGGATTCATCAGCTTCATTTGAGATGAATATTGGATATCCGTCTTCCTGNAGTCTGTTCAAAAAACCTCTCTTAGCATTGGAAATNAAGAGAGNAGGAACTCCCAANATTGCCGCTTCGCTAGCAAGTGTGACAGATTGAGTAATGACTCCATCACAATTAGAAATTTCTTCATCAAGTTTCCATGGATGAGCAGAATATTCGTTTTCATTTGCATTGATAATATTCAATCCATTTAGCCATGCATCAGGGAATTCTACTATCTCGCCGTCATCATGTATTCCATCGCCCAATAATTTCCTCATCAGGATTTTTGGAGGATTTGAAACCTGATTTGGCCGCATTCTGGGTTGCAGATGAGCGTGCCCATGAAGTCCAGATATTCGATGAATTACCGCTTTTTTCTGCAACAAATTGCCTGATAATTTGTCTTCAAAATGTGAAGGTATTANGATATCTGTTGGTTTTGAATATTTNTGGGCNATGTGATTTATCTCGGTATCAGTAATGTAAACNCGTCTAGATTTTTTTGGGGCTGCCCTCAATTCAATCGGTGCTCCAACGCTGATAACCAGTTCGATATTTTTCAGGGCTTTTCTTGATATTCTATATCTGGNAAGAGCCTTTCTAAANCGGTTTTTACCNACTGGCCTAGGNACCCATACTGTCTTNCTTCTTGGCAGAAAACCATCGGATTGCTCTATCATAGACCTAACTTCTATTCTATCACAAGCAATAATGACATCATTGGGATTTGACATCTCCCGCATCAATGGCGCAAATAATCTAGCATGAGCCGGATGATCTATCACCCAACCAATCGCCATAGTATGGGCTGAAAGTAGGGTCTATTTTGATGTGCTTTCTCGACATGGGCACAACATGGCAAAGGAAGCAATCTCAATCGCNGGCAGTAAATTGTACGGCCCTTATACTCCAGGAGTTAAATTTGGAAACATGATTTGGTTATCTGGACAAATCGATGTAGATGCAGGTGATGACGTCTCAAGTCAAACCTCTGGCGCTTTAGCCAAAATTGATGCCCTACTAGAGGCCGCTGGAGTCACAAAACATTCCGTTTGTTTCGCCCAAGTATTACTCGATGATATCAATGATTTTGCAGCAATGAATGAAGTGTATGGGGCTTGGGTCGAAGACATGGAAATCAAACCTGCAAGGGCTGCATTCGAAGCGGGTGCATTACCTGCTGGAGCCAAGGTGGAAATTGTAGTTCAAGCTATGGCTTGATGGTGATTATTATGCCTGGAACTCCTTACCTTGAGGAGCCACCTGCCGGCTTAATGACATGGCCTAAGTTATTGAAAATAGGAATCCCAACAATCAGTGTTCTCGCATTAGTTTCTTGGTGGAACGACGTCATGATTGAATTTGGAATTGTTATGACAATATCTCTGTTGATTTCATTTCTGATTAGGAGATGACATTCATATCAGATAAGTACGGGCGATAAACATGGGAGAGTGGCCTCTGCACTGCTTCAAAGCATACGACATTCGTGGCTTGTCTGGGGACGAGTTATCAGATGAATTCTCTTATCGACTAGGAAGAGCAATTGCAACATACCTAGATTGCTCATCTTTCGCAGTTGGCAGAGACATACGCGAATCAAGTCCGGGTTATGCAACAAATCTAATTCAAGGGCTAACCGATTCAGGAGTAAAGGTTCTTGACCTCGGAATAGTTTCTACCGGTTGTCTATACCATGCTTGCTGGACATTACCAGTTGATGGTGGAGTTATGGTTACAGCATCTCATCTTCCAATGNCTACCCACAATGGATTCAAGATGTGCAGAGGTACTTTGCCATTAGCAGGAGAAGAAATTCAAGAGTTGAAAGATGTATTCGTAGAAGGTAATTTCAAGGAAGGAAATGGAGAACATATCGACCATCCTCACGAAGACAAATATTTGGAAGCCATCATAGAATCAACTGGCAAATTAGCAAGACCTGTAAAAGTAGCAGTCGATTGTGGAAACGCAGTTCCAGGACCTGCGATGTCTAAGTTACTAGATATGATTGGTGCAGAACACATCGATCTGTATTGCGACTGGGACAATACCGAGCCAAATCATGGTGCAGACCCAACAAGAGAATACAATATGGTTGATTTGGCTAAGACTGTAACAGAAAATGGATTAGAATTCGGCCTAGGTGCTGATGGCGATGGCGATAGAATAGGTGCTGTCGATGAAAACGGTAATTTCGTTTATCCAGACAGACTTATCGCTTTGATTGCAGATGATGTTGTAGGTTCTGAGGAAGGAAAAGACCTGCTGATTTACGATGTTAAATGTTCAATGAATGTTGAGAAGGCAATCATATCAGCCGGTGGAAAACCAATGATGGCAAAAACCGGCCACTCCTTCATGAAAAGAGTNCTAGCGGATAATCCAAATGCACTGATGGCAGCTGAAATGAGTGGACANATCTTCATGGCAGATAGAGGATGGTATGGATTTGATTGCTCNCTATACAACGCAGCCAGAATTCTAGAATTATGGTCAAGGACAGACGGTGAAAACTTCAGTGAAGTCTTAGACAGACTAGCGCCAANTTTGCCAACCACAGGTGAAGTAAAGGTTCCATGTGCAGAAGAAATCAAATTGGAAACAGTTGCAAAAATCACATCCGCATTCGATGATTATGATTCGTCAACAATAGACGGAGTAAGAGTTAGGTTCGATAAGGACGGGGAACAGATNGGATGGTATCTTGCAAGAAAATCAAACACTGAACCAATTTTGGTTATGAGAGTTGAAGCAAATAATCAAGAAAATCTTGATGAATTGCTATCACTGATTGATNAAAGAGTTTCACCTATTATCGACATAAGTAAATTGCTAAGTTGAGATTATTCAACNAGNGTAATNGTGTAATCTAGAGAAATCAATTCTATCATCCAAGACACGCTTTCTCCAGGGTCATTACCTGCACCNCAACCTGGNTTNCCACTTCCTGNNTTTGCTNTTACACCTATGTNGAGACTGTGCTCTCCANNTCCNATNCCCATTCCANNAAGCAANANTTCAATCATTGANTCANTCATGTTTTCNACNGTNNTGNCNANNAGACTAGAATCATACCACTCNANTGNAACNGATTCNCCACTGNCTATAGCNCTCCTTGATTGTTCGAATNNANCATNCATNAGNNGNGNNTNNACNGTNTCTTCTGCTGNNTGNTAGCCNGTACA
>PBXF01000028.1:12932-18789 GCA_002727515.1 Methanobacteriota archaeon
GCCAGNANTTTCTTCATTNGTTTCNGAATAGGTCANNGTTGCTCGAACNCCAACGATNTTCTTACCTTTGANTTCATCTCCAGCAGCATCTGAATTAGCAATAACAGTTACTTCATCACCATCGTTTACGTTCTCTGTTCCCTCACCGATCCAATGATATGATAATTCACCTGTTATCTCGTAAGTCCCTATTTTACCACTTGGTGAATAAGAGTCTACTTCGGATGCTGCAAACGAGAAGTAAACTGGAAATGCTATGGCGAAAAATACCATTCCAGCAACTAAAATTTGGGTTCTTTGGTCGTTTTTGATATTGTCCATGAACGTCAAAAAATCTCCTCCGGTTATCGTAGGCTAAACATTAGTAGTTTCCAAGGGTTTTGGTTTATTTCTTCTCCCATTTAGTCAAACCAAGCTTGGCAAATTTCTTTCTTGAGCGTCTGAATACTGGTAGAAGATAGCCGATTCTACTTCGCTCACCAAATGTCCATTTCCATGGGCACCTTGGTAATAATTTAGCCCATTTTCGAATCATATCCATCGCTTCAGTGTTACCTTCACCACCTGGAATGATCCACGATGCCATATTGATAGCACCTGCACTACCTTTGGTTTCAGCCCAAGAATGCATTTCCAATCCTTGCATTGGACCAGTATGAATTATGATGCCAATAGTTCTTGCATTTTGTGCCATTGGCATGATTATTGCAAATCTATCAACTAGGCGGGAGCCGTGTTGACTTTCGATTTCCCATTCGTTCTCTTCACAAATCAGACGGAGAGCTTTGATGTTCTCAATTGGAGTTGTTGAAACCTCCAAAACATACTCTCGTCTCTTGAGCATGGTTTGTGCATTAAGCAATATCACAAGAAACTACGGGTAGTTTTCTTGTTTTGAATAAATAACAGCATGCAGAAATTGGTCGCTAGTGCTCTTGAGACATTCTGAGGCCTGAACAATCTTGCTTACGCAGCATAGGCATGCGCGTTGTCGACCGACCCTGCTTACACTGGTTGGCCAATTATGGCCATGTGTTCAGTGGATCTGTTCAGCAAGTTTGACTTCAGCCAAAGAGAGAGCCTAGGCCTTCGAAACCACCAGCTTCTTCCTCTTCCTCTTCTTCTTCCTCAGCTGCAGGGGCAGCGTCAGCGGAAGCAGCAGCAGCAGGGGCAGCAGCAGCGGCAGGCGCAGCGACGGCGGTTGTCATTGCTTCAGCGATGTCTACACCGCTTAGAGAAGCAACTAGTGCTTTCACGCGGGCGTCATCTACATCTACACCAGCAGCCTTTAGGACTGCAGATACAGCGTCGTCGTTAATTTCTTTCTCAGCAGAGTGCAAAAGCATTGCAGCGTATACGTACTCCATTTCATGTTCACCTCAATATTTTATTTTGTTTAGCCGAATAAGGATCCGAGACCTTCAAAGCCTCCTTCCTCTTCTTCCTCCTCTTCTTCCTCAGCCTCGGCAGGGGCTTCGTCAGAACTCGTTTCAACCGCAGCAGCGGATGCCGCTGCTGTCGCTGCTGCGCCAAGGAGTTGGCTCAGCTCTTCATCGAGTGCGTCAGCAGAAAGCGAACCTGCGACTCCTAGTGCAGATGCGTTCGCTCTTCCGATAAGATGCGGCATTGTTTCTGTGGTAGCAATTGCCGCCTCCAATGCTACGGCGAGTGCTTCGCCGCTTGCCTTGGAGATCAGTGTTGGTGCTGTTTGGCTTGTGAACCATGAAATGTTACAAGCTAGGTTGAATGCACCAGCAACATATCCGATTAAGTCGGATTCGAATTGTTCGTAGTCTATGTCTAGAGTTTCAGGTTTGAAGGATGTTCCGTTTTCGATTGTTCCACATAGTCTTAGTCCTGTTACAATTGGATTTATTCCAATCTTTGACAGCATCATACCAAGGTCTCCTTCGAAAACATCTCCTTCATTTAGGACAGTAACTTTCTTTTGAATCTGAACGGACCCGCCCATAATCTTAGCAGGAATACCCACAGAGTTTAGTTCACCAACAATTGGCCCAGGAGGCATTCCTGTATCCATTTTATCGACTATAATATCGTGTGGTGCAACATCACCTGGCTTTGCAGCACGACCTGCTTCGGTCTTCTTTAGTTCTGTAAATAGTTCGAATGAATTCATATCGGATTGAACTAGTGCTGGTTGAACTGCTGAAGCGTATAACTCCTCAAGGTCTGCGAAATCATTTCCTGTAGCCTCCCATGCTAGCTTCATGAGTCTCTTCTTAGCAACTTGGATATTTAGATGACCTCTTAGGTTTGCTCTCATTCCAATCATTGCAGATGCTGGAACTCCGTGAATATCGATAACAGCAAGTGTTCCACCGTTCTTCAACATATCAGTTAGAGAAGAAACTGTGTCCTTCTTCCAAGATGCCACCTTAGGAATCAATTGATCACCTCGATTCTGCTTGCTGGACCCATGCTTGTCTTGATGTAGAAGGAACGGATGTTTCCAATTCCTCTTTCTAGCTTGGACGTTACACGGTTGTAAACTTCCATTGCATTCTTTAGCAATTCTTCGTGAGATTGCGCTCTAGTTCCAAAAGTTGCGTGGAAAGTGGCTCTGTCTCTTGATTTTACAACTGTAGTTGATTTCAATCCAGCTGCGATTACACCTGGGTCTACTACTGGAGGTACTGGCCTTGGCATTTTACCACGAGGACCCAAAACTACACCGAGGAATCTACCAACAGATCCCATGTGAGGTACTTCTGATAGGAAGAAATCGAATTTGTTAGCCAATTTCTTTGCTACCATTTTGTTCTTGCCCAACTCTTCTATTTCCGCTGGGTCAATTACATGAATTCCTGCTGCTTTTGCCTTTTGAGCAGCATCAGATGCAGCAAACATTGCAATTTTTAGTTCCTTTCCTCTACCGGAAGGAAGTCTAATTTCTTCTTGAATACGGTTGTTAGGATTCTTTAGGTCAACATCCTTGATTGTGAATGCTATGTCTAAAGATTCAACGAATTTTCTTTCTGGAGCGCTTTCGATTGCGCTCTTTATCGCTTCAGATATTTTTTCTTCCATTTTTTTTCACCCCTTCAGTCTGCGAAGGACAAAGTCCCTCTCCTGCGGTCCGTGATTTCAATTCAAGCAAAACGTTCGTCCCAATCTCCATTACTAATTGTGGTCAAAGCATCCTTTGCCCAGAGGCCTTCAATCTTTACACGCATTGAGACACAAGTACCGATTACTTCTCTCGTTTGCGCCTTTAGATCGGCTCCAGTCAAGTGTCCGTCACCCGCTTTCTGGCGAGCAACGTCCATTGCTTTTTCAAGGCTCATGTCCTCAGTTGCGGCTTCTAGACTACCGTTACACTTAGCGACTCCTAGAGCTTTCTTGATTAACTCGCTGGTCCAAGGTTTTGGCATTCTTTTCACCTCTGAATCTCACGGACGTGAGCATGTTGCCGACTTACCACCCCTATTTAATCGCGACCGTGTGTATTGTGGTACGATTTTAGGAGCATCTCACCTCGACAAATTGATTATTCAACTCTCTCTAGAACTCTTACGTGGTCTCCACGCATCTTCAGAGTCATTGGAATTGGCTGGTCATAAAGTTCCATGCTGACTTCTTCTTTGGTATCTGAAACCAGTGTTACACGGGCTTTCTCTCCCTTGAATGCGCCGGTTACAATTTCGACGATACATCCGACTTCGATTCCACTTGTTACTGCCTTTGGCTCAAGATAAGGTAGAATATCCTTCAATGGAGCTTCTCCAGGAAGTACATTCTTTGCATTCTTTAGAGGAGTTTGATTCAATCCTCTTCTTGCGCTAGGGTCTCTTCCGCCTGATCTTCCAATTAGTTTCTCAACGTGGTGAAGAGCATTAGATTCTACCATTACGTATCCCCTCATTCCAGTAGGGTGTAGGATTGCAAAGATATCGTCTGCGATTTTCGATAGGGAACCGGAGCCCATTAGTCTAGCCTGCATTTCATCTGCAACTCTCTTTTCAGAACCGATTGCAGTCTTTACGATGAAGAGGTACGCAGCAACTGAACCATACATTTGGCGGAATAATTTGTCGCTGTCTTCCATATCTAAATCTGCGAACACACAATTGTAATTCTGAATTTCACCTGGGTCAACCCATGTGTGGTCAACATATCTACCAGAGGGAGTGATCTCCTTGTTAGTTGAAACAACCAAACACGGTTCTATGTCTTGCAGTCTGTTGCCCATATCAATACCAATGGCTGGTCCGTTTCTCACATATTCCAAATCTTCGACTGGAATGCCCGTGCATTCAGAAACTCTGTTGATTACGTCTTCTTCTGAGTCGCCTATGCCGAATACTCCATCCCAGAGTGCTGGTGAGTCGGAATCAGAATCAGACCTCTTGAGTAACAATAGTTCTTCTTCGTGGCGTACAAATGCGATAAATGCGTCTGTCATACTTCATACCTCCAATTTCAAATCTCGAAAACGTCGTGAATAATCCAAGGAATGAAATTATCCATTACAACGAGCATTACGAATCCGATAAATCCTAGTACAAACAAGCCGATTCCACAAATGATCGCTGTTTGTTTAAACTCCTGAGGAGTTGGTTTTCTTGCCATTCGAATAATTCTAGCCCAACTTCCACGGGATATCTTTCGAAATTGTGCTTCGATAGCATCCTGCTTTTCTTGGACCACATCTTCGAATGTGCGTGTTTGTTCATTTTCGTCCGACATGGTTTCACCTCAAGGTATCCAGCCCACTTATGACCCTCTTTTAATCTAAACGGATGAGAAACTCCGAATTAACGAGTGGTTCAAATGGCTCTTGCCTCTCGTTAGGTTCATGGCGGGCAGAGACCCTTATCAGGTTCTTGGTGTATCTCGGGGTGCCAGTGATGCTGAAATAAAAAAGGCATACAGGAAACTTGCTAGACAATTTCACCCCGATAGAAATGAAGGTTCTGCCGCTGCTGAAACTAAATTCAAAGAAGTCCAAGCCGCTTACGATTCAATATCAAATGCTGAGGCGAGAAGGAAATTTGAGCAGGAACAGATGTTTGGAGGTTTTTCAGGCTCCGGTGGCAACCCATTTCAAGGAAGGGGTGGCGGCTTTGGCGGAATGGGAGGAATGGAAGATATCCTTTCACAGATGTTCGGCAGAAGCAGTATGGCCGGAAATCCTCAGCAACAAAGAGGGCGTCCTATGCAACAAGAAAAAGGACATAATGCGAATGCTTGGCTTGAAATATCCAAAGAAGATGCTGCAAATGGTGGACAGTTCAACATAACCTATACGCAGCTCATACCGGGAACTCACGGAAGTATTGACAAAAAAAGGAGAACCCTCAAAGTCACTGTAAAGCCTAATTCAAAAAATGGTTCAGAGATTAAAATCGGTGGTCAAGGCCACGGTCATCCTCAAGGCGGAAATGGTGATCTGATTGTAAAAATAAAAGTCGACCCAGGCGAAGGATGTTATTGGGACGGGGACAGAATAATCAAAGAAGTAGAAATTCCATATTCAACATTGATTTTGGGAGGAAAAATCACCGTAACACTTCCATCAGGTGTCAAAGGCAAAATCACAATCCCCCCATATTCACAAGTTGGAGACAGACAGAGAGTCAAAGATATTGACCTTGAATTTGTCCTACCGGAAGTCCTTGAGTTGTCAGAATTTCAAAAGGACGCTTTGCAAGGATTAGGCGAGACCGGTTTGTGAAAAAAGGCTCGCAAGACAACATTATTTCAATGCGGGGGGCAGGATTTGAACCTGCGAACCAATAAGGAATGGGAATTCAGATTATGAAGAGTTTGCATTCGCTTTGAAAATCGTAACTTGAACAGTTATTGTCACTTCTTCATCAGAATCATTCAGTAA
>PBXF01000029.1 GCA_002727515.1 Methanobacteriota archaeon
CAATGGCATAACTGTCGAATTACTTGTTGGCATTGGTAATCCTGTATGCCCCAATATAGAATCACGATCAGCAACCTGTTCATTTTATGATTATGAAAACGGTGCCTTTACAGGTACAAGTCCACAACCTATTGCTACCGATTGGACAGTTTCATTGGATGTTAAACTAGGATCAACGGTAAGGTATTCTTACAGTTCAATTACAGCAGATGAAGGAGTCGTAGGCGGCATCGGTGAGTTTGCATTCGACTGGGTTATGATGCCTGGTACTCAATCAAATTATCTTGATAGAAGTGATTTCTACAATGATGATGGATGTTACACCTTTGAAGTTACAATCGAAAATGAACATGGCGATACCTTTACTGATTCATCATCTAAATTGCAATTTTATTGGGATGATAATGAAGCAAATAGCGGAGATACTGACCAAATGGCAGTAGCATGTTGAATTCATTCAATAGTGCCAACTTCTGAATCGTCAAAATTTCGGCTAACCTTTTCTTCAATCGCTGCAGCGTCACTCTTTTTCTTTTGAGTATACACGACAAATCCGACGTATGCCATAACTGCTAGTACAATTCCTATAGCAATTGGAACAACTAGGTTTTCGCTGCTTTCAGAGAATTCCCAGGTTACAATACCACTTTCAGCAGTACCGGAAGTAACTACCTCGTGTCCCTCGAAATGATATGGCACGAATATAGTACATTCAAGTGTTAAATCTCCTTCCTTGGCAGAAGCCCAATTCATTGCGATATTCTTTGTTTCTCCTGCATCAATTGAATGATAAACAGTTACACCAACATCTGCATCTACTCCGTTTGAAACACAATCTATTAGGAAATTCGCAGGAGCATTTCCACTGTTACTGACAGTAGCATCTACTCCTAATCTCATATCAACATCATTTTCGTCGTCTGAAGCAATCAAACTATCAAAATTCAACTTAGGTAATGTCAAATCCACATCGAAGTGATTTACTTTAGGTAGATCTGCTATATCTTCTTCATAATCACCCCAAGGAGTTGATAGAACTAACTTGCCGCTTGCGCTCTCTTCAGTCAAAACACCATTTCCATCTTGCCAGCGTACCATCCTAGCTCTTTCATTTGGCGCAATCTCTATGGTATTATCACCCATATTTTCAGGACTAAATGTACTATTGTCTGAAAGAGGTGAAGTGTCTATTGAATTATATCCCATGTCATATCCATAAAATACGATGTAACCGTTTTTGACGCCTATTGTNCTAGTTGTTAGGATATTCACCCAGTTGTCTATGTCCCCACCTGTGCCTACTGAATTGACCCATTCGATTCCAGCATCATCCCAAACAATAATGTCTTCATCAGTAATTCCGCCTGATAATGAAGAATCAGTTACCGATATTGATCCAAATACTTCAATCGGACCTGTGCTGGTCATTTGTGCACCATTCAAAGTGCATGTTCCGTGACATACAATTCCAGCGCCAAAAATCGATCCTGTGATGATCAAAGTTCCTTGAACGTCTATATTCCAAGCATTGTTTCTATCTGGAATAACAATTGATGTACCAGTTCCAGATAATTCTTCTGGACTTCTTGAAACAGGAGTTACACCATCTGGAGAGAGGGTAATACTGCTGATAGATGATACTTGGAACGGATTAGTTGTAATGTTGACAGTGATGTTTTCTACATCCATATCTCCTGTCCAATCATATTGTGTTCCTGTCCAATTCTCTGTTGTATTTCCATTTATCTCGATATCTATTCCGTAAAGCACTTCTTCAGCAAAATAGATACGCATCAGACCCGATTCCCCTAAATTTCCAATTGGAACCAAAACATTTGCAGTCCCTTCCAGATTTAATTGTGGAGTTGCTGAAGCATTCATTGAACCCGAAACAACCATTGTTGCTCCATCTTCAACTGTGATTGAGGTTCCCTCCTCGATAATATAATGTCCAGAAATTGTCCATGTCGCCCCGTCTTTAACGGTATAATTTCCATCTAGAGTTCCATTAGAACTTTCATCGGTGTTTTCTGTAATGTCTGTAGCACTTGCTAATGGTTGGGTCAGCAAAATAATCAGTGCCAGCAAAATTGCTCTTCGCATGAGAGGGGCTAATACTACAGGCAAATGAATACTGCCCCATATTTAGTCATCAATATGGCACATCTTTCCATCCAATCTTGTATCCAATAAGATTGAATGACCTATGAAGAATAGGAGTTATCACAATCAATAACAACATAGGAATAAGCAATTCACGCTCTCCATGNGCAGAATTAACTAAGAAAATTTGACCAAATAGGAATACAGAGATTGCAAATGGAAGTGTGTCTAATAGTGGNGCTTTGCTAGAAACATCACCTTCTCTTTTCATTCCTTTTCTGCGNTTGAAGTATGAACCTGTTGAATCGCCAATCAAACTGGTGAAACCAAGGAATGTTCCTAACAAGAATGCACTTGCAGCCCATCCAGATGCACCTTTAACAGGAGAAATGAAAATCCAATTTTCAGGACTCATTGTCATCAACCAACACAGTAAACCGCTTGTAANTGAACCNCCAANCAATCCATTCCATGTTTTACCGTCTCCTAGGATTCTGTTGCCATCTTTATGCATACGGCCACCATCNATTGGCCATGGNCCATATCCGGTTTTNGGTAACCANTTGCCCCACATCATAGCGAAGGTATTTACTAAAAATCCAGGAAGATATATCCAAAGTGTGAACAACATCAATTCGAAGGTATTGAACTCGCCCATGCGCAGGTTGTGTTTGACTAGGCCTTTGAATTGAATGGAAGAAAAATCATTCAGATGGACTTATTTGCTTGGTTCAGATGGAACCAATATGGCTGGATTATCAGTTNTGGTTGTAGGCGGCGGGGGTCGTGAACACGCCATTTGCATTGGCCTATCTCAAAGTGAATCAGTTTCAGAAATTCATTGTGCTCCAGGAAATGCTGGGACATCAAAAATTGCAACAAATCATAATTTCAGTGAAGTTGCAGATCTCATACATTTAGCATTCCAATTAGATGTAGATTTTGTTGTGGCAGGCCCCGAAGCTCCTCTNTGTGAAGGGCTATCCGACCTCCTTGCAAAAATGGATATTCCTTGNTTTGGACCAGTTGCATCTCTAGCAAGGCTTGAAGGAAGTAAGTTACATGCAAAACAGGTGATGGAGGCGAATAATGTTCCCACAGCAAAATTCCATGTACTATCCAAAGACAGTGACATCGCTACTGCTTTGGATGACTTTTCTGGAAATCCCTGGGTCATCAAAAGAGATGTTCTTGCTGGTGGAAAAGGCGTAGTGGTAACCGAAGATCGTTCAGAGGCTGAGGAGTTCATTAAACAATCCATAAGCACGGATGGTAGTGTTTTATTGGAAGATTTCCTTCCGGGTNAAGAAGCAAGCATGTTAGTTGTTATGGATGGCAGTGGTTACGTCTGCTTACCTGCAAGTCAAGATCATAAAAGAGAGTTTGAAGGAGATAAGGGNAGGAATACAGGAGGTATGGGTGCATATGCTCCAGCTCCTGTTTATACACAATCTGTTCATCAAAAAACAGTTGAACGAATTGTTGAGCCAATGCACAATTATCTGTCATCAAGAAAGGTACCGTACCGTGGAGTGCTTTACTGCGGACTGATGATCGATGACAAAGGAGACCCATATGTCGTTGAGTTCAATGTCAGGTTTGGTGACCCAGAGTGCCAAATCACTCTTCCTCTAATCGAGTCAGATTTAGGTAAAATGCTCCANNCAGCCGCNAATGACCAATTGAGTTCTGTNAATGTTGAGTTTTCAGACAAGCATGCTGTTACAGTCGTCCTTGCTGCAGAAAATTATCCTGGCGCTGTTGAAAAAGGTAGACAAATCCACAATATTCCGCAAGATAGTGATNATGGTTGGGTAAATCATGCAGGTACGAAAATTTCCGAAGGTGTTCTTGTTTCCAACGGTGGAAGAGTACTTTCTTGTACGGGGTTAGGAGACTCTCTTCAAGAAGCAGCAAATATCGCATATTCAATAATCGACAAAATTGAACTATCCGGCTCGCACTATCGCCGAGATATCGGTCACAAGGCTCTGTGATAATTACTNAAAAACATGCTCGCAGTACGCCATTTCTCAAAACACTGTCAGAGTTGCAGTGGAAATGGTCGTAGGGAACGCATAAAAAGGGCTCATTGGTCGCCACAACGCTACAGCCTTTAGGCTGCGTAGAAAAAAAGAGGGAAAAGACAATGTCGACAGAAAACGACAGTAAAATTGGAGCTCCAGATGCTATGTTTGGGTGGTTACTTGCACCTATTGCAATTCTTCTGGCTCTATTAGCGGATAGTGGACTAGATTTCGGTTTAGTTCTAGGAACAGATGAAATTAAGCCCTTTGCTATGATTGCGCTTGGTGCAATCTTGGCAATGGCTCCACGTGTACTACGTGAAAGANAACTCATCACAATGTCTGCTGCAACAATTTCCCTCGCCACATTGATCGTCGCTCTTGTGTTGACCAATGTAGTTGCATCATATGTTGACTCAAATTTCATTGCGTTGATTTTCTTCGTGACTATGTTTGGTGGCTATCTACTTGACAACAGTGGAAGACATGAGTGGAACACTATCCTGGTTTTCAGTATGATTGGTTTGTGGACAGCCGTAGTGGCTGCTGCCAATTATGCAGATACTAACGACAACATTCTCATCTTCGACGGAACGGAATATACCAGAAACGGTGCATGGCAGGAAGCAATTGGATATGTATTCTTCAGCATTTGGTCTATTTTCACAATCCTTGGAATGCTTGCAGCAGTGTTACTTCGAGGAATTCTAACTCCGGCAACGGATGTTGGGTGGTTCGGATACATTAAGCCTGTAGAAGGCAATTACAACATTGCTACACTTCCGTTGCAAATCGCTCTAGGTGTTTGGGCATTAACCCACATTGTGACATTGTACTACTTTGGAACATTGAGTGACCTAAACGTCTTGGGAGTTGCTGGACTGGAAGGATATCACGGATATATCGGATTTTGGCCAGCAGCATTAACTGGAGTCGTAGCACTAACTTGTGCTTGGATGGCTGCTGAGAAATGGTACACTCGAGCCCTCTTCATTGGTTCAATGTGGGCTTTGTACATAGTATCCTCTCTATACGAGACCAATCACTGGACAAGCGACAGACTAGACGGTTCATGGGCTGTATGGATATGGTTTGGAATAACATTCTTCATCGGTGTTATGATTTACTGGTTTGCTACTCACGAACAATACGGTGGATGGAAAAATAGAGAATTACACCAACCGAGTCAAGCCAGAGTATTCTGGTCTAATCACTGGGCTGGAATCATGATTTTCATGGCATTCCTAACAGGACTTGCAATTAGAGTACAATGGTATTTCGTACCGTCGATGAACTCCTCAGCATTGGGGTCATGGGACCTAACAGGTGGTTCTGACCCTTGGTACATGAAGAGAGTTGTTGACTATGTTATCGCTGAAAACGCTCACTTGATTTGGGACGCTGACAGAAATTATCCTGTTGGAGGAATCAACCCTCGACCTCCGTTGTTCTCATGGTCAATGGCGATTGGTGCCATGATGCTAACAAATCTTGGAATGAATTCAGATGATGCAGTTTGGTTTTCCATGCTTGCACTTCCTGCAATCTATGGTGCTCTAATCGTATTCCCTATGGCGGGAATTGCAAAGGATCACTTTGGCAAGGGCGCAGGTGTATTGGCTGCGTGGCTAATCGCTTTCATGCCAACGCACGTACAAAAATCAACATGGGGTATGGCTGACCACGATTCTTTCGTACTGCTATTCTTAACCGCTGCTTTCATGTTCTATCTCAGAGCAATCAAGCATGGCGGAGATGAAAGGCTTTCACGCCAGACCAATGCGTGGCCATCCGGTATTTACAACGCATTTGCCGCTGTCATGAAAGAAAAGCGAACAGCTACACTCAATGCAATTGCGGCAGGTGTATGTTTCGGTATTGTTGCTCTTGGTTGGAAAGGTTTCGTTTATGGACCTGCAATCATATTCTTGGCTTATGTTGTTCAAGTAGCAATGAACATGCTGAGAAAGAAAGACAGCACAACAATTTCAACAATCAATATTTTGTTACTAGCAACCATTTTTGTTATGACAATTCCATTCTACGCTCATCCACAATTGAACCTAGTATGGAATTCAACCGGTTTGCAACCTCTCGTTTTCATAGCAATATTCACATTAGCAATAGCGTGGATTACAACAGGATTCCGTGACAAACCGTGGTTACTGGTTCTAGGATCTCTTTTCACAGGTGGAATCGTGTTTGGTGTTGTTCTGTATCTGTTACAACTTGCGGACATTTCTAATGCGTGGGAAGTGCTGACTACAGGTTCTGGATATTTCACAAAGAACAAGATATTCGGAACAATTGCTGAAGCAAGCGCTCCAAGTAGAGGCCAGTTATTCGCGTCATTCGGACCAATTGTGTTCGTAATTGCGATTGTAATGGGATTCATCGCCCTCTGGGACGGTGTAGTAAAGAAGAATCAGACACATCTTATCTTAGGAATGTGGGTTCTAGTCGCTTCGTACATGGCATGGTCAGCAGGTAGATTCCTGTTCAATGCTGCTCCTGCTATGGCTGTAATGGGTGCCTGGGGTATCACAGGATTGTGGCGAGCAAGTGGCGCAGGCGAAATGGCAAAGAAATGGAGAAGAATGGGAATAAGAACTCCTGGTGAAAGAATTACAAATGCTAGAAAGGCATTCTGGAAAACTCCTCAATTTAGCGCAATCGGCCTAGTTTTGATGCTAATATTCTCACAACATGCAACTTATGGATTGGACGCCGCTATGGGTCCACAAGATGAAGCAGACTTGGATAATACAATCTACAACATTGCTCCAGATATTTTGCGATGGAACGACTTTGGCTTCTCTATCCTAGACGATGCAGATTACGACCCTTATGACCCAGATTTCCCTGATCGATGGTATCTTGGTTCGTTCGGTTCAGGTTTCAATGACGGTGGGTGGAATAGAGCATATGATTGGCTATCCAATCAAGATGTATTCCATGTCGGTGTTGAAAGTAAGTCCGCTTGTAATGATGTTTCGGGAGATTGGGACAGCAGCAAAGGACTGTGTATGATGAAATATTCAAACAAGCCAGCATTTGTATCCTGGTGGGATTACGGTTTCCAAGCCTTAGAAACTGGAGACCACCCATCTGTTGCTGACAACTTCCAGTCAGGAATACCTGCTGCAGGAAATATGCTTCTGTCAAGAAGCCAAGAAGATCTTACAGCTATGTTCATCTGGAGACTTTCAGAAGCAGATTTGTCTTACAATGACTACAAAACTGATTCCAGGCAACATACATCGTCCTTTATGCAAACACTAGGTAAGTATCTTTCAGATGCACAAGTTGCTGAATTTGTTAAGATTCAAACGAACATGGATTCGGATGATGTTGTTGAAAGATTGTTTGAAATAACTCACGTCAATAACGATGTTGTAATAGCTCAAGGAAGAAACATCGTTAATGGAATGCCTAACATAGATGGGCCAATGACCTACAAGGTATACGAAGAAGGTGTCATCATTCCTTGTATTTCCGAAGAAGGAGATATAGACACATGCAGCGGCGATGCTTACAATAATTTCGAAAATGCAGAAGATGTAATGAATACAAATTCAAGGTCTTCTGCTGACACCAAAGAGAAAACAACTCACTACATTGTGGGCGATTATTGGTACACTTCGGACTTGATAGAAGAATATGATTCAGTAAGCACAGGTATCCACAGAACTAACGCAAGAATTGCTCTGCTCACACAGTTGCTAACACATTCACTAGAACCTGAGGAACTACATACAATGTTTGCAGATTTATCTAACAATGCAGTTTACACCGTACAAGATTACGAAGGTGCACCTGGTGATACAATTACAAGAGACCATGAGATCAGATATTTGGCAGTTGATGCAAAACTGTATCCTCGTGGTGGCAGTTACAATTCTGATTACAGTGGAGGAAATCCAACCGGAATCTTCGCACCTGTGTCAATCCTGTCCGGACAGGATTTCAATACCTTCATGGATGAAGTCTACATGACTTCACGTGGTCAGTTCAATGATGAGATGACAAGAGAAGAATTTGATGATGAAATGACTAAGGACATTTTGAACCAACAGGCAGGTCAGGATTTCGATCCTCTTGAACTGGTTGATGTAAGAGTAGATCACAAATCTGCTTTCTTTGACACTATGATGGCTAGAACCTACGTAGGATATGGTGCTCCAAGTCTTGGGTTTGCATCAACCGAGCAGCCAGGGCAACACTGGCGTCAATCCGGTACTCCTAACTCGATTCTAACAAACGGGTTCCCACTACCTGGGGCTATGATGAACCACATGGTTATTGCAAATTGGTATGATGTAGATGAGTCCAATGTATCTGAAGCAGATAAGAACAATGATTTGTTCGATTCAAATACACTGGTCAAGGTAATGAAGTACTATGCTGGCGCTGAGGTTTGTGGCCAAGTCACAATGTCGGATAACGGACAGCCACTTTCAGATGTCAGAATACTATTGGAGCGTGACGCATACTCTGGTGAAGATGAAACTGACCGAGATAGTACAACTTATTGGATACCAATAGGATACACAGACACAGATGAAGACGGCAATTGGTGCTTCACTGCCCCTGCTGGTAAAATTAGAGCATCAGCATATGCTGGAGAATTTAGTGACACTAATGCTAAGGATGCGTTCCTGCAGAATGAGTATGTAGAAGGATTGGAAGACTTAACAATAGAAACCAACGTCGATCGTGAAACTAACCTACTCACAGCATTACTTGGAAAAGTAGCAAACATGACTTGGATGGGTGAAATTGCTCACAACATTACAGGACAGCA
Source organism: Methanobacteriota archaeon (assembly GCA_002727515.1). The sequence goes on from PBXF01000029.1 coordinate 8,935, forward strand.
AGCTGACCGACTACAGAGTTTCGATGAAACATTCAACATCGCAATTGATTCTAGTGGAATCTCAGGAACAGTTACATGGACCGGAAACGAATCCTTCGAAGGAGATGCACTTGACGGTATTGACTTCGTGTTGAAAAACATCTGGGATATGACAGGAAATTACACTCTAACAACTTCCAGTGGTTCGTTCACAACCGATGAAGGAGATACCAGAATCGTTCAAGGAAGCGGAGAAGTAACATTTATTGAAAACGGAACATTCAATACTCAAGGAAATCCTGGAATCGTTAGAGGATTCACAGGTAATTTCACAAGAACTGTCGATGATGGTAGAACATATACAGCGAGTGCTCAGTTCACGGGAGCGGGTACTATTGTAGCAACCTCAATCGATTATGAACACACTATTCCTGATTGTGAATATGACAACGAATCAGTCGTTCCTGAACTTCCATCATTTAATGAGACAATTGAAGATGAAACAGGAGAAAATCAAACAGTAACTTCTACGCACATTATTTGTCTTACAACTGATGTCGATACATACTACTTCATGGGAGAAATAAATGCTACAGGAAGAATGACTGCAGATGGTCAAGTAACAGTTGTGAAATACTTAGATGCTGAAACTTTCGAAGGAACCGGATTGTTCGAAGGAATCGGAAATGCTAACGGAACAGGTCTGTTCATTGGAGAAGGTACATTCTCCGGGCCAATGGTCGCCCCTGGTTCTTTCTACAAGACAGGTATCTTACCAGGTACATACAACATGATTGCTATGATGCCAAACGGTAAAGAAATTCTTCTTCCAGATCCAGTTGAAGTAGGTCTGACAGCATCTAACAATTTAGATATGAAATTACCTGGTTCGATATTTGCAGACACTCTGTTACAAGAACCGATGAATGGCAACTTGCCAGAACCTTTGGCAAATCAGACTATCGAACTATTAGATTTCGACATTGATGAAGATGTTCCTATTGCAGAGATACCTACTGATGAAGATGGTAACTTTAGTTACGGTCCAATTGCATCAGGTGATTATCAATGGAGAGTTGACATTGACGGTGATGGCTTTTATGAAATGTCTTCAAACTTTACAATCTATCAAGACTCAGAAAATATTAGTTTGAACATGTTTATTCCAATTAAGTATGACATGATAGTAAATCTTGATGCGGGTCAGTCTGATTTGGATTTAGCAAATAGAACTTTGACCTTTACCAATTCAGAGAGTACAGATTTGCAACCGATAGTAGAAACTGCAGTTTCAGATGAAAATGGCGTAGTTTCCGTGGAATTATATCCGGGAAGTTGGATTGTTTCTGACGAAAGTGACGAAAATTACGTATTGTGGAATGAATTCGACATTGATTCTGATGACTTAGTTCTGAATCTAACATACGCAGTCAGTGTTTGGCTAAATGGAACAGTTTACTCTGTAACATTAGAAGGTCAGTCACTCCTAAACGAGGGTGTTTTCAATTCAACAACTGAAATGATGGATTCCAATCAATCTGGTCTGTTTGACACAGCATCCAATGTTAGGGTTCAAGCAAGATCAGGTGCAATTACATTAGAATCTATTACATCTTTTGACGGAAATTATTCTCTTAGACTACCAGAAAACTTAGTGTTCCACATAACTACAGAACAGTTTGCTGGTTCTAACACATACACTGGCGGTATGCTTGTGAATAATGCCTCCCAGATTACTGATACAAACATCTATCTGATGAACACGGGCTTTGTTTCAGGAACTGTGTACTTGAGAGACAGTGGCGAAAATGGCACTGGTGTTTCTTGGAGCAACGATATCGTTGGTTCACAAGGTGTTGAAGTAATAGCAACTAATGAACAAGGCTTGGAATACAGGTCTCAACTTGATAGCGGCGGAGTATTCTCCTTCAATCTAAATATGGGTAATTGGACTTACACTGTATCTAATGAACTAATGAATGTCGAAGCTGTTACTCATACAACTTCCAACTTTAGTATGGAACAAATCGAATTGGTTGCGAACCCTGCTAACGTTTCAGTTACTTTCAGGATATTCCTAGATACTGAGGACGGAACATGGGAAAATGGAACATCTGTCAGCCCTGGGTTCGATATTATCGCAATGAACAGTATTGGAATAAATGTAACTGTTAGCCCAGATGATTATGATGTTGCGACTGGAGAAGTTACGGTTGATTTGTCTGTTGGACAATATCTAATTGAAATGTCACCTGATGACCCACGTGATGCCAATGCTAGTGACTACTACAGTGGCTCAGACTTACTACCTAACTTGAATCTTGGACTCGGTCCATCAGGTGATCCAGTTGAGATACCTCTGATACCTGAATATCTAATTACAGGAAATGTAACTTCTGAAAGCGGACTACCATTAGACAACGCAACGGTGTGGCTTCGTAATGAAGCTGGAGATGATTTCCATCCACTAACCACTGATGAGAATGGCACATTTGCTAAATACGTGCCTGGTGGATTCTGGTATGTTGAAATCGCAGATTTTACTGCAGAAGACAGTAATGTAACCGAGATATACAGAGGGGTTCTAGATCTCAATGGTGCGGTTTACGACATTAGCTGGCAAACACAGACAGCAATGGAAGTAACAATGCAGTTACAAGAAAAGTTGACTGGTGTAAACATAACATCTACCAGAATAATCGCAGTAAGCAATGATGGTTTGGGCAATGTAAGCCTCGGGCCATCCGATAACTTTGGAAACATATCCGAAGTATTGATGCCGGGTAGTTGGACACTGTCTCTCGACAGAACTGAAAACCTAGAGCAATGGATACTTGAAGAAGGAGTTTACAATTCAGCAATCATCAACGGTGTCTGGGATGCCGGAGTTGTCGAGGTAGACAAGAATGTGTTAATTGGTGGAAAAATATTCTGGGACTTAAACGATGATGACAAACCATCACTTGGTGAAGGTGTGGAAAATGTCAGTGTAAGCGTTACAAGTACATCTGGATTTAGTGAGACTCTGCAAACCGATAATGAAGGTGTGTGGAAAGTATTTGCACCAATACGTCAAGATTACACTGTCTTTGCCGAGAAGGCAGGGTTTGATTCAGTGACATACTCAGACGAAAATTCAACATTCTATGTGGTAAACGATACCCACGAGAGTAAAGATTTCGAATTAACTGCAGGTTTAGTTTCTGTTTCTGGAAACGTCACAGATAGTGTACCTACATCCATGAGATTGGACGGAGCAACAGTTGTTCTTTATCCTGCATCAGGAATAATCAGGGATCCAGTGGTTGTGTCAAACGTTGTTTATGAAAATGAGATTTTGACATGGTCTGACAGCATAATGCCAGGTAACTGGATTGTATATGTTGAAGGAACAGATTCCGACGACAATGGTGGAGGAATTGCTGTTGGTCTATTAGAAGCATCCGTTCAAGAAGGTGCAAGCCTTGACTTAGAAATGAGAAAGGGTGGAAGACTAGTATTAACAAGTTCATGGACTGACATTACCAACGCAGTATTGACTGCTGGTGACCTGGATGAAGACGTGTCAGTTACAATCTCAATCGGGAATGGAATTGAATGGGATGCTACCTTTGACGTAGATGGAGAGGTCAATGTTGTATTGCCTTCTTGTGAAGGTTCAGACTCTTGTGTAGATTTAGAAAGCGAATTCGAAACTACACAACACGAATTGAATCTAACAATGCCTTACTCAGCTGGAATTCTAGTAGATATTGACCAAGATACTGCTCTAGAAAAAGAGATGGTGTTTACGAAGAAAGTAGACTCAGACCTGCTTCTCAAGGTATTATCAATCAATGAAAATGCAACATATACACCTGGCAATCTAACAGAGATGACTGCAATAGAGACAGATTCTGGTGATTATGAAGTGATTGAATTATCTCTTGAACTAACTTACGATGGTACAGAATTGGAAGACATATTCTCAGCCACAGGTTCATTGGACTTGACTCAAGATTCAGAATTCTGGATAATTGAATTCAAGGACTCAGAAGGTAACTGGACTGACAGAGCCAACATCACTATGGGAATTGGACAAAATAACTCTGATGTAAATCAGGTTCTAACGACCATTGTGGATGTCAGAATCACTCTTCCATTACAAAACCAATCGATTACATATGACGATGGTCATACTGTTAAGTTTAGATTTGAAGCAGAGGGTGGAATCAGCGAACAAGCAGTAACTGTTAGAATCCCTCAAGTCTACAATATATCGCTAGATGGTGCGCCAGAATCCATTGGTATCGCTGATGGAAAAACGGTGATTATAACCGTAAGCGTCGATAACTTAGGAAATGGTGACGATACAGTTTCTCTGACGTCATCGATTTCTGAATCATGTGTAGAGGCTGGTTGGGATGTAACTCCAAAGTTGTCTAACATAACTGTCGCAGCAAAGAACGATAGAAGTCAATCCTTCACTGTCTTTGCTCCTACAAACTCAACCATTGATGAATGTAAAGTTGACTTCGAAGCTAACAGCGAAGGTAGTTTCGACGCCCAAACAGTCTCAACCGATGTAATGATCGCTGTAGCGAAACTGGTTATCATAGATAACGGCATATTGCCTTTCAATGCTGATGCGTTAGCAAATGAAGACGGTATATTTAGAGTGCCAATTGAGAATCAAGGATTCTTAGGAACAGGTGACGTAATCGTCTATCTTGAATCAGCACAGGAAGACACAGACTATCCTGTGCAACAGGACACCATACAGATTCCAGCACAAGAAACTGTATTTGCAGAGTTCCCATACTCTGATCTACCTCCTGGAACTGCTTACTTAAAAGTCAGGATTGATGTGCAGGATGACATCCCTCTTGATTCCGAAGTTGAGCCTGTGGAATTCTCAAGGAAGTTTTCAAACGCTGCTGATAGTGAAGAATCACCATGGCTTCAGTTTGTAATCCTTGCACTAACAATTTTGGTATTGTATGGTGGTTACAAGGCTGCAAGAAAGGGTTCTTCCAGTAGATTCTGATGGCGAAGTTATAATTCAGTTCAACTGATGTTGCTGGCCGTAGTTGGAGACATATCTTCAATAGTATGGACTCTAATGTTTTGGTATGTGGGGGGACGATGAACAACTCAGGGGAGTTGACTTCGTACCCGAGCCCACAGATTACAGGATTGTTTCTGCGGTTGATCCATCAACATCAGGACACCAAGAAGGTTGGAGGAGTGAAGTAATCGGTTGGGCACCGATGCCAGTCCAGACATATTCCTCTACCAGAAGGAACAAGAGGAAACTAGCAAATTTTGGAATTTTTTTAGTTTTAGTAGTAATTTTTTGGGCATTAGCAAAGTCTGAATTATTTTGGTTGGAAATACCTCCGCCAGATTCAGAATGGGCATATGAAGAGTCAGGAGTAAGGGATTTACAAGATAATGGACTTACAGGAGACGGCGTACGACTTTGCATGGTTGACACAGGAATAGACGCTTCTCATCCTGATTTTGAAGATTTAAACCTTGTATTTAGGGACTTTTCAACAGGGTCAAGTCAGCCTATCGATAGGGGTTCTTTGGCTCATGGTACAATGATGGCTGGAATAGTTGCTGCGGATGGTCATATCCTTGGAGCAGCACCGGGTGTCACTCTAGGTATGGCAGCTGCATTGGGAGATGACGGTAATGGAGGTAACACTGGAGACGAGCAAATTGTTGCCAATGCAATTGAATGGTGTTGGGCTAGTTTCGATGCGGATATAATTTCATTATCACTCGGAGGAATCAATGATCCCGATACACCACGCAATGGTCCAACCGTAAATGCAGTAAAGGTTGCCTTAAGCAAAGGTGTGTTTGTTGTAGCTGCTGCTGGTAATGACGGAGGTAGTGATGACGACGGTAGAGTCTCAACTCCTTCAAATGTCGCAGAGGTCATTACTGTTGGAGCATCCATGAAAGGAGGAAGCGTCTGGAAGGGCTCGTCAATGGGTGAGCCTCTTGATTTCGATGGAAATGATAGGATGAATCCNAATCTAAAGCCAGAAATTATAGCNCCNGGNGTGAGTATAATCTCTACNGGTGAANATCGNCAATATTANTCATCAACAGGAACTAGTGACTCTNCCGCATTAGTAAGCGGNATCTTAGCACTTATCTTAGAATCACAACCCGATCTTAAACAGAAAAATATCGATTGCATAATCGAAGTAAAATACGCATTAATGAATTCATCTANACCATTAGCCGAGGGAATTTCTCACGACAATAAATGGGGATACGGCTCAATAAACGGTGAGGATTGGCTTAAAGAAATAAAATCAAAAGTTGTTTGTTAAACAGATAAACGAGGCATTGCGCCACATATGCTTCAAATTTCCATTTTGATATTATTTTCGATTATTGATATTATGTTATTTTTTACTAAATAAAAATATGATACTTTTAGGCGATTTTGATATTTTTCAATTGAAATCTATACCAATGTGTTAAGTTGGAGTTGTCATTCCGAATGTTTAGAGGCGATGTTATGTCGAATTCAAGTCAGAGGACAAAGAGCATTGGAATAGTGAGTATCTTCTTNTTATCTCTATTCGTAGCAATGGCAACAACAGTAACACCTGTTACTGCAATTAACGAAACGAAATCTGGTACCATCACAGGAACAGAAACCTGGACAGGTGGCCATAATTTGGATGGTGATATCTTAGTTGCAGGTGGTGCTAAGTTGATCATAAACGCAGGCACAACAATCCAAATGCCAGCAGGAAGTAACATCAACATACAAGGTTCAATCTGTGCCGGAGACTCATCTTGCGGCGCTAGTCAAGCAAGTACAGGTTCACCAATTAGATTTATTTGGGCAGATGCGCCTGCAAGCAATCAAACAGGTAGATGCTATGTGACAGGTATCTGGAATCCTGATTTGTCGTGCGGAGAAGGAATTTACATAGATTCAACAATTGACCAAGCAGCGACAAAGATGAATTTCATTGTATTAGACGGTGCTTATGGTATTCCCATTGACATAACGGGACAAGGTAACGTCAAATATGGCGCTTTGATATTAGATGGAGCATCCCTATCAATAACAAATCCAAGTTTTACAGACATAAACACAACAAATGTTCTGGCGATTAATGGAGCATCCCCTACGCTATCTGATGGTACATTTACCGTTGGNGTTGACGAAGAAGGTTACCAAGGGGCAGCAATTCAGGCATATGGCGCCGGCGCAGGATTGGTAGTAATGCAGATTCTTGATTCTGCATTCACAGGTAATGATGCGGATTGCGGCGCCCAAGGTGGCGGAAGGTCAGCAATATACATGGAGGATTCCTTCGTTAGAATGGATAAAATAGATGTCACTCAAAACTCATATGGTGCTTTCTTGAGGTCATCATCAGGATATCTGACTAATTCAACTATGAACATCAAATGTAACGCGGTCGATACAAATAATCACCTTACGACTGGAACAACGTCATACACTTTCTATATTGAAGACAATCAAATTACAACCGAAGAAGGCGCTGGTATCACTGCATATGATGAGGCTATAGTTGTAGCAAATAAAAATACGATTTCTGGTGCAGCTGAAGGATCAGGATTCAACATAAGGTCATCATTTGTTACTGCTAATGATAACACAATTGGGCCAATTGGTGGATGGAATGGTTTCTGGATTTATGGAGAGGCAGATGTATCTGCAGAGAATAACACAATAATGGATACAGGAAAAGAACCCGTTTTGATAGGTGAATATCACTACAGAGACCAGGGATGGAACGTTCCTAGTCCTTCAAAGGCAAGAATCTATTTCGCAAATAACCAAGTCTCAAACAATTCAGGAACCTGTAATTCAGATTATATGTATGGTGGAGACTTCCCTTGTCCTGCATTCCACGTTTTCATGGCTTCAGGTTCTTTCATCGGAAATACTGTAACAAACAGTAACGGAGATGGATTCCGAATTAAAGGTGGAATCGTTAATGCTCAAGGAAACACTATCTCTACAGCAGGCGCATTCGCTGCGAATATATCTCAGTTCGATGACAATTATGGCAACAAATACGGTTCAATTGCTTACTTTAACGGCAATACATACACTGGAGCAAGTCAAGTCTACAATGTAACAGAATCAAGAGTTTCAATTCAAAGTGAAGTTGTACCTGACCCAGGTAACAANACCATGTATCCTGTCCAATTAGCTTGGGAAGGTGCAGAATGTGATACAGACATATCTGAGTGTCTATTAGTTCCAATGACTGCAGATTGGCCTCCAAGAGATATGCCTCTATCAATGGAATTGAAATCTAATGCGACAACATTTACATTTGCTGATGTGCAAAATCTTGATAGGTCTAAGATTCACATCCAAAACCAGAATACTGCATGGGGTGTACAAGTAGAGCAAGCAGAATTGGTTAGATACCAAGTCAAGGCTGATAACTCTCAAGTTTCCGAAGCAACAGTGAAAATTAAGGATGCTGCAGGTAGGTCACTTTACAATCTAACAACTGATGAATTTGGCTATACGCCAGAGATATCATTGCCNTCTAATTTCCATATNGATACAAACTGGAATCACATTGCNACTGATCCAGGNGAAGATTCCTGTGGTGATTATATCGATAACGATGGTGACTCACAACGGGATGGAGCAGATTCAGATTGCCAATCTGGCGGCAGAGAGATGCCAAGTTATACGGTAGAGGCAATGAAATTCGGAAAAGGAACTTCAGAACATGATTTTGAGTTATCTGGAATGGTAGACGAAGTAATCCATTTGGCGAATATGGCGCCTTCAGTTCAAGTATCACAAGACGACGGAACATCATTCGCCCGAAATATTGTCTTGAGTGGTTCAGCATATGACGGACTTGAGGGTCCATATTTCAGCGACTACGATTCATACTCTAGTCAATTTGGGGAAATTAAGAAAGTTGAAATTCAACCACATGGAAGCCAAGATTGGTATCTTGCAACCGATACATCAGGTGCAAACGGAGAAGTCACCATGACAAATTGGCCATTCAAAACTTGGTCTTTCGAGTGGGATATGTCAAATCACTTCGAAGATGATGTAACATTTAGAGTAAGATCTTATGATGGTCTAGAAGAATCTATTATGATAACTAGAATATTCAAACTAAATATAAATCCTCCATCTGTAAATCTCGATACACCACTTGACGGGTCAAATCATGACGGTCAAGAGGTAATGTTCAGCGGAACTGCATCTGATAATTATCAAGGTGTTCAAGGAAGTGACATACAAGACATATGGTTCTCTGTAATCGGTCCAAATAATTATTCTGCTAATTATGCAGCTGAAAGTGGAGGCTCAACGTCATGGTCTGATTCTTGGAATTTCTCCTCTCTACCTAGCGGAGAATATACATTCAAAGTTTGGGCGAGTGATTCTAACTATTGTAGAGAAACAATTGATGTTTGTACTCCCGAAGAAGTAACTATTACAATTGACAACGACAACAGAATTCCTATTGTCCAAATTAGTGACCCATTGCCAATGGAAACCGTCAGAGCCGATGAAGAGACTCTGATTAGTGGTGTTGCAAGAGATAACGATGGTCAAGTAACAAGGTTGGAAATTACAGTTATTGATTTGGCAAGTGGTATTGAATTAAACAACGGTCCAGATCCAATAACGCAATTCGCATCTAATGGTGCATGGGCGACTTACTGGGATACAAGTAACCTAATTCACGACCAGCAATATGAGTTGAAAGTCAAAGCATATGATGGAATAGACTACTCTAATGTTCAAACTGTTAGAATAATTATTGACAACCCAGCGGCTGCAGACAATGTTGCTCCTGAGTTCTTAAATGAAGATAACTGGCCTTCTACCCTGACTATTTTCTGTGATGAATTATCATCAAGTTTCGAGAGATGTGGTGACGGTGCTCAAATCGATTTACTTTCTTTCTTCAATGATTCTGACGGAATAGGACCTTCATCCCAGCACTTTGTTTGGTACATTTTCGATGACCCATCGACAGTTGATGACGATGATTACTTTTCGCACATTGTTATCTCCCCAGATGGAGTATTAACATACAACCCAATGAATTCTATGTATACAACCTCATCAAATATCGCTGAATGGTCATTGATTGATGTAATGGTTGAAGCAAGAGATATACATGGCTCTGCGGCTTTCTCATATCAAGTAGATTTCATTGTTAANGGNGTCAAATTTAGTGCTCAAAGAGAAGATTCAGGTGCTGTAGTATCTGACGACTCAGCAGTCTTCAAAGGAACAGGATTGCCATATTCTCAGGTAACTGCAAAGAAATTAAAAGGTGAAATTTACATAAACACAACAACTGTCAAAGCAGACGGAACTTGGAAAATGGAAATATCAGAATCACAACTTGGTGACGACGGAAACTACCAGATATTCTTCGTTCAGAGTGATTCTCAAACAATAGGGTTTGATGATGATTTGGAAATATCACTCCAATCTGGTGATCCTGGATCGAGTGGTNTAGCGACATGGATGATAATTTTGCTTGTGATTGTAGCATTAATTGTCTTGGCAGGAGTTGGGGCTTACTTCTTTGTTGAGTTNGAAGAATTTGAAGACGAAGATGAAGTAGATGAAGAAGCACTGAANGCAGAAGANCCATATGCATGGGCTAAAGCAAAAGCGGCAGAAACTGCACAATCAACTCCAGCAGCAGCTCCCGCTCCAGTACCAGTTTCTCAACCTCAACATCCGGGATGGATTTGGGATGCAGCATCCAATCAATGGGTTGCCGATCCAAATTACCGACCTCCTCAACAGTGATTGAGTTGGATATTTGGAGATGTGATTATGGTTTCTGGACCTAAGCCTGGTGTGCAAGAGCGTATCTTGTTACATTTGTCTGATTTTTCAGATTTCATAAATTCTGTTGAAGTTCCATTTGCTTTATCTCAAATGGGAATAGCAAATGCAGTGGCTATTGCAAGGTCTAATGTTCCAAGAGCGATTGCAGGGTTGAAAGACCAAGGGTTGTTGGTTGAGAGACAGGCACACGTTCAAGGCGTTAGCCGAAAGAGGAAAGCATACTTCCTCACAGAATCAGGAATCTCTCTCGCAGATGAGACATGGAAAAGGTTGAGAGAATTCCAACTAAGAGCCATCCTTCCAGGCGGGCAAACAATTTCATCTACACTGGGTGAAATTCAGGATAAGTTGCCATTCTCCATGAGACCAGTTGATGTAATTCGATATCTAAACGATAATTCGGTTCTAGATGTGAGATCTCTATCATCCGATCTAGTAGAAAGAGATTTATCCAAACACGTAGAAAAACAATTAGTCTCAAGTCTTAGTGATTTGCCTCGAATTCGTCATTTTTATGGCAGGTCAAAAGAATTGGAAAACATGGTTAATTTGATTGAGGCAAGGCCTACAACACTTATGGTTCCAGGTATAGCAGGAATTGGTAAAACTACAATGGCTGCTAAGGTGATTGAATCATTTACACATCAACGTAATCTGCTTTATCACAGATGTCAAGATTGGGATGGCAGCAGGGCATTTTTTGAAGCGATAGCAGACTGGTTATCAGGTATTGGAGATTCAATGTTGGCAGATTATATCTCTGCAACACCAGTTCCACAACCAGCAGATGCTGCTAGATTGATTCTAGATGCCTTGTCTAACTCTCCAGCATTGATTGTGATCGATGACTACCATAAGGTCAGCGATATCTCACTACATCAAACAATACAAGCACTCTCAAGAGGATTGATTGAATATGAAGGAGAGGTTGGATTAGTACTATTTTCTCGTTCCTTCAAGGAAGTTGTACCCCTAAAAGATGCAGAAGGNAAAATTGTCTCATTGGTGTTGCCATTAGAAGGGCTAGACCAAGAATCAACAAGGTCTCTATTAACAGCATTTGATAATTTGGATCAAGATAAACTGCTGTACATACACTCTCTTAGCAGAGGCCACCCATTAATTCTGGAATTGATTAATCGGGGGGCATCAGCAGGTGCGTTTCATGAAACCTTGGAAAATTATGTCAATATTGAAATATTTTCAAAATTATCGGGAGAGCAAAAGAGGTTATTGGGGGCGCTATCAGTGTATAGAGAACCCATCCCATTGGATGCTATAACAATTCAAGGTCTTAGTATTGATGAACTTGACCAACTGGTTGAATCTGGATTGGCAAGACAAGCAGATTCTGATACATATGATGTGCATGATTTGATTAGAGAATTTTTACTCCAAAGCCTTGANAGCCAATCAAAAGAGGAATTGCATAACAAAGCTGTTGGATGGTACGAAAAACAAACCGACAATAGTTCAGTCGCTATGGAATTAATCTATCACCTCATTTCTTCATCTAGGCATGAAGATGCCGTGGAAATTGTTACAGAAAGGGGTAGAGATCTTGTTAAGGAAGGGCATATTGAATTGTTACATTTGCTTGCAGCAATAGAATTAGAATCAATAAAGCCTGAAGATGCATGCAAGGTAGACCGATTAAGAGGAGAAGTGCTTTCTTTGCTAGGAAGATTTGATGAGGCAGAAGAAGCATTCAACAGTGCAAAACCTCTAGCAGAAAAAGCAGGATTAAATGACATTATTGCAGATATTCTTTCAAATTTAGCAGACATTGCCTTGAAGAGAGGGGATTCAGAATCAAGTATCGAAATGCATTCTAAAGCATTAGAATTATTCATTACTATGAATAATGCATTAGGTGCTGCAAGGTCATACAATAATATGGGATACATACTCAGGAGAAAGGGTGAGAAAGATAAAGCTCTTGAAGCATATTCTGAGGTTGAGAGCATACTTTCATCAAACGACTCCCCAGACCTAATTCCTGCACAAATTGTTCTAGCAAGGGCTTTACTAGACCTTGGTCAACAAGACAGGGCAAGAGACCACGCTTTATCTTCATACGAGAGAACAATCGACATAGAGGATTCAATATTACACGCTAGAGCAAGAGCAGTGTTAGGCCGTTTCTATGCCAAAACAGGTGATTCTGATTTAGCATTGCATCATTACACAGGGGCACTTGATACAATGGGCGAAGCGGGAGACCCACTTGCATTGGTCGAGGTATCTATTCTATTAGGAGAGGTTCTCCAAGATAGCGGTAGAATCGAAGATGCCTTAGAAAGGTATAGAGAAGCATTAGTCATTTCAGAGGCAAATGATTTGAGAATGCAAATCGGGGAACTATTGGCTAGATTGGGAGGAGTTGCACCTGACAGACAGAGGCGCATGGAGTATCTCCAAAGGGCGCTGTCCGTATTCAGAGAATTAGGCGCTCAGACTAGAATGAGAGAAGTCCAAATGATGGTTCACACCGCAGTCATGGGTCGTTAATCAGAAATACGGTTTTTCTTTTGTAATGTAAGTTAGACCATCTTCATACACAATCCAGATACTTGTAGTGCCTGCTAAAGTCATTGTCCCATCATAGTTTCCAGCACCTACTCCTGAGATGAGCACGTCACGATCTAATGCATTCTCTGTATGGTCTAAATGCAACCCTTCATCATCTAGAGATAATGTAAACAGAGATTCATCTGCCTCGGTAAGCCTCCATTCGACAACCTCGGCGTACTTGCAATTCGGATCTTCACGACTAGCAGCATCAGCCCTTTCTACAGCACCTGCTATGTCGGCCATGTTTACATCGACAGCAGTGCTATTCCACCTTTCTCTAGTTGATGTTTCTAGACCAAATGCCCAAACACTGAACAATGATAAGAAAATAACTCCTAGCATAAATGTGAATATGTAGCCTAGTTCTGTGCTAGCNCCTGAATTATCACGGACAAGTTTCTCATTCATGAGCCAACCTCCGCAATGTCAACATCTATGCTGCTAATTTGTAGGTTGAATTGGATAGGCTCACCTGCTGTATGCCAAACCGATTCACTAGGCCCATGAGTAGGGATTGGAACCCAACCAGTATAGTCATTTAATTGATCTAATTTACTTGGATTAACAATCCAGTCATTGGATGATTCTAACCCTTCACTAGACCATGTTGCAATAGCATCACCATAAGGTCCTACCCAACCTCTTCTAACATCATGGGCAGTACAGGATGCAAGACTTTCTCGCATTGTTAATTCAAGATTAAGATTCATGTAACCGCTACCTTCGACTGATGTAGCAGTTGGGTGTAGTGATGGAACAGTTACGCTAAATCGTGGGCCTGGCCCTTGTCTATCTGTTGGTCCCACAAGAATTGCAGGGTTCAATTCAGGATGATTAGTCACAATAGCACCTGAACTCCAGGCTACTTCGAGTCCTGTAATAGAAGTGTCAAATTCATACGTCAACCTCGATATGTGAAATGCCCATGCGGTTGATANAACTGCGAAATTAGAATCTTTATTTTCGCCGATTAATGTGATTTCAATACTAGCTGGGTGATTACCTTCCTGCCATGCTTTTACGATCTGTCCCTCAGGAATTCCGTTCATTGTGTCCCAAGGTAATTTAGTGGTTATCCATCCTGAAGCAGTTTTGTCAATTGATANGCATCTCATTGCTCCATCATCCTCGAGNATCAAAATTCCATTATCTCCATTNTTGACAAATTTCTGCATATAGTCTCCGTTCTTCGATGTTGTATTGACCATCTGGTCGTTTTGGTTTTCAATAAATTCCATTCCTGTTAATTGGCCTGTGTCAATAGCGGGTAAAATGAAGGCTCCTTGATTGTTCTTACTCCATTTTACCATTATGTCATGGTTACTTTCTAATGTGGTTGAATTCTCTATTCCAGCTGGTGGCCAATCAATTGTCATAGTTTGATTTCCTGGAATTGAAAAGCCTCCGTTTCTCCAGTTAAGGGTTGCAGAATCTTCATTTGGATTGATAATCGTAATATTTCCATCTGCATGTGGGGCAACAAAGTGTTTTGAGATGTAATTATTCTCCTGTCCTAGTATCATTGCTTGGCCAGTGTTTTCATGGATTATCATTAATTGAGCATCAACGTCGGTCACAATTTCCAAAAGAGAATCACTTGTTGTTGTGAAGTCTTTTGACCATGAATTAGCATATCTTACACCATTGGGCTGTAGAACAACTTCAGAATTCAGATTTCCGTTGATTGANTACTGCACCAACATGTCATCTTTAGACATTAATTCCACAGTTATGTTCCCCTCTGGAATCGGTACCGCCCAATTCTGTCCCATGCCAGTGACTGGATTTGACTTGACTGGGGGAACCATAACCGTTCCTCCATTTCCAAAGATTTCGAGTCCAATAAGGTCATGTGAGGAAGAAATCTTTTCATTTGCATCTAAACGCAAAACTTCTCCAATTGAAACAGGATATTCGACACCGGATTGCTCCACCATCACAGGGCCGAGTGGTATTGATAAGCCGTGTTTTGGAGAAATCAAAACATAATCAGCATCCGAATTTGGTGTGAACATGAAATGTCTATCTGGACCTAATCGCATATCTTCGAAGCAAACGGCTTCAATATGACTTTCAGGGTGGCGTATTTCCACGCTACGATCTAAGTCTAATGCACCCTTTATTCTGAATGTGGAATCCTCATGCCAAGAAGCTGAATACCACATCCCGCCTCGTGTCCTGTCCCATCGAAGTGTACCATCAACAGGAATTAATTCAACTTCAGAGGTGTCACCTGGCAGTCCCGATTCCGACAATAAAGTAACTTCATGTCCCATTATTTCCATTTGGGCTTGCATGTCACTTCGCTTCAATGAGCCTTCGAGTTCTTGGATTATCGGAACTAATGACAATAGCATTAAACCAATTATGGAAATAACTCCGCCGAATAGCAATACNGTTGCGACAGCNGCACTTACTGCCTCNTCATCACGGTGGAAGTTGGTTCGCATCATTTGCTAACCTCCACTAGTTGCAGATCGATTTCCAAATCAATCATTTTACCATCGTGGTCTATTGTGAGTCCATCAGAACCACTTGCTCTTTGCCAGGGTCTGATTCCTCTATACTCATCTAGTGTGTCTGAAACTTTGTGAAGTTGATAGTCTATCAACCAGCCTTCATGCATTTGTGGGGTAATTGTTGGTCCTAGTTCTGATTCATATGTGAATCTAAAATTCCATGCATCACCACTAAAGAGTTGTACAGGCCCCAGTGATTTTATGTCGAATATGGCATCTCGGCCATTTGGAACAGCGCCTGCGACTTGGATATTTCTAAGGGANAGACTTGTTCTCATAGTCCCGTCAAATAGTTCCTCAATCTTCATGTCAGCAGAGGTTGTAATNTCCCAAGGTTCATTTGAAAACTTATCGAATCGAGCATCGTTAATAATTCCAATAGAGTGTTCTCCAGTCTGAACTTTAGTTTTTACTAACAGNCCAGATAATGAGGCTTCTGTGTGTCTGTGTATAGCCTCATCATCTGAATTGTAAACTGTTATTATGTAGGTTCCTTGGATGTTTAAGTCATGTTCGAAAGTCAAAATTTCAGGGCTTGGGCTGAATAAAACAAATTGTTCAGACGAAGGAGTCCAAATGTGAGCTTTAACAGCAGATTCGTTAATAGCGTGAACTGAGAAAGTTGTTTGATTAACATACCTTACCTGTACCTCCTCATTCCATACTAAATCAGCACTTAAAGTCCATTTTTCAGCATTCATAATGGGGACAATTGAACTCGACAATGAGTTTATTGTTGTCCGAAGTCCGGTGTCATTTGATGAAGATGCAACCACATCAATTCTTGAATCTATTCTTTCAGCAATGCCATTAGCATTAGCCCATGATGTGTTATCTTGGAAGTCATTGACATAAGGTGTTAGGACTAAGAAGACTCCACCCATCATTGTAACTACCATCGCAAGAAGCATAACTACGCCAATAACCTCGCTAACTGCGTGGTCGTCACGGCGGGTTGCTGTGCCTCTCATTGTGTNCAAGAGATTATTCCCCCCTCTTATGGTTTGACCATTCAATCTTAGTTATCTTGCTATCCTCTGAGATATATCCCTTCTCTAGCAACTTTTTCAGACTCACTTTGTCCTATGTGGTGTGTAAATTCTGGCCCGTCCTGTAAAGAGATTTGTATGTCCCCCTCAAACTGGTCTTGTATGTGATAAAGCACGACAGACTCTGCAAGATGAGGCGCATTATTTTGTTCAGAAAGGTGAGTCAATACTACAGATCGGGTATCTTCGTTAATTACTCGGGACAAAAAATGGCCTGTTTGGTCATTTGATAAGTGTCCACCTCTGCTTGAAATTCTATCTTTCAATTTCATTGGATATGGTCCATTCATCAGTCGATTAACGTCGTAGTTNGCTTCCACNGATATATGCTGGCAACCAGCAACATGATTTACGAGCTCTTCTGTCCAGGAGCCTAAATCTGTAATTACTGCCCCTCTTTCTCCTTTGTGTGATGCGATAAATGCAACATTATCTGCACCACTATGCGGGACAGGGACAGGTAAAATTGCTAAGTCATTACCAAACTCTAATGCATCTAAATTTTCAAATAAATTAACCTTGGAAAGGTCGAGATTTAGAGCAGTAGCCGTCCTGTCGTTACAAAAAACAGGTATATCCCACCTTTTCTGTGCAATTCGAGCACCCCCTCCATGGTCAGAGTGATGATGAGTAATCAATATTCCATCTATTTCGCTGGGTTTTACATCCATCCTAGCAAGGCGCAGCTCCAGTTGTTTTCCACTAAACCCTTGGTCAATCAATACCATTTTGTCTCCACATTCGATAAGGGTAGAGTTTCCTCTGCTCCCAGTTCCCAGATGTGTGAAGGATAACGACATGTGAACTTTACTAGCCCGACGCGTATGGCCTTTGAATTAACCGTTTATTTCTAGCTTTAACAGGTTATTTTTTGGCTTCTTATCCGTTTCCAATGTCATTTTCTGTCTGAACATTGTTCCATCACTCTATTAAGGTTGGTTGGAGTGTTGGTAATATTGGGTGCAACCGCGCCCGAGGTGGTAAGTATGCGTCGCTCACAGTCAACGCTTTTGATGACAGTAATGGTTGTGGCAGGTTTGTTCTTTGTTTCACAATTACCTGCAATCTCCAATGTAGGTACTACAAATCCTAATTTGACGGATGGAGATAGNCCGCCTGCTACCGATTCCGATGGTGATAAAATCCCCGACGTTCATGAAAATTTATTCAGTGAATATATCAATTTTTCATCACCTGATGGAAGGGCAGTTATAGTGCAGGGATTGGATAGAGACAATGCATCAGATGCGTTGGTGGATTTTGATTTAGATGGGCTTAACAATACCGAAGAATATTGTTGGCCTTACCCCGCAAGATGTATCGATCCTAGTTTTCAAAGAGGATTGCCTGGCATAATTGATGAGTCAGGAGATAGGATTTACCTCGACCCACGAAAATCAGATACTGACGGAGATGGTATGCCAGATGGTTTTGAAGTGCACATGTGCGAGCGATTAGGCGGATTCGATTCTGAAGAAAATAGATTCACATGCCTATATTTCAACCCGCTAAATGCAAGTGATGCAGACCTTGATTTGGATGAAGATGGTTTCGATGTAGATCGAGATGGTTTTGTAACATTAAATGAAATGCTAACCTCATCTGAAGAATATTCGTATAATTCGCCTGGTAATTGGACAAACGAACTTGATGGTTTGAGGTGTTATGCTCCTGGCCCTGGAACAGCATTACTTTACGACTGGCCATTCATATCATCGGATACCAATTATACAAATTTCCCTAACATACTTTCTGCATGCGCAAGAAATGGTACCGCTAATGTCATAGACGAATACATCTGGTTGGGAACAAATCCTCTGGATGAGGACAGTGACCGATACAACTGGGACGGGGTCAAAAATCGTCGTCTCTTCCCTTCAAGTGGTGATGATATCAATGATGGCTGGGAAATTCATTTTGGATTAGNTCCATTAAATCGATCCAACGCTCTACTAGATTTAGATAATGATGGCTGGGATGCCAATAGGGACGGAATAATCAGTGTTGACGCCTCACGTTCTGAAGAAGCACTTGCTCTTGGNGAACAACTTTCGACATTAGAGGAATATCTNACTCATCTTGANGATGGTAACACCGTGAAAGCAGGAATGAGATCAGTCGGATTNGAATCTACNTCGGATAGTTATCAAGAATACNTACTCTATCAAGAATTACAATCAGATGGTGTATCTGTATACAATCATGATATTCGCAATATAATTTCGGTAGGAGACGATTTATGGGTTGGAACAAAACTAGGTATCTCTGTGATTAATTTTGACTCAGAGACAGCCGAGCATCATGAAATACCACAAGGCCATGACCTGCATGACATGTTCATACTGGAAGACTACTTAGTTCTGATAACGGAAAAAGGAGTTTGGTTTGCCCCTCTTAGTGAAGACTCAATTTCCGACATATCCATTTGGGATTATTACCCTGGAAGATATACAGCTGGTGCGCAACTAGTATCTGATGGAACTGACGAATATGTCATTGCATTAGGACAAGCAGGATTTGGTTCAGTTTTCCAAGTAGGGCAAGTGAGCATCACGAAATTTGATGTCGGACAAGGAATTTCAAATGCTATGAATGCAGGAAATGCAACTGCTACATCTATCAGTCACACTGAAATTAGTGGAGGTTCTTTAGTACTGTTTGTTGGAACGGATGTAGGATTGTTTACCGTTGAGACCTCCAGTGCAAGAGATAATGCAGTTCCAAACTGGAAATTCTTCTTTTCTCCTGAACCAACCACTATNGCTGCAAATATTGACTCNCTGAGAGCCATTGGTGCATTTGGGGGAGGAAACCCTGCCCAAGTAAACGCCTTGGTTACAGACGGTCCAGTTAACTCACCAGCACAGGTTGCATGGATAGGAACTCCCTCGGGATTACACAGACTCGACTTATTGTCGGATGCGTTGACACATAGTGGGGATTTAGAACATCCNGGAATAAANGGATTTACGGTTCAAGGTACAAATGACATNGTTTCTATATTACCGACTGATTCCGAACTTNTNGTTGGTTCCGCATGGGGATTNTGGTCANTAAATGGGGGCTACAATGCTGTATATGGNATGACAAATCAAGAATGGNTTCCAGGAATGATTTCTGCAATAGGTGTGCATTCTGTTTTGGGTGTCNATACCGTCTTCACTGGCATAGGTCCAGGCAAGTATTCTAATCTTGAATTAATTGATCCAATGGCAAACGATTCAGATTCTGATGGTATGACCGATGGTTGGGAAGTTAGGTACGGTTTAGACCCTACTGATCCATGGGATGGTTTGTTAGATGCAGATGGCGACGGTGTCAATTTGGACAGCGACCCAATCAACGAAAGATTGTGGAGAAATTTGGATGAGTTCAGATACACTGCAAGAACAGATTCCGGTTATGATGCAACAGACCCTCGAAAAGTTGACACNGACGGAGATGGANTAAGTGACGGGTCTGAATATTTCGGTATATTCCATGAAACAACTCCTCTTTGGTGTCACTACACAAATCAATATGATTACGAACATATTTGTGATGAATCTATTGCTGAATCTGTCAATACAACTTATTTGTCATCCCTTGGAATCGATTTAGGAACTGATGCAACAAATCAAGATTCTGATGGAGATGGCATGCCAGATGGCTGGGAATTANTGCACAGGAGATGGATTGGAGCAACTTTCACAGGCTCTAACAATTGGACAATGGATCCCAATGACCCTAATGACGCCAATTGGGATGCAGATGGTGATGGTCTATCGAATCTTTGCGAATATCAGTGGAGTTTAATCAAACAATCAGGTCTTGTTGGAGACTTACTTGAGAGTCATTTAGAGACTGAACAAGCGGTTGCATTATGGGCAGAACCTGACCCAAATAACAAAGATTCCGACGGAGATACTTTGCCGGATGGATGGGAAGCTCGAGGCGCCTGTACATGGGACGTTAGTAAAGTAGGAATCAACCCTCTAAACGGAAGTGACTTATTCGAAAACCCTGATGGAGATGGCTATGATATCAATCATAACGGTGTTATAGAAGATAACGAGGCCTTTGTAAATTGGTTGGAGTATAACATTAGAGACAAATTATTCTCAGGTAATATGTCGCTTGAAGGAGAAATGATTCCGGAAGGATTCTCAACTGATTTATTCAGAAATATTTCAGATAACGGTGCTCCTGAAGGATTATTTTCAGATGGNACTCTAACTGGAGATCCTACTAGTGCAGACAGCGACTCAGATGGCATGCCAGATGGTTGGGAAATATGGTATGCTAGATGGAATATCTTTGATGGAGAGTGGACATTGAATCCTCTTGATTCAAATGATCGATGGGAAGATGCCGATAATGATGGAATGAGTAACTGGGAGGAATACAACAGTATCGCACCTGAGTTTTCAGAGACTAATCAGAATAGAACATCACCTCAGTGGTTTGTAACAACTGCTGGATTGGGATACACTATTCAGCAATGGCCAGGAATAACAAATTCTGAATCATTTGGTTCATTTATCTCACAAGATCAGATTAATATCTCTGGATTGACAACAGATCCAAACAATCCTGACACTGATGGCGATGGATTCATTGATGGCCTAGAATTGATGTTTACCACCTGGAACGACACTGCTCAAGTATGGACGCTAAATCCATTGGTTCCAGGCGATGGTTCATTTGATTCTGATGAAGATGCTCTTACAGATGCACAGGAATTTTCTTTGCTTACAACTAATCCACAAAATGGNGGAAACCATCCTCTTGATTCACCATTAATGCATATTGATGGAGACTTGAATGACCCAACTCAAAAAGCACAGAGAGTTTATACAATAATTTTAGAAAAAGGGCAAAGGGGTAAGAGACACCTTGCAGATTTCTCTGAATGGCAATCTACTGGGATTCCTAATACCTTTATTGCTACAATAATGGGAATTACCGATCCAACACTGTCTGACACAGATAACGATGGAATGATTGACGGGTTTGAATATTGGTTCACCAGTTGGGATTTAGAAAATAATAGGTGGTCAATGAATCCACTAATTGATTCCGATCAGTGGCTAGATAGTGACCAAGATTCTGTAGACTGTAACAGAGATGGTAATATTTCACTCGATGAGCAATTTACCAATAAGAGAGAATATGAATCCAGGGTTTANGGAAAGTACAGTCAACGTCTATCAACAGGCTCAGGNTTAATTGGATTCGGTGATGATGCTATAGATGCATATGTCGAAGAAGGAAGTACTGAGTTGGAAGCTAGAAGAGCAATTTTCAATACATTCAGGAATAAAGACTCCCTGTCATTGGCGAGAATGGAATTGATAAACGATGCAGATTCTGAGACTTTCAACAGAACCCTGTTTGGAATAAGTGACCCAACAAATACAGATTCTGATTTAGACGGAATCGATGATGGATGGGAATTCTGTTACGCTGTTTACGGACTACCTGACCCAACAACGCAAAACCATTGGTCAACCAATCCTGTTAATCCGTTTGATGTNAATTATGATCCAGATAGCGATGGATGGTATGATAGAATAAGCTTCGATATTCCTGCTGAACAAGGGACTTGGAATGAACGTCAATTCACACCTTCAGGAGTGATTATTCAAAATGGAATTGGCGATCTACCATTTACGAATATTATGGAATATCTAAATGGTACAAGACCTGACTCAAACGACTCTGATTCAGACGCTATTACCTACAATACGGTCGTAGCGGGAGGAATTGTCCAATCGCATGATAGAGATTACAATCTCTCTGATGGCAGAGAGGTTTTCAAGTATGGCTCGAATCCAATGGATAACGATTCAGATGGCGACATGCTGCCAGATTGGTATGAATATGAAAAAGGCTGGAATGAATCCAATGATAATTTTTCTTCACAACGTTATGTTGAGGTTCAATGGATAGATCCGGCGACTGGAGTACAATGCACATCTGATACGACCTCATGTAGACCTTTATCAATCAACGGTGATAACCTATCAAGACCAGTATTGGGACTTACATGGGCAACGTTCGACCCTAGAGACCCATTAGATGCTAACCAAGACCCAGACCAGGATGGCAATTGGGATTGTAGTGGAGCCACTTGTGAGTATACTGCTTATACCAATTTCATGGAATTCTTTGCAATTACTAATCCTAATTTGGATTCCCCAGATTCAGTTAGACTCTCTGGTGAAACATGGAATGGCAGTTTGATCACAGAATGGTGGCAATTTAGAGCATATTTGCTAGGTTTAGGAGAGCCAAATGAAGATGCAACAAATTACCTTGGAATGGTAAAGAAAAACATCAATGACGATAGTTATGTTTTGATAATTGACGACAAAGATATTGATTTCCTTGATGTTAATTCATCAAATGATGAAACATTGAGTTCAGGCGATTTAACTGACCTGTGGGATATCTATTACCAAGGAAATACAAATAGAGCTCCGACACTTGAATATGGTGAGAAAATATTTGGTTGGTATCTGTTAGATTTAGACGACGACCATATCGCAGAGGGTAGTGACCCACTGAATTGGGATACTGACGGAGATTGGATTGTTGATTGGTTCGAAGTCAAAGATGATGAAGAGGATGGACTTCGAGGTGACTCTTCTCCATTGCGATATGATAACAGATTGATTTGAGTATCAAGTGACCTTTATCCGTATAATTCAATAATCATGCCACGCCTCCAATGCTTAAGGGGTGCTTAAATGCAGAAAACGAATTCTCGTCTCGCTTTGGGATTTATGCTTTTCATTCTGATACTAACGCCTATGAGTCCATTCTCAGAAATGGTACTCAGTGAAGCGTCCGCAAACACTTCGACTCGGCATGTTTACACATTTTCTGATGGTAGTGTAGAGAACATTGCCCTGTATCAAGGCGGTGCAGATAAGACCACTAAGGTTGCAATACCTAANGGTGCAGAAGTCTTAGATGTCGAAGTTACTCTTTCTGGGGCATCTTCTACCGGATGGTCACAGGTCACCACAGATACATATGATGAATGGATGGAAGGAGTTCCAAGCAATGCTGATGCTAGAAGCAGCGAGTTAAGCTTAGGTTTCGGAGATACAAACATCGAATATAATCCACATGGAATGGATGCTGATGAACTTCCAGGAACTACCGCATGGTTAGACAATGGTAGTTTTGCAGTTAGACAACCCCATACAACAAATTCTACAGAAAATCGTTTTAGTCAACAAGTTAGACTAACGAGTAATAATTTGTTTACTCAAGGACAGGCTGCGATACTAAAGAATCACGATTGGCTATTTATGTCAACATTCTCGGGGACAAATTTTGACAGAGTAGTTCAAAGGCTTCATCCAAATAACGTATCGACAGACATAACAGTCGACCTGCAACAAGGTTCCTGCACACTGCCTCAAGACCCTTCATCAACATATTACAAAGGATACGGGTTCAAGGATTGGACAATAACCGATGATGAGATACTTTACGGAATTTTCTCTACATACAGATACTTCTACGGGGCGACCCCTTCAGATTATCTTAGAATTTTAGCTATCGATGTATCTGATGATTGGACTTGGAAATGTATAGATTCTTACGATATAAGTCCTCTCGGGCAATATGGTGATTACAATGGTATTTCCTACGATCGAGTTACGGATAAAATATGGGTCGCACACGGCCAGCAGAGAAGTCTAATNTCCTATGAATTTGGAGAAAATGGACAGTTTACAAGAGGCCAAGATACATATTCATTCATGTCTAATGCAGCAGAATGTGGAAATTCAACTAGCTATGTTTATGGCCTCGCTGCTCACAATAACTTGTTCTACATGAGATGCATGAAAGGAACATCTACATGGGCAGATACAGACCAACTGAGTGTTTGGGCGGTATCAGGCTCATCCACCTCATTGGTTCCACAACCAGGAACTAGGGACATTACTACTCGTGGATTAGGGTTGTATTACGATGGAGAGAGAATAATTGCAGTCGATACAGGTGCCACCACCTGGACTAGTAAGACAATGTACTACAGAGAATTCGGCACAGGAATTGAATATCCAACTAACCCAGCGCCAGGAACAACAACTTGGATTGGAGAAAAGATAACTTCTGACGAAGACATACTCGCTGTTAATGTCAGGAATCATTGGTCTGCCCGGACTCAAGGAGATCGTGTTGATTATTGGGTCAGTGCGGACAACGGAACGCATTGGGAGGCGGTTGAGAATAATCAAACAATTCACTTCATGCACCCAGGCAAAGAATTAGTTTGGAAAATGCAATTGATAGGATCTTCCGCAGTGTCATGGTGGGTAAATCTGGAGTATGCTACATCATATTCATCTAANGGCGACTGGACTAGCGAAAAGGTAGCAACCGGAACAAATGTAGGAAAGGTTAGAGCTGTATGGACTGCAGATGAGCCATCATCAACCACAATTGAAGTCAAGGTTTCAAACGATAACGGAAGCACATGGGAAGAAGCATCAAATAATCAAGAAGTTTCATTCTCTACACAAGGTGGTGGAAATGAAATATTATATTCAATATTGATGTCCTCGTCTGATGATACAATAACTCCGAAGATTAGCAAAATGATTCTGTGGTATGAAGAAGGATATCCCGACAGTCCAAAACTTGATGTTGGCGCCGATAATGTACTTGACTGGGATTCAAAGTTATTCCTAAATGAGAGTTCAGTCGTAGCTTCTGATGACTCGCCAGTTGGTTCTGTAGTTTCATCATCTCCCACTTTAGTTGATGCATTTAATGCCTTAATCCCAACAAATGGTGTAGGCACTGTAGAGATACCAATTGGTGTTTCAGCAAATTCACCTGGTCGAGTCAAACTTTATGATTTAGACATTGAATATAGATTAAAAACAAGAGTACTCGATGCAGGGCTTGAAGGAAACTTAGTCGCACCTGACGGGATATATAGGAATCTTGTGGTAAGAATGGCACATGGTGATCAGGTAGATAGAATAACTGAAGCCACAATTGGTCTAAACCATTCTAACGGTGAAATTCCTGCATTCAAATGGATTAGAGGTGATAGTTGTTCGGTTCTAAGCGATGGATATGGCATAGTTCAGTTTGATACTAGCAATTGCACTTCATCATTGAGTAGCGACGGAATTCTATCAGTGGTAATTCCATTGCGAGTTAATTATTCATGGGATGATGAAAGGAAAATGGAAGCGATAGTTTCGGTAAGTGATGATTTGGGACAACAAATCAACTCATGGACAACTGATACCCTTGAATTAAATGTTGAGAATGATATCCAACTTAATGGAATGAGAGTTTGGGAAGAGACTGGTAGACAGTTGTATCCTGGTGATTGGGTAAGAGGTGGCTACAACTTAAGCATTCAAGGCGGCATAAATTTCGAAAATTCTGCATTATATCCATTAGCCGGTGAATTTGAACTGAGGGTATTAGGTCAAAATGTGACTTATGACGGAGACCCTATCGGTGAACCGGTTGTATTACACACAGAATCTAACCCTGGATTTGGTCAATATAACTTGACATTTGCATCACCAATTGAATCTACTCCTGGTGGAATGATACTGTATGTAGAAGCCGTAAATCTAAGAAACGGCTCATCATATGTAAATCCAGATTATAACACAATCAAACTAATTTTTGATGGAAATGCTCCTTTGGTTATATCAGCAGTTCCACTGAAGCAGTCAGAAATGCACAAAGGTCCTCCATCTCCTGGTGGACAAGCAGTAGAAGTGNTTATTCAAGATTCAGTCGATCCTCCACAAACAGTTGAATTGCATTATTGGATTGGTTGTGAAGCAGGACANCANGAAAGATGTGATGATTCCAACTTTAATGGNCTACCAGAACCAATCGAGTATAGAACGAAAATTATGAACACACCTGAAATTAGGCCTGGTGGATTGAATGTTTTCAATAGTTTAATCGATGATTCTATGCTCTACCATAAGGACAAAGTTGCATTTTATGTTACAGGCCAAGATGGTCAAGGAAATGTAATTGCAATGGGGGGAAGTCCAGTTTGTGACATCCAAGGCTTTGAGCAATGTGGACAAAGACCAGGTGATGATGTTGCTCCCGATTGGGATGCTTCACTTTCTTGGTATGAAATAAGAGAAGAATTTGAACCATTCATGGATATTGATAATTCAACAATATTAGGNCATGATGACCAAGANCCATTNCATCCTGGAATACCATATACTGCAACATTCATGGTNTCAGATATTAANGGTTGGTGGGACATTACCTTCTTCCAACTTGCTCTTGGAGAGGATTATGATGATGACGAAACCTCAATCTTTGGATACATCTCTAAGGATGTCGATGGTCAACCTAATCTTCATCTNGAAAGTGGNGGNTCTGGTTTGGCTGTNTCTAATTTGTACTCTGACATTTTNTTAGACCCAAGTAATGAATCAAGAATGATCATATCAATCAGATTCCAATTGACGTGGGATTTCCCTGAAGTTTGGGACACTGATGGCTTGGATACTTTCATTCCTAAAGTTTGGATTGAAGACAAATCATGTGGATTAGATGTAAATGCACCTTGTAACATACACAAAGCCGGCCTTGGTAATGATTATTGGAGTCTTGATAATGATTTGAGATTTGATACTCAGCCAGGCCATATATTGGCTGTTGAATTGAGAGATGGTACCAACCACTACAATCCTGAATTTGATGAGACATATATTGGAGCAGGACAAGCATTAAGATTTACTGGACGGGTTTTATTCTCTGAAGATGAAACTCCTGCACCTTCAGGTGCATTCACAATTTCGCTAGCAGACTATGACCATGAATGGACTACAACAAGCCGAGAAGGAGGGTATTTCTCAATAGATTTACTTGTACCAAATGTTAGAAGTGGTCATCTTGATTTACAAGCAACTCTTACAGATTTACCAGGCATTGCGGCAGATGAATCTGAATTCAATCCAAGATTGAGACTTGCAGTAGATAGTGATAGACCAACAATAAACACGATATCTATTTCGGGGCTTGAACCTGGTGAAGATATTTCTATATCATTAACAAATGATTTGCAAATTATGTTAGAAACTATTGATGATCAAGGTTTTGATGCTAGTCGACCCGCAGTTCTCCATTATCTTGTACGAGCAGGTGAAGCTGAGATAAGCAGAGGTTCTACTTTATTACCCGACACTCTTGAATTTGATGAGAAATTCATTTGGACAGGCATGGTAGACCTGACCGATGATGGTGCAACTCAATTGCTTCCAACTTATACAATCGATGTCTGGGTTACAGGTTCTGATGCGTCAGGTAATCCTTTCAATAGTGAAAACAATAACTTGTACTCTCCACTTGCTTCTTGGGGACTTGCACTGACTGGTCCTGATGTTAGTTTAAGGTCTTCAGAAACGTTCTGGACTTGGTCTAATCCTACTCCAAACCCTGATGAATCTGTATCACTAACAATTGAAACCAAGAATATGGGTTCAACTGGAAATGTAACATTTGTACTTCAGCAATTAGTTGATGATCAAAATTGGAAGACTGTTGATACTAATGAAATTAATATTCCATCTGGCTCTGATGCTCAATTGGAGCTTGAAACAGTTGCAGACTTCTCAATCGGAGAAACTGTTGAATATAGATTATTACTGATTGATTCAGGAGTTGAAAAAGAAAGGATTTCAATTGCACCATTANTGATTAAAGAAGAAGTAGACCGAGATGGTNCTGCTCTTGCTAANCAGGTGGCTGATTCCCAATTATCTGTAATCATGTATTTAATCGCCCTGTGCGCAATGTCATACGCNGTATGGACTATGGTACAAATTCGAAAGATTAGGAGAGGGGACGAATTCGATGAAGCCGATCAAACAGGTGAAGTAATCGAAAACATGAGCGGAAAAGAGATACCAGAAATCGAACAGTTAGATTCGTATGCCCCACAGGCAATTGATACTACTCCTGCCCAACCTGTGCCATCTGGCCCTCCACTACCACCAACTGGTCTTCCTGAGGGTTGGACAATGGAACAATGGGCTGCTTATGGACATCAGTACCTAGAAATGCAATCCAGAAAATAGAGTTGATTCCACATGAGTGGCACTGATTCAATGGTTACGTTACAAGAAAGACTTGTCAATCTTGTTAATCAATTAAATATGCCAATTCTAGAAACAAGTATGATTATTTCTAGGTGGACGAATAGACTTCATATACAATTGCAAGAACATAGTACTGATATTCCAACTAACTTGTCAACCCAATGGCCAATAGACGTTGAATCACAAGATAGCGAGTTGAATTTTGATTTAGATAGAGCACTATCTCTGGTTGATAGAGATAGAATGGACATTTTAGATACGCTTATTCGGGTTACTCTGGAAGAAGAACAAATGCTTCTAAGTGATGCATTAGGTGTAATGCGTGCATGGGAGCAACTAGTAAGGACACAATTAGCAAAGGCAACTGGGCCAGGACAATTGTTCAGCCCTACTGAGATACCAGATGATTTTTAGGTGAGAATTTGAGATTAGTGTTTGTTATTTTCATATTTTTGACATCGGCATTAAGCGGATGTATTGGCGAAGATGATATTTCCCCTGAGAAAAGAGGTTTGCCTGGAGGATTAGCATTAGCATGTTTACAGGATTCAAAATTTACAAAGATGGAATTACATTTCTTGTACGAGGAAAACTATGACCCTAAAGGAATGGATCTGGTAAAAACTCGAATAAATGAGGTATGCGACAAACCCAACGGAATAAAAATAAAAGCGGAAATGGTTGATTTCACTATTGATACATCTTGGACGGATGATGATGTGAGAGATGCAAGATGGAAACATGGCGGGAATGCTATGGGGTCAAGTACATTGCATTGGTATTTCTTATTTCCAAAAGGAACTTATTCTGATGATTCAGTATTAGGTGTTGCAGTTGACGCATCTACTATTGCAATATTCAAAGATTCAGTCGAAGAAGCTGAAGGATTCCTAGGAAGACCTTCTGCTGAAGATGTAGAACGCTCAGTGACAGTTCATGAGGCTGGCCATCTATTGGGGTTGGTCAATTTGGTTTACACCTCTCCTATCGACCATGAGGATGAAAATCACAAAGGTCACTCCAACAATGAAGATTCGGTGATGTATTGGGCAATCAACTCTAACGATGTAGGTAATTTCATCTCTGGTGAAATACCTGATGAATTTGATAACGCCGATAAGTCCGATTTGGAAGGAATGGCTAGTGGCGAATTAAAAACTAAAAATCAACTCTGGACTTGACTTTCCGATACTTGTATGCTGGCTTCTCGCCATGCGTCGAAAATCGACCAGAAATAGAGTGCTACCCAAAGAATGAGTGTAAATGCTAGGGGTATTTGTAAAAAGGAGAAATCAATACCTCTCTGATGATTTCTATTGAAATGTTGTCCTAGGAAAAGAAACGGGACTAAGGATAGTGTGACTGCGATAATGGGGCGGAAAGCTCCCCAAATTCCAACTCCTCCCGTAATTTCAGTCCAAAGAGTCTTACCTAAAGCAACGGAATCGACGTGTTTCTCAGAGGAAACAACTATCTCGATTTCCTCTTCATCAACATCCATTANCCAGTGCGAGTATGTTACTATTTGTCAATCTGACGACAAAATAATCATTTGGAGGCAATTTTCCCACCACAATGTGAACACTCAGGTTTTAGTTACAGGTTTCCAAAAATTTGGGAATCATAATGAGAACATATCTGAGCAAATTGCAAATTCGCTTATTGGTCAAAAAGTAAGAGGCCATGAAATAATTGTCAATATTTTATCTGTCGACGAAGCAGGATCTAGATACGTCTCCGAAATTTACAATCAACACGATTTCAAAGCGATTCTTCATGTTGGTTTGGCAGAAAATGCGTTGTTGCCACGTATAGAATTGAGAGCCAAAGACATTCTCAATTTTTCAATTCCAGACAATTCTGGAAGATTAATTAAAAATACGCCAATTACAGGCCAAGGGGATTTATTTTCTACTGTAAATATCGAAGATTGGGATGTAAAAAATATGATTGACCAGCCAGAGATTAGTAACGATGCAGGTGAATATATCTGTAACGAAACATTATATCGGACATTAGAATCAAACAGCAAAAATATTCCCGTTTGTTTTTTGCATTTGCCNCCCAAACAAGATGATGCCTATGGTCTTGTAATGCAATGTTTAGACAGAATGTTGAGGCCTCCTTGTATCGATGTTGGGGCGGGCGCTATCATTTCTAATGGAAAATTTCTCGCAGCACGGAGAGCGCCTTCGGAGAAGCATGCAGGTTGGTGGGAATTTCCTGGTGGTAAGTTTGAGCCTGGTGAGGATGCAGTAGATTGTTTAGTACGAGAAATAAGTGAAGAACTTGATTTAGATGTAACAGTACACGAAGAGGTCGGCACGTGGATATTCGATCATGATGATGTTGTTGTAAGATTNCACGTCAGAATATGCAGAATAACCTCTGGAGTTATGAAAATGAGAGTGCACGATAGATTCCAATGGTGTGATAACCCCAACGAAGTAGATTGGCTAGGTCCTGACAAAGATATAGCCTCTGCGATCAGTGCCATGTTACCGCATCTGCATCTGGATTCATAGAGAGGTCATCACCTATCCTTCTTGGGATGTTATCTCTTCCTTCATGCCAAGTTGCTGCTTCAAGCCAATCTTTGACACCAGCCCCTAGTATTTCGATGAGAATTACACCACCTAGAGGAATTTCGTTAGGTAGTGGGAATGATACTTTTCCGGATAATGCTGCCTGCCTTGAAATTGTAAAATTAGTACCATTTTCANTTAGATTTGATGACATGTAGTCTAATGCAGTATCTAGGATTGCTTGTTTGTGCAGCAAAGTTATGAAATTCTCTAAGGAAATATTTTCATCAGCGAGTGAATCATTTAGTTCTGAAGGGAAACTCGGAGGCTCAGGAAGGCCGCAATTGAAATCTGGGAATATATTCTGTAATGACTCAAGAACCTTCTCTGGAATATCTGCACCAACCAGNTCTGATGAAACAATAACCTTCAGACCTTCGCCAATGCCTGACAATTTGAGTCTCTCCATAGTATCACTGAAAAGTACCTATGAAATTAATGTAACAGGCAAATTTGACAAATCATGTTGAAATGGATTGTTTCATGGAGGTACAGGTATGTGCAGTAATACCTGTACTAAATGAAGAGAAGCACATTAAAAAGTGCCTTGATAGTCTTCTTTCACAAACGATGCCTGTTCAAATATTGGTTGTAGATGGTGGCTCAACCGATAACACAATCAGCATTTTAGAAGAATACGGGTCTAAGATACAGGTATTGAATAATCCCGAAAAAAGAGTGTCACAGGCTAGAAATCTAGCCTTGGATAAAATTGAAGATAATGTAACACACTTATTGGAAATAATTGGCCACTCTTACATCGATTCCGACCATGTGGAAACTAGAGTACAAGATCTACTAAATTTGGAAAAGGAACTAGGAAAGAAGATTGGAGCGATAGGTTGTAGAACAGAATCTGCTGATGTTTCAACCGATGTTGAAANTTGGATTGAGGGCGCTTTATCTTCACCTATTGGTTCGGGTGGCGGACAATTCCAAAAATTCAAAGGCAGGGCTAGAACCAAAGTTCCTGCGTTTTGTTTACACAATGTCGAGGCTCTACGCAGTGTAGGTGGCTGGGATAATAGATTCATCACAAGTCAAGATAGTGATTTGTCAATGAGATTAATATCAAAAGGATGGGAAGTTTGGAGGTCTGACGTAAGCAGTGTTTACATGTACAAACGTTCATCCCTAAAGAATTGGTGGAAAATGTCCCACAGGTATGGATTTTGGCGTACAAAAGTTGTTCTNAAGCATCCNAACAGATTCGATATCAGAGAGGTCTTACCAATAGTGGGTTTAATATTGATATTTGCGCTTGAAAAATGGTGGTATGCACCTGTTGTTTATGTATCAACTCTGTTGATGATTGGAATTGTTTATACAAATCACGATAAGTCGTTTCAGTCAAGAATCTCATCAGTATTTGGAATACCTCTTTGTTTGATAATTTTACACACGGCATTTACCATCGGTCTATTGGATGGATTGTTGCGTTCAGGTAGAGCACCTAATGATAGAACATGATTAGGTAAATTTCATTGGTGAAACAAGTAGGGATGACCTCTATGGCGCGACAATCTACTGCGGTAGTCTTACTTTTCGTGCCCATCCTTGTTCTCAATACGTTGCGATTGTTTGTTGCACCATTAAAGAAAATGCTTGAAGTGTCCGGATATCTAGATATTTCCTTGCACGTAGTTTGTTTAGGAATTGGAATTTTGTTGTATAGAAAAACTAGGATTGTAAGAGACCATGAATGGAGAAGAAGCAAAGCGGTAAAGTCTGTTTCTAGGCATTTCAAAGCTGAAGAAAGTGGTGTTTGGGAAAAGAACATTGAGATGGAATCTAATTTGTCAGAGGAGGCGCAAATCAATCTTCAGGGTCAAGTTTCTAGTGTTACCTCTGGGAAAAATGTGGGGTTGCAAGAAATATCGGACGAAGTCGAGGTTGAGATGCTGATTGATTCGGATAGAGTAAGAATGGCACAAGCTCGTGTTTCAGGCAAGGAACAGTTCGATGAGGCAGGTGTAGTTGCAACATATGGTGCTGTTAGGCAGTCATCACCAATGGATCGGTTTTTGGATTGGATTTCTAAAATCCGTGGTAAAGATTCTGAAACCAAACGTTTGGAGAAAAGTAAGAATTCACTTGAAACGAGGAGTCAAGAATCTCCCGTAATNGCCCAGCGACCAATTGCACCAATAACTCCTATAGCAACTGACAGGAAAAATCCTCGCCCCATGGAGATACAGTCCTTTACAGACTCTGGAATGGAGACAATTTCACTTGAAAACAAGGATATCGAGGTTGTGCCAAAACAGCCAACAATGGAAGAGTTGGCTTATGGGGCTCCTCAAGTAACTTCTAGCAATAATATTGCATCTGCTCCAGGTTTTCAACCGATGCCGACATGTAGAGTTTGTAATTCACCAAATCCAATTGGTGAAAGGTTCTGCAGTAATTGTGGTAGCAATCTTTAGCGCTGTAATCAAAAACCCCCTACCCACCGGATAGAATATACGAGGTGCATCTATGAGTGACAAGAGAGACTATTATGATGTTTTAGAAGTTTCTCGAGACGCTGATGAAAAGGAACTCAAGAAAGCGTTTCGTTCTCTTGCACGAAAGTATCATCCTGACAAAAATGATGCTCCTGATGCTGATGAAAAGTTCAAAGAAATTCAAGAGGCATATGCGGTATTATCCGATCCAGATAAGCGTAGAAATTACGATCGTTTCGGACACAACACTCCGGGTGGTTCACCATTCGGACCAGGTGGTTTCCAAGGTTTCAATATCAATTTGGATGACATTTTGGGCGGCGATTTTTTCTCCAATATTTTTGGTGGTGGAAAGCGGCGAAGCACCCAAAGACAAGGCCACGACATTCTTGTCAGACATAATATTTCAATCGAAACAGTTCTCAATGGTGGGAAAGAAGAAATCGAGGCTGATTTACCAATAGTTTGTACAGATTGTGATGGTACAGGTGCAAAGGATGGCATAACAGAGACTTGTTCTGATTGTGGTGGTGCAGGCCAAGTTAGAGTTCGCCAACAAATAGGTCCATTTTTGCAAGATTCAGTATCCCCTTGCAGAAACTGTAACGGTTCTGGACAAATCGCAAAATCTAGATGTAAAAAATGTGCTGGGGATGGAGTAATTTCTGAGAACCAAATATTGAGATTTGATGTTCCGAAGGGAGCAAATGATGGACTGAGATTGAGAATGAGAGGAAAAGGACATCCTGCTCCCTATGGGAAAGGGACTTCTGGAGATTTATTTATTGAATTAATTGTAGATGAACACCCATGGTTTGAAAGAAACGGTATGGATTTGATAATGTCTTTACCATTGAGTTTTAGTGATTTAGCTATGGGTGCTGAAATCAAAATACCACATATTGATGGAAATACATTGTCAATTAAGGTCCCTCCAGGAACAAATTCAGGAGATACAATAACCATACCTGGAAGAGGTTTACCTTCAAATCGAGGTGTTGGCCGGGGTGACATAGTTATTCTTTGTAAACTATTCATGCCGAAAAAGATAGACAAGGCAACAAAGAAAATTTTAGAATCCATCAGTCAAGAATTGAACGGTAAGAAAAACATTGTCGACAAAATCATTGAAGATGCTGAAGAAAGAAGAAACTGATTATTCTTCTTCAGAATTTAAGTACATTGTTTTACTTGGTTTAGCAGCAATCGGCTTAGTAAGCATCATACCTGATAAGTGAATATCGATTGAATCAGCTTCTCCCCTAATGTTTAATTTTATGAACACCCTAGAACCTGCTGATATTGTATCAAGGAAAATTTCATCATTTCTAAACAATAACTTAGGCTCTACTTTGGTTATTGTCCATGCTTGACCCTCTGGTGCCTCAAGCCTGACTGCAGCTACACTCCATTCGTTTTCACTCGGCATGATTCCAAGCATTAGTGGAATTTCTCCATCACTTGAAAGCCTTCTATCTAATTTCCATAAAGCGATATCTATGCCACTAGTAAGATGTCTAAGTTCAGGTGTTCCCCATGTTTGAAGGGCATCTTCCCAATCCAAAGAAGACATTGTTCTCAATGCTCTGGAAAGATCAGCCTCGATATCCTCTCCCTTGTCGAGTCTTTCACTTAACCAGGCCAACCTATTCTTTTTACTAGCAAATTCTTCTGCAAACTCTCGATCATTTTTCACTTGTAAGTAGAATACGATGAATGGAACAATCATCAAAGCACCCATCAACCAATAAAATACATTCGCAGCGCTTTTTACTTCTTCTGATGCAGGGAACCATGGTTCCTCTCCTTCGTCTATCACTGCAGTCGAAACTCTGATTTTCCATTCGACAGGTTGTATTTCTTCAGAAATTGAATCTGAGCCATTGATGTGCTGAATTCTAACGAAATGCGTACCTCTTCCTACTTCGAGCGTAGCCCTGATGTCGTTCATAGAATATGTTTTGGCTAAGCTATCAATCTCTTGCCAAGTATTTTGGTCGATGTCCCAAATTGTGACTTGGAGGTCATATATGTCGCCTTCAACTGTAACGTCAACAAGGTGAATCGATTCATTCCAACCTGTCGTTTCGACACGCAAAACATCTCTGTAGTCATTCATTTCAAGGGTTAGTTCACCAGTATGCAATGAACCGTCCATTGGGATTAGAGGGTATGTCGAGTTGTCACTTGAAGGACTAAGTGGGCGCAAACTTGGTGCATCTCCACCCCATCCTGCATCGTAGTGTTCATGTTGAGACATAGATGCATGCCATTCACAATTGCAATCCCATTCGAACTCAATATATTCTGACTCAGTTATCGAATTAATTCTGTCACCAATGCTAGCGTTTAACCAGTCAGAAGAATAGGTTTCAGAATACACAAATCGATATTTCATGTTTTGAACCTCCAATAGGTCATTAACTGAATTTGTTAGTAATAATGATTCAAATGTAGGCAAGATGTATTTGAAATTCATTTTTCCGATTCCCGATATGGAATCGATATTTGTTAAAGTTATTAGTTCATCTTTTTCATACAATTCAGTATTCAGGCCCCAAACTGTATCTGGTGCAGGGCTTGTGACCGTGATGATGATACGTCCATCTTCCTCTATTGGTATAATCACATTATGCTCAGAGTTTATTGAACTGTTTCTATTCAAATCAATCGAATTTTGGACTAGTTCTTCCGAAGTATCGTTTTGGAAATGAAATTTAACTTCAATAGCAGCTGACGCAGCAATCAATTCTGTGACGAGTATTTGCCCGTTGGTTACATTTATTCCAAAAACATCGGCTGGATCATTTACCAGATTTCCAGATGTATATTCGCCTTCACAATTTGTAGAAGTTCCATTCAGATTGCATATTTCATGCTCTAGCATTTTGAAACCTGCATTTGTTGCTGACCCAGGGGGAGGTCTTGTGTTCGATAACTCTGCGGTTACGGGGATAATTCCTTGGCAATTATTGATTTCACTGATGTTTAGAAAATAATTCCCGGCTTCTAAATTATCATAAATCTCGGATGAGTTGTTTATCTCAAATCCAGTAGAATTCGTCAGAATCACATTTGAGTTTTCACAGTCAAACCATATGATGCCGTCTTGAACCTCAATTTCCGCATTGTAATTGCCAGCAGAAGCAAGTGGAATGATGAACGCAACAAGGCAAACCGCCAGTGCTTTCTTCCCCATGTTTGTCGGGGATAACTCATAAGACTTCAAATGATTCAAGACTAACTTGTTTTTCGCTGACGGTATGGCGGGTATCGGAAGAACGGTAATTTCCCGTCAGAGGTACTCGAGAATTTGGGGGCTTGGAGATAGAAAATCTCCATCTTCATACACTCCAGGTATTGTAATAACTGGAAACGAAGAATACGATATCAAATTTGCACCGTTTACAATTTCATCAGATGGAGGGATTCCAAGAAATATTGAGATAAATTCCAGGGCACCGTTTGCTCCGTGGATTTCGAATGAAAATGGCCCAAATATGTCTGCCTCATTGGGTCACGTATTGCCACCATCTTTCGAAGAGGCAGATGCAGGTCAATCTGCGTCGAAAGGAGAGATTTTGCCTATTTCTTGGCAAGCGATGAATCATGATGAGGAGTTATCAAATCCTCAGTTAGATCCGGTAATAGTAATCCTGACAGATGCATTGCAATTAGCGAACCGTCCTGGGAAATTGGTTGATGCTATAGTCAAAATAAAACACACATTTCCTTCATCGTTACTCTGGACACCAGGAATCGGAGGTCCCGACAATTGTGCGGTTCTTGCGTGGTTTGGTGTAGATTTATTTGACACAACGCGTTCACTCCAAGCGGAATCAGCTGGTGCAGTCCTTACATGGAATGGGCCGAGAATGACTCAAGATGACGATTTAGAAGTTGACCACTGGACTTATGCTTTGAATGAAGTAAGATCTGCAATTTCGAGTAAAAAATTACGTGAACTTGCAGTTTCACAATCACTATCCAGCCCTAGATTAGTAGAACATATGAGATATCACGACAAAGTGGTTGGTCGTCAAGATGGAATTCTAGAAACAGTTGTAGATGACTCCACGAATCTACAAATAAATTCTATTGAATCACATGATGACCCAATTATTTGCGATTGGGTAGAATTCATAACCAATCGATACATTAAGCCTAGCAGTTTAGACGAAGTATTGATACTTCTTCCATGCTCGGCAAGAAAGCCATATTCAAGGTCAAAGTCACATAAGAATTTCAAAAATGCGATTGCACATAATGCGGCTCATGAAGTTATGATAACTAGCCCTCTTGGTTTAGTGCCTCGTGATTTAGAAGCGGTATGGCCTGCAGGGCGATACGATATCCCTGTTACGGGCGATTGGAATTTGCAAGAGGTTGAACGAGTAAAATCAATGATAAACGCATTAATTTCTCGAAATAAATATCGAGTTATAATCAATCATTCATCTATTGAAATTGATACTGAAATCCCTGTGATTAATACAAGACTAGGGGATAGAGCAACTAGTGAACAAGCCTTAGGTAGATTGAAATCAGCTGTAATAGATAATGTTCGAATGAAAAAACGAAATGGTACGCTAGTCAATCTAGACACCTACAGGTCTATTTCTCGTTTACAATTCTTGAATGATGATTGGTTAGAAAATTGTGACATCAGTGGGAGGTTCCCTAGGTGGAAAATAATGCGTGAAGGAGAACAAATTGCAATGTGGGCTCCTGAGAGGGGTAGTTTTTCAATATCAAAGGCCGGTGTAGCAATCTTGGATGCCTGTAATTCTTTGAGGCGTATCGAGATTTCAGATGAACAAAAATGGAAGGGAGATGTAACTCTCAACATCTTAAAATCATTTGATGAAA
The DNA here is from genome assembly GCA_002727515.1 of Methanobacteriota archaeon. The sequence goes on from PBXF01000029.1 coordinate 47,916, forward strand.
AAATCAGACTTGGCGAGGATGTTCTTGTTATGCAAGGAGGAAGTTGTGTTGGCTCAGCACGTGCGCTTGCTCCAGCTTGGGAATGGAGAAAAACCCCTGGGAAACTGGCTAAAATGCACCAGAGGTTGTGATTTGTCATATTTTTCTTATGCGTAGTGGTTAATAACAGGTGATAGGTCGGCAACTTGCTCGGAGGTATGATTATGGCACGTATGTATGCTAGAAGAAAAGGCAGTTCCGGTTCAACCAAACCTCACAACGAGGCTCTACCAGAGTGGTCTAATACCGACTCAAAAGAGGTCACTAATCTAATAATTGAACTTGGAAAGGCAGGCCACACAACCGCTCAGATCGGAACTATCCTCAGAGATCAACATGCCGTACCAGACGTAAGGTCTGTGCTTGGCGGTAAAAGAATCGGGGCAGTTCTTGCAGAGAACGGAATCGGTGGTAAATATCCTGAAGATATGATGAACCTAATGAGAAAAGCAGTAGCAATACTCGAACACATGGAATCTGGAAATCACAAGGACTTACACAACAAAAGGGCTTTGGAATTGACCGAAGCAAAAATTCGCAGATTGGCTAAGTACTACATTAATGAAGGAAAACTTGAATCCGATTGGAAATACAAGAGAGACCAACTAAGATTGATGGTTGAATGAGTAAACACTCAACTTCATGAACCCCCATCTCCACGTATTGTTAGGGTGGCAACTTGCGAAGTTTCTTTGACTCACCAATATTTTCTCAAATCGAGGATGTTGTTGAAGAGATTGCATCGAAGATTAATTCCTCTGATGTTATACAAATTTTAACTCCTGCTGATTTGGAAGGGGTCCTATCACTTATCCAACTAGAATCGTCTTTACTAGATGCTTCGAAAAATTATAGAAGAAAAATCCTACCACAAAAAAAATATGTCAGTGGTGATGAATATTCATTGCCAGATTTGGAAGGTTTGAAAATAGTAATTAATCCGTTTATGGAATCAAATAGTAATTTGTCAATCTCAGACGATGTTGTCGAAATTGCTCCGATTTCTGTTGAATTTAATACAGAAACTTCCAACAACAATCACCAAGGTGCAATAGATACCGTCGCCATCTGTTCCTGTATAGCATCAACTATTTCTCCGAATGGGACAAGAGTCCGGAAGGTAAGACCTCTTGCAATTGCTGGTAACTGGCTTAGACAGGGTGTTGAAATAAATTATGACCCTGTTTATTCATTGTTTAGGGATCACCTCAACGAAGAAGGCACTATTGATGTTAGGCCAATAACAGAAACAAATGAGATAGCAGGAGACATGTTGCCCGAATTGTCATCTAGGATGCTTAAAAAACTCAAAAAACGTTGGCCAGAAATGAGTTATGAAGAAAGGTCATCAGCATTGAGTGAATTAATTATGCCGATTCTTCGAAACGATAAAATTTCCACAATGCGGATTGAAGAATTAGTCTGGCATCGCATGCTTATTCCTGGTTGTAACATGGACATAGCAAGTCAACTAAAAATCGCAGAGGACAATTGGCCTTCTGATGACGAGAAAGCAAGATTACATGCAAGTATGATAGCAGACAAATTAATTGTTGACGGATTTTTCTAATCACTCAACAATTTTCAAGATTCTTCCACACCCTTCACAAGGAATTCGTAATGGTCTTTCTTGTGACTTAATTGGGTTTGGAGTGCTACATGCGGGGCATTCGATAACAGGATAGGATGTTTTTTCCATCATAGCAACTTTTTGTTTTGATTTGGGGCTAGCAATAGCTGTTATGACCCATATCGTAGATGTAACTGCAGATAGTACCCCAATAATGAATGGGTTGTAAGCAAGGTATAGTGCGATAAATACGACTGGTACTAATGACATTTCAACCCAAATAACTGTTCTTTTTTTGGTCCGGGTCAATTTCATCGAGAAAAATAATCCAGCTAAAATAACACCAATCGTGATGATTGTGAGTGTCAGTGGTGCATTAAGCGGGCTAGTTGAAGGGAAAGCCTCTATTACAAATGTTGAACGTGGATTCAAATCTTGAGCGCTCAGAGTAATGGTTTCACCAAATGGAGTTCTTCTTTGAGTCAACTCCAATGAATCTTCTCCTTTTATTGTAGCACTTGTCAAACTCGTAAGCATACTAGTTTCTATGTTGATTGTTAAGTCATAAGATTGGAAAGTCGGCATCTGTGGGTTATACCTTACAAAATCTCTTAGCAAGTTTGATTTTATATTATCCTCAATAATTTGAATGGTTTCAATTTTCAAGGTTACTGGGTGAGGTACAACTCGCAATTCTCCTTGCAAATCAAGAGTGAATCTGGAACTGTCTAAGCTATTAAAGTCAGTTCCCAGTAATTCTTCCAATTCAATATCAAGTCCCTCATACATGTAGGTGGTTGCTAATCCACTTGCTAATTGGCTTTGAAATTCATTTATTTCAACGCCGTCGATTCTTTTATTCCTTCTATCATCATCAGCGACCATACCTTCGCTAAACATTGAAATTGCAGTTGATAGTGAACTTTCTTCAGTTCCTATATTATCCAAGCCCCATCTCATCCAATAAGCGATTTCTTGATCCATACTCAATGTTATTTCTTTTCTTAGTACTAGGAAACTATCTTCATTGTCTAATTCCATGTTGATGTTGGCTACAAGTTTAGAGCCGACACCATCTGATCTAAGTGGCTCCTCATTGGGATAGAAACCTGCTCCTCCCGTATTTCCTGTATCGACAGGATAAATTGTAAAGTCTGCAAGTCCAGAAAGAATAGGGGTTCCAGTTTGTAATTGGATGAATGATTCTATGGTTATGATTTGCTCGCCTTCAGAGTTTGCAGTCCACGTCCAAGTCAGTCGAACGAAATCACCGTTGCTAGTTTGAATTGCGTCTGTGTTCAATTGTGCATTATTGACCTTTACACCAAGGCTAGTTGCATGTGCAGCTGTTTTCTGTCCAAATGGAGATGCAACTGTTACTGAGATGTAAACATCCATTCCTTCTGTGACAGGCTCATCAACAATTAAGTCAACAAGAGGAAGATCTGCAGTAATTTTTGAATCATATTCTTCACTACCCCATAGCAATTCCAATGCTGCATCAGAGCCTGGTAATGAGAATGTAACACTAGTTGCTGAAAGTGTAAGTTTTACTTTACTGCTTGCTGGTATAGAACCCGAATCAACTTCGACATCTATCGATATAGTGCCTTCTCCAGTTGAAAGAAATTGACTTTGTGTATCAATGCTTGCAGTATATTCTTGGCCACCCAATTCGATGTTAATACTCGCATTGATTGTAGCTCCAGCAGCATTTTCTAGTTTGTAATATATCTCAAACTCCCATGTTGAACTGGGGTAGATGCCTGTCCATGATGGATTTATTTCCCATGTTGCGATTTCGGTTCTTTGAGCAATTGAATTTGTTACAGTGGCACTTTCAGCATCATCCATGAGGTCAGTCTTGAAAGGAGATAGTTCTCCTCCTCCTGATGTTCCTATTAGGTATAGGTCGGCAGTAGACGATTCACAACAAATTTCGACGCTATCTGCAGAAGTGTTTGGGATAGGTAATGATGAAAAAAGGAACATCACACACAAAAAGAGTGGTAATTTGTATCCCTTCATTTATTCACCAATTTAACTCTGAAACAATAAAGCACTTGAAAACTATGGCCGATTGGGCAATAATATGTTCAAAGTGCCTTCTCTAAGAGATTGCCAAGTTCTTTCTCAAACAGTCCGACTAATGCTTCGCCAACTTCCCCTTGCAAATCGTCAGGTAGGATTCTTAATCCAAGTCTAGCAGCGGCTCTACTTGCCTTTAATTCAGCGTAAACAGAACGTGCTTTGGCATTGAAGTAATACGTAATAGCTTCTTTTAACTCAGATTTCAAGTCTTCATCAGATTCAACTTTGGCTCTTATGTAAGATTTAATTTCATCTTTCACTAGGTCTCTTACAGCTTCAATCATGATGTCTTCAGTTGCCATCAAATCCTTGACTTGGTCGCCAAGGTTGCCTGTGAGCAATCTCTCTATTGCCATGAATGGGCGTATGAGTTCTAATTCTTGAATCCACCTATGGTATAATAAATTTGAACTTTTTAGTGTGCTACATGGAATTTTCTACTATTGGCTGTGAAGATTCAGTCGAAGAAGCAACTACAAGACTACAAAATTGTGATGTTTTGATTGTGTGGGGAGAAGAAGACATTCTGGGAGTTATTACTGAAGACCACTTGAACAAAAAAGGTACTTGTGGGGAAATTTGTGAACTGGACGTCCTGGTTGACCCTTCATTGGAAATGAGAGAAAAATGGAATCCAAAATTTGTGATAACTACTGAAGATGGTGAGCCAGTTTTAATCGTGAACCATCAATAAGCCATCTTTTTCGACGATAGCATATCCTATTCGTTCTAACTGAACAATTGTCCCAATAGGGTGATTATGTTTCTCAAGTAAACCTTCTACGTATACTAATTCCTTGCCATCGGCAATAGCAAGTTGTGTTTCAATTCCTTCGGTTATCCAATGAACAATCGGTCTTTTGTCTGATCTATCAATAGATTCAACATGGCCATTTTCGGAGATATCGCAGAAGTCTTTCAACCTAACAGGCTTCCCCGAATCCTCATTTTCAATATAAATTGAATTTTGAATTTCAAATATTCGGTCTGGCATATCTTCTTCAGGGTGAGAACTAATTGCCAATTGCGATGGAAATTCACCACTTAGGTCAATTTTTACGGGGTCTCTAATGAAGGCTAAGCGTGGAGATACTGGCTCGATTGATTTTGTATTGTGAGAATATAGGGTTGAGAGTGGAACTGCAATGTCCTTTTGAGTCAAACCTAATTCAATCCAAAATGACCTTAATGATTCAGGGCGGATTCCTCTTCTGAATAAAGCAGACAATGTTGGTAGCCTGGGGTCATTCCAACCTGAATAAATTCCTTCAGAGATATCCTTCTTCATTTGCGATGTAGAAAACGATCCAAATTCATGAACTTTGACTCTTCCCCAGTAAATCGTTTCGGGATAATTCCATTCAAAATGGTCGTACAGTAACTTTTGCTTGCGCGTGGAATCCATCAAATCCTTTCCTCGAATAATGTGAGTTACTCCTTGGAGATAGTCCTCAATAGCGGACTGAAAATCAAGTAGTGGCCAAACACGCCATTTTGAACCAACTCTAGGGTGTGGATTTGTCTGTATTCTTGCTGCAGGCCAATCCCTTAGAGCTGGATTTTTTTGGTCCATTCCAGTTTTCATTCGAAGTACCGCATCACCTGGCATAAATCCGTTCGAATCATTCATTTTGTTCCATAATTCTAGGTTCTTATTTACATCATTATCCCTGCATGGACAATTACTTTTACTCAGTCTGAATTCTCTGAATTCATCTCCTGTACAAGTACAGACATATGCGAAATCAGTTTCAATTGTTTTTTCTGCATAATCATGATATTTGTCCATTCTCTCACTCGCTATCACTAACCTATGAGCAGAATAGCCGCACAATTCTTCTTGCTGTTTTGGAATTGAATCATATGCTTCCATCATTGGAGGTTTGACAGTAGTATCTGTGTCGTCAAATCTTAGAATCAACTCTCCATCGTGTAATTTTGCGTACTCAGCATTTATGACCAATCCTCTGGAATGTCCAAAAGAAAGAGGGCCATTGGGATTGGGGGCGAATCTCAAAACTGGTTTTCTACCATTGAGATTTGGCAATTCAGGAAGTCCCTCCCTTCGTTTTTGTTCTTTTTTCTCTAGCATTTCTGGAGCTTCATTTTCTAATATATTTCTTAGATGGTCAAGTCCATTAGTGATTGATAACTCATTTGCCGCAGCCACTTCCTTGGCAACAATTGGAGCAATTATTTTTCCATGTTGCCTTAATTCCTTTCTAGAACCCATGATTCTGCTAATCACTGAACCTGCCTGCCCTTTACCGTCGTATTGCAAACTATTTTGCATGGCAAGGTGACGAATAAATGCCAAAGTTTCCTCATCGGGTTCCCAGGACATGGACACGCGTGGAGGATTAGGTTCTTCAAAACAAGGTTTGTTGATTTGCATTAGGACGGGGCGGAGTTTTACCTCCCCAAGCATTCTCTACAGTTTTCCAAGACCATCTAAGGCATGCATGAGGTGTCTCTCCTTTCACCAATTCTTTTACCGCATCAATCGTCTTTGGATCGGAAGGATAACCACTTCCAACATTGAAACCTACTTGTTCAGATATTTCTTTGACTATATTGTCTCTTGTTACCTTTGCAATTATACTTGCAGCACCAACTGCTAGAAAATTTTCGTCAGCCTTGTGTTCTGCTTTACATGTTCTGTTTGCAAGAGCCGAGACATTTCTGGCAAATCTTGTAGCATCAACATCGCATGCGTCCAACATTATCTCTCCATTTGGCATTCCAGCCAAAGCCTCTGCAAATAGTTCAACCTCCAGTTGATTTAGATTTGCTGAATTGTCTATCCTCTCAGGTGGACAAATAATTACTTGATGTGGCATTTCGATTAAATGCTTGAAAATCTCATTTCTTTTTTTATGGGATAACAACTTTGAATCCTTAACTCCTAATTCTTCCAATTCTGACTCAGAAGCCGATGCAAAAGCACATACTACAAGTGGACCAATAACCGGTCCTCTACCTGCTTCATCAACTCCAATTTTCATTTTATCACTACAAATCTAAATCATCTAAATTAAACATAGGAGGTGGGTCATTTTTTTGTTTAGGTACAGTTCTATCAGTAACCTGTATGACATCATCAGGTAACTTAACATTAGCCGAGTGAGGTTGATTTACTTCACCTTGAGAAATTTGATTTGCCAAGTCATCAATTTGTGATTTGACAGACTTAATGTCATGATGGTCTAATACAGTACTTGCAGCACTTACTAATTTAGGATCGACTGGTTGCGCTGGTAATTCTGTTGGCTTACTGGATGCTCTGAACATTCCCGTGAATGCCTCTGATGGGATTTGAGGCGATTGAACAATTTCAGGAACTGGTTGTTTCTTTTTATTAAATTCTTCCATCCAGTTGTCGTTATTATTTCCGTTGTCAACCGTTAAATTCTGAATTGCTATTTGCTCTTTCCTTGCATTTCTATCATTAATTGCTTTATTGAATATGAGGCCGCTCAATAATATTGCACAAATTATGAATTTCCATGCCCAGATTATCGACAAACCATTTGATACAAATTCTGTAAAGGAACTGACAATAGAACTACTGCTTTCTTGGGATTTATCTGCTGCATCAAAACTCGAGTTTGAGGTATAGATGAACGGTTTGTCATCTGCAAGTCTACTATTTGCAGTGATATTCAAAAAGAAATTATCACTTGAAATTTGATCGTCTGGTAATTCTGCCCAACCTCTGAATGTAAAATTCGAGCCTTTGTCTATGTCAATTATTTCGAATGATCTTATCTTACCATCATTTTCTTCGAATATAGCGTTATTAGGTGGAATGAAACTCATTTCTGTGTAATATGAAGAAGACATTTTGACAATCAAACCATCGACAATATTTCCTTCGTTTCTTAACGTCATCAAGACTTCAATTCTACCATTATTTACAGCACTTTGAGAATTTTCCCACACCCAATTAACATAAGGTGCTGTGTAACTTGAAATAGAAATTGAATCTAAAATCAATCCATCAACATTCACTAGTTGTATAGTTGCTTGTGCATTCGAGTAACCTTCCGCCCCGTCAATTGTCGAAAGGTTAAGTGGAATCTCTGAGCTTTGTTGATTTCTCGATAGACCTACATATTCCGACTGAATTTCAAAATTCATGCCATATTCATCTATTACCTCTAATCGTAATTCGTCGTAGAAATTCCCATTGTTTTGAATTTTAATCATTTGCTGACAAACTTCTCCAACGTTCACTGAGGTACAAGATTCTGTATTAATTTCAATTTCCCCCATCTGATTAACTTGTATTCTCGAAGCTAAATTTACAGTTTCAGAGCGTTGAGGGAAATTGAGAGGATTCGCTATTAGTGTGAGGTTTAATTCGCTACTTTTTACATTCGGGGAGTCAAATCCGATTTCAATGGTTCTTGACTCGTTTGGTGTCAGCGGAATTAGGTCAAATGCGTTGAATATGGCTGCCGTCCACCCATCAACTTCAATTCGATCTGCATTTTCAATTCCAGGAGAACTTAATGTTGTATCAAGATAAATATCTACGTTGCCGTTGTTTCTGAGTGTAACTTCTATTCTCCCATCATCTCCTGGGTCTAGGATTAAATCATCCTCTGCGAAATCGATTGTAATGTTGCGAAATGTTTGCATTTCTAAAGAGAAAGTCCAAGATTCAATTCTCTTGTCAAGACCAGATTCGGCGCGTAACGTGAAAGTCGGACCAGTGCCCGCTAGTGGTGCTCCATCTACAATCGGTGGTGTTTGGATGTAGAAATATACGTAAATCTCTGAATCATTCTGAATTTCAAAATCTAGTGCNTTGTCTCCATCATNATCTCCGATAAATCCGTACTCCCACACAGAATCTGTATCCATTGTTATNGTTACATTGTCCGTGTAATTAGCGTAGTTTGTCAAGTTAACAGCTAGAGATGTATTCACATTTTGTTGTACGTAAAACGAAGAGCCGTCATTTGCACCGAATAAAAGATTAGACCATCTAGAGACAACCACGTCAATCTCTTTAGTAGCGAGCCAATCACTATCTTCCTGACATTTTATGTCAATAGAAATGGTGTGAACGCCATAGGACATGTTGTCATCCGCTGTTATGTTGAATTCCATTTCTCCTAATCGGCCAGATGCCACACGTGTCCAGTTTGTTGGTAAATCAGTAATNGTAATGCCAGATTTTGTTTCGTTTGTCTCTATCAAAAAATGCCGCTCATCATCAGCAATATTCTGCCAAGCGATTCTAAAAGAAACGGTTTCTGCCGGATGAATTACAATTTCATCGTCGACATAAAAATTGAATGGATGACTATCTGCGTGTACTAAATTTGCAGTTGGCAGGAGTATGAATAGCAGTAACCATACTCCTCTGCGCATAATTACAGGAGGAGGTTCTACATTTCAATAGAATGGGATAATTGTTCAGATTGTGTGATTAAACCAAAGTGTATATACTCGAAAAAACGGCNAAANGCCAATGCAATCTAAATTTGTGATAGTTTTAACAGCCTTATTTNTGACCGCAGCAATCCCGTTCAATGCGGCTGCTGAAGACCCAACTGACGACATACCAACAATTGCTATGAATACTGGTTCACACCAGGCTTTAGTTGATGCATTAGTACACGCAGATTTGGTGTCCACACTACAAGGTAGCGGACCGTTTACCGTGTTTGCGCCAACAGACCAAGCATTTGCTGATGCGGGTATTAACCTCGCTGACTTTGATACAGATGCAGAAAATCAGACTTTGACTGATATTCTGTTGTACCACGTAGTTTCTGGAGATGTAATGTCAACAGATCTTACCGATGCGCTNACAACCGATGCAGTAAACGGAGACAAATTGTCATTCACCGTAGGTGCATCCGAGGTTAAAGTCAACGGAGCGACCGTTACCGAAGCGAATGTAGAAGCAACAAATGGAGTAATTCACGTAATTGACAAGGTCTTGATGCCGCCAGTCGATGTATTTGTTAGCGATGGTTCAATGGATTCACCATACTTCCAATTCTACTCAGACGATGCAGGAACAACCTCCATAACTGAATTAGATATTTCTAAAGCATACAAATTCCAAAGATTATCAAATCCATCGGCTCATCCGTTCTATGTAGGTGANTCCGGTTACAACACAGATTCCAGCGACAATCTGATTATNGCAGGTGACGGAACAAGTTCNANTGGTATTTCAGACNGTGAATCTTTCACAGTATTTTTCAGAGATGGATTTTCAGTAGATGACACATTCAGTTATTTCTGCACTGTACATTCTAGTATGTTTGCAGACTTTAGCCTCACAGAACCAAGTAGCCTAGTAAACATACCTACTCTAGCGGCTAGCACAGGAATTCACACCTCGTTAGTTGCTGCTTTAGGACATGCCAACTTAGCCTCCACACTGGAAGGTGAAGGCCCGTTTACTGTGTTTGCGCCAACTGATGAAGCTTTCACAGCAGCAGGAATTGACCTCTCAACATTTGATACTCCTGAAGAAAATGAAACACTTGTTGACATCCTATTATACCATGTTTTAGCGGGAGAAGTACCGTCATCAGCGGTTACTGACGGACTAACAGTAACTATGTTCAATGGTGATGAAGCTACGTTCACTGTCGAACCTGACAGTGGGACAGTACTGATTGGCAATGTGTTTGGCGATGCGTTTGTTACTGGAGCGGATGTCCAAGCATCAAACGGAATAATACACGTCATAGATTCAGTCTTATCCCTGCCACCAGACATTGTAGAAGCAGCACAAAACACAGGTGTACATGATTCACTTGTTGCCGCATTGACTCAGGCAAATCTTGTGACTACACTAGAAGGAGACGGGCCGTTTACTGTATTTGCACCAACCAATGATGCATTTACAGCTGCTGGAATCGATTTGTCTACCTTCAACACTGATGAAGAAATCGCAGCATTGTCCAACATTCTAACCTATCATGTTGTATCTGGAAGCGTAATGTCATCCGACCTGACAGACGGAATGACAGCAACGGCGCTTAACACCGATTCGCTGGAATTTACGGTTAATTCCAACGGCGTGATGGTAAACGACGCCAATGTCACAATGGCAGATTACAAAGTAACCAACGGAGTTATACACATAATCGACAAGGTATTGATGCCTCCAGCAGATGAACCAGTGGGTCCATCTTGTGATGTTACTGTTGGAATTGCATCCTCTGGTTATGCATTCTCACCAGCCTCGATCAGCATTGAAGTTGGTCACACTGTATGCTGGGAGTGGGAAGAAACCGAATCGGCTCACAATGTAGTTGAAGTAGATGGTTTGAAATCGACGACCATAGTTCCTAATGGTATTAACTCCGGAGCATCATCAACAAATGTTCAGTTCTCTCACACCTTTACAGAGAATACTACTTTCTACTATGTNTGTGAGCCCCACATGGGCATGGACATGTACGGTAAGGTCGTCGTCGGAACTGGTGGAGAGGTCGACTCCACAGTCACCGAAGATAAAGAAAGTGAGGACACACCTGGATTCCTAGGGGTAACAGTTCTTGCAGCGACACTTGGTGCTCTGTTATTTGCTCGAATGAACAGAGAAGAAGAGTGATTTTTTGGGAATAAAGAAACCAGTCCGCACTGCAATCTATGGAATTATTTCCACTCTACTGATTGTTGGTGCGGTCTGGTATCTCCAAATTGTGAATTACGAATCTTCCCTAGGGACGAATAACGTTGTAAATGTAGACAACAATGAAGCGGGTTATTCCAATAACACCGACGATGTACTATCTGTACTGAGCTTTAAGGGTGAAGCCGAAAATCTTAGTTGGTCTTCCCTAGAGATAACATTGAAAGATCAGGAGCAAGAATATGCCTGTACTTTTGGGTCACAATCTAGCGATAATGGCCAAACAGGGAAGATGCATTCGACTTTAGGTGCAGATGCAAAGACATTCACAACAGTCATCGATGCTACATCTGAAGACGAATTCACATTAATTGACATATCAAACCAAGTTGAATCAAACGAATCTTCATACTGGCTTAAATTTTCTAAAACAGACCTTTTCTTTGCTGAAGATGTAAGTTGGAAATTTTTACCGAACATAGAATTTGCGAGTGTTGAAACTGTGAATGTTTCTGAATTATCAAACGATACAGATGACAGAATAGAATGGTATGAATATGATTTTTCAGTTCACAGAGTCATACCAAATGATGGAGTTTTTGTATTAGAAAAGAATGATTCTTTATACAAAATTAAAATAATTTCTTATTATAACTCAGATGACGACAGCAGATATCCAACTATGCTGGTTTCTGCATTAAACGGAACTGAATTTCCGGCTCTACAAAATCCAAATCTAGTCGTACCTTCTCCTTGTAAAATAATTGTAGACGACCAGCAGCCAAATTATTGGAACTCAAATGAGACTATAATTCTAAAAGAAAATGGCATAAATATTTGTGCAGAAACATGCGATTTGGTTTTAAAAATAAAATATGAGACTATTGAAGTCAAAGTGAATTACTTATGAAATGATTCAATGTACGGGATCTTTGATGACTTCGGATAATTCCTGAATATCAATTTGTGCTCCACTCATTGGGACATTAAGTTCGAATGACTCTGAAACTCTTGGATCAATTTCTCCACATTGTCCTATTACTTTGCCTTCAACGATTATTTTTGCACCTCTGCCCTCAAGCCACGGTCCATCTTTCATAGCTTCGAGTGTCCAATCTTTACAGCCCAAATCACGCATTAGTGCTTGAATTCGCCCTCTAAGTGATGCAAAACCACCTGAATTTTCAGCAACTAGGAAAGAAAACCGTTCTCGGTTTTTATGGTCAATGACGACAGTTCCCAATTCGTACACACCCTGAGGTAAGTCATGATGTCTGTTTGCTGCTAGCAGACGTAATAATCCTGGCAGAATATTTTGCCTGAGAATCGTATGTTCTGTGGTTATTGGATTAGTCATCCGAGTAATTTTCCCATCAGGCTTCCATCGAACCAAATTAAATTGGTCATCATCATTTGATAGAGTTAATGATTGGATTTGCATCAAACCCAATCCCTGCAGTCCATCTCTTATCCTTCGTCGTAGATGTCCATCCTTTCTTGGNATTCCTGTTAATGGTGCTTTGGGAACATCATATGCCAGATCGTCATAACCATGCCCTATTGCAATTTCTTCAACAAGGTCGATAGGGTGGAGTATGTCGAATCTCCACCTAGGCATCGAGATAGATAATCCATTCTTNTCCTCTCCATTGTATATGCCTCCCATCCTGCGTATCGCTTGAATAATCTCATCATCAGAAAATGAGTTTCCAAGAATAGANTCNACCATGTTTCGTGGAACAACATGATNTTTTGGCGAACCATTTAGTGTCCATTCTTGTCCTTCACAGGTTTTTACTCTAACAGATTCAATNTTTCCTCCAAGAACGGATAATTGTAGGCAAATCAACATCAATGCTGATTCGCATGCTCGGATATCTAATCCTGTGACGTCTACAAAAATGTCCCTGGTTGAGGTTGTAACAGTTGTATGATCGCCATTGATAATNGGAGGAAACGAAAGCACAGCATCATTAGAATCCAAAATCACTGGTACCTTTTCCATTCCTTCGAGCAGATCAGCGTACTCAATTCCTTTCGGATGCTTTTCTAGGATTTCTGAAATTGTCATTTCTTCATTTTTTGCGAGTGGAATGAATTTGTAATCTCGTGCTACTGCTTCCACTCTGAATGGTGGCGAAATTTTCTTCAAATCATGAACTCCAATAGAAGCTCGCTTCCTNCCTCTTCCTAATGCGAAGTGTAGTTTTTCCTGATGGTCCATCAGTCTTTTAATGACCTCATCATCAACGGAAACTCCCCTGATAACGGCACCAAGAATGATAGGGCGAATGTTCTTGAGTTCGGGCGAAACAGTCATCGATATTGTTCCCGATTGAACATTTAATCTTGGTTTAGGTGGAGAATCATGCAAGAATGGCATCATACCATGGAACAAAGTTTCTGGTGACAGTAGGTCAGGTCTATCTGGAAAAATCTCAATTTCAAGTGATTCGTCATCACATTTATCGATGTCTGTTCCCATTAGAGGAAGTCTAAATGCTAAATCTTCGACATCGTGTTTACGTCCAGTATTTTCTACGAATNCTCGTAGAAGNTCTTGACTAACACTAATCGTTGGCATCTAATCACCTNGCAAACCAATGAGGTAGTGGACGGTCNTATCCNGCTAGTCTTAAGCCACTTACAGCNGCNGTNTCTTGATCGCAGGCTCTGAGGTTCGAACGAGTTAAAGCATCTATCGAATTTAGCCCAATTCTATTGAGGTGTGCAGATAAATCAGCACTTACTTGAGATAGCCATCCAGATAAATTTTCATCTGGTGCATGACATACGATGAAAGAAATGTTCGAACAACATGCGATTATCATATCTTCGCTAGTTGCTGACCAAGGCAACCATATTGATGCTAATCGGCCATTTTCTAAACCTGATGCCGACTTCCCGATTACCGGTAGAGACGCTGGTGCGGATAATCCACTACCATCATCTAAAACACTAATTCCAACATCACAACCATGATGATTGATTTCATGATGTATTGAATTTGTTTGAGTCACACTTCTAACTAACATAACTTTTGCATCTGACTTCGCAACACATCGTAGTGCAACTAGAAGGCCATCCAAAGCAGCACCGTCCAGCCTCGGCAGTGAATCGAGGTCAATTGCAAATCCTGCACAATTGGCAACTAAATTTGCTGCAGATGAGAAGTTTGCTGAGTCGATTAGAACAATATCACAATCCCTTGGTGCTTTTCCTACTAAGCATGGATGGAACAAATCATCAGTAACGCCTTCTGGAATATACGGCAATAGTGGTATTGGTAGAGCCAGGCTTCCCTCTTCTCCAATGAGAGTCACTGTGTCACAGGTTGAGTATTCTGGATTGTGATTAGTCGTCGCTGGTACAATCGATATGCCACTGAAATCTTCGGTACAAACAGCCATTTTTGCTGCAACATGTGTACCATCGGATTCAAGGCAAACTGCATCAGCAGGAATGTGTAAATCCTCATCACCTAGTAAATCATTAATTTTCTTGACTTCGCTTTTCTCAAGAGGTCTTAGATTAACCCCTGGTGGAGTAGGAGGGCATCTTCCGTTGATGATAATTCGTCCTCCTCTCATTCCTGCGCCTGGATCACTACCTACATCTCCGTGAACAATTATGTCTCCACCTAACATTCCTCCGCCAATTCTCAAACCTGCACTACCTCTAACGACCAAGACGCCTCCTGTCATTTTAGAACCGGCATCATTTCCAACACCATCAAGAACAGTAATGGTGCCGGATTTTTGAGCATATCCAACACAATCTCCTGCTCTTCTTTCGCAGGTTATTTTGTTGCCGTTGTTTCCTGCTCCAAGAAATGAACCAGTTTCTCCTTGATGTGTGAAAGTGCCACCATTGCCAAATGCTGCTGTAAATGAACCAAGGTAGCCCAAACTCCGTACCTTTGAACCATCAGGAAGATTAGGGCATAGACCTAGTTCGCCTTCCTTAGGTACTGGTTCTCCACTAGTAGTCCATCCAATTCGCAAGACAATGTTTCTTTCGAGTGCTTTTTCCAATTGTGCAGGTAATCTCGAATTAATACTCATCGAGTTTGCAACCAACTCGTCCACGCTTGCCATTATACTGGCGGTAAAGTTCTCTTTCATCAACAGTTTGCTTGGATTTGAGGTTATTTCACCATGACAAGGTTCATTTGAGTTACGCGTAGGGCTCAAAATGAGAGACATGACAATTAAGGTCGCAATCAATGGATATGGAACAATTGGAAAGCGCGTTGCTGACGCGGTTTCATGTCAAGATGACATGGAAATTATCGGCGTGACAAAAACAAGACCTTCCTTTGGTTGTGATTTGGCTGTCAGAAAAGGTTACCCGCTGTACTGTACATTCGATGATGCAGACAAAATTTCAGCCTTCGGAGAAGCAGGATATGATTGNAANGGNGGNCTAAAAGACCTAATGGCAGCAGCAGATATNGTGATTGATTGNTCCCCTGGAAAATTGGGNGCTGAGAANAAACANAAATACCAGGATGCTGGAGTAAAATGGATTTTNCAAGGAGGAGAAAAGCACGCAATGACTGGCTTATCTTACACTTCTTGCGCAAATCATNTTNAGAATATGAATGCNGAGGGGACTAGGGTAGTTTCTTGTAANACAACAGGTCTATCGAGAACTCTTGTGCCTTTGTATGAGGCTTGTGGTTCATTAAGTGTTGAATGTACAATGATTCGAAGAGCAGCAGACCCAGGGGATTCCAAAAAAGGACCAATAAATGCAATCAAGCCNGTNCTGAAAGTTCCNAGNCACCATGGTCCAGATGTAATGACTGTAAAGCCAGAAATCAACATAAACTCACTCGCAGTTGCAGTCCCAACCACAATCATGCATGTCCATTCAATTGTAGCCACATTGCCAGATGGCCATGGAATGACAACTGAGAGCGTTATTGAAATGTGGAAAAATCAGCCACGTGTTATTGTAATGAATGGTAATGAAACAGGAATTACAACGACAGCAGAAGTTATGGAATTTGCAAGAGANATCGGTCGAACNTGGGGTGATCTTCACGAGATTTTTGTCTGGGAAGATGGGGTAAAATTAGTTGAAAATAATCTGTACTATTTCCAAGCTATACACCAAGAATCAGANGTAATTCCTGAAAATATTGATGCGATTAGGGCACTAATGGGTACAGAATCTGACTGGAAAGTTTCAGTAGCCAAAACCGATGCGGCAATCTCCGCNTTATTTGATTGATTAATTGTAAGCAGATTAGGCTTGCATTGAAGTATAGATGCATTGTCGGGATTAGTATGTTGGCGCATAAAAAGGCATTATTCATCGCGATTGTGATGTTTATGGCACCTTTAGTCAGCGCCATTCAAAGTGATACAAAAACGAATGCTGAGCCTACAGAGGTCAGAAATTCTAATTGGCATCAACTAGAACCTTCATCAACTATTCTGACAGGTTTAAAATCATTAGATTACAAGATATACCTAGAGTCCGCTATTTTTGACCCGTTAGTTGATGAGATTCCTAAATCCAAGTTTGACAAACATAACGACTACATGGATACTGGGATGGCAATTATTCAATTCAAAGAGCATAATCAGAAATCATTCGACGAAATCACAAATGAATACAATTTATTCATATTGGATAATTTAGGTTCTTCAAATTGGTTGGTTAGGCTAGATAATCCTCATGATCTAGAAAGAATACAGGACGAAGAACAAATTAGATGGGCAGGGCCAATGATGCCTGGATGGAGAGTCTCTAATGATTTGAGTTCCAGAAGCAACTTGATCGCAATCATTCCAGCACCAGATTTGAAACCGGAAGCATTTGATGATTTAGTTTCCGACTTTGTTCTAAACGGAGCAGATGAGGCATGGTGTGGGCAGCATTTGTGTGAAATACAAGGAAAAATCGATCTAAATTTCCTTGCTCAAGATGGTAGAATTATTTGGTCTCAACCTACTTCGGAACTTCGCCTAACCAATGCTGTTGCTGGGGCTGTCGTGGGGATACCAGAGATAATCAACTCTTCATTAGGATTGGATGGTTCGGGAGAAAAGATTTCTTTCACTGATACTGGAATTGATCAAGACCACCCTGACTTAGTTGGTAGAATTGCAGGAGTCTACACGCAGTTCGGTCTCGACCCGAGCCCTGCGGATTCTAATTCCGGTCACGGTACACACATTGCCGTAACCCTCGCNGGTGACGGGTCTGGAAATTCATCAGCAACTGGAATTGCCCCAGAAGCTTACATTGTTGCATATGCTCTTGAGCATGACCCTTCAGGTGCATTTGGAAGATTGGGTTCTATTTACGACATGTTGAAGCATGCTGAACAAGAAGGTTCACGNATTTCAGTAAATGCNTGGGGTCTAAACGGCTANTATGGACAGTATACTCCNGACTCAAGGTCTGTAGATATCTTTGTCAAGGATAACCCCGACTTACTTCCAATCTTTACAGCGGGTGACAATCAAAACCAACAATCATCCAATGTTATGNCACCATCCACTGCAAAAAACGGNCTATCNATTGGGGCATCAACGACCAGTTCNTTAGGTGAGGTTGCAAATTTCTCTGCAATCGGATACTCGAAAGATGGCAGGGTCAAACCTGACTTGGTTGCACCTGGGGTTTTGATATGTTCTGGTAGAGCCCAAGAGGCAGCAATTGCAACTGGAGGAAATTGTGGCAGTGGAACTCACGCAAATGGAAATGGCATGTACATGACGTTATCAGGAACCAGTCAAGCAACAGCAGTAGCAGGTGGTTCAATATCACTAATTAGAGAATATTTGCGAGAAGAAGTTGGAATCTCGTCCCCAACATCCTCTCTACTTAAAGCGGCTACAATAAACGGTGCAACAGACCTCGGAACGCCTAATATCCCCAATGCTGAAGAAGGCTGGGGGCAAATCTCAGTATCTAATTCTTTGATGCCCCAACATAANGGTAATGATTTAGAAACTTATTTTGAAAACTCAAGAACGATATCAGCTGGTTTCTCTATGTTATACCAGTTCGAAATCGACCCCTCAGCGGGATTAGATGTGACTCTGGCATGGACTGATGTTGCCGGAAGTGCTAACGAAGACCAAAATGTATCCAAATTGGTTAATGACCTCGATTTAGAAATAATTTCACCGAATGGTGTCATTTACAAAGGAAATGTATTCTCGTCTGGCGAATCTATACCAAACGGAAACAGTGATTCAACAAACAATATTGAGAGGATCAAATTACTCCCTAATTCAGCATTAGCAACAGGGAAATGGCAGCTAAAAGTCTCCCATAAAGGNGGTCTTGACCAATCCTTCTCGCTAGTTGTGACTGGTGATGCNACAATTGACTTGAAATCAGACCTCACAACCTTTGATGGATCAATCTTCCCTTCTTCGGAATCCCCATTAGTAAATGATTTGATAACATTGAGATTATCTTGGCTTAATCAAGGAACGACAGATTCAGGGCAATTTAGAGTCTTATTGGAAGATTTGACTGAAGGAACAACACTCTATGATGGTTTGAGGTCTTCTATTGCTCCAGGACAACTTGACTCTTTCAGCCTCTACCACACATTTACCTCCACTGGAGACCATAATCTCAGATTGACAATAGATTCAGATAATGATGTTGTTGAAATAAACGATGAATCTAGTGGAGTCAATAACAATATTAGAGAAAGAAACATTGTTGTATCTGCTTTGGGATTACGATTAGTCACACTCGATAGCAATGGTCAGGAAGATAGCAACTTAGTTAATCAAACCATGAGTCCTGCAGTATCAGAAGGATATACTTGGCCTGTTGTTCTCAAACACGAAGGGACTGGGAATCAAAGCGTTAGCCTGCATATTTCTCAGGTTCAATCACCTAGCCCAATAAGGAGTGACGTGTTGTTGCCTCCAACCGATACATGGTCTAGGTACTCTGACTTATCTGGGCCATTTACTATGTCGCCAATGGGCGAGAATGGAGATAAAATCTATCTGAATATTACCATGAATGATGATGATGCTGATTTATCTGGGCAAACTCCTAGATTTGCAATGTCTGGAACATATGTGATGGATGTAACCGCCAAATATTCTGGAAATCCGGGTGTTAAACATATTATCCGATTGAAATTAGTTGTTGAAGANGTCAAAAATGCTCAAGTTGCAGCCGCAGGAACTAGTGGCCTTGAAGCTCAGCCAGGCGGTTTTACTGCATTTTCCATATCTGTTAGAAACGTCGGGAATTCCCCTGCTGTGTACGATTTAGATTGTTCTAGCGATAATCGTTGGCAGGTGCAATTAGGACAATCAAATTCGTCATCATACTCATTCGAGGCTCTAGATATTCTAGAATACCTTCCAATGCAGGTTAGATTGTATGTTCCATCAGTAGATAACGGNACTCCTCTTGCTGGAAGTACAGACTCTGTAACTTGTTATGTCACGAGTGAAGGGGATCCNAATTTGAACATAAGCGAAACTGTTGTACTTACTGTCAAAGCATTAGAATCCTTTGAGACTCACTTGTACGATCAAGATGGTAATATAATCGGACCAGCATCAATTGCGAAAGACGTTTCTGTAGAAACAGCGGAACGATTTAATCTCACTTTGGAAATACTGAATACAGGTAATGCGCCACTTGATTTGTCGGTTAGAGTTTCGCCAGAATTGACAACTTGGACTTTACAGGTTCACCATGATACTGAAACACAAAGTCGTGAAGTAAGTGTTATTTTGGGAGCTGGTGATCAATCAGTTGTCAAAATCGAAGTTTTAGTTTCACCAGTTGCGGCTCGAAACGATGAAAATAGTTTGTCAATAAAAATAAGCCAAAGCCCATCCAATTTCATAATCAATGAAACGAAATTAGTTGTGAGAGACGAACTAGGCTTGTCCATGTTGTCAGAAAGTGGTAGTTATTTCGACATAAGCGTTAATGGAGATTTTTCATATAATACTCTAAAAGTAGAAAACATTGGAAATTCTCCGATTTCTATTTCTTGGTCTAATTCAATTGCCCCTGATGGATGGGAAATTGGTTTTGTTGCTCCACCAACATATCTTGAGCCTCGAACAGAGGTAGATGTTGAGTTAGGCATCAAACCTCCAGTAAATCAACCCGCCAATTCAAATGCATTTGAAGTTGGAGTCTATGCGACGATTGACAATGGATTTGAATCTATGCAAGTAGTGGAAACATACGTAATAAGAGTTCTAGAAACATCTGAATGTTCAATCTCTTTCGATGAGACATTAAAACCTCTTTTGGGAGTCGAAAGAGACGGTTCTTCATCTCAAGATGTTACTCTAACTAATGTTGGAAACATACCGTTGACGACAACTCTAGAGGCCAGTACAGATGCAAGTGGATGGGAAATAACCATGTCTGAAAATAGTATTGAAAATTTACAACCAGGTNAATCCATGGATGTCGCAGTAACAGCAAAATCTAATGAAAATACTGAAACTGGTAAGAAAGAAATTGACTTCAAATGTGGTGCAGATTCGGTAATTTTAGAATTAAGTGTGACTAATACTAAGTCACAAGGCGGATTGTTCGGGATTGTATCTCCTGCTGTAGGATATTCCATAGTAGGAGTAATTATCCTTCTCGGCGCAATTGTCAGCTACCGTATCAAGAGATCAGCACCTAAGGATTACTCTGGCGAGGAATTGGTCGCACCAGATGCACATGCGATTCCTGATGACGGAGCCAGAATGCAAAATGTCATGGATTCAGTTGTTGGGCAAGAATCGTTAGCAGGCGGTTCAGTCTCTGCAGAAGAAATAGCGCAAGCATTAGCCACCTCAATGCCATCTCTCCCACCCGCACCTCCTGCGGTTCCTATGGGACGGCCTCCCTCTAAAGTACCACTAGGCCGGCCACCAGCGCCAGTTCCTATGGGACGTCCACCTGCGGCAGCACCTCCTACAGTGGCTCCACCAGTTGTTCAAAACCAAGGTCCACCATTGCCACCAGGCGGTCTACCTCCGGGATGGACNATGCAGCAATGGCAATATTACGGTCATCAATGGTTAGCCCAACAAGGCCAACAATGAAATCTAAGACAGGCTACGGATGCCTATGAAGAGCATAGTTTTGTTTGGCCCTCCTGGTGCAGGTAAAGGAACTCAAGCCCAGAGGATTATGGATTCAACTGGTCTACCTCAAGTAAGCACTGGTGACATGTTACGTGCTGCGGTATCCGCTGGAACCGAAACCGGTGTAAAAGCAAAAACTTTCATGGATGCGGGTGAGTTAGTCCCAGATGATGTTATCATTGATTTAATCAAAGATCGCATTAAACAACCTGATGCTGTAAATGGCGTTATGTTCGATGGTTTCCCTAGAACGATACCNCAAGCCGAGGCATTNTCTGAAATTTGTGAAGTTTCTCATGTTATAGCAATTGAAGTACCAGATAGTAAAATAGTCGAAAGGATATGTGGAAGGTTTACTTGCGCAGATTGTTCAGCCGTTTTCCATGATACATTTAAGCCAACAAAGGTNTTGAANAAGTGTGATTCATGTAATTCATCTAACTTCAAAAGACGGGCAGATGATAATGAATCAACGGTTTTGAGTCGTCTTAACGCTTACCATGAGCAAACATCGCCTCTAGCTGATTGGTATGAATCTAGAAATATTTTTTATCCGTTCAATGGCGATAGACCTATTGATGAAATAACTACTGATATTCTCTCAGTCTTGCAGTGAGTTGAAAATATGGGGGCTCGGCGAACACGCTCCAAAGCGAAGAAAAATCGCTTAAAAAATGCGATTGAAGCGCAAAATCATCTGACAACTGTTGTCAACAATACTACGATGCCGTTACCCGTCAGAGAAAATGCTGTAAGGCATTTACTGACCACTTCCAGAAGAAATAGAATTCCGGTGCCAAAAAAGATTTCACACAGAATATGCAAAAAATGTAAATCCATTCTTTTAGTTGGTAACAATTCAAGAATAAGAATCAGAAATGGCCAGAAAATTGTAACTTGTCTAAAATGCAAAAGTGTTAGAAGAATCGGTGGAGGCCCCAAATATCATAGGAGTGTTAAGAATGGTTAAGATTCCTGAAAGCATCAAAAAAATGGCTCTAGACCGTGATTTTCAGCCCAGTGTTAGAATCGGTAAAACAGGAGTCACTGAAAATTTAATCCAAGAAATAAAAGATCAATTAACAAAGAGAAAACTTGTCAAAATTAAGATCAACAAAGGTGTATTCGAGCGTTCTCAAAAAACCGAGGTTTGGAACTATATTTGTGAACAAACAGGTTCAACGCTGATATCCTCAAGGGGCAATGTTGGCGTCGTTTGGGCAAAATAACTAGATAATCCTCATAAGTTGAATATTCACCCACNGATTATGGGCGTCAATCAACTGTTTTTGCGTAGTAAGTCAAATCGACTTGCATTCATCTCTCTCATCTTCGCTGGTGTGATGATTTTCATGCAAAATGTAAACGCTGGAGGCGGAGGCATGATTGACCTAGAAATTGAACTAAAATCTGGCCTTGGAAAAGAGCCGGTNTGGGTTGGATTAGGAATTTTAGTATTCGTTTATGCCTTGATAATTTCTGAAGTAGTTCATAGGACACTCGCTGCAGCAATAGGTGGCTTAGCAGCCTTGGTAGCATTGAATTATTACAAAAAAGGCGGTGCTCTCAGTCTTGCGGAAACGACAGCCCTAATCGAGTGGGAAACCATTGGACTACTATTAGGAATGATGATTATGGTGGGCATAATGGCTCATACTGGAATTTTTGAATGGTTTGCTGTACAAGCGTACAAGCAGAGCAAAGGAAATGTGTGGTCGCTTGTTGTTATTTTGTGTGTTGTAACAGCAGTGTTATCTGCATTTTTGGATAACGTTACCACGATGTTGTTACTAACTCCAGTTACTATACAACTCGCAAGAGTCCTTGATCTCAACCCTATCCCTCTGTTAATTTCGGAGGTAATTTTCTCAAATATAGGTGGTACTGCCACCATGATTGGAGACCCTCCAAACATCATCATAGGTTCGACAATGAGTGAAAGCGCAATTGCGGGAAATGAGAAGGCTGAAATTGCTGCTTTAGCATCTGAAGGAGTAACATTCACTGACTTTATTGTGGAATTAGCACCAGGTGTTTTACTTACAGCAGTTCCGTGTCTAATGATGGTAAAGTGGATGTATGCTTCGGAATTTGCAGGCGAAAGAATCCGTGATGTCAAAGAACTTGAAGCAAAATATGGTATTAAAGATGCCAAAATGCTAAAAGTTTCTGGCACGATTTTAGNATTAGTTATCCTTGGATTCTTNCTTAATCCAATTCATCATGTTTCTGTTTCATGGGTTGCATTAGTTGGTGCTGTTTTGATGGTTTTGGCTACTGACAGACATGAATTAGAAGAACCGCTCGAAAAAGTTGAATGGACAACTTTACTCTTCTTTGCAGGGCTTTTCGTTTTAATTCACTCATTGATGGAGCTTGGTGTTATCGATTGGATTGGCGAGCAAGTAGAGGCTTCCATCGAATTCTTCAGTGAAGAATACCGTCTGGTTGCAGCGCTAATTATCATTCTTTGGGTCAGTGCAATCGCATCAGCATTTATCGATAATATCCCTTACACCATAACTATGGTTCCAGTCATTTTACAACTATCAGCGAGTCTTGATCTAGAATTAGGTCCACTAATCTGGGCACTTGCTTTTGGTGCATGTTTAGGTGGGAATGGAACGCTTATTGGTGCTTCAGCAAATGTAGTCACTGCTGGAATGAGCGAAGAAGCAGGATATCCAATCTCATTTAATGAATTCTTCAAAGCAGGTTTCCCTGTGATGTTGTTATCAGTTGCTATCACGACAGGATATATCGTAATGGTTTACTGGGTTGACCCAGTTTGGAAGATAATCCTACTTTGTGTTGCATTATTCGGAATAGTATGGCAGTATTACAACGGCAAGAAAAAAGGAAAGAATTGGGCGGAAGCACTTGTCGATGATGAAAGTATTGTTGACTACTTTGATGCAGATTCATCTCAGACTTCCGAAGAGTAATACTCATACAAGCGGTGTATTCAAAGGGTTAATCTCTTTGTCCGATATGGGGAGAACATGCAAGAATGCCAGGTTTGCGGACTATTATTCCTCGGAAAGGGTTCTTGTCCTTCATGCGGGTCTCAGGTCGCAAATGACATCGTTCTAGATGACGTTTCAATGGATGACGATTACATACCAGGCCTGGATGATGTTGTAGAATCTCTAGGTGGTACCGAGGAATCATCTGCTGACAAGGAGAATCTTCCTTTTGGTCTGGGCGCAGTCGCCGAAACAATCGAATCGAGTCTTCCTTTTGGTGTAGGTTCATTTACTGATGAGAAAATCAACTACCAAGAATCAGATTTAGTGCAATTAGAAGAAGAATCTGATTTTCATCATGTTGATGAAGACGAGGACACAGCTGATGAAAAATCACATGATGCAGTTGTTCCTGATGAAATACCGGAAAACCCTGCTGAGATAAACTCAAACAATGCAATCAATGATGATGTTTTAGAATCTGAGTTAGAAACCAATCTTGATGAAATAGAAGAGATAACTTTAGCTCCCAAAATACAGGTAAATGAAGAACCTATAAGATTAGAATCAACTCCTCTGTCAACTGAACCAATTGTTGCACCTATCGATCTACAAGATGAAATTCCAGATATGTGGAGAATAGATGCTGCTGATGTAAACATGGATGACCTATATGCCCAAGAAGACAAAATTGTCGAAGTCACGTATGAAGAGGAAGAATTAATCTCTAATGTTGAGGTCACATTCGATGATTTCCATTATTCTCCTGAAGAAGAATCAACTGCAGGAGATGAAGATGCACCGCAATTACATCCTGCAAAAGCACTTCCGATAGATACAGCATCGGCACCTGAATTGTCGTCTTTAGTTTCTGAGGGATTTGAAATGATGGCTAATCAGTCTTGGTTGCGTGCAGCACAGATATTTTCCACAGTTTCCCAAAACATGCAAAATGAACCTTCAGTCTTAAACAATCTAGGGCTGACCATACTTCAGTCCGCTTTAGAAATGGATGCTGAGGGGGATACAATGGCAGAGTCGCAATATGAAGCATCAATTATGGCTTTAAGACAAGGGGCTAAGGTCGACCCGACGAACAATGCGATTTTGTTGAATTTAGGTCATAGTCTATTAGTGAGTGGGAGAGCAGAAAAAGCGTTAGGAATAGCAGAAGTTTTGCTATCTAGAACCAATGGTGATGTAGAGGTTGTAAACCTAAAAGGCTCTTGCTTGATACAACTGGATAGAGAGGATGAAGCCCGTCAGGTTTTGAGTCCATTTGCTAACGATACGATTGTTGCAGCGAATTTGGCTCTTATCTGACCAGTTATAATTTCGCAATTTTTAGCAATTTTTTATTTACACTTTTTATGGATAAATGACGCACAGAGAGCCCTTGTGTCGTTATCTCCCTGTATCTAATGCACTACTTCAAACCCGATGCCTTGATATATGGGAGGTAGGTCGGGGGGTTGCTTATGCACTTGGGCATGCCATGTATGTCTGGGGAAGATTGACTAGAAGGGCCGCCCTGCGGGGAGACGGTCTTTCAATAATGTCTAAATTGGCATGACTGGATACCGAAGGGTTACTCGCACAGGTGTGGTACATACACATTCTGTTGCTACAACCCATCTGGGGGATCGCTCGGCTCGAGTACCGAAGAAGGTCGTGACAAGCTGCGATAAGCTGCGGGGAGACGCATGAGTGTCTAGGATCCGCAGATAGCTGAATGGGACTTCCTATCCCTTAGGGGATAATCGCAATAGCGATAGGGAACCCCCCGAATTGAAGCATCTTAGTAGGGGGAGGAAAAGAAATCAATGAGACTCCGTGAGTAGTGGCGAACGAAAACGGAATAGGACAAACCGAATCTCGACTGGAAACTGAGAGACATGTGGTGTGACCATTTATCGCCTAAGTCACTGAAATAGAAGTCGTCTGGAATGACACAGCCATAGAGGGTGAAAGTCCCGTATATGTAGGTGATACGGCCACGTAATGAGTCAGGAGTAGCATGCGTTGGATATCGCGTGTGAAGACGGGAGGCAGGAACTTCCAATCCTAAGTATAGCTCGAGACCGATAGTTTACAAGTAACGTGAGTGAAAGCTGAAAAGAATCCTTAGCGGGATGTGAAAAGAACGTGAAACCAGATGGGTACAGGCTGAATAGGCGTGAAAGCGAAGATATGAGCAGCGTCTATTCGTGCGTTTCGAAAAATGCCCCAGGGAGTCTTGATCATTGGCGAGGTTAAGGAGTTGATCTCCGTAGCCGAAGGGAAACCGACAAGTCCGCAGCAGTTTACTGTGAGGGACGAAGTGTGCTCGCTTGGAGTCAATGGTGGAGGACCTGAAGCCCGACGATCTATGCCTGGCCAGATTGAAGCCCGACGAAAGTTGGGTGGAGGATCGAACCGTTGCTGATCTGCAAATCGCTCGGACGAGCTGGGTATAGGGGTGAAAGTCCAATCGAGTTGGGCAATAGCAGGTTCCGCGTGAAACTACTCGTAGGTAGACGTCCGTGAAGATTGATTACGCTGTAGAGCACTGATTGTGCGTTTAGGGGACTCGCGTCCTCGGCGTGCTGCCAAACTCCGAAGGTGTAATCGTTGTAGAAGCGGGCAGTGAGTCATGGTGGGTAAGCTACCATGACGCAAGGTGAACAAACCAGCCTGAAGTTAAGGTCCCTAAATTCCAATTAAGTGTCACAGACAAACCGTGTCCGTGGTCGAAAACAACCAGAAGGTGGGCTTAGAGGCAGCCATCCTTGAAAGAGTTCGTAACAGATCACTGGTCTAGCTTGCGGGCCGGGAAAAGGGACGGGGCTAAAATTGGATACCGATACTTCAGACCATCGAAAGATGATGTGGTAACGCGGCGTAGTGTTTGGGTGGAAGCAAGGCTGTGAGGTCTTGTGGACCGGATACTAATGAGAGTCTTGGGAAGAGTAGCAGCACAGTGTGGTGAGAATCCGCACCACCGGAGGGGCCAGGGTTCCTCGGCACTGTTTATCAGCCGAGGGTTAGCCGGTCCTAAGGCAATTCTTAACCGAAATTGTCGAAAGGGAATGATGTTAATATTCATCAGCCCCCCCTGTAATCTATGGTGACGGCTCGGGCAAAGTCATGAGATCATATGTCAGGGCTCATGATACCAAGCTTCTGGAGAACTGTTATAGTGAGAAGGAAGCGAAGTCCTGGGTCCCATGAAAAGCCACAGGGGGTGACCGTACCGAGAACTGACACAGGTGCCCCTGGGTGAGTAGCCTAAGGTGTATCGGATACAAATATCGCGAGGGAACTCGGCAAAATAGCTCCGTAACTTCGGGAGAAGGAGTGCCAGCTTAGGAATAAGCTGGTCGCAGTGACCAGGGAGCTCCGACTGTTTAATAAAAACATAGGGGACTGCCAGATCGAAAGGTTGTGTATAGTCCCTG
>PBXF01000030.1 GCA_002727515.1 Methanobacteriota archaeon
TGGGTGAGGCTACCTTATCTTCGGATTGGNGTATTCGAGCCTGCCTTCGACAAGGAGGGTTAAGTCGTAACAAGGTATCTGTAGGGGAACCTGCAGATGGATCACCTCCTAAGAAACCCGGAAGCGGGGGACCTCGGTCCCCCGTTTCCACTCCTTTTTTATTTCTTAATCTGTAACTATCGAAAGATTAGTCGATAACTACAACTTTTGAGCCATCCATTCTAATTTTAACTAAACTATTCAAAGGCCAGTTGCCTTTNCTCCTGACGTAATTCATTCCTTCACCCTTTTCGAAGACTATCCAGCAGTCTACTACATTGGCACCTATGCGGTCTATTGCTTGCAAAATAGGTAGGAGAGTTCCACCTGTTGAAACTACATCATCTACTACGAACACATTGTCTCCTTCTTCGATATCATTCAGAAATATTTCACCTTTTGAATATCCNGTTGATTGATCNATAGATGTTTCACCNGGTAAGCCATAACTCCTTTTTCTTCCCACAACTAGTGGTTTTCCGGACTTTAGGCATAGTGCGGATGCGAGTGGTATTCCCATTGCTTCTATTCCAAGGATGATGTCAACGTTATCCCAATCAACAGACTCATGGATTATGTCTCTAGCTGCTGCTAGTAATTCGGCTGATTGGCTAGGAACTCCATCCGATAGTGGGTGTATGAAGTAAGGATATTCACCTTTCATAATAACTGGAGCGTCGATTACGCTCTGTCTGAGGATTTCAAATCTAGAATCAGTCACATCACTTCGGAGTTTAGTAACACAAATGAACTATTCCCTGAATTAAAACTCGGGGCAGGGAATTTTATTTCATTTCAGAGCGGCGAACTTTTCGTACATTGTTTTTCTAAATGTCAAAAGTTGTAAGACAGGTCCTGAAAGGTCGACCGATATCGTAGCACCTCTGTTAAACTGATACTCATCCCAACCATCTGGAACTACATATCCTCTATGCATGTCACTCGTAATTACAGTAGGAGTATCTGTCCAATCGCAATATCTTCCATCTTGTATCGAAGGGTCAATTTCTCTCGCAATAACGAGATAATGACTATCAGACTGTTTCTGATTTCCGAGATTTGAACTTCTTGAAATTTGATTAAACCATGCACCTTGGCCTAGCCATGTTGAAAAAACAAGGCCACTAGATTGCTGCATAGTTTCGATTTCTCCTCTTCTTAAGTGATATTTTGAAGGTGCATATTGATGAGTATTAGCTATTAGTAAGTCATTCAATGCGGGGTCAGTCTTGATTTTATTACCGCTAGTGGTTTCTATAATTGCTTGTAATCTAGGTAATCGGTTCACGATTGCATTTCCGGATAGTGCCATTTCTATGTCATCTGCAAATGTTTCAACAGAACTGTCCATATAGAAACCTAGAGATCCATCATTATCGTCTTTCCTAGGATGGGAATTTACTCCCATTACAGGAGTGTTTGAATCTATATTATGTGATATTGATGTCAAAGTTCCGTCGCCACCTAATACAATTACAAGGTCACGCCCTATGAAATCAGCCCTTCTGACTTTTTCTCGAGCCCTTATCTCTACTCGAATTGTGTTTGACCTGTCTTGCAGTGTTTGTTTGAGTGAGTTCAAAGACTCATCGTGAACCTCTTCAAAATTCTTCTTGTATACTAGAAGAACATCGGCCATGTTCTTCGCACGGGTATTTCCTTCTTGAGAGTGATTACTAGTCGTAACTTTCATTCACTACCGGATTTGTGAGGTTGTTATGGANCCAGAGCCAGAGACTGAAGTGATTACTTCGGGCGAGCCCGAACCAGTTATGTTGGATACAATGACAGGAAATCCTGTCGTCGCAAATAGCAATGAAACAATGATCTTTGGTGCTCCTCAGCAAGCAATCGTTGACCCTTTGACAGGGATGCCTCAAAATGTTTTGATTATTCAACAGCCTTCTTCTGCACCTAAAATCGTAGGGATTCTAGTGATAATTTGGGGATCAGTATTAACAATTTTTAGTTTGATTGGGTTGCTTGGATTATCATTGTATACTGACCCTGACAGTGATATTTATATCAAGGAAGTAGCAGATGATCCAACTTTTCTATACATAATAACTGGTTTGGCTTTAGTGTGTTATGCTTCACAAATTTTTGGAGGGGCTTTCCTTGCTCAAAAGAAAAGACAAGGTATTTTCATAGTATGGCTTTCTTTGGTTGCGTTATTAATGTTAGATATAATGACAGAATTCATTTACCCAGATTTAGCAACTCAGTCTGGTTTTTCTACTAGCATAAATATCGGATTCTCAGCNGTCTGTAATGGAATATGTGGCCTGATAGTTTCTATTCCATTGATGATTTCAAATAATGGATTAGATAATTCTAGCTTAATTGGATGATGGTTTACAATGGGTGAACTGGTCACTGGACAAGCCGCAACCTACGTAGAAGAGTTGTGGATTGAAACTGAAAAGAGGTACCAAATCCTCTGCATAACAAGAGACGTACAAAAGGTGGTAGTAGAGAGCGGAATCAAGGATGGCCTAGTTTTAGTTAATCCCATGCACATAACAGCATCTTGCTATGTTAATGACTTGGAGTATGGGTTGCATCACGATATTATGAAATGGCTTGAAAAACTAGCTCCATTTTATGGATCTGATGGTAAAGATGGAGAGGAATACCATCATCATAACACTGGCGAAGACAACGGTGATGCACATCTAAAGAGACAACTTCTAGGTCAACAAGTTACTATGCCAGTTAGAAATGGNCAACTTCACCTTGGCAATTGGGAGCAAATACACTATGCTGAATTTGATGGCCAAAGAAGAAAAAGGATTCTCATCAAAGTTGTGGGTGTAATCTAATGTCTGATTTATCTCAGCCTGACCATATGACCGATATGGCCGTTGAACTAGGAATTCAGCGTGGAGAATGGGGCTCAGGAAAGGCATCCTTCTCTTTACTGGTAGAGAATAGGCATTGTAACAAAGCAGGAGTTGCTCACGGAGGATTGTATACGCTAATGTTGGATATGGCACTCGGGGGCAGCCTTGTTTGCACATTAAAGAAAAATGAATGGTGTGCGACGACTCAAATAAATGTCTCATTTATCAACGCTGCAAGACCTGGTGAAGAAATAGTCGCATCTGGAAACCTGGAAAAGAGAGGCAAACACGTAGCACACCTTTCGGGAAAGATAACTACACAAAGTGGTAGAACGATTGCCACAGCTACAGGTGTATGGGCTATTTGGGATCATAAACCAACAAGCCAATCCTAGACAATATTCATTAGTTATACAACATAGCACCTCCATGGACATTAGTGAAGTAGATCTTGATGGTGGAACATTCAAGTTTACGATTCCCTATCATTGGATAAGTTGGATTGTATGGGTAATTGGTCTGATATTAACTCTAATGGGAATCGTTGCAACTCTTGGTGGAAATGGACTTGGAACCCTCCTTCTATCAGCAGTTGGATGTTTAATGATGGCATTTGCATCNCCNGGTTCTCTAGAAGGTCAAATGAANAAAGTAAGAGAGAATGCAATCGATCCTGCAGAACTTGANGCAAAAGCTCAGGCGAGTGGTTTGACTATTGACAGTTGGCTTATGCAGCAATCTACCTATGTCCCAACAAATGACCCTAATGACTGGATTCTACCTGCTCCTGGNCCCNCCACATGGGATAATGCTAATCCATACGGTCCTCACGGTGACGGAACTGCAATACCGGAGCACCCAACAATCGTAGGTACTCCAAGACCAGCAACTATGACCTCGTTTACTATTTTTGCATCATTATCTGTTGTATTTGCTCTTGCTGGAGTTGCNGGAGTTATGGCATCTGACGATACAGATTCAATGATTCCAGCAGTGGTCGTAATCGTAATCGGATTTATTGTATCTTTGATAAGTTATTTTAGGTCAAAAATGCTTAGTCAAATGCTAGATACTCCCACTTCATTAGTAAGGTCAGCCCCAGTTGGTTACCCAGAATTAGTGGGACAAGTAAGACCTGTAGCAGATGGCTGTTTGACAGTCGTTGTTGATGGAAATCAAAATATGGTGATGAACAATATGGTNGGATACCATTGGTCATACGAGCAGTATCAATGTAGGACGGTAAAGACAGATAANGGAACAAGAGAGGAGTGTAGTTGGGTTACAATTAGATCTGATTCAGGTGGTTGTCCATTTATCCTTCATGATGGAACTGGAGGTATAAGAGTAAACGCCCAGACATTCAAAAGAACAGATTATGGACAATATCTCAAAAGATGGGATGGTGCTTTTGCACAAACACTTGGNAANCAATTGATGGCNCAAGCTGTTGCNGGTCTACTNGGAGGCGCTAGAGTAAAGAAACATCGCTGGACATTATACGGTCTAAAACTAGGAAATCCAGTTTACGTATTAGGGGAAACCAAACCACGAACATCTGAAGCAGTAGCGGCTGAAGGATTGGACGGAACCTTGGGTAATAGCATAATTGAGGTGTGGGGAGGAGAAGATGCACCAGGTGTCAAAGTAACTTTACAAAGAGGCACTGAATTATCTAATGTTGCAAGTTCAAGNTCTGGGTTTGAAATGTTAATGCCACCATTGATGTTTATGCTGGGCGGAA
This sequence comes from Methanobacteriota archaeon, assembly GCA_002727515.1. Next base: position 4,627 of record PBXF01000030.1, read on the forward strand.
TTGCTCTACTTGGCTTAGCGTGAATATGATTAGGCGGGAACTTTTCGCCNAATACATGGCAGAAGATGTCGTGATTGTGAATGGTGCGAGAACTCCTTTTTGTGAATGGCAAGGCGGAAAGCGTGGCGATGGAAATCCTGGCGGTTTGTTGAANGATGTTAGTGCAATTAAACTAGGTGAAATTGCAATAAAAGGTGCTCTTGAAAAGTCGAACACATCACCAAAAGATGTAGACCATGTCGTTATGGGATATGCCCTACAAACNTGTGACCAAGCCATATTCGGTGCTCGTCATGCAGGTTTGGGAGCGGAAATTCCTCAAGAAGTACCTATGCTAACATTATCTAGAATTTGTGGAAGCGGAGTACAATCTATTGTTACTGGTGCGCAAATGATCATGCTTGGAGAAGCAAATACTGTNNTNGCCGGAGGTATGGAAAACCTNTCACAAGCGCCACATGTACTACGTGGNATGCGAGATACATACAAATTAGCAAGACCTCCAAAAGCAGGAACTGAATTGGAAAAAGATATGGAAGATTACTTGTTTACCAATTTACTTGATGGCTTCTGCGGTTCATTTATGGCGCAAACCAGTGATGAAATTTGTAAGCGTAAAGGAGTCACCAGAGAAGAGACTGATGCCTTTGCTGCACTATCACATTCAAGGACAGCTGATTCTATAGAAAATGGCACCTGGGCACAGGAAATAGTGCCTGTCAACGAAGTGACATACAAAGATGAAGACCATGTGGTGAAAGGTAGCACTCCTGAATCACTTGCAGAATTGAGAACTGCATTTGGGCCTGAAAGTTTGGTCACCGCAGGTAATGCCTCTGGTGTTGTTGACGGTGCTGCTGCAGTNGTGATTAAGTCAGCATCACAAGCNGAAGCAGATGGNGATAATCCTCTTGCCAAAATAGTATCATGGGGAATAGTAGGNCTCGAACCTGCGATTATGGCTTATGGNCCAGTTCCTAGCAGTAGATTAGCCCTCGAAAAAGCAGGTTTGACCATCNANGATATTGATAGGTGGGAAATCAATGAAGCATTTGCAGGCCAAGCGGTTGCTTGTGTCAAGGATTTGGGATTAGATGTTGAAAAAGTCAATGTAAACGGAGGAGCGGTTGGATTAGGTCATCCATTAGCAGCAACTGGGACAAGATTAGTTCTNACTCTCGCTCATGAACTGAAACGCTGTGGTGGCAAATATGGTGTTGCAACTGCTTGTATCGGTGGTGGGCAAGGTATCGCTATGGTNATCGAATCNATGTGAATATGNNAATGATATATGGTGATTAAAATTGAATCGTGTTTTTTTCATGACACTTCTTTTTGTTTTATCAACATTCATTAGTGGATGTATAGGGGAATCTGAAGAAAGTAATTCTATCGAACTGAACGTAGCATATTCAACATTGCANGGAACAGTTTCTATGAGTTACGTAGATGGTCAGTTAATAGAAAGTCAGCCAGTTGAGTTTGAATTTGATTTTAGTGAGACAAAATCAAAAAACAAGTTGANACAATATGGTTTGTCTTCACCCACCTTTTCCAACGATATTACCATAAATGCAGATGAAAATAATATAATCAGTTTCGAAATATACAATCATGGAATTCATACGATTGAGGTCTATGCTATTGATTCAGAGGATTTCACTCAGACGAGTTCTGTTGAGGTAAAGGTTGAACTTGAAATCTTATGGGTTGAAGAAAATTCTAGCAATCCCAAACCATTGAACATTGATCCTAAGCCTTCCAATGAAGGTCAAAGTCCGAAGTATGTTAAAGTAGAATCAACAGTTGAAAATCCAAGACGAATAACCGAAATTGGTGGAGGCCAATCAGTTCAGTTTACCTGGAAACTAATTGATGAACTGGATGACACCTGTCAAAGTAACAGTGCTGTAGTCGATGATGGAGATTCAGTAACATGGGATACAATTTATTTCAACACTGTATTAATTCATGACCTGGTTGTTCAATACGATGATGGTCAAGACAGGATAAATATACAACATAAAGTCAATATTTTCTATGAGGATTGATAATTTTAGAAATACATCTTTCTCTAATCTAATTAAATACTACATTATGCAGCAAACCCCATGAGCGCAGCAATAGTAGTTGGAGCAATAGCAGCGGTAGTTGCATTAATTACACTAATTTGGTTCATTAGTACATGGAACAGATTAGTTCGATTGGAAGAAAATGTGAATAAATCATGGGCAGATATCGATGTTTTGCTAAAACAAAGGTATGACATGATACCCAATCTAGTAAACATAGTGAAAGGATATGCCGAACATGAAAGAGAAATTTTTGATCAATTTGCAGTGGCTAGACAAGCGGCAGCGGGTGCTCTTTCATCTGGTGATGTTAAGGCAATAGGCGCTGCTGAAGGTACGCTTGCTGGACTTATGCCACGAATAAACATGGTTGCAGAACAATATCCTGATTTGAAAGCGGACACTTCGTTCGTAAACCTTCAAAAAGAACTAGTTTCATTAGAAAATCAAGTTTCAGACCGCAGAGAATTCTATAACTCTAGCGCTACAAATTTCAATGCAGCAATCCAGATGATTCCAACAAGTATCGTTGCTGGAATGAAGGGATGTGTCAGAAAGGACTTGTTCGAAGTAACTGACCCAGTTCAGAGAGAAGCAGTACAAATTCAGTTCTGATTACAATCCACTAGCAATTAGAGCTACAGATATGTAAGCGCCTAGCATAGAACCTAGATTGGTTAATGCGGTTACTAGCAAGACCCTACCAGCACGGTTAGACCAGAATAAGCCTGCAGAATCCAACTTAAGGAACTCCGCTAGGTCTTCTCCGGTAGGCTCTCGAACTTTCATTTGAGCGTAACCTGCAAACCATCCAGCGGCTAGTGCAGGGTTCAATGATGTAATCGGTGAAGCAATTGCTGCGACAAGAATTGCTATTGGATGGCCTCCTGCGATCATGCACATCACTGCAGCGCCTATGAAGTTACCAAGAAACCAATATGCTCCATTTTCTTTTATTGATGATATATCTCCATTGTAAGCAAACCATCCAAGTAGCCCAACTAATAATACCGGGATTGCATATGAAATAGTCTTGATAAGATTTCCACCCTTGGGTAGTTGAGATAATTCTTCAATTCTATCTTTATTATCGGTCATTTCATCTTGCAATAATTTTGAAACACCTTCTAGGTGACCTGCTCCTAATACTGCGAGAATTCTTTCTTCACCTCTGATTTCGGAAATCTTCCTTGCGATGAATTCATCCCTTTCATCAATTAGTGCAGTACCTGCACCTGGAGAAACTTCTCTTAATTCTTCCATCAGAGAAGAAAGTAAGTCCTTATTTTCTAACATTTCATTTAACGAAAACTCTTCATCAGGCTCTTCATCGGACATCAGCGCCCACAATAATCCAAACTTTTCTTTGAGTCGCATATTTTTCCATGCTCTTTTCAAGGTAGTTTGGATATCTCTATCCACTAACTCAACTTTTAATCCAGCATCATTTGCTGCATTTACAGCAGCTAGCAATTCAGCACCAGGTTGCTGACCTTCATCTAATCCAAGCTTTCTTTGTTCAGCAGATAATAGAGATTGAAGTAAAACCATTGGTGCCTTTCCTTCTTTTATTACCTTCAGCAATCCTTCTTTGTCCAGTCTTCTGTCGCTGGTCAAGGCTTTATGACGACTTTCACATAATTCTACAGCAACAACATCAGGCTTCCAATTTTCGATATTCTCGATAACCGCTTCTACAGATGAAGTAGCAACGTGAGCTGTGCCTAGTAATCGTAGATTTTCATCAACATCAACATATGGCGCAGACATTCATTCACCTCCAAAAATTTCTTTCAATTTTGATGCAATGTTATCCATCGCATCTCTTTCATTATCGGAATCCAAATCCTCAAACGGGATTTGACCACCTGCCATTACCGCATGACCTCCAGCCGTTCCTTCTTCAAATTCGCCTTCTAAAATTTGACCCAGATTTATAGCCTCATCAGATGATCTTGCAGATAGAATGACTTTGTTTCTTCTAACTCCAAATGAAATGACTGTAGTTATTCCTTCTGTAGGTAAAAGGAAATCAGCCACTTGAGATAATGCATCCCGATTCGCCATATTATTAATTGGAACGAGGAGTAAATTGTTCACTCTATACATGTCCTGTAACGCATTCTTGAATATTTCCAAAACATCCTGTGAACGAGGTGGGATTTCAAATGAACGCAATAGATTCCAATCGACAAATTTGTTTAGCCATGAGAGCGCAGTTAGATCTACTTCATTGAATGACCTAGTAAATCCAAGGGTGTCCGTTCTAATTCCAAAAGCAAGCGCTGTAGCAATTTCTGTTGTTATTTCAAACCCAGAATTCATTGAAATTGTAGCAACCAAAGATGAGGTGGCAGCATATTCTTGTCTAACTAATACGATTTCCCCTATTGGTCGATTTTCTGAGAAATGATGGTCGATAATTATTGTAGGTTGGAACTCTTTTGGAAGTATATTGTTAGCACCTGATTTGTTGAAATCAACACATATTACTATATCTGATTCTTCTAGTAAATCATTTATTTCCCAAGAAAGAATGATTCTACGTAAATCGATTTCAAGCAATTTCACCATTCCTATATTTTGCTGGTGCTCAATCAATCCTCCGTGAGCGATTGTGACTGTTTGTCCAATTTGTTCGCAAATGTGTTTTACAGCCATGGCGCTTGCGAGAGAGTCAGGGTCAGGGTTATCGTGACAAACAATCAAAACCTTTGCTCCAGGCTCTTGTTTTAGCCTTCGGATGACATCACCTGCGCCCTGTCTTCTGTCAATATTTTTTAGCCGCTCTTTGAGAAGACTGATTGTAAGGTCTTGAACAGATATTAACTCTGAATGTTCTAATTCAATTGTCGATAAGATTGGTGAGTTTGGCCAAATATTCCTCAATTCCANGCCTGGATTATTATCGCAAATAATCTCATCCAATACCAAAATCGCAGTAGGTTCAATTTCTGGTAATGGCATTTCGTGCAACTCCATTTCAGTAGGTAAAGTAACGATTTCTACATTGGGTATTCCAACTAATTCACCGGCAAGACCGATTAATCTAACTCTGGAGGTTTCTCCAATCCATTTTGCTAATTCAATAGCAACCTTATCAGAACCGAATATAATGAACACTTAATTCACCAACCTATTCATTACAGAAAATAAATCAAAATGTTCTCTAACATCATGTACTCTAATTATGTCAATTCCTTGTTCAAAAGCAATAGCTGCAACACCTAAGGTTCCTGCAAGGCGATTTTGGGTTTCAGGCTGGTCACAAATTTGTCCAATCATAGATTTTCTAGAAACTCCCCAGAGAATTTTGAAAGGTCGCAATCTGTGACTTTGTTTCAGAAGTTCGACATTATGTTCTAAATTTTTACCGAACCCGATGCCGGGATCAAGGTAAATCTTTTCTGCATCTAATCCATTTTCAACAAGTAGATTCGCTTTTTCTAGTAGATAATCAAACACTTCTTGACATACATCTCCGTAATTTGGATTGTCTTGCATGGTACCAGGTTCGCCAAGCATGTGCATTATGCAAACATTACATTGTTTTTCTATAATCAAATCAAACATTTTTTTGTCTCTCAAGCCANTTACGTCATTGACCATTAGGGCACCATTTTCTAACGCAGTTCTAGCAACCTCGTGGTTTCTTGTATCAATGGAAACATCAGCAAATTTTGAAATCTCTCTAACTAAAGATAATATGCGCTTTATTTCTTCTTCTATAGAAATAACTTCCGCACCTGGTCGAGTAGATTCTCCTCCAATGTCTATCCAATTAGCGCCGTTTTCGATCATTTTTCTAGCGCGCTCCACACTACCATGGCGAGAGTCAGAATGAAATGAATCAGGTGTCGCATTAATGACTCCCATTATCCGTGGCCGGCTAAAGTTCCGACCATCATAGACTGCCATGTTAGCCCCCGTGGCTGCGAGAGGTTTTATGACATGTGGGGTGTCAGGTGTCCCCATGTCTGAGGAATTACCAGCGGATATTCACAACGTTGGTACAAATTTAGATGGGCCAATCGAGGCGCCATCTGAAGAATCTTTAGAATTAGCAGAGAGAATAATCGTTAGACTGAGGCCACCTTCAAGAGTTGCAATCTCTAAAATGATTCACACAAAAGCAAAGATGGTCGGCGGAATTCTAGCAGGATATGCTGTATTTTGGTGGCTCGCTGTTCTTCAAGTAGATAATGAGAAAGCGTTCGATTCGATATTCTTCGGACCAGATTTTTTAGCAATAACAATAATTGCACCAGCATTAATATTCCTTGGTTCATTATTTGAAAATATTAGCAGGGAATTAGGACAATTATTTCCAGGTCTAGCACATGGAATTATGTTTGTAATGGCATTTTTGTATACTTTTGAGCCCTTGGTTAGAGGCTTATTCATGAGTGATTTAGATTCGGGCGATGCAATCTGGAAAACCTCAAGGCTAGCAATACTTTGTCTGACAATACTTTTCGCTGCGAGAATGCTCATTGATGCATGGTTACTGAGATGGGTGAAAGTGTTCATGGAGAATAATCCTGATTTAGATTTCTCTGATTCAGGAAACGATTTCTCAGAGGTCGAAGAATCAGTTGTTGAACCCGAGATTTGAAACCATTAACCTACACGGGTATTAACATGGATGAGAGACTAGATGTACTCAGACTTGGATATCGTAAAGGTAGAGATCCAAGAATTACNACTCATCTAGCTTTGGTCTCCAGAGCCTTTGGAGCGGACGGTTTCATGTTATCTGGCGATGAAGATAAAGAATTATTTTCAAACCTAAAATCTGTATCAGAACGATTTGGTGGTTCCCTAGATACGAATCACGTCAAGGGAATGGCAACCTTGAAGCAACATGTCGCAAATGGTGGTGTAGCAGTTCATTTGACCATGTATGGAGAACCATATCGTAAAGCTATTCCAACGATAAGAAGAGATAAACCCTTGATGATAATTGTTGGAGGCGCGAAAGTTCCAGGAGATGTATACAAATTATGCCAACATAATGTGGCTGTAGGAAATCAACCTCATTCAGAAGTGGCTGCTTTGGCACTATTTTTGGAAGCATGGTTTGGAGATTCAGGTTCCGATAAGAAGTTCGAAGATGCTCGGCTAGTTATTGAGGGAACCAACAATGGTAAGATTGTGCACGAAATTGAATAGGAAATGTTCAAGTTGGTAAATCCTTACTAACCAACCTGAAATCGATTNTATGTCAAAATATCAAATCTAAGTGCATGTTGAATCAAAATGTTCATCTTTGCCAATAATTATGACCCCTATAGAATCAGCAAAAGTGATGTCAGGGGTATGGTCACAGAAGGGCGATACCTCTTTGGGCGACAAAATTTCGTTAGTTGATGCAACTGACGGAATAACAAATGGTGGAATTATACCAGAATCAGCCTCTGGTGAAGGTGTGTTATTATTGGCAGACGGTAGTCGATTTTTGGGTAGATTGTTTGGTTCCAAAGGCTGGGGTCAAGGAGAATTAGTATTCACAACTGGAATGACTGGTTACCAAGAATCATTAACAGATCCTTCTTTCGCAGGACAGGTCTTGACATTTACATATCCATTGATTGGCAATTATGGAATACATGCTGGTACAAGTGAATCGGCGGCTGTATGGCCAAAAGGTGTTGTAGTTAGACAAGCAATGAAAAATCCAGACCATAGAGACTCAATTTCAAGCATTAGCGATTTCTTAGCATATCATAGTGTGCCTGGAATTGAAGAGATTGATACCCGAGCAATTACGCGAAAAGTTAGAGAATATGGGTGCCTGTTATGCGTTTTTGGACCGGTTGAAGAAGAATCTGAAATGGCGTCTTATCTTGCCGAAATGGAATCTCCTGAATTAGAAGATTTAGTCGATCAAGTTTCGATTAATGAACCTGTAATCGTAAATCAAGGAGCTACAGATAAATTAGGAAGAGCGTTGCCTAGAATTGCTGCAATCGATTGTGGAATAAAGTACAATATTCTTCGGAGTCTTTGCAATTATTTTGAAGTGGTATGGTGTCCTCCCAGCACTTCATTTGAGGAGGCTAAATCATACGATATAGTTGCATTGTTTTGTTCAAATGGTCCNGGCGATCCTGCTCACCCCGGCAAGGCAACAACTGCAAGGAATACTTTAGCAGCAGCAGTAAAAGCCGACTTGCCAGTAATGGGAATTTGTCTTGGCCATCAATTGCTAGGCCTAGCAAGCGGCCTTCAAACATACAAAATGCGATATGGACACAGGGGCGCAAATCAGCCATGTGTTGATTTAGAAACAGGCAGAGTTTGGATTACTAGCCAAAATCATGGATTTGCAGTAGCTGATCCTGACGCTGGGATGCTTGCTGCACATCCTTCAGGCGCATGTTCTCCTAAAGGGGAAAATTTGCATGGGTCAGCACCCAAAGTTAGGTTTGTGAATGCCAACGATAGAACCGTTGAGGGTTTAGATATTGTAAATAAGTCAGTATTTACTGTGCAATTTCACCCTGAAGCGGCTCCAGGCCCCCATGATGCTTACCCATTATTTTCTAGGTTTAGAGAGATGGTTGACTCTCATTATGGAGGTGGTAAATGATGCCTCGGAGAGACGATATCGAGACAATAATGGTCTTAGGTTCCGGCCCAATTAAAATTGGACAGGCCGCAGAATTCGATTTCAGTGGTTCACAAGCAGTGCAAGCATTACGTGAGGATGGCTACAAAGTAATACTCGTTAATTCAAATCCAGCAACTATTCAAAACGACCCTGAGATGGCAGATAAGGTGTACATCGAGCCATTACTTCCTGATACGATAAAGCGAATTTTAGAGGTTGAAAAACCAGATGCACTACTCGCTGGGATGGGAGGTCAAACTGCCCTAAACATCGCCAGTGAGTTAGCACACGCAGGGGTTTTGGATGATTTAGGAGTTGAACTGATAGGTTCTGATTTAGATGCGATTGATAAAGCNGAAGATAGAGATTTATTCAATCAAGTTTGTCTCGAAATAGGATTGCCAATTTCAGAAGCCATTGCATGTAATTCTATGGATGAAGTGCTAGCTGCTGCTAAAACAATTGGTAGTTGGCCAATTTTAATCAGACCTGCATTTACTTTGGGTGGATTAGGCGGAGGCACTGCATGGAATACTGGAGAACTGGTTGAAATAGCCACCCTAGGTTTGCGAAATAGCCGCATAGGTCAGGTATTGATTGAAGAAAGTATTCTTGGCTGGCAAGAATATGAGTATGAGGTTATGAGGGACACGGCAGATAATGCCACAATTGTCTGTACAATGGAAAATATCGATCCAATGGGTGTCCACACAGGTGAATCTACTGTTGTTGCACCTGTTCAATCATTATCTGATAGAGACCATATGGAATTGAGAGATATGTCACTTTCTCTGATTAGAAAGTTGAATATCAAAGGTGGTTGNAATGTCCAATTTGCAGTTAATCAATCTACTGGAGAAGTAAGAGTTATCGAGGTGAATCCTAGAGTTTCCAGATCCTCTGCTTTAGCATCCAAGGCAACGGGCTATCCTATTGCTCGAATGGCAGCAAAGATTGCAGTAGGTTATACTCTTGATGAGTTGCCCAATCCAATAACAGGAGAAGGTACTACTGCAGCATTTGAGCCAACCTTGGATTATTGTGTAGTGAAAATACCTAGATGGCCATTCGATAAATTCAGAACTGCTAACAGAACACTTGGCACATCAATGAAATCGACTGGAGAAGTTATGGCAATAGGTCGATGTTTTGAGGAAGCATTCCTGAAGGCATGGGCTTCATTAGAGCAAGGTTCTCATTACCCAAGGCCACTGACAAGAGCAGATGAGTCTGAAGGCGAAGGAATGATAGAAAGAGCCTTGGAAATCCTTCCTGATGAAACACTAATCGAGTGGCTTAGAATTGCTACAGACAGAAGAATGGGTGCGGTAATCGAAGCTTTCAGAAGAGGTTGGAGCGTTGAAAGAGTCAACGAAATAACCAGAATCACGAGATGGTTCTTGTATGGATTTGAAAGAATAGCAAAGATAGAGAAAGAAATAATGAGCGCTTCCTGCCTTCCTAAGCAACTTACTGCAGAACAGTTGAGGAGATGGAAGAGTTTTGGTTTCTCAGATGCACATATCGCTGAAGGGTTACTTGGTTTCCCAGCGGATAAATTAAAATCTGCAAAATCAGATGAAGACGAACAATCTGTGATGAAAGCAAGACACACTAAATCAGTTCATCCAATATACCGAATGGTAGACTCTTGTGCTGCAGAATTCGCTGCTAAAACGCCATATTATTATTCAACTTACGAACCTAATGGGCTTCCAGGGATAGATTCTCTTCCAGACTTAGAAAATAGAACAAAAACACGCCAGGTAGTAATTGGTTCAGGCCCGATTAGGATTGGCCAAGGTATTGAGTTTGATTATGGGTGTGTTCATGCTGTTAAAGCCATTAGAGAGGCGGGAATGGATGCAGTGTTAATGAATAACAACCCCGAAACAGTATCAACTGATTTTGACACCTCAGATAGGTTATACTTCGAACCCTTGACACTTGAATACGTAACAGAAGTATTGCTCAGAGAGAGAGCTCATGGCATTCTTTTACAGTTTGGAGGACAAACTGCAATAAATCTAGCACTTCCACTTGAGGCACGTTTACCTGTACTCGGGCTAGATTTGCAAATTATTGGTACAACTTGCGATGCAATTGATGAAGCAAGTGATAGAGAAAGATTCGAGGCTTTTGCAGAAAAGACGGGAATTCGGATGCCGAAAGGTGCAACAGGATCATCTCCTGATGATGTAAGAAGAATAGTGCAAGACATAGGATTCCCCGTTCTTATTCGTCCATCTTACGTACTTGGCGGAAGAGGAATGGAGATTCTTTCCAATGAAAAACAGTTGAATGCCTATCTTGCTGAAGCCTTTTTAGCACCGGACAAACCTTTGCTAGTTGATGAATATCTCGGCCATGCAACAGAGTTAGATGTTGACGCAGCGGCAGATGGTAGCGATGTCTTGATTGGTGCGATTATGGAACATTTAGAGGAAGCAGGAATCCATTCTGGTGATTCAACATGTTTCATACCAACTCAGAACATTCCTGAACAAATGTTGGAAAGGGTCAGAGAGCAGACCAGGAAAATCGGTCTTGGACTGAATATTCAAGGCTGTTTCAATATACAATTTGCAATTCAGGGTGATGATTTGTACTGTCTTGAAGTAAATCCAAGATCAAGTAGAACAGTTCCGTTTGTTGCTAAGGCAACAGGTGTTCCTATGGCAAGAATTGCTGCAAGGATTACATTGGGAATTAAATTAAGTGAACAAGATATACCCAAAGCAACATCTGGACACATCGCAGTAAAAGCACCAGTATTCCCATTCATCAAGTTACAGGGATTAGATCCTGCTCCTGGCCCTGAAATGAAATCTACAGGAGAAGTATACGGATCAGATGTTAGAGCAGATGTTGCTTACCTCAAAGCCAGATTAGCAACGGAAATACCAGTTGCTACTGAAGGCGGAGCGTATCTTACAGTCAGAGATGGCGATAAAGAACAAATTGCAGAAGTTGCGAAAGAACTCTTTGCTATGGGCTTCAATTTGTTTGCTACTCCCGGAACTGCAGATGCCATTAGAAATTCAGGAACAGAGGTAACCACGGTCTATAGAATAGCAGATAGAAAGCATCCAGATGCTCTAGATTTAATGAGAAAAGGAGAAGTATCTTTCATTGTTAATGTCCCAACAATCTCTGGTGGTGCTGTCAGAGATGGAAATATGATGAGGCGATTAGCAGTTGAAATGAATATTCCTTTTGTTACCACTATGTCTGGGGCTAAGATGGAAGTTGCAGCAATTAGGGCAAATAAAGAAGTAGACTTGGAGCCAATGAGGCTGAAAGTAAATTACTGAATCAACAGGAATCGTAAGCATCTATGATATATTCTGTTAGTGGACTAGTCCAAGCTAAATCGCTAATCCCATCTCTACCTTCTGAGGAATATATTCTGACAATATCTTGAACTCTTACATTACCATCGCTAGATCTAGCAACAATAGTTTTTGGTTTCAAGGCTTTTCCTGTTCCATGAGGGTCGTAAACAGTATCCAAAGCATCCGCTAAGAACCAATCAGGCTTGTCTTTTTCATCACCTTCGAATTTCTTCTTTGGCCTCTTCGCTCCGCCAAACAAACCGCCTCCTGATTTTTTGGCTNGTTGCTTCTTTGGAGTTGATTTTTTAGTCTGGGATTTTGGTTTTGTAGATTTAGAGGTAGTTGTNTCTTTCTTGGCTACCTGTTGTCCTTTCATCTCCTCTTCTAATTCAGCTCTGATTTCTTTCTCAAGTTTCTTTCGCAATGCATCTTCATCCACTTTTGATTGGCCGCTTTTCATATTTTCAACAACTGTCAAGTAATGCGATGCAACTTGAATGAGGGCAGTTTCCATACTTGCTTCTAGTTGCATGGAAACAACGTCTCCAGATGAATCTCTCCACTTACGCCACTGTAGCATTGTGTTCGCATGTATGTCTGAGCCACATTTCGGGCAGAATGACCTCTTTGGAGGCTTCAAAACAGGTATGGAGCGCATAGCATCTGGGTCTATTCCTTCATGTTCACCGCTGGATACATCATGAATGTGAGTACTTGCTTTCATACCTAATTGCATTGCTTCTCTGAATAAGCCTTCTTTTAGATCCAAAGTTCCTTTTTGGACTAGTACCCAACCGTCAGTGCCACGAACAGTAGCTCTAACTGCAGCAGCAGCAGCCTCAGATTCACCAAATTTGTAATCAATAAATGCACTTGTTACCGGTTCTTCGATATCTTCTTCTGAAATGCCTCCAGTTTCATCATCATCAGCTGGTGCTGCGATACCTAAAAGAATCGGATTTGCTCCCTCTTCGATTTTAGCGATCATGTCAAATTTTTCTGCCATAGAAAGGTCTTCTCGACTTCTAATGACATCTTTTAATTGGTTCAAATCGTGACCAGTCGCAGTTATTGGCCCTCTAACAGTCAAGTCATTCCCACATGAAAGACAAAACTTGGTTGCTGGTTCGACAGCAGCCTCACAACTAGGACAATATACTCCGCCCATGTCGTGGCTACAAGGGTATGAGTCTTTCAATGGAACGGTTCAGATACTACGTATCTGTGAGGTTTGAGTTGTTAACTTATTGAAGCAAACTCAAAACTTTATCGCGACTTAATTCAGAAATTATAGGTGCGATTTTTGGCCCNTTTTCTTTTCCGATAACTGCTGTATATAGTGTTCTATAGCAATCTCTTGGAGGTATTTGGTCGTCTTTTATAGCGGATTTTATCGCCTCTGTTATCCCATCAATGTCCCAATTACATTCTGAAAATACTTTGTGTAATGAATTACTGATAGATTTGTCTAGTCCGGGAATAGGTTGTTCAGAGATCGTAATTTTCAATTGTTCCGGGAAATATGGACCATTAATCCAATTTTTCATTCGCTCTAATTTATCAAGATTTTCTGTTCCTATCGCCGCTATAATTTCATTATCACTCTTAACCTGTGCTAAAAGGGCAAGATGTCTAAACGATACATTGGATGATGATTGGTCAGAAATTTTACTCATTCTTAATGCGCCCTCTGCATCTTCGATTGCGACTTTCTGTCTTCGAGATAAATCTGAATTTTTCATTTCTGAGTCCAAATCTCTAGCAACTTGCCTTTCATATTCGTCAGCTAATTCTACTAATGACATTCCAGGATCGAATGTAATCGCTTTCTTGGGTTTTGTAGATGCGATAAGGTAGCGCAGAATTTCAGGAGGAACTAATTGAAGGGCTTCCTGCGGCCCGATTGTATTGCCTGTGGATGATGACATAGCCCCTTGACCTCGCAATGAAATCCATTCATAGACTAAAGGCTCTGATGGGATGTCGCCAAATAGTTTTGAAATTTCTTTTCCGGTATCGTAGGATCCTCCTGCTGCTCCATGATCTTTTCCAAATGGTTCGCAAGTAATTCCAATCCATCCCCATCTAGCAGGCCAATCAACTCTCCAAGGCAATTTACCTTCAGCTTTNTTTAGATCAGATTTACCAGGTTTTCCATTTTGTTCCCAATGGACATAAGGCCATTCAAATCCTGTTACAGTGACACCATCTAGACTCCCATTATGCCCNTATGGATTGAATGGAAACCAATCCTCAGAGAGTTCTCTTCCGCTAACTCTCTCAATAATTTCTCTTATTTTNTCTGGATTTTCACAAACTATTCTCGCTCTCTCTGCAAATTTACCAGTTGAATAGGATTCATAGTTGTCGATAATTCGAGGTCGAACATCAATTTGTTCTAATGCTTTTAGAAANGGTTCTAGGAAATATTGAGCATANGANATTCCACTATCGGANGGNTTTCCATCTTCATCAGGTGCAGGAATCAATGCAAGAGGGCAACCAATGTATTTTTCATATTCATCAGAAAGGAAGGGATAGACTTTTCTTAATGGGTCTGCTGAGTCGACGATAAATACAAATTCTGCATCCATCCCTGCATCTTTGCATGCTCTAGTAACCATGTCTCCGGTCAATATTTCTCTTAGGTGACCAATATGAAATTCTCCACTTGGAGTTATGCCAGACGCGATAATGTGTTTATCACCTCTTTGCGCTAATCGTTGCGCTGTAAAGTCAGCCCAGTGCATTTTATCACCTAAACTACAGCAGCACGAATAATTCCTCGAAGAGGAACGCCATCAATTTCATTTCTTGTGGTTTTGTTTACCAAAACCATGCACAATGCGACATCTGCTCCAGCATCTTTCATCGACTGAATCGTTTTTGACATTGTTTGTCCAGAGGAAAATACATCATCAACAATTGCGATTTTTTTACCTGCAACTTGTCCATATTTATTCGACAATGAACCTTGTCCAGGCTCTCCATCAACGTTTCTATGAATTGCAACCTCGCATTCTAGATCAGTTCCAACAGCGTTGGCAAACAATATCCCGTTAATCGAAATTCCAACAACAGTATCTATTGAGTCTCCACATTCTTCAAAAACAACATCGGCCATTATCGAACCAATTGCAGAGATTCTCTGAGGTCTAACTCCAATAGTCCTCCAACCGATGCGTACATCTTGGGGTTTGTCTACTGTATCTTCACCCGCAAGTAGCCATGAAATAGTATCTTGTGAAAGTGATAATTCATCAGCAATTTGTTGAGAATTCAAACCTTTTTTTCGCAAGCCGCTCGCCAAACTTCTCAATTCTTCGATGCTAGTTCCGCTTTCCATGAATTCCTCCTGCAATTACTATGAAATGAATGCATCGTTAATTCTGTCTCATCTTTGTGGTAAACCTCAAAAGTGTGCGCCAAGGGGACTGGTTTGATGTCAGACTTTGAGTACGAGTCTCTTTTGGATAGAGCAAGAGCAAATATTCCTGAAGAAATCTCTAACAGAGCAAGGTGGACATTACCTGAGCCTCAAATTTTGATTGAGGGTTCTAACACCATATTGAGGAACTTTACTGAAGTTGTAAACCACATGGATAGAGATGAAAATCACGTTTACCAATTTATGCTAAATGAATTAGGTACTGCTGGCTCAAGAGATGGACCTCGTGCTAGGTTTAAGGGAAGGATTCCACCAAAAAGAATCAAGAAAACTATAGTGAATTATGTAAATGCATACATCAAGTGTGTACAGTGTAATGCACCAGATACTCATTTCATAAAACAAGATAGAACTACTCTATTGAAGTGCCAAGCGTGTGGTGCTACTAGGCCAGTCAAGCTGTGATATCGAGTAGGAATTCAGATGGAATTATTCCATCTGACAAATATTTCGCAATTGGATCTATCGACTCTTCAGTTATTTTGAACCATTTACCTTCAGGATAAATAACACAAGTGGGGCCTTGTTCGCAATAATTTAGACAACCAGATTTTTGTACCCTAACATCATCTAGTCCCATTTGTTTTGATTTAATTTTAAGAGATCTCATTAAATCAAGAGAATTCTTTTCGAAGCAACAACCACGTATTGCATTCTCAGGTCTTTCATGGCCACAAATAAATGCGTGCATTCTATAGCCAGGCTCGACATTGCTCATTCAATACACCTTGTCTATGGCATCTGCGAGTTTAGTGTCACGGTCTGTTATTCCACCAACATCGTGACTCCAGGTCTTTACGATGACCTGTCCCCAGGATAATGTAAATTCGGCATGATGATCTTGAGTCTCACAAATTTCTCCTGCTTTATTTACAAAGTCTAGAGCGTCAACGAAATTTGAAAATTCAAATTTCTTTTGAAGGAATTCATCATTGACGTTTTCCCAATCCATATTCATCCCCACAGGTGTGAATCGTCGTTACCTTTGCTGTTTTTCTCAACTTTTTCATGGAGATTAGCCCTTCTTTTGTGGTCATCTCTCTCAAATTCTAAGAGTTCCTTATCGTCAATATATGCAGGACGAGTATGTGCTACTAATACAAGCCTCACAATTACATCTCTAGCAAGATAAACATGTTGACCATCAATTGTCAAAATCTCTATAGAAGTTTTGCCTGAAGACAATAATCTTCCTTTTATCCATGTATCATCATTGTCCCTAAGAGCGCGAGCATCAATCTGAATTTCGATTAAATCGTCCTTCCTCAATCCATGACGTCTATCCAATAGGTCACCAGTGTGAACACTTTGTAGGTCTTCAATGTCAGGAGATCCAAGATCTTTCCACATGCTTTTCGCCCATTTAGGTAAGTCTGCCATGTTGTGTGCCTGTAGGTACTCCTTCTAAGGTCTGACGCTTTGAAAATCAACCCTACGGATTGAAGAATGAGATGCCTCCCCGTCGGAACGGGGCATCGACATGAAGGTGATATGGCGAGAATTATCGACCGTATTAACAGAAGACGAAGTTCTCGATAAGGGATTCAGTAGAGCAAAAAAGTCTGCAGAAAAAGTAGACGACCCAGTTAAGGTCTTCAGAGTCAGAAAACAATTGACAAGAATGGTACAGACTTCTTCTGATGTGATGTCTCAATACTTAGAAGATACAGAAAAATCATGGCCAAGCCTTGACAGAATGCCAACTTTCGATAAAGCGATGGTTGATGCTTGTGTTGGTTGCGATGATTACCGACATCATCTTTCGATGCTTGGTTGGGGCGCTAAGCAAATGAGAAAAATTGCAAAGCAAAATGTTGCAAAGATAACTAGAAGTGCTAGACTAGAAGTTATGCATGACGCTAGAAAAGAAGCCTATGGGCGACTTTCTAGTATAATGTCAAGGGTCGGCAATTCCTTAGAATGGTTACACCAAAGTCGTCAAACCCTTCGTAGATTACCAGAGATAGACCAAGCAAATCCTACTATTGTTGTTTGTGGTGCACCTAATGTCGGAAAGAGTGCATTCATTTCTTCTTTATCGAGTGGCAAGATGGAAGTTAATCATTATCCATTTACTACAAAACAACTTCACGTTGGACACTTTGAGCATAGAAGATTACAACATCAGATGGTAGATACTCCTGGATTGCTAGACCGTCCTATGGACAACCGTAATGCTATCGAACTTCAAGCAATAGCTGCAATTCAGCATATTGGTAGCCTCTGTATCTTCTTGATGGACATTACAGAAGATTGTGGAACAAGTTTGGAAGAACAGCACAATTTACTTGATGAAGTGAAAGAGTTACTGCCTGATATTGATATTATGATAGTGGTTTCAAAAGCAGATTTGATGGAACCACGTCCTGAAAACTGGGATGAAGTAACTCATTTAGAAAAAGAATGGGATGGAGAAGGAGAGCCAATGATTCCGGTTTTATTAGATGAAGAAGGGTGTGTTACAATATCATCAATAGAAGATGTTGGTGTAACTGCTCTGCGTCTCGAAATTGTTAGGAGATGCAAAGAAAACATGTCTACTGACCCACTACTATTGCCTGAGGGTTGGCACAGAAGAGATTAATTCATACTAAATAATCTCAAGACAATAGGAATCACAAATGCGATAAAGAATACACCGAACATTATTCTCATCAATTTATCATTCTTTTCTTGCTTTTCTAGTTGATCTACACATTCTTGATTTTTGCAGATTCTTGGCTCTGATTTGATATGGATATCCACTCCGCACATTCTACAGTGTTTGTGTGCTGGTAAATTAGGGGTAATTTTTGCTTTTGTTTTGCTAATTTGTTTACCAATTTTTTCCTTAATCGATTTTGCATCAACCATAATATCAGCCACCCTTGACTAAAGTTCCAGAGAATTCTTTGCCCTCTATCGCATTTTCTAGATTTTCAATGTCCCTTCCATCCAGGACTGCTATTCTTATTTCTGAGGATATTGCCCACTTTACGGCAATTGGGTCGACAGCAGCGGATTCTCCTGGCTGTAAAGGTCCTTCGCCTGTTATTTGCAGAAGGTCTGAATAAGTCATTTCCTCGATGGCCTTTGCATCTGGATTTTTACGTGGATCACTATCATACACATGGGATACATTTGTTGCTATGACACAATATGATGCACCGGAATCTCTTGCAAGAGCTACGGCAACAGCATCCGTGGTGTGGCCTGGACTAGTTCCACCCATTACAACTATGTTGTGTGAATCAAATAATTCAGCGGCTTCATCTGTGGTTTTGGGAATTATTGGCGAAACATTGCATCCTATGTCAATCAAAGTCTGTTGAATAATTGTTGCATTCAGTCTTGTTGCTGCAATCCCTACAGTATCCAATCTGTAGGAGTCTGTAACATTGGTTTTTGCCAATTCAATAGCCTCTCTTGCAGGAAGTCCGCCTCCTATTACAAATCCTAATTTTCTGTCGTTTCCTTCTAATAGAACAGCCATCTGTCTTAACTGGCCAAACCATTGTACTCTTTTTTCTGCTTCTTCTGGTCGTAATAAAGAACCACCAAGAGCAATGATGTGAGTCGTCATCGTTCGTCCCAATAGTTCACCATTCATGATGCTTCCTTTTCAGAAGCCTTCAAAGTCCTCGTCTGAGCCCTTATGACCAAGGGGGGCTTGTATGAGTGAGGACGCGGAGCAGGCTACCCGTAGACTAAAACTAAAATTGGCGTTAGAAGACCTTAGAGAAATGAAGGGTTCAGGTACTGAATTAGTTACAGTAATTATCCCTCCAGATAGACAGGTATCTGACGCTAGACAAATGCTTCAAAATGAGCATGGACAGGCTGCAAACATCAAATCTAAGTCTACAAAAAAGAATGTCCAAGCAGCTATTGAATCTGCAATTTCTTTACTCTCAAAATATCGTGATGCAGGAGAGAGAGGAATTGCTTTGTTTACTGGTGCCATAATAGTTGGAAACAATAAGACGAGACACACAACAGTTGTTGTTGATGACCCTCCACAGGAATTAATTTCATTCAGATACAGGTGTGATTCAAGATTTGAATTAACTCAATTAGAGGACATGTTAGTAGATAAAAAATCATACGGTTTGTTTGTAATAGATCGTTCAGAAGCGGCATATGGTATTGCAAGTGGAAAGAGAATTCACGTTCAAGAACATCTGGTTTCAAACATAATGGGAAAGCACCGACAAGGAGGTCAATCTGCTCAAAGATTCGAAAGATTGATCGAAGAAGCAGCACATAACTTCTTCAAAAGGGCGACTGAGCACGCTTGCTCTTATTGGTTGCCTGAATTAGAGAATATACAAGCCATAATTATTGGAGGTCCAGGGGCAACTAAAGATTTCGTAGTGAAAAACGATTATTTCCACCATGAGATAGTAAAGAAAATTGCAGGTACAACGTTCGACGTGGGCTATTCTAACGAAAGTGGAGTTAGAGAATTAGTTGACAACGCAGGCGCTCTGATGGGTGAAATAGAACTTGATGCAGAACGCCAGTCTGTGACTGAATTCTTAGAAGAACTGGTAAAAACGCACCCCAAGGCAACTTATGGTGAAATGATGATTAGACAAGCATTAGAGCAAGGTGCAGTTGCTAAATTACTGATTAGTGAAGGTTTGAAAAAGAATGTCGTTGAGATAAAATGTCAATCATGTTCTAACGAATGGACTGCAAGTATTGGAAGGATGGATGAACTCCCCCCCTGTCCAAATTGCAAAGCCGACGGGGATTCATTGAGAGAATTATCGTCGGTTTCTTTGATTGATGAGTTATCAATTATGGCAGCAAAAGGTAGATCAGAAGTCAGATTTATTTCAATTGATTCTGAAGAAGGGGCGCAATTAAAATCAGGATTTGGCGGTCTTGCTGCTGTACTTCGATATCCAATAATGTGAGGTTTTAGTTTGAAGTTTCTTATAGAAATAATCGAGCAGTCTCTTGAGTCAGCAGTTGCTGACTATGGAGTTTCCGACACTTGGAAATCTGCTCTTGGGCCTAGTAGAGAAAAAGGTCAAGCTGATGTTACACTTCCTTGTTTTGTAATTGCTAAAGAATTGAAAAGAAACCCTTTGGAAATTGCAAGCGAACTGGCAGAAAAAGTGAATGGAGAGTTCCATGTCTCTGCAACTGGAGGATACTTGAACTTCAAAGCGAATGCCGAATGGTTGGTCGATAAAGTCCTCAAATGGGAAAAGCCATCTCCTAATAATCAAATTTTGATAGAGCACACCAGTGCTAATCCAAATGGCCCGTTCCATGTGGGCAGGGCAAGGAATGCCATTCTGGGTGATTCTCTAGTAAGATTACATCGATTGTACGGTAACAAAGTAAGAGCAGAATACTATGTGGACGATATGGGTAAACAAGTTGCTGTTTTAGCATGGGCTCTTGAGAATTTATCTAAGGA
>PBXF01000031.1 GCA_002727515.1 Methanobacteriota archaeon
TTGAATGGTTCAGTGGAGACGCTTACCAAAATCCAACACTAAGAGGAGTAGAAACCACTGGTGGCAAACTGGAAGGTTTGCGCACAATTCGGCTTGCATATGAACCGCAAGGCGGTATAACGAGCGGTTGCGAAGCTGATTCTTCTGGAAATCTATCCTCTTCTTACAATGATATTGAGGTTCTTGTCCGCTCTAGAACCCAACTACAATTACGCCAAAAGTGGGGATATTTTGACGCTGACAGAGTTGATGCTGATGGTGATGGATTACATGATTCTGTAGAAGAATATGGAATACTTGATGGTGAGGCAGTAACTGGTGAGGTTGTATTGTTGAGGGACAGATTAGACTTAGCGGTAGTCGATGAAAACATAATGTTCAAGTTCGATTACTATTCTGAATCAGAAGAATCTTGGATTTTTGACCATGAGGAGTTGAATTCTACCAATTTCCAGGGCATTGCTAATTTAAACTGGTCTGCAAAATATATTTCCAATGATGATTGCTCTGGCAATTCTTGTCATGTAAAGTGGAGAATTACCGCATTATACCCTGGTTCTGAACATTTCTCACCCGCTTTAGGCAACATCACATTCGAATTGGTAGTTTTGCCACCGATAGTTGATTCAGACGAGGATGGCGTCGAGGATGATGAAGATGCATTTCCTAATGACCCAAGTGAAACACATGATGACGATGGAGACGGAGTTGGAAACAATACTGATGCATTTCCAAAAGACCCAGATGAACAATACGATGACGACGGAGACGGTGTAGGAAACAATGCTGATGATTTCCCTGATAACAAATATGCGAGTAATTGGACTACTGTATACACAGCGTTTGGAACGTTGCTCGTTTTGCTAATTCTAGGCGGAGTAATGATATCGAGGATGAAGAAAGAGAATGAACTTCCTAACGTGCCAGCAAGTAATGAAATTCAGCAATTAGAGAAACATATAGAGGAACTAGAACAGAGAAGATCCGAGATAATTGCACAACAAGACCCTACAGAACTAATGTTCGAAGATTGATTATTCGAAGGCTGTGAAAGCACTAGCAGTACGAGCCCTAGCACGCAATTGAGCCTTTCTTGCTTGTTCAGCAGCCCTTCTTGCCCTGAGTTCTGTTTTCATTCCAGGGCATGCGATTAGACATACTCCTAAGCCTAATATCGCACCAGTTGAAAGGGATAACCACAATGGAATTCCAAGGAAATATGAATTCACAGCACCAGCTGCCAAACCGATTGAAAGACCAATACCGAGCGGCTTTTCTGCAATCTTCAACAGTGTCGAACTGCCTTTGATTACTTCTCTCAGAGGTTTTGCCATTAGCGTAAAGTTAGAAAGACGGTAAATAAACTAGCGCATAAATTAACAATTGAATGAATCGATTAACAAGAACCTATGGCTTTACCAGTGTATTTTCTATTTTTTTAGGCCTTAGAAGTTGCCATCATAACATGTGATTCGGCTATGGTGTATTTACTGAATGGGGTCAAAAACCACAGGTTTTTGAACCCTGAATGACGTTTTCTGCACAATGTTCTTAGACCCCGGAAATAGAGTGAAAACTCTGCTGGGGGAAAAGGTCAAATGAGCACAACTGATGAGTACGAAGCGATATACGAAGAGATTACTGAAATGAACTATGACGTCTTTTTTGAGGACGCTGATTTCGAGGTTGATTGGGACGAATACCTACTCAAAATCGATATAACTTACAGGATTGAATTTGGAGTGTTTCCAATAGTCGACCCTGAAATTGAAATTAGGCTAGATCCAATCTGTGAAAGGATTGCTTACGAGTATATCAGAGAGGATATGATTCTAAACAATTTGATGGATTCTATGGAAGAATGTGAAGAAGAGGAAGAAGAACCTGATGAAGATGAATTCGATGAGATCGATTACGAAGTTCTGAAGGAGCAATTACTGGACAATATGGAGTTGTTTTTGGAACAGAAAGGAAAGGCTCACAAACAGGAATACCCGCAGAATCGAAGATTCAAAAGAAAGGATTTCTGGGTAATGCAGAAGCTTGAGTTTATGCATGGAACTATCGAAACCCCTGACGCTTACATGGAGGTCTTTGAGAGTCTTGTCAAAGAAGGATATTATGACATGGTTGAGACTGGTGGAGACCGCAAACACGACATTTTTTACGCTAAAGAAGTCTAATTGCAAATTTAAATTTCCAATTGGAAAATCACCATGGGAATTTTGCCGACCAGACTATTAAATCATTGAGAATGACTTGTATCGCTAAGGCGATAGAACCTATGAGCATCCAACCCGCTCCATCGACTCCATCTTGGTACGCACCATACGCCAAAAGCATGAACATGACATTGCCAATTGATACAATCGCAAGTATGCCAANAACCAAGAANGGTGTCCAAGAGTANGAGTTATTCATNTGGAANATTGTACTGTCTATCCAAAGCGCCGANGGGATAAGGAATAGAACGTATGCCCAGAATAATCTAGTCAATCCATTACCATCACCAGAGTCTTGCCAAGGCCATCTTAATGCCTCAAGTGTAGCAACATCGAGTTGGAATAGTGCAATCCACCAGTAAACTAACCATCCTGCTGCAGCTAAGAACATGAAAGGTGCAATGTAAGTGATCCAAGAACCAGGTATGCCTCCCCACAATGACATCTTGTCTTCTATTCTTGATAGAGCGTATGCGTAACTAATCAAAACAAGTGGACCTGCTATGAATGTAAATGTCCTTATTGTCTCACGAGTGATTTCCATGCTATCCCGATATCACCATCACTCATAATATCTTGTTCGGCAAGTGTTGGATATATGCGATTTGTTAAAATATCAAAAAAACACGTTAATTTTTAATTTTGTTGGGATTATACTTAAATTTTCAGCAACTATTGTGGTAAAAAATAACATTTCATNNGAAAAACGNGCATAATTGTTAATTTTTANNTNNNAATATATAACNTCTNTNATTATAACAACCTAAAGAAATAACAGCATCTAATGGCAAAAATAGTAATATTTTCCGAAACCTTTTTAACATACCGCACCATAGGACTCGACGCAGCGGAGGAAAACAAACCATGCAGCAGACAATCGGACAAAGGAGGGAGCGACTTCGCAGTCGCTGCTAATATTGTCGAATTGGAAAAAACTCCCTGCACTGTGCTGGCGATATTAGCCAGCTTTGCTTGTGTCAATGCAATTGATTCAGCGTTCTAGGCAATGAGGGTATAGTGTAGTGGATATCATCAGGGGCTTCGGATCCTTGGACTCCGGTTCGAATCCGGATACCCTCGCTGCCTAGTAATAGGAGGAATGAAAATGAAATACATAAATGAAGAGATAGAAGAAAATGAAGGAACGATAAACGGAATTGATGGATTTTGCGAGAATCCCAGATATGAAAACTGTTACATCTACTATGGTATGATGCCGACAGCTAAATGTTGGGTCTTTACAGAAAACAACGAAGTTGAGATTCACAATGTAATTGTGTACAAAAATTCAGACAGACACTCTGGATATGGAAGGTATATGATTTCACAAATAAGAGCAGCATTTCCAGATAAGACAATTTGGGTTAATTCTTGGAACTGCTCCAGAGGTTTTTGGGAAAAAATGGCTGAAGAAGGGTACATAGATGAAATAGAAAATGAATACGACTGGCCTTGTTCAAATTCCTCTTGCATGACATGTCATCCAATTAGAAACGATAACAGAAGGAGGTCATATTTTTGAGTGAAAAAATAGATTTCAAAGGATGGGTAGACTTTGATTGGTTCATAGAGTTAGACAGCTTTGAATTTTTCATCAGAGCCATAGAAGCATGGAACGATAAAAATCCGAACATTGCAGAAACTTGGAAAGCATGGCCGGAAGATATCGAAGCATTTTCTATGATACCAAAGGAGATAACATCAGCGATAGAAAATTCTTCTGAAGATGAGTCATCGATAAAACTAGAATGGATGGATTTTGCAAAATATATTTGCCATAGTGGTTACATAAAAATTGAAGAAAACACGATAACAATTGAAGGAAAGTATGGCAATACATTCTCTTTTGACATTAGTATGGGACTAGAATTATGGCTTCCCCCAGGAAGTTTGGACGAATATGGTAGCAGTTTGAAGGCAATTCAGGACGGTGCAAGAGGTAAAAGCAATCTTGGAACCCATATGAAATATCTAGAGGCATCTACAGCGACATGGAAAATAAAAACCCACACTGAAGATGATGGACTTGGTTTCCATGATTTCCCAGACCACGTTAAAGGTCTGGATCTAAAACAGTATGAAGGATATTCGACATTCATTTATCCAACAAAGGACACATTAGTTGGTAATTTAAAATACCTATTCGATTTACTTATCGAGGATTATCACATCTGGGAAATCCTGCATGAACAAGAGGTCAAGAGAAGAAAGGCCAATGAGGAATGGAACAAAAAATGGCCTAATGGAAGGCCAGATGATTGGATGTATTTGTGAGGTGAAAAAATGACAGAAGTAGAAAAATTTAGTACTGAAGAAAAAGAAAGAATCAGGACTTGGAGGCCAAGTCCTAGTGCCCCATTATGGGATGAGGAAGAAAATGGGAATAAAGAGCCGTTTTTCCCTGATTTGAATTTGGAACATATATTGCAGAAAGGTCCGACCTGCGTACCAACTACTCTTGCTATGATTGCAAGAAGCACGGGAGCAGATGTCGGTCCAGACTATTTCAAATTGAGAATTAACTCCCAATCGCCACACTCTTGGTCTAAAGCTTTGGAACCATTTGGTTTCCAGTTAGCATATTGCAATCATGATTTGAGAAGATTGGATTACTACATTCATGAATTGGTTGGATATGATGATTTATTCTTCGTGTCTTTCTATTCAGTTAATCCTCCCTATGACCCCGATGAAAACAACAAGTTGTGTATGTCGCATATAGTAACGTTATACAAGGACAAGATAATTGATACCGCAAAAAGAGGAGAAAGCGGAGTCTCTGATGCCTTGGAATATCCAAGATTAGCAAGGCCAACAAAGAGAATATTCAGAGTTGTTCCAATCGGTCATTCGAGGAGAGTATAGGTGATCTCATGTTTTGGAAAAATGATGAACCCTTTCTGGAAATACCAATTCCAGAATCCGAAGACAGGCCTTTGATTGTATATCATCCAGCTGCTGGAATCAACTATCTTTCCTCATGGTCAATATTAGTCGAAAATCAAAAGCCGTTTGTTTTGGTTTGTGACGACGTCGGACCTCATTATCCAGATGATTGGCCATTCACAAGAGACATTACAAATTCAGAATATTTTGTAAGAATGTATAACCCCTTAATTGGCGGGAGAGCATATAGAAATCCAGATTTAGATTTTGAGAATATGTTGATTCATAGGGCAATAGATGTAAATGAAGGGATTCAAGACATGCCATTAGTAGACATACTATACGTCGATTGGTTAGACCCATTCATCAACCTAGATGATGAAAAAACATCAGCAAATGTATTTTCTAAATTAGCAAAATATGTAAAAAATGGTGGAATCATAATTCTTGACAAAAAACACGAGGAAGTAATTCCTGAATGGTTTGATTTCAATCATAAAGAGGTACAAATTAACGATAATTTGAGCATTCAACACCTAGGACTAGGAGATTGGCCAATTCCACACGTTAGTATTGAGGGAACAAGGCCAGTTATGGCTGAAATATTCAGAGTAAATAATAATCAGAAGGATTCTGACCCTAATGACTTCTTATCAAAATTAAATTTTGAAAGAAGGCTGGAAATCAAAGATCTACAAAGAATAAGGAACAATCCTCCAGATAGATTTCCAGGACACCCAGATAAGGAAGATTGGATGGAAAGATATCTGGAACATTTAGACCTTCCAAAATATTTCAACAAACCACAATATCCATTCCCACAGGATTATGTTTGGAAAAAGTCAGATTATTCAAAATGGATTGATGAATTAATTTCCAAACCTTGTCAGTTGAGACCAACTCCAAGAAAGGAAAGGCATATTGAGATAAATGGTCTCGAAATTACTTTTGTTCACGGGGATATTTTTGACCATTTAGATTGGTTGAAAAGTCTAGATGCTAGTATACTTATTAGGAAAAATCTGTTCCAAAAATGTGAGAAAAAAATGTATGCAACTATGTCGAAATCCCCAAGAATTCAAAGAGATTTTCACAAGCCACTAATCCCTAAATTGAGATGGTCTGGACCAGAGGCAACAGAAGATTTGACACTCAAATTATTAGAGCTTGCAGAAACAGAAATTGCCGCTACAATTGCCCATGGTGATGGAACAATTTTTCAATTGGAAAATCAAATTAGCAATTGGAAAAATCATGTCAAAAAATTAATCATTTTTCACCTAGATGAAGATGATTATTCATCATGATTAGGCATCTCAGTTTCTTCTGCTGAGCCTGATATCCTGCCATACATCCTTACATATTTTAATTGATTATGACATCGGTTGTCCCTGGCAAATAGTCCTCCACTCTCATATGTAGGGTCTCGATTTCAATATCACATTGTGCAGAGCAAATGTCAACTCCATTTTCGCTAATTGTAGCAATTTCATTTTCTTCCCACAGAGCATAATATTCGTCATTTCCTGAGAACGAAATTATGCAGTCTGTACTACTTACGGAACAATAGTATTGTTGATTATTGACTTTAATATCAAGTCCGAATCCGTAGTAACCTTCAGAAACATACCAGTCTAATTCTCCGAAGAACACATCAATTTCGATAGTCATTAGGTTATCATTTGAACCGGTTGTCACAGTATCAGCGTGGTCGGTTGCTACGTAATTTGTAGCGTCCCAAGCATCGGTGGGGCTAGCGCCAGTTGGGTCAGCGTGAATCCAGGTGCAAAACTCTGGGAATTGTGTTGAGTTTATTGTTGAATTAAGCGTTGTATTATCTGCGAAAGTACCGGATTTGTAATACAAATAACATTCAGTCGGCCTATCGTTGTATGAATTTCCAACAATAACTTCGTTTATGTCGATACTCTCTCTGAAAACCTGGCTGTAAAATAACAAGTCTCCATCAATATAGTAATTCGAATGCCACAAGGATTTTCCTTGCTGTGGGTAATTTTTCTCGTAAATTAATTCGTCTCCATCAATATACCAGCAAGCTTGATCAAAGTCTGGGTCATCACGATGAGTGGTTCTTTCTCCATTGGCTTGGAAGTGTAGTTCTTTTATGATAGAATCATGATAAGTATGTAACAGCCAAACTCCGTATAAATCTGGATCCAAACCATCATCGTCACAGTTCGATGATGAACTGTTTGATGAGTCATCATCGGATAGGCATCCTTGCAAGGATGACAAAAAGAGAGTCATGCAGACTAGGAATAATCGTAACTTCATTGAGCATCCTACGCGAGTTAATTGAATAAATCTGACGCCATATTCTGAATTTAATCTAAATCATGGGAGATTTGTTTCTTCTGCTGAACCTGAGCTCCAATCATAAATTCCCTTACCTGATTTCTTCCCTAACCTACCTTCGGAAACCAACTTTTCTAGCAAAGGATGAGGTGTGTAAGAATCATCTCCAAACGATTCTTTCAGNTTAAGTAAAATGTCTCTTCTAACATCAAGACCAACAAGGTCTGTTAGTGCCAACGGACCCATTGGATGTTTGTATCCTAGAACCATGGCAGTATCGATATCTTTTGCACTTGCAACACCATCTGCTAACATCTTTATTGCTTCATTACCCAAAACAACTCCCAATCTTGATGTTGCGAACCCTGGAACATCAGAAACCAAGATTGTTGTCTTACCCATGGATTCTCCAGCCTCTTTCGCTATCGAAATTGTGTCATCTGAACAATCGTCGTGTTTTACTAATTCTANGAGTTTCATTATCGGTACTGGATTAAAGAAATGCATTCCAATAACCTTGTCCGGCCTTCCAGATGCTGCTGCAATACCCGCAATTGAGAGAGAGGATGTGTTTGTTCCTAGAATACAGGACTCTTTTGTCATAATTCCAAGATCGGAGAAAATTTTGTGTTTCAAATCGGGTATTTCCGGTACAGCTTCAATGACAAGGTCNACTTCTTTGACCGCAGTTTCCATATCCGATACAGCGAATAAATTTGAACTCCATTCTGCTTTTTGCTCTTGAGTAGTTTTACCTCTTGCTATGCCCTTGTCCCAAAAAGCATCAATATTCTTCATACCTCTTTCAAGTCCTTCTGGAAACGCATCATAGAGGTTGGTTTTCCAGCCCGCTTGCGCACACACTTGTGCAATACCTGCTCCCATTGTCCCCGCACCAATCACGGCAACTGAACTGATTCGCATGTATACCCCTAAACACCAGGGGTAGATGATGATTGCTTGACTTGAGCAAGATAGACTCCTCCTGCGATTAGTATGAAAGAAATCAATAATGAAATCCCTAATTTTTCATCAAGTATCATCCAGCCACTGAAAATACCGAATATTGGTACAAGGTATACATAGAACGAGGCTCTTGCAGCACCAATAATTTTGACACCGTCTGCAAACCAAACATAACTNAGCACTGTGGAAAATATTGCTAAGAATCCAAGCCAAAGCCANGCTGTGGCTGATGCTGAATCTGGCAATCCCAATTGGTAAGTTTCAACTAGTGCAGCAGGTGTCTGGATTATCAAACCAACAACACTAGCCCATACTGTGAGTTGAAGAGGAGACATGGCATCATCACCAGTCATGATTTTCTTCATCAAAATAGTTGCACCNGCCCATGATAGTGCAGACAACCCAATTAGGGCATCTCCAAGTAATCTCTCTTCTTTTGGAATATCTACATTTGGAGAATACCAGCCAAGAACTGCAACACCAGTGAAAGCCAGTAAAATTCCCAATGCTAATCTTTTATCGAATTTTTCACCCAAAAATGGAACTGCTAAAATTGCAGTGAATAAAGGATTGAAAGTGATCATTAGAGAGGCATCACCTGCNGCAGTATANTTCATNCCATACATGAAAAATGCTTGATAGACAAACACNGATAGAAAACCGATTTGTGCTAATGAATACCATTGTGATTTTGATGGAAGTTCCCATTGATTAGTGAGTTTNAGAAAAGCCANGAAGCAAATCACTACTACAACATATCNAATCCANCCNGCGAAAAATGCAGGGATTTCNCGNGCAACAAATANTCCNGCTACCCAACCTAAACCCCAGATAAAAGCCACAATCAATAATTTGATGTGAACTGGGGCATTGTTCATCAAAATCGCTCCAGACCTAACTGCAGAATCCTGGCTCTTGGNANACCAATTTCAGGCATTCCGTCAGCAGGTGCGTGGATTTTCAAACCTTCTAACCTTTGCACGTAAAGTCCGTATGAAGCGATATCATCTGGACGGTATGGAGTTGGAAGACCTAACTTATCCAATCCNTTGCATGCTTCTTCTGAGTAAATTGGATANACATTCGTTTCAAAATGCATCCAAACGGANATTCTCTTGCAATCAATATTCTCCAGAGTCAGTAAGTGTTCCAACAATCCTACATCTGGATATTTTATTGTTTGAATAGCCATNTCAATTTCCATNGCTATTTCTTCNGGCCAAGCNAANGGTGTTTGTTNNGCCCAAGTATCTGAAATCCCGATNTGTTCGATTACATTCTCACCTGTTATGGCNAATANNGTCTCTTGNTATGGNCTGTCTTCGTAAGCATCGTTTACCAGTCCTGGCAGAGCAGTGTAAAACTCCTGTAANCGAGNTTCTTCTGCCCCGTATAGGGATACAGGGATCANTTTACNCACCTCAAGCAGTTGCGCCGATTCCACTAGCAAGTTGGCGAGGAGTCAATGGTTTGTCCTCTATCCATTGTTGCTTGAAAATCTCTTTGAGTGCTTCTTCATCTTCAGGTGTTGGAAGTACTGTCTTTAGGTATGCTTGATATTCTTCGTCAGTACCTTCGAATGGTGTACCATCTGTGTAGCAGTTCTTTCCTGCAAATGCTCCAATATCTCTGTTGAAGTTTTCGTGAGGAACAAACAATGAAACATCACAATCATCTGGTAGGTATCCATTCAGTTTCTGTACTTCCTTTACAATTTCATCGTGATAATGGCCACGACCTTCTTCGTTTAGAACCTCTTTGTCGACATCTATACCGCCTTCGAGTTTCTTTCTTTCATCCCATCTGCCCTTTACGCCCCAGACGTATGCCCAGTGTGCGGAGGTTGAGGAATCTGTTCCAAACAAATCGTGTGCTGTTGCGACCCACTTGTTCATGTATCTCTGTAACATGTCCAAAGGTANTACTCCAGCCTTGATGATCCTTCTCAATCCATTTGAACCTGTACCCAAGTGGAATGATTCTTCTTTGAGCATCGGCCCCATAGATGCAGCCAGCGGCTTGAATGCAGAAGTCGAAAGCATACCGAGTTGGAATTTACCATCTCTATCTACAAACATTGTGTAACAAAAGAAGTCTAGCCAGTGTGGCATTGGTCTGTTGAAAGCCCCAAGTAATCTGTCGCCATCTTGTGCATTTCTTTCTAGGAGTTTTTGTGCTTCTCTTCTTCCCTGTTGTCCGAAGTAGGTCATCAACAAGTAAGCCATTTGCCATCCATGTCTCTGTTCTTCTGCCATAATTCTTGCAGCTGCATACCTGTCGTAATCGGTTGGTGCAGTTGCTAGGAGGTGTCTTTGTTGCTCGACTGATGCGAATTCAGTGTCACCCTGAACAGTTATCATTGCAATTAATGCATCTCTAATATTTTGGTGAGGAACTTGAAGTGCTCTCTCCCACTTTNTTCTTCCTTGATAATCTCCGAATTCGATTACATCTCCTGCTCTGTCCCAGTCAAAGAGGATTGACAGGTCAAAATCGCCAAGCCATTCTCGGTCAAAACCGACTCTGTCTTGCCATTGTTCAAAATTTGAAATCCATTCGTCCCANGTTTTTGGTAGTTCGCCCATGACCTTCGCANACTATNCTTACTAATGTAAAATTTGCGAACATGTTCGTGCGAACATGTTAGGAGTTTTTCCTCACGTCATCGGAAAATGTATTGATTATTGTCCCTTCAATTTTGTGAAGATGGACAGATAATGTGGACTTACTAATGTCGAGTATCTCAGCGAGAGCACTCAGAGTAATTCTTCGAGGAGTATCCCAATAACCTTCGTTAATAGCCGTATCAAATATCATTCTTTGACGAGGAGTAAGCATCCTAGAGCCGCTAGATTTGGTCGATATTACACGATATGGAACGTCTCCTTCTCTTAGTAAATGAATAAGTTGTCTACTTTTTTCTGCAGAACACTCAATGATCCAATCAACCCAACCATCCCTAACCTCGAACGGGGATTNGGGAATAACTCCAACCTCACGAATTGGCTTGATGTATCCACCNCCNCCTGGAGCAATGTCAACCTCAAACCGATTNCCTCCCAAATCTCTAACTTCGTCTACTCCTGCGTGAGACTCCAATTCACTAATTAGATTGGACGAGGTTGACAATCTAGCCGTTCCCCTTCCTTTGCCGAGTGGCATGGTCTCCTCTATTCGTAGTACAGCCTCTGGCCTACTCCTTGAAACATCTCCAGACCAGTGGCCTTCAGGAAGTCTGACCTCAATTCNGATTTGGTTGACCATATTATCACAGGGAGTGTGTCTTATCGTGTCTTGATACAGTACCTGTTTTGACATCAATTAGTTCTGCGAATGTCTGGATTGAATCATCGCTAATTACAACCCCTGGAAGATATCCATCACAAACACCTGAAGCAGCAAATATTGCATCATCACTTTTGCACAGATCTGTTGCGTCCCAGAGCCTAGTTAAGTCATCGTTTACCATCGTCTCCGCTCTTTTCTCTTCTTCATCCGAACGGAATACNAGCCGGCCTTCGAAGACGCCTCCCATTCCGCGCAAGGCTGCAGCAGTGATTACGCCTTCAGGCGCCGCACCAATTCCCAGAAGCATGTCGTATGGACCGTCTTTTCTTGCAGCCCAAATAGCCGCTGATACATCACCGTCACCCATGAGATGAAGTTGGGCGCCTGCTTCTTTTACTTCTTTGAATAATTGAGCATGACGTTCACGATCGAGAGCGACTACTCTGACCTCGGACATTGGTTTATCGAGTATGTCTGCTGCTTGTTCGAGGTTGTAAGCAACTCCTGCATCAAGACTTACATGTCCTACTAATTCTGGACCCGCCGCTATTTTGTCCATGTAACAATCTGGAGCATGGAGTAATGTTCCTCTGGGGGCTGCAGCAAGAACCGCTATTGAATTTGGAGAATTGCTTGCGCAATTNTTAGTACACTCTAGCGGNTCTACGGCAATATCGATTTGAAGAGCTCCTTCAACACCGATTTGGTTACCTAGTTCTTCACCAATAAACAACATAGGAGCTTCATCTCTTTCACCTTCTCCAATAGCAACTCTACCATCAAAAGGCACCTTATCGAATGTTTTTCTCATAGCTTCGACGGCTGCAGCATCTGCTGCATTCTTGTCTCCTTTACCTCGCCATGCTGCACTAGCGATTGCTGCTTGGTCAACTGCTTCAAGGAAATAATCTGCCAAGTCTGCGGTTCTCGCCATGTATAGTCCACCTGTTTTAACTCAATAATATCAGAGGTTATTGACCTTTGAATTTCTGCAGGACTTTAATGTCTGAAATTGTAGTATTGGGATATTGTCCATCAGCATCTTTTTCGTATGATTTCACCATATCTAGCGCACAGAGTAAACCGGCTGAAACACCAGTCAATGCTTCCATCTCGATACCGGTTTTGTAATTCGCTTTGACCTCAACTGTACAGCGGAGGTAGTTCTCT
Organism: Methanobacteriota archaeon; assembly: GCA_002727515.1. The sequence goes on from PBXF01000031.1 coordinate 12,849, forward strand.
TCCCAAGTCCAATCTACCTTACATGATTCTAACGGAATTGGATGGCAGTGCGGTATAATCCTAGGAGTCTCTTTAACCGCTTGAATTGCAGCGATTGTTGAAGCTTCAATCACATTTCCTTTCTTTACCGAATTCGAGGTGATTGCATCCTTAGACTCATTATTCAAACTGACTTTTCCTGTTGCAACTGCTATTCTTTCAACTACTGGTTTATCGCTAATGTCAACAACCCCTTGTATGCTTTTTTCCATAATATCAACCCAATCCTGCTTTCCATTCAGTGCCNCTGGCACGAACTTCTTTTTTCCACAATGGAGCCTGNTTCTTTAATTCATCAATTAACCANGAGCACCCTTGGAACGCCTCTTTTCTGTGAGGGCTTGCTACGTGAATTGAAACAATATTTTCACCTGGAGCAACCGAACCCACTCTATGAGCCATTGCGACTGAATGGAGAGAAAAATCCTCTATTGCTTGTTCTGCAAGCCGATGAAGTGTTTCACCTAATTTTTCTTGCCATGCATCGAATTCCAACCGCAGAACTTCGTCACCTTTCTCCATACCTCTGGTAATTCCAAGAAAAGAGACGATTGCGCCACAGTTTTCGGTATCCAATTCGTCTCGCAGAGCATTGACATCCAATTCATCAATCGCCTCTTTGATGACAATTCGCCCCTGCATGTCTACACGCACAACTTCCGCATCCTTGAAACCATCTTCACACATGTCCCCATCATGTCCGAGGTCGGGCCAGTCAAAATCATGGGAGCGGGCCTGTCGGGATTAGCCGCAGCGACCGTCCTTGCTAAAGCGGGCGTGGAGGTTCATGTCCACGACAGCAGAGAGGATTCTGGCAAGCGATTCGATGGGGATTTCCAGGCTCTTGAAAACTGGTCAATGGATGTAGATTTTTTTGACCAATTAGAGTCTTGGGGATTCGATGCTAACGAGTTCAAATATACAGAATTCAAAGAGGTAGATCTTATTCATCCCGATGATGAAATTTCCAAAACCTATTCCCCAAAGGTCGCTTATCGAATTGTTGAGAGAGGCACATCAGAACACACAATCGACCAAGGGTTCAAGCGAATGGCAATGGCAGCAGGAGCCACATTGCACTACAAGAGCAAGGTAAAGGAAGAAGATTGTCATATTATTGCCTGCGGTCCAAAAGGCACTAGTGCAGTTGCGTATGGTGAAATTTTCAAAACCAGTCACCCAGACCATATTGCATTCCAATTAAATGACAAATTAGCTCCAGGTGCGTATTCATATTTGATTATTATAGATGGTATTGGTTTGATTTGCACATGCTTGTGGAGAAAACAAAGAGGTACTGAAAGATTCCTGAATGAGACTATAGCTTGGTATCAGAAACATTATCCTGATATTGACATGGAGCCCATCAAAAGAGTTGGTGGTAAAGGCGACTTTACGATAAACAAGAGATATTTCCAAGATAATAGGTACTATGTCGGCGAGTCAGGTGGCCTACAGGATTTCATGTGGGGATTCGGAATGAGAATGGCAGTGTGGTCAGGTTATCTTGCAGCACAAGATATTCTTGGTAATTGTAATTATGAAAAAGAAGTCAGAAAACAACTTATGCCATACGTTAGAACTTCAGTTGCAAATCGATTCCTGATGAATAGAGTTGGAGATAAGACATTCAAATTCATGTGCAAATCATGGATGAAAGACCAAAAGAAAAGACAAGATGGTTTGGTGTGGATTGGTAAATTGTTCAGACCTAAAATATACAAAAATATACTCTACCGTATCATAAATCCGTTTATTCTCAAAAAAGATCCAAAAGCGCATGGAAGAGGTGTTCGACGATTACCATTCAGAAAGGCTTTGAAACGAGATAACTGGGAACAATCAGAAGAAGCCTTGGAAATCGGTCAAAGATGGAACAAAATCCGAAAAGGCGGCGGAACAGTCTCGTTCAAAGAATCTAGCGATTGACTCATTAAGCGAACCGATGTGGGAATGCTATGAGCGACCTTTACGGATTAAAACTCGAACCTATGACAAACCGCCTAGTAAACTACGGTACAACAGACAACGGTATCGCAGTTATCGAATTAGCATCAGATTCTGCTGGTGCACCTCTTGAAGGAGATGCAATGGGGCCAAACACTTACACCCACGGAATGATGAGAGATATCGATGAAGCAATCATCAAAGCAAGATTCGATGACGATGTCACTGTCATTGTAATCACAGGAAATGGATCAAAATTCTTCTCTGCAGGAGCATCCATTCAGATGCTAAACAGTGTATCACCTGGATTCAAATACAATTTCTGTCTTCACGCAAACGAGACTCTGTCTCGCTTCGAACAGACAACTAAACTAGTAATTTGCGCAATAAACGGACACGCTGTAGGTGGAGGACTTGAAATCGCAATGGCAGCGGACATCAGAATCGCTAGAAAGAATGCAGGTAAAGTTGGACTTCCTGAAATCAATCTAGGTGTACTTGCTGGAACAGGTGGAACTGCCAGACTTACTCGCTTAATCGGTAAGGCAAAAGCACTAGAAATGATGGTCACTGGAGAATTGATGTCTTTCGAGGATGCACTAGATTGCAACCTTATCAACCACATCTGGGAAGGAGATGCTGATGACTTTAGAAGAGATATTCTAGATTGGGCAAGCCAATTCACTCTACCAAACAAGGCTGTCAAGGCTGTTGGAAACATCAAGAGATCTTGTCAAACAGGTCCAGAAATTCCATTCGAATACCACTTGGCTCTAGAGCGTGAACTACAAGCGGCTCTGTTCAACAGCAGCGATGCGAAAGAAGGAATCGCGGCTTATGTCGAGAAGAGAGTTCCATCGTTTGAAGGACAATAGTCGCTTAGTATTCCGAATTGCAACCATTAGTGGTTGAAGGAATGATTGATAAATCACTGATGTTTAGTTCACAGTATGAGATTTACCGCTATACTGGTCATGTTGATCATGATAATGCCAGGCTGTTTGGATGACATATTCCCTGGTGAAGAAACAAATGAATCAACAACCATAGTGATGAAAATCTTTCATGGAGAAACTCTAGAAAATGCTACTGCTAACTATACCATTACTATCGAACTAGATAATTCAGCAGCGCCAATTCATACTGCAAACATGTTAGCGCATGTTGAGGCTGGAAATTTCGACATGACTCATTTCCATAGAATAATTGATGACTTTATGATTCAAGGAGGGGACTTCACCAATCATGATGGCACAGGGGGGCATGCTGCAGATTGGCACGAATTGTGTAACGGCCAACCGAGCGGTGATTCTTCTTGTGATGGTTCAAATGAACTAGCTTGGACTATTCCTGATGAAGCAGATAATGGACTGCAACATTTTGCTTGTAAGTTATCAATGGCCAAGACTAGCCAACCTGATACTGGAGGAAGTCAATTTTTCATAATGCCAGACGATATCAATCATCACCACTGGCTTGATGGGGTGCACACGGTGTTTGGAGAAGTGACTGAGGGTTGTGAACACATTACTACAATCTCTGAAGTTGCAACCGGACAAAACGACAGACCAATTGTTCCTGTAATAATTCTAAGCGCAGAAATTGTGTGAATAATTTCAATAAATGCACTAAAATCAGTCATTTTGTGAAAATTTGCAAACGATGTTTTCAAGTCCTCTACAATGGTCGCCCCGTTCATGGAGACAAAATATCCAGTGCCTGCTGATGTACCAGACGAATTGATTGAAACCTACATCGACAACATGGATGCGGCGACTTGTGGCACAGGAAAGATGAACCTGTTCGCTTGTGACCAAAAAATAGAGCATCTTAACGACGACTTCTATGATGGTGGAAATAAAGTTCCATTGCCTTCTAATGACCCAGAACACCTCTTCGAAATCGGTGCTCGTGCACATGCGGAAGGAACCATTGGAGTATTAGCGGGTCAATTAGGACTAATTTCTCACTACGCAAGAGATTATCCTGACATTCCATACCTTGTAAAATTAAATTCAAAATCACACCTAATCAAAACAAGCCAAAGAGATCCTGTGAGTCAAGCTCTTTGGGACATGGATGACGTCTCATCTTTGCTACACAATGGCATAAACGTTGTAGGAATTGGATACACAATTTACATTGGTTCTGAATATGAACATGATATGATGACAGAAGCGTGTCAATTTATTCGCCAAGCACATGAAATGGGAATGATTGCTGTTGTATGGATGTACCCAAGAGGACAAGCCGTCTCAGACGAGAAAGATCCTCAACTAATCTCAGGTGCTGCAGGAGTTGCTGCATGTATTGGTGCTGACTTCGCTAAGGTAAACTACCCTCGTGGATTCGAAGGAATGACACAACCAGAAAGTCTAGGAATCGCTGTAGAAGCAGCTGGACGATGTGGAATCATATGTTCAGGAGGAGGAACTCTGCCACCTGAAGAATTCTTGGGAAGATTGGTTGACCAAATGCAAGTATCTGGATGCAGAGGCGCAGCCACTGGAAGAAATATTCACCAAAAAGGTACTGAAGATGCCGTTAGAATGACTGCAGCATGTAAGGCTGTAATCTGTGACGGTGCAAATTTAGAAGAAGCTTTAGCGATATACAACGGCCAGTAATCACTGAACCATTCCGCACTCTGTGCAAAGGCTTCCTACGACTAAACCACCGCAAAACATGCAAACTGTTGCATCATATGCAAGTATGCGAATCATGCTTATTGTCTCTTGATTAAGTCGCTTGTTTGGATGTTACCATTGTCGTCTAGGATCAATGGTTGTCCCTCTGTCCATCCTGGACAGTTGTCTGCGACCCATGTTCGTGTTGCCCATTCGCAGATATCATATCCGCCTGAAAGAATGCCTGATCTCTTGATGTATCCTACTTTGACAATATCCTTGTCTTTGGAAAGAACGTTGCCTAATTGTTGGCTTGTAGTACCGTGTCTCATTGTACTATTGATGTGTTCCAGAATCTCCGCTGTGTTCCTTGGTTTGTCGCCTAAAAACTTCTTGATCTTCTCCCTAATTCTAACTGTTTTCATGTTTCTTTCCTCCTGTCATTTTGTGCAATTCACCGGTTAGGTGTTCCGCTGTTATGAAGGAGCAAAGCAGCACATATAATGATTGCTGAAAAAATGAGGCTAAAGTTACATTAAATTCCGTAAAACAGGCAGGAAATAGTGGTTTTATTGTTAAACTGCCTTTAGAAATAATAAACTCCAGTGGAAATATGTAACTAATTGTAACTAATTAGTGTAAATAAAGTGAAAATGTTGATAAATCAGTATTACCAGCGACAACTGGTGACAATGGGCAACCCTAAGCGTATCAGATCCAATTACCAAAGAAGGGTTCTGGATTGGCTTACTGATGGAGGCGGCACCGTTTCAGATGTTGCTAGAGCATTAAATCTCAGAATGCCACACGCCTCTGCTGCTCTAAAGCAATTGAGAGAATCGGGAGACGTCGTTCGAGACGAGGAAAACATCAGAGGCTCATATTATCGAGTCACATCGCAAGGTTTGGCTCGAATCGAGGCTGATGAATTATACCGATTAATCAGTTCAGTTCAATGGCCTCCACCACCAGGTGCAGCAGGAATCGTTCTCAGCAGAGATGGCTCTATGCTGCTACTTGGTTACGCATCAAAACCTTCTGGACCACTCCTTGGACTACCAGATAGACCAATGGACATAGAGACTGATGGAGTCAACATCTCCAGTGGAAAAGAAGGGGCGGGTAGAATTTGGAGATGGGCAGTCCAAAGAGATAAATTTCCGAAGTGGTGGGACATTGAAACAAAACGTAAAGCAGAACCTCCAACAGAATCGTCGTCGCTAACTCTTGCAGCATGGATGGAAAGGCCAAAAGTGATGGGCATAGTAAAAGCAAGATTGCTCGATGATAACGATGCCTGGCCATTAAGCGTAGGAAGTTGGTTTGAAGAGTTACCTGATGGCTACTGGCCAGAACTACCGAAGGTATTGACCGAAGGCGAGTTTACAATTGGAAAGGCTGGCAACTCAGGACCTAGAGTTAATCCTAGAGGTGCAATATTAGCTAAAATCGGAAGAAGAAAGGACAAATCTATGATTTTAGAATCCATCCCTACAAACACCATCAAAATATCAGATGCAACAACTGCTGGTAAGATCCAGGCACCATTACCTTACAGAGTTCTAGAAAATTGGCTGAAATCGGTTCACCCTCGTTTAGGAGAAAAGAGTCTGAAGTTGAAATATGATAAACTGAAAAAGGAATTAGGTAAAGTATCGAATTCTTTGACAAAAAAAGTGCTCAATGATTTTCCGGGTAAATTTTGGACTAGTAAGGAGGTTGAATTCTTTGACACTACTTCGGTTACGAAAAGAGGAGCAGAAGCAATAGTTGAGTTTGCCCTGGAAAATTGTACTGAGCCTATAGCGCTAGATTGGAGATGGTCTCCTGATAATGGCCTTCTTCAAAGATTTGTCAATGACTCAAAAGGGAAACTACTGATTTCAGACAACAGTATTGTGCAAACACAGTTTACGCTTACAGCTACTGCCGTTTCTGGAAAGTTTGAACTAACAACCGAAAATAGACTTAGAATTCCAATTAGCATGGGGGCAAAGGCTACTGCACCGATTGATTGGACTCCTCCAAAATCACCGCAAGAGTTAGTCAGAGGTAAAAATCAGACAGCAATAAACGTCGAAAATGAAATCGATGCTTTATGGCAAGCCGTTAATTTGGAAAGAGGAGATGACAAATGGGCTGATAAAAATGAATCTAAATTCCCACTCGCATCATGGATTGCATCTAGTTCTGACACTCATCAATCACGTTGGAGGCGTATTGGCCACCTGCTAGATCCAAATTGGGCCTCGATTGCGAGTTACTCCACTTTCGACGATGAGGATATTTCTGAACTTGCTATTTTTCAAGAAGAAGCATTGGATGAATTACTGAATCGGATAAGAACCAACCCCTTAGTTGTAAATAACCTAGATTTAGAGAACCCTGCAGTTGCAACTGCAATATTATTGTCTGGAGAGTGGTTCGAACAAACTATTGATGTGATTGATTCTTGGCTTGAAAATCCAATTCGAACGGATGAAGTGCTCACAAAAAATTGGGACTCAAAAAACATCGATAAATTGAGTAAAGCCTCTCCTCACCATAGTTTACTGCTCGAAAACACTACGCTTTCTCGAAGTCAAATGCTAGCAATTATGGAAGACGTGAACTATTCATTGTGGAAACACAAGGCGAAAACTTGGCTAATTTCCTGTCTTTCATCAAATGTTGGAAGAACGGCACTTGCGGAATTAGACCTACCTTGGCCAGTTATTCTAGTAGATTCTGAAATATCTTCTGAAGATTTGAATCTGATCTACCATATGCCAGAAGGAGGAGGTAAAGACTCACTGTTGGATACAATTGAAGGAATTGAGGCGGCTGAGTTAGGCAAAACACCACCAATGGGTAGAACCCATCCCTTTGCAGGATGGCTTTTCCAAGATATTATTCCGTCCATACCAATGGATTGTCATTGGAATGTAGACATACACATCGCACTACACCGTCGCATTCAAGGATGAGAAGTCTGTGCGAATACTAACCGCACATGCAACATCGCAGAGAGGACGTGCTGTCCGATGAACTGTGATACCAATGATGTGGTTACGCGCCATCGTCGAAGACCAGGGTGACTCGCAAGAGAATGACCTCTGATGCAAACCGATGGACTATGTGGTCGGATATGGGTCCTCGCTGGACGAGAGAATGAGAGTGAGACAACCACCCGTCTGCACAGACGCCCTGACCCTGGGTCAAGCCTCCGAGGAAACGATGAAAGGGGCTGTTACGGGTCGGGGCACACTTCTTCATGCGATTTATTGAAGAGCCTTTGAAACTCCTATTACACTATGGCGAAGCTTGAGAGGTGTCTGGTTGGCGGCACCTTTGATAGATTCCACGATGGTCACAAATTACTACTTACATCTGCTTTGGAGAGAGCGGAACTCGTTGAAGTATGGATCACAAGTGACTCTATGTCGTCAGGTAAGTCGCCTATAATCGAGCCTTTTGAAGATAGAAGAGAAGCAATATTGCAATGGGCTGATGAAAGAATTACTACTCATTTACTAGAAGATAACATGGGTCCAGCTCCGCATAGGAAAGATTGTGATTCAATTGTATGCACGCCAGAAACCTTGGGTAATTGTCAAGCAATCAACGAAAAAAGAGTTGCGAATGGTCTTCTACCTCTAGAAATTATTGAGGTCGAGCATGCGATTGACGAAACTGGAGGGATCATCTCAAGTTCAAGAATCCGAGCCGGAATAATCGACACAGATGGCTCATCATGGCTGCCTGAAAAAATGAAAGGGAATACCTATCATTTCCACAAAGCACTCGATGAAGAACTGAAAACTCCTTCTGGTCAGTTGTATACTGGGCCAGAGGACATGCCTGAAGTAGCAATGTCCTCTGCCATCGCGGATTTACTGCCAGGTTCGGTTATAGCGGTGGGAGATGTTTCTGTAGCAACATTGCTAAGCATGGAATATACACCAGATATTGGGGTGATTGATGGTATGACAAAACGACAAAAACTGTCTGAAAAGGTCGACATAAGTGGGTTTGATTCGAAAATATCTGCGGAAAGTCCTGCCGGGCAAATTACACCTTCCATGATACAAGCCATTGAAACTGCATTGCACAATGATAGTACAATTTGCATAGAAGTTGACGGTGAGGAAGATTTAGCGCCTATGATTATCCATCTTCTTGCACCAATAGGAACTAATGTCCTGTACGGACAACCAAGACAAGGGGTCGTACTCGCCATAACTGACTTGAATATGAAGAGGAGATGTAAACACCTTCTTTCATTGTTTGAGGTGAGAAATTGACATCTGTTTCTATCGCTGTTTGTGTAAGGGATGGTAGAGATTGGATTGACGGATGTATGACTTCACTGGTAAACCAAACCCATGATGACTTTGAAGTGATATTGGTGGATGATGGATCATCGGACGGTGGCGAGGAACTGGTCGGAAAATGGTCTAAACATGAAAAGGTAACAACCATCCTCCAAGGAAAGAAAGGGCTCTCTGCAGGCAGAATGGCAGCCCTAGAGATTGCAAATGGAGAATGGTTTGCGATTACAGATATTGATGTTAGACCTGAAGCAGATTGGATTGAGAGATTACTTGAGGAATCTGTTTCAAGAAAGGGCGAAGAAATTATGGCAGTAACAGGCAGAACTATCTTCCAACAAGCTGATGATACAATTTCTAAAATACGGTCTATTGAAATTCAATCCAAATACAAATCAAGACCTAGATTAACCAATCTTGCCAACGGCCCATGTTCAATGTTCAAGAAAGCTAGATTATTAGAAATTGGAGGTTTCAATCCAGATTGGTTCCATGCAGAGGACATGGAAGTTTCTCTAAAACTGATTGAGTTGGGCGGAGTGATAATTTACGCACCTCATGCAGTTGTAAATCACGTCCCTGAAACAGGTTTAAAGCGATTCTTGCACAAAAGAAGAAGAGATGCAAGGGCTCACGTCCGAATTCATAGGAGATACAACAAGAAAAAATATGATTTTATTGGATCATCTTGGACTGTATTATGGTACTTGCCGATGCTCATACTGAGTTGTTTGGGTATTTTCGAATATTCCCAAATAATCAGGACGTATGATGATATGTTAACCGTAGAAGCGATTTATAATTCTCTAACAAAAGAAGTTCTTTTGTTATCTTTTGCACCGCTTCTGTGGTTATTTGTTTTCATTAATGGCGATCTACCAAAAAAAGGATTCAAATCTAATATTGTTCTATTAGCATGGTCACTATACCTTTGGCAAGGTATCGTTTTAGGATATATTGATGCACTTCTAAAAAGAAATGGTCATTGATTATTCTTCAGGAGTCAGTGTTGACATCTTCCTAGAGATTAATCCTGTTGCCATCAATGCAATTGCGATTGAATAAACACCTGGGTCAATCCAACCGGTGTGAAGAATACCCCACCAGAAGTAGAAAACGATGCTTGCCATCATGCACCATGTTCCGATGATTAGGCTCCAGCCTCCATCCTTCATGTCAACTAAATCATTGTACCAGTCAGATTTTGCCATAGATGTCAACCATTTTCCAAGTCCGTCTTCTGCTGCTAGGGTTTTAGAACCAAGGAAAACAAGTCCCCCACACAATGCTATGAATATTGCATCAGAAGCAACAATGAATGGAGCCGTGTCTTTATCATCAAATGCTGCATTAGTAAGTTCGAAAGTAAATAGACCACCCCATGATACTCTGTAGTTAGGATGAATGATGCCTAAAATGTTCAAAATTGCTAGCAGTAATCCCAAGCTTCCAAGCCAAAAATACCAGTTCGCTAGCGCTTTTGATGGATTGGATAGAATTGAGATGAAACTCTCATTCGCATTCTCACCGTCAGTGCTCATGGGCTGTCCGAATTTGGTCGCGGTTAAGAGGCTTCGGATTATTCAAATTCCTAAAAATCTCTAAAGTTGAGATTGGTATCTGTATTTTGCTTCGAATACATCCATTAGTATTGGCTCGGATTTGGACATAACTTCAGTAGGATCGATATTGGTAGGAATGCATGAGTTAATCTCTTTACTGCGCCCATATCTTCCTCTAGAAATTGTCTTGGCTGTAATGAGTCCTAACATATCTAAATTCGAAATTAGTCCTGAAACTCTTCTTGCTGTCAAGAACTGTTGACTCACATGATTACATGCCTGCTTGTATACATGGTAAACTTCGCCGGTTTGTATATTTCTTAACCCGTGCTTTTCGTTGATTAATACCGCAGCAAGAACCAATTTTTGTTGAGTAGGTAAAGTGCGAATTACAGGTGTAACCTGGTCTGACTCAATTTGTGCTTGAGCAATCCGAACGTGAGATTGTTCTACCAAACTACTACCTTCTTGTTCTGCTTTCTCGGTTGAAACTCTTAACAAATCAAGAGCACATCTAGCATCTCCATGTTCTTGTGCTGCAAGTGCAGAACAAAGTTCAATCACACCTGGAGAAATCGCTTCAGTGCTAATACCTAACTTTGCTCTTGAACGAAGTATGTCCTGTAATTGTTCAGCATTGTATGGATTGAATACTATATCTTGTTGACCAAGTCTGCTTCTAACTCTTGGGTCAAGGAAGTCTGTAAATTTCAAATCATTTGAGATTCCAATTACACACGCTCTAGCGACTTTCAACTCTGCGTTTAGGTTCGTTAAATTGTATAGAAGATCATCGCCCGACTTCTTAACTAGATGATCAATCTCATCGAGTACGATTACATAGACGCCGCCTTTCTTATCCATTCTCTTTACGAGTTCAGAGAACACTTTGTCGGTTGGCCAGCCTGTGAATGGAATGTCTTTTAGTTCATAATCTTCCAATAATGCATTTCCTAGGTAGGAAAGTACTCGGTATTGAGTATCTATTTGACGACAATTAACCATTATTGGGAAAGCATCTCTGCCGATTGATTTTCCTTTCTGTTGAAGTTGTTCGCAAACATATCTAGTCACAGCTGTTTTTCCAGCTCCCGTAACACCATAAAGAATCATGTTTGAGGGGATGTGACCCTTCAATGCTTCAACCAAATTGAACGAAAGTTGGTCAATTTCGATATTTCTGTGAGGGAGTTCAGATGGCTGGTGAGTGTGGCGCAGTACTTCTTTTTGGATGAAAAGAGTTTTTTGATTCAGTATTCCATCGAAAATATTTTTGTCCAAAAAATAACACCTGCCCGTTTTTTCCTTATTTGTTCCAACCCTTTACGCCATCATGCGTGATGCCTTCGGGGAGGCCGAGTCCACCATATAAGTCTAGTCCCGCCGGATAGAAAATAAGTGACTTTTGTCGACAAAACCCATTTTCAATTGGGGGTATAAAAAGGAAAGGTGCAAATTTGAGTTTTACATATAAAAAGAATATACTGTGAAGCAAAAAAATTTCGAGTTTTCGAAAACTAAAAAAATTGCAGCCATCAAAAAAAAATCCCTTTTTGATCAAAAATACACTGTTTTTGTTTTGGTATATAATAGGATAATAAAAATTCAATTGGAAATGGACGATGTAAAAATTTGAATAAGCATAATTAGGGAGAAAAGGTTTAATTTTTACACCGTAGCCGATGTTAATTTAAAATATTATAAAATAACATTTTTCCCGCTGCTGTCTAACGTGAATTTCATTCCATCGCTTCCATGAATTACATTAGAGGGGAAATTAGGGATATCTGTAGTCAATATTTTGTATCCATCATCGATGTATGTATGAGTCAATACAATAGTAGTGTCCTTGCATTTTTCTGAAAGTTCGAAAATATCCTTTGGTTTGTGATGGTGTTCAGTTTCAACATAATCAGGAACACCCATCTCGACCACTGCAAATGTACACTTCTCAACCCTATTCCAAAGCTCGTCACAAGGTCCCGAATCACCAGAATGTAACATAGACCAGCCGTTGCTGTGAGTTAGCATCCATCCATGTGGATCAACTTCTTCATCATGCAGAACCTTGAATCTCTCAAAAGTCCAGACATCTGACGTAGGAGTGTCAACCCAATTGATTGTTTCAAGCATGGCCTCAAGAGATCCTGGATAAGCCAATTTACAAAGAAGTGTGAGTCTTTCTCTGACTCCTTTTGAACCTGCTACTGTTAATGGTTTTAGATTCTCTCTGTCTGATATGTATTTTCGCTCTAATAATAAAAATGGGAAACCAAATACATGATCTCCGTGAACATGAGTAATCAAAATAGTATCAATATCTGCGGGACTTATCTTTGCTTTTCGTAGGCTTGCTAAGGCTGTTGGCGGACAATCAACAATGATGTGTTTGTCGATTAACAAAAAGGAGTGCATCCTTTCTGATGGTAGGAAAGCATTACCACTTCCAAGTAGTTCAACTTCCACCATATACAGCGGGAGGGGAATCTTACCTATGAGATAATCGCACTAACATTCATGAAGCCGATTCAGGTCGCATTGCTTATCTGGTGAATACCATGAGTTCTTGGAGCGCAAAAAATCCATACATGACTAAAATCACTGAATGCTATATTCTTAACGGCGAAGGTTCGAAAAAAGAGACCAGGCACGTCGTTTTCGAACTAGGCGATTCAGGAATGGACTACAAAGTGGGAGATGCTCTAGGAGTACTTCCAGAAAACCCGCCGGAAACGGTTGATCTCCTAATTGAAACAGCTGGCTGGGATAAAGACCACATGGTCACAACCCACAACGGAGAGAGAACTCTACAAGATGCTTTGAAGAAAGACTTCGAAATCCACAGAGTCAACAAGAAATTCGTAAAATCTCTAGCAGGTAAAATCAATACAAGTGGAATTAGAATCACAGTTAAACTAATTGACAGATACAGAGAATCTGTTTCTGGAAGTGGTAGTTCGTGGATGGATGGCGATTCAGCACTAGAGACTGAATTACAACCTTCAATCCCTGGAGATGACCCACTGGGAAGAGTTGAACTGCTTACTAACGACGCAGATTCAATGGAAGATTACATTTGGTCTAGAGACTACATTGACGTAATCCGCGACTTTGATGTAACTTACACCCCTGAAGAATTTCTTGAGTTAGCAGACAAACTAAAACCTCGTCTATACTCAATAGCAAGCAGTCATGATGCACACCCTGGTTTGGTTGAATTGACTGTTGGAATAGTTAGATACTCACATCATGGTCGTGACCGTGGAGGCCTAGCGACCGTGTTTATGGCTGATGAGGTAAAGGTAAAGGATACCGAAGTCGGAGTTTTCATGTCCCCAACCAAGTCATTCGTATTGCCTGAAGACAAATCTACTGACATTATTATGGTCGGGCCAGGAACTGGAATTGCACCATTCCGTGCTTTCATGGAACAGAGAGTTCATGATGGTGGCAGCGGAAAGAACTGGTTATTCTTTGGAGACCAATCTGCAAAAACAGAGTTTTACTACAAGGACACTATCGAGGCTTGGATGGATGAAGGACACCTATACAAATTTACAACAGCATGGTCAAGAGACCAGGAAGAAAAAATCTACGTCCAGCACAGACTAAAAGAACACGGTGCAGAAGTTTGGGAATGGTTTGAAAACGGTGCTTACTTCTACATCTGTGGTGACAAGCAATACATGGCAAAGGATGTACACAGAGCTTTAATCGAAATTGCAATGGAACATGGAGGAATGTCAGAAGACGATGCGACTCACTTCATTGAGAAAACAATGATGCGTGAACAAAAGAGATACCTGAGAGACGTTTATTGATCTCAAGGTGTTGGAATCTCAAAGGTTGGAATACCCATAGACTGTGCTTTTTCAAGTACAATTCTAGTCCATTTCGTATCCTTACCTGGAAAACCTAGAACATGTGTTGCGTGTTCTAACATTTTATCAACTAACGCTGCAGGTGCTTCGGGCCTGCCTGAATCTTCCAAACCAGACCTTGGAGCTTCCCATTCTTCAGTAAACACTGCAATCTCAATTGCATTGTTGTCCGCCCATCTTTCAGCGAGATAATCAACTCCACTCGCTCCTCCGCAAATTATCAAATCCGGGTGGTCGTACCACCTTATCCATTGATCTAATTGATCTTCTAACCATTCATAATCATAGAACCTAGAATTGCCACTGATAACTAGATTCACAACTTTTCCGTCTTTATTCAGGTCCTTGCCTGCTAAAGTTCGAATTTTTTCGCCACCGGTTGTATTACTGCCGCTCATAACGAGGCATCTACCGACTAACATATAAATCCGAGCGAAGTTTTACATGATTATTTCGTTTTTACGACCTTTTGCTTCCGTAAAACGGTAAAAAATAAACAACATTTTCTATTGTTTTCAACCGCTTTCATCATAGATTGGTTCGGTTTGGATTAGGATATGGGATTCAAACGCGTGTTGATTGCTAACCGTGGAGAAATCGCTCTGAGAATACTTAGAACCCTTAGAGACATGGGCATTGAAGCAGCAATAATTCATGGTAGAGAAGATAGATTATCTCTGCCGGTTAGGATGGCAGACATTGCATATCCAATAATGAGATCAAATCCTCTTGATTCATATTTAGACATTGAAGCGGTTGTTGCTGCAGCTAAAGAGTTGAATTGTGACGCAGTACACCCAGGTTATGGTTTCCTTGCGGAAAACGCAAATTTCGTCAGAAGGCTGGAGGAAGAAGGTATAACTTTCATCGGACCATCTGCAGATGTAATCTCATTATTAGGTGATAAAATAGAGGCTAGAACAGCAATGGAAGCAGCAGGATTACCGACAGCAAAAGGAAGCAGTGAGCCTATATCTTCTGCAGATGTTGCAGCCAAATTAGCTGATGAAATTGGCTATCCTGTCATAATCAAAGCCGCAGCCGGTGGCGGAGGAATCGGAATGCAAATCGTACATTCCGAAAGCGAATTTGAAAGCGCTCTGAAACTTTGTCAAAGTAGGGCTAAGTCTGCTTTTGGCGATGATAGAGTATTCGTTGAGAAATACATTGAAGGAGCACAACACGTTGAATTCCAGGTATTAGCAGATGGAACTAATGCTATACATTTCGGTGAAAGATTCTGCTCGATTCAAAGAAGACATCAGAAATTAATCGAAGAAGGACCATGGCTCACAGATGAAAAAAGAGCAGAAGTCGGAGCATTAGTTTGTGCTGGTGCTGAATCAGTTGGGTACAAAGGACTTGCAACATTTGAATTCCTCAGAGATAAAAATGGTGATTTTTACTTCCTTGAAGTCAATCCTCGTGTTCAGGTGGAACACACAGTTACGGAGTTGATCACAGGTTACAACCTAGTTGAATTAGGAATCAGGGTTGCACAAGGAGAAAGTCTTCCTGTCAAGCAAGACGATATCAAAATTCGAGGCCACGCAATCCAATGTAGACTAAACGCAGAGGATACCATCAATTTCGCTCCATCGCCTGGTCGACTTTGGGAATGCCACTTCCCTTCAGGATTTGGCATCAGATGTGACACACATGCACATCCAGGTTACGAAATGCCAGGTTGTTTTGACAGCCTATTAGCCAAATTATTGACATGGGGGCACGATAGAGAAGATGCTATCAGAAGAATGAGAACTGCATTAGATGAAACAATCATCACTGGTGTCGAACACCTAATTCCACTTCATCGTAGAATTATGGATGAGGACGATTATCAGGCAGGAGACATCACTATCGCATATATCGAAGAACATCAAGAACTGTTAGGTTGATCGAAATGGACGTTCTAGTCGTAGGCAGCTTAGCGTACGATACTCTAGAAACACCTGCTGGGTCTAGTGAAGACGAATTGGGTGGCTCTGCTAGTTACGGCGGATTTTCAGCAGCATTTCACAACAAAAAGAATCACGGTAATGGGATTTCGATATTGGGCGTAGTTGGTAAAGACTTCAAGCAAGAACACCTTGATTGGTATCAAGATAGTGAAATTGATATTTCTGGGATTGAAATTGTTGAAGGTAACACATTTCGTTGGACTGGCTCATATCACGGAAATATGGCTGAAGCCGTAACCCATGACACCCAATTGAATGTATTCGAATCGTTTGAGCCAAAAATCCCTCAATCCCATACTAATCCAAAAATTTTGATGTGTGCTAATTTGTTACCATCGATTCAGTCAACTGTTCTTGACCAAGTCACTCCAGAAAGACTCACAGTTCTTGACTCAATGAACTTGTGGATAAATATTGCATTAGATGAATTGCTTGAAGTTATCAAACGCGTTGAGGTGCTAATATTGAATGATGGAGAAGTTCGAATGTTATCTGGTGAAGATAATTTAATGAAAGCATCAAAGAAAGTTTTGAGTATGAAAAACGGAGGAATATTGATTGTAAAACGTGGAGAACATGGAGTAATTGCATTTCATCCTGACGGGATAGTATCCATGCCTGCGTACCCTACTAACAATCTTGTAGACCCGACTGGATGTGGTGATACCTTTGCAGGCGCACTGTGCCAACACCTTTCCAAGAGTGAAGGGGCGCTATCCAGAGATGAACTCATAGAAGCGCTAACCCATGCCACAGTTACAGCATCATTCACGATAGAAGATTTTGGAACTAGTAAATTGAGAAATATAACTGAAGAAGGATATGATTCTAGATATCAGGATTACAAATTTATTTCTAACCTAAGATGAAGGCATTAGCCTCAATAATGAATTACAGGTGGCGCAATCATGACGGTCTTGAATATCGCTATGATTGGTAGCGACGATTTGGCTAAATCAATTGCTAAAGCTACAGATCAAAGGGACGTTCACACATACGTTCACAAAGAATCTGGCCCGGATGGTGCTAGGATTCTATCAATTATTAGACCTGCAAAAATGCCAGAAAGAATTAGACCATTTTTCAATTCACTATGTGCTGCAAGAGTGGGACTTCTTGAGATAACCAAAATCGATGCAGCATTTGGAGAAGTGCTGGTAGGATTTGCATCTGCAGGGGTCGATAAAGGAATTTATGTCATCAACCCAGAGGATGGTGGATGGATAGATGAAGACCAAGTCAAAGGATTCATGACTCAAGCAGGCCTTACTAACTGGACAAAATCAAACAACGATGGTGTTGAATTAAGAGGCCATTTGTATCAATTAATGGACGACATTTCTGGAGAATTAGAATCTTCCAAGAATGAGCCACTTGTAGTACCAATCGACCAACATTTCAATGTAAAGGGAATAGGATTGGTCGCAATAGGATATGTTCAATCTGGCTCAGTCAAAGTTCATGATGAATTGCATTTACTCCCAGCAGCAGGCCCAGGTGCCGTGAAAAGCCTTCAGGTAATGGATGACGATGTAAACGAAGCAGTTGCTGGAGACAGAGTCGGAATTGCTTTGAGGAATACCAAGGATGAACACCTTACTGGGGGCTCGATAATCATCCACCCATCCGTCGAAGACAAGAATAAGGGGATATCAATTCCTCTTTGCTTAGAAAAACACGAAAAGAGTAGTGTTAGTTTGCAGGTCTCTCCTTTCCAAAAGAGAAAATTAGATGTCGGAGACGTAATTCATGTGAGTGTAGATCTTCAATTCGTGGTAGGAAGGATTGAATCTATTGGAGATTCGATGATTGTAAACTGGGATTCTCCTCTTTACATTAGAAAAGAAAAACCTCCAGTAGTATTAGTTGCTCAATTGGATTCCAACCCTAGAATCATGGGTAGCGCAACTCTCGCTCGGCACGAATAATTACCCTGCGAAAAGGGCTTAGTTTGACCGCCAAAAAACGGTGGATTCTTAACCTCAAGCAAAACTGAACGATATAGGGATGCTAATGGACACAAGGCCAGA
This sequence comes from Methanobacteriota archaeon, assembly GCA_002727515.1. The sequence continues at coordinate 31,206 of PBXF01000031.1, forward strand.
CGGGCCCAGTGTCATAGGAGCGGGGGTGAATTTCCGTTCTTTGTCACTGGGAGGAGTAAAGGGTAAAGTCAGAGCTACTTTGACTGAAAACCAACTCTCGTTTGAATCAAAAACAGGCCATGCCTTAGACCTAAAATTAGATGCTATTCGCCGTGTTCACCATCACCACACTACATTGATTCCAGGTTGGCTAGCAATTGTTGGCGCGATATTTGTTTGGGTTGCATGGAGAGGTTTTACAGGCAAGATTCAAGCAATGTTCGCATCTCTTGGTTTGGTTTTGATGGCATCGCATTTCATCACCCGAAAACCTACGATTACAATTGATACAAATGCGAATGATTGCCATACTGTATTTGGCTCAGACGTCTCGATGGTAAGATTGAGTTCATTGATTCAAAATATGGTTAATGGAATGAGCTTGCAAGATGCACAAATGGCCGTAGGTAACATGGTTAGCGATTCTGATTATCCTCGAGCAAGAGTGCTTGAAAACATAGAATTCCAACCACAACCCGTAGAACTTGCTGCATCCCCAGTAATCACTCATTTCATAGACTCCATGAGCGATGATAGTGAAGACATTATGGATGCTGAAATCATTAGTCCAGCACAGAAAATCGATGATTTAGACATCGGTGTTTGGGAAGATGAAGATGATGTTGAACCACAAATTCCAGACGGACTGCTTGAAAGAGCAAGAGAAAATCTGGTTACTCAGAGAAATAATGTAATGCAAAATGGTTGGCCACAAGAGCAAGTTAGACAGCAACCATACAATCAAATCTACAGAGGAAGTTTCCAAGAAACATATGGCCAAAACCACAGGGCTCATATGCCAATTAATCCCAATGCTGTGCCATCACCAACTCCTCCTCCATCTGAATTCTTACCCTCTTTTGTAGGAGCTAATTCTGCTCATACTCCTTATTCTCAACCAGAAAGATTCAATTCACCCGACGCACCTCTAACAGCACCTGAACTAGATGAAGAAAAGCCATCCCTGGTAGCATCCGCCAGAAAGGAGGTTGTTCAGGAAGAAATATTAGCAGAGGAAATCAAAGAGACTCCAAGTCAAAGATACCCTGGGATGAGTGCAATGAATAGCAAAGGAAATCGAGTTCTCAAATCACGCCCCAAGAGAAATACAAAACTCAAATCTAAGTTTGTTATTTCTGAACTGGTACGACCAAAGAAGAGAAGGCGTAAACTTTCTAGAAAAGCAAATCAAACCACTCAAACAGCAGATGCGTTAAGGGTTCAGGCTAGGAATTCGTCCAATGAAGAATTAGCTCAAAATATTCAGAACCTTGCTAAGAGCAACGGTGGAAACGTAGATGATGAAAACGTTGAGAAGATGATGTCGCATTTAGAAAGGCGCCGGGAAGTTCCATCTACATTTGGTGAATTAGTTCGATCTGATAGAGACCGTGGTGAAGCGGTTAATTCCATAAAAAGAATCGAAGACTCTTCATGATGATTTCTTTTTAATCATCAATTCCCGAATACCTTTAGCCATCTCCCATTCAGATATTTCTTCTTCTGTGGAAGGCGAATATTGAGGAATTGGAATTGGTCGCATCATGGAATCGATTGCTACCATGAAGAAATATCCTTGACAAATTTCCGTTTTAGACCAATCGGACTTGCTCATTGCCCATGCAGTAACCTTGGTACAAGCTGTCCTGTTTGACGTGAATACAATTTTTGCTGTTACCTCGATTAGATCTCCCTGCCTAGCAGGTGCTTTGAATTGTAATGTATCTATCGAAATAGTAACAAATTCCCTGTGAGCAAACTTTGCACACATTATGCCTGCTGCTTTATCCATCAAGGATAATAATCGGCCTCCAAACAGTGTATTGTATGAATTTGTATCTTGAGGAAATACTTCCTCAATAAGGGTAACTGGTTCGGTACTGAACGGTTCCATGACTGCCTCCAGCCGCCTTTAGAATTTCAAATCATGCGTTATTACCCCAAAAAAAGGTGAGATTTCATCAAATAGGAATGCACGCGGCAAACATGGCTGGCGTTTGCGTTGCACTGGTTAGCGGAGGAATCGATTCTCCAGTAGCAGTGGCTAGAATGCTGATGAATGGATGGAAAATATATCCTGTCCATGCTTCTCAAGAACCAATAACAGGGCCTGAAGGAGAAACCAAAGCCATTGCAGCCCTACAACACCTACTGCAAATAGAAGGACCTGTAGGTGATGCTGCAAGAGAAAATTTAGTTCGAAGAATGACCGTTGTTCCAGTAGCGGAAGTACTCTCTCAATTTACAAAAAAATGGAGCCATTCAGAATATTTCATTCACATGAAAAGACTGTTTAATGAGATCGCAAATCTAGCATCGGAAGAATGTGATGCTACGCACCTGCTAACAGGTGAAAATTTAGGACAAGTATCGAGTCAGACTTTAGGTAATTTGGGTGGAGTTGAAATTATTTCAAAACTTGAGATTTTGAGACCTCTTTTGGCATTAGACAAAATCACAATTATGGCGATGGCTAGAAAACTTGGAACCCTCGAGATAAGCGAAGGTCCCGAGATTTGTGATGCTTTAGGACCTGCAAAACCAACCACTGTTGCGAACAAAGAATGGCTAGAAAAATCAGAAAATCGACTAGGAGGCTTGCAGCACCTCGCTTCCGAATGCTATGCAAACAAAAGATTCGTTGATTTTTGAGTTGATTTCCCCCCCTTTAGGGGGGGACTTCTCATAGAGGCTTGTTCCCGCTGATATTTTATGCCCGTCTTGATTGGGTTAGGAGAGAGGGTGCGAACAATGAATGAAAATAAGAGTGCTATAACCGCCTTGGTATTTACATGTTTGATGCTAATATCTCCACTTGCTGGGGCCGCAAATATCACAACATTTAGCAATGGTGATTCAGAAGTTACCGTTGAAGTGAGAGACAGTCCAGAATACACAAATATCGTCGATGGAACTGTAGGACTGCCGTCTGGTGATACCGTAACCAGCGCCACTGTAAAGGTTTCAACCGACTTTGCTCTGCATGAAGCACAGACAACAGTAAATGGAGAAACTGCACAATATGTTTGGGATCCTTTCTACAACATTGGTCAAACCGAATTCTCAAACCAAAATGACTTCACATACACTGAAGAATCTATACAATTGGTTAGCACTGGGTTCACGACTGATTTCGAATCAACCAGAGGAGGTTTCATGGACATTACACCTCCAAATAACCAATTCACATCATGGAATCATGGAATACTGAACGATGGAACATTCCTAAACGAAAACTGTTATTCTGGAGACGAATGTTGGGGAACTAATGCTTTCGATATCGATAATGACTACCGAACCGATAACGATAACCAGAGTTTCGACTTTGAACTCCTTTCACCGGTGATGGAAGTTGACCCTGTGTCATACATCGCAAAATTCGAAAGCTGGCATGGACTCTATTGGAACAAAACAGGATCAGCCTCAAATCCAATCAACTACTACTACGATTGTGCATATGTTATGATAAAATCTTCATCCATGGAAGATGACCCTATTTTCTCTGACCCAAACATGGGAGAATGGTCTTTTATCCCATTTGATGTGCAAAACTCAAGTGGTGTCAATTATGCAAACGGCCTGTATCAGATTGGGGCTGGAAATGGAAGAATCCAGACCTGTGGCACTCTTACTGGCTCTGATTACGCTCTAGGAGGAGAATCAACCAACCCATCATCCAATCCAGATGGTTGGTCAACACTCGCTCTAAACTTGAAAGATTACATTCAGAGCGGTAGATATGTTCAGATGAAATTCGTGATGGAGCACAATGCACAAATTCCAATTAGAACCCCTGAAAATGCAACTATGCCAGGTTGGTTCATTGATGACTTCAGACTGGGTAATCTTTTACCACAATCTGGTTGGATGACTGTAAAGAATTTCATGCCCAAAGCAAATCCAAATCCAGGATTCCCTGACGGATATGGTCTGTTAACAATCGAGCAGGAAACTACCGATACAAATTCTATTGAAGTGACTGTTTTGAAAAGCGGAACTACCGACATTGTCCTTGACAACCATGGAAATCAGATGACTGGTTTGGTTGGTCCAATTGTTGAATTATGGGACATAGATTCTGCAGATTACCCATCGATTGACTTGAGATTTGACTTTGACACAGGATCTGGTCGTTTGTCGACTTCTGTACTCCACGGGATAACTGTTGGAACTCGTGTAGGAACTGGATTGAACGGTTCTGATAACCCCGAAATAATCAACGGCATTTGGAATTCCCCTGGAATGGGAATGCAATTTGATTATTCTCCAACTCTTCTAAATCCTAACGTAGGCAATGGACTTGAAACAGGCAAATTTTCACAGCCAATCATCGCAATGACTCCAAAAGTTTTGGACGACTGTTCTGAAGACGCAGCAATCTCAATCATATCAAGAACAGGTCAACTACACAACTTGACTGTAGATTCGAAATTTGTATTTTCAGAGCCGATCTTTGGTTTCAATTCATTCGTATCTTATCAAAATCCATGTTCAATGTCGGAATTATGGTTTGACCTAGAATTCGGTCATTCTGCTACAGGTGTAACACTTGACGTTGCAAACGATGGTGATATCGAATGGGGCATGAGCGACCCTGCATTTGGAGCATTTGGTAGACAAACTAAATTCTGGGCAGGTGCTGTTCAAGGTGTCAATTACGCTATGGATGAAGCAACTCTAACCCTCAATGTAAACGGTCAAGCACAAGGTGGTAATTTCATGCTTCCAATCGGTGCAGATGTGATGGTTAGCGAAGTAGTGTTCGATAACAACACAGCTGGAGACTTCACTCTGGCGCTATCTTCCAGCGGACAAGATTATGCATTCGGAACCGTGCCAGACCAGCCTACAATAGCCTTCGATACAGTTGGTAACTTAGTCAACCTAACCGATGGACTAAACAATTTATTGCAAAATCCACTATTGCAAATTTCACATACCGATGAATATGGAAACGACTGGGCTACTTTCAGATTCAGTATAGAAAATGTAAACGCCGCAGGTGGAAGTCATGTTATTGTCAAGGAACTAGACATTGTATATTCATGGGAAAGAACCCTTGGTGCTGCGAACAACATTGACAGAGAAATGAATCAAGGTATCGCTCTTGGAACAGGAGCAACAGTAGACGTACCGTTGGCTATGAATGCAGGAAGCGGTGGAGCAATTAATCTATCCGCGCTCGCACTAACAACAGATACTGGATACGATTCAACTGTTACCCTGGTTGGAAATCCAGTGGGGCTATATCCGAATGGAGATATCATTGAAGTCATCTCCACTCATTCTGTTGATGGAAGCACAGGAACATCATTCGCTGAAGCAAGATTGAGAATGGAATCCTCAAGTGGTCTTGTTGAACTAGCATTCTCTGAATTGTCTCTATTTACTGAGCCTTACGATCCAGATAACTTGGTTACAATGGAATCTTCTTCGTACCAAATCACAGGAGATGAAATGGAAATCACATGGAGGTTCAGAATCAACACAGCATGGGAAGATACACCGGAACTTCGAATTTACGCCAGCCTAATCGCAACAAACGGTGTAAAGGGACTACCAGGTGCAGTTGTTCTTGCCCCCGCTAACGGAAACGCAATTGAAAACGATGCTATGATTGCAAGCTTCGAATTACTGAATAATGCAGGTGTTTCTCAAGACCTTACTTCAGCAAGTTCTAACCAAAACATCAGAATGATTGGAACAATTAGACTTGAGGGATTGGAGGTTTCCCCAGACCCAACAGCATACAACCTAAGTCTCCAAAAGTGGGATGTTCAAACCATAAACGGAAGCGTGGTTTCAGAATGGATGAACGTAACAAACTTGTCGAACATTATTGGTGGTAACTTCGATTGGAATGTGAATCTTGGTTCAACTGCGGCTGGTGTTGCTACATACAGAGTTCTTATCGATGGCTACTCAGGAGGAGACACATTATGCCCTCCTTCACCTATTGTTTCAGACAGTGATTGTGCAATTCCATTCAACTTATCGATTGATACTTATTCTCCAACGCTGATCAATATCTCTGTATTGAAAGCATCAAATTATGACCCAACAATATGGTCGAATTGGAGAAACCTAGTAGACGATACTTGGGTATTGCCAAATCAACAACAAAAGGTCAGAATCCTAGCACAAGACATACCTAACCCACCAACCTCTCTTGACATGTATTACTGGATTGAATATGAACATGATTACGATGGAGATGGTCTTGCTGATCCTGATGAGTATGACATGATTACCCTAAGCAGCGATGGACAGGCACCGATAGCAAATTACACCGGTACATTCAGTGATAATGCCAACAAGGGAGAAGAACCTCCTGGAAAGGTCAGTATCTATGCAGTTGGTAGTGACCTTGGTGGAAACCCAATAGACGGTGGGTCGCCAGGATTTGACAACGATTTGGTAACTTATGTTTCGATGGACGCAAAGACGCCAAACATCAGAAATTTCTTCATAGAAGACAATGATGGAAACAGACTACACAACCCTAGCGAAGGCGCTCCGTTCTACCAAGGACCATGGAATATGACCATGTACGCAGGAAAGGAATACCACCTGATTGTTGAAGCCGCTGATGAAAACGGCTGGAGAGATATCAACTACTTCGAAATCGACTTGGGTCCTGACAACATGGTCGTTTACTATTCACCAAGAAATGAAACTGCATGGTCAGACACAGACGCAATCACGATTGTGGAGGCAAGCAATGAAAGTAATGGGCCAGAAGTTCTTAGAATGGATGGTGGCAGACTAATCGACCCATTCGAAGACGAATTCTATCTAGACTTACCAATCAGAATGAATTGGGACATTGTTGGAATTACTACTACAACATATGTTCCGCAATTAAGGATCAAGGATATGGATAGAGATCCATCTTTGATGAGTGAATCTGGTGGCAGACACAAGCAAAGATGGGTTTACAGTGATGGTATTCAACTTGACTACAGAAACGGAATCTCACCATCTTTCGCTGATGTTTCAGAGCCATTCTCTTCTAACATTGAGATAGCTTCAGTATTCCCTGGAGATACAATCGCGTTTACAGGTCAGTATGCTTACATCGACGGAATAAACAACGGAGTATACGTACTACCGGAGGGTGAATTCACTGTTGAAATAACAAGAGAACAGGCTTTCATGGATGGAGATAAGGGATACCTTGCCTATCCAGCAGGAGGAGCGGATGGTTCCAAGACTGATGGTCCAACAACTCACGTAATAAATGGTGGAGCGTTTACAATAAACGTGACAGCACCACCGATTTCTAACGATTATCAATATACATTTAGACTGATAAATCTGCCAGACGGTGCTGAAGATTCAACTGCAGCAATTTGTTCTGGAAACAATGCCTTTGGCTGTGGTTCTTTCTCCATCAAAGTTGACGGAACACCACCAGAAGTCAAAGATAACACATGGACAGCTAAATCTGGAATCAACGGTGAAGAGCTACTAAGCACAATGCCTTCTTCAACAATGCATTGTGTCGACGTCCAGGCAATAGTCGAAGAAAACGCTGCTCTATTAGCAGGTGAAATTAACCTATACTGGTCATTCTACATGGATGCTTCAGCGAATCAAACATGGCCAGTATATGGTCAGAAATTCGGAATTGATCCACTGATGGAGGAATTGAACGTTAAGGTTCAAGGTAGCGATTACCTAGTTTCCGCTGACTGTGTAGATTTGTGGCCTGACCCTGTCGACCCAACACAAGAAGAAATCACAATGGTTGACCTCGTGATGTGGATTGAGGGAAGCGACTCCGCTGGATGGTCGGTTAAGGGAGGAGGACCTGATTCTTCCGGAGGTGTCAGTTCGATATACTCAGCAGACCCTGAACACAATTCACAGTACAGATTAGTTCACGAACAGGCTAAGTTCTCTGTGATGGAAGTCAGAATGACTCCAAAAGCACCAGAAGTTGGAGAAACACCTGAACTAGAAATTACAATTCAGAATATTGGAACACAAGACGGAACTATCACAATCGAGATTCAATCGGTTGTTGGTGGAGGATTCCCTACAACGGAAACTACCATAACAACTGATGAGATTTCTCAAGGTAGCCAATTGAATGTATTCATAACCGACCTTGAAGAGTTTGCATCGCCAACAAGTGGCATGTATTTCCTAGTAGTTGAGGCGGAGAGTAATGAAGTTCTTTGGAACGGCTCGCAAAACGGTAAATCATTCAACGTCGCAGTTGCAAGTGATGATGATGGATTCTTGGCAGGAGCTGGAATGCTAGTAGTCATCGGTTTGGGAACTTTGATTCTAGTATTGCTAGTTGTTGTTGTTGTACTTGCAAGAAGAGGTGGAGAAGAAGGTTCATACGAATATGAGTATGAATACGAAGATGACAAAGAATACGCTGACATTCCAAAAGCAAGGACAGGACCACCTTCGGCTGGCCCGCCGCCTGCACAGAATGTAGACCCGACTATGGCTGCAGCACTCGCTGAGTTCCCACAATGGGACCAAGCAACTATCCAAGGATACTTTGACCAAGGATGGGACATTGATAGCCTCAAGGATTGGGTCAACAACAATCAGTGATCCAAAATGAATCTAGATTGGGAAGACATTTACTGGAAAGACCCTGATGGAGGAACAATTCTCCTTCATGGCATATTACCAACGGTAGTTTTCCCAAATGGCTTGCGACCTAGAGTTCAATGGCATGGATTAGGTATACTTGCATCCACTGAAGAAGAAGAAGTATGGGCAGAAGAAGAGAAATCTGAAGCAGAAGATCCTGGAATTAATCTTGATAGCGCAATACTCAATGGCGGATTGGATAGTTTATACTTAGAAATGTTGACCTGGGTTGAAGGATTACAAGTTGGTAAATTCCCTGACCCAGAACCAAGAAGACTTCACAAAGCCGCTAGAACACACGAAAGGCCTGTTTTCTTTATTGAACCAGAAATGTCTGATGACGATTGGGCAGAATTTCTAGAAAAAGAAGCACATGCAATGACTAGACCACGTAAATTACTGAAGATTGTTTTCACTGCCAGAAGATGGCGTAAATCGATAAAAAAGGTCAGACCACTAGTTATTGAACAACCTTCAAGGGAACCTGATGGATTACAAGCAGCCAGTGCTTTAGCTGCAACATGGTGGAAACTAAATAGAGAAAATTCGATTGAAGAATTGAACAATCGAAAAGACATGAGATTTGCAGGAAGATTACGAGGCAGTCTCAAAGAATTGCGTGATTCGCATGGAGACGATGCTTTACTTCTTGTTCCAATTCAGCAGGCATGGAGAGAATCGATGGTGAAAGCGTTGGACACTCATCCTGAACCAGAGGAGGTTTCATCACAGAGTTCTTCCTCGGAAGGAGAGGAGGAGTGAAAATGTCTGACAATAATATCGATGTAAGAGTCGAAAATATTCTTGTTCGTTTCAGCGTATCTCCGCCAATCGACCTAGAAGAAGCAGTTGAAAGACTGGGCGGAGTAAAGAACGGTGATGTAATCATCAAAGCCTTGGACGCACCGAGGGCAACTCTAGTCATCGACGCTCAAGGTAGAATAATTGTTCACGGCACTCATAGAATTGGGGCAGCTAGGGCTGCAGCAAAAGAAATGCTTCTAAGAATGGGCAGGGATGAGTCCGGAATGACAACCGAACTCGGCCCTATCGTCGCATCTTTCGAATTCGGGGAAGTTGTCCCTGTCCACGACCTTCGTGCTAATCTACAAAGTGGAACGCAGAGTTTTGATGAAAGGCTGGGTTGCATGAGATTAAATGACACACGTCACGACCTTGAATTACTAATCTGGCCAAATGGGAAGTGTGTTGCATTGAATGCAAGACACCCAAATATGGTTGCAATGGCAGCTGTACATTGGAAAACAAAATTTGCTGATAAAAAATCGATGAAGGTGTAGGGAATGGATTGGAATGGACCAATCCTTGACGATCATTTTCACCTAAATAGAAATGGTAGATTTCTTGAGGCTGCAAAGGACTTTCAAAGAGTAGGCGGCACAAACCTCGTATTGGTTCATTGTCCGGATTTTGCATCACCTCCAACTACGAGAGAAGGGCACAAGGCATCTTATCAAGATACAATAAACATGGCACAAGAAGTAAGAGGCCTCGGCCTTGGAGTTCGAGTTATTCTAGGCCCACACCCTGCTGCATTCGCACATCAATTCGATTCCTTAGGTGACCGAGCCGAAGAAAATTATTGGGACAGTATAGAGACCGCTTTAGAATTTGTTCAGGAAGGAAAGGCTCACGGGATTGGTGAAGTTGGAAGACCACATTGGCCTGTTTCAGATGAAATTTGGAGCCGTTCAAATGCATTGTTAATCGATACAATGAAACTAGCAGCAAAGGAAGGAATACCCCTACAACTCCATGTTGAAGGAGAATCTGATGAAACATATGGCGACCTTGCTATCATGGCAGACAAAGCCGGCCTTGACAGGAAAAAATTAGTTCGGCATTATGCTCCACCAAATGTCGATGCGTCCTACACTCACGGACTAACTCCAAGCGTCCTTGCAGGTAGTGGTTCGATTGAGGTGATAATGGATACTTTTGAAAAATCATCACATGGTTTCATGCTTGAAACGGATTACATGGATGATTTGAGAAGACCTGGTGCTGTTTTAGGACCAAAAACCGTTCCAAAACGCACACGTCAGTTACTCGAAGCAGGATTGGATGAGGAAATTTTGTATATGTCTCATAAGGACTTACCTGAGCAAATTTATGGTCCCGAGTGACGATGCATTCTTGACCTACCTATTACTCGCTCGGCATGGTGGATGAATGAGAAGAGCATTAATTCTCACAATTTTTTTGCTCAGTATAGCCGCCCCTATGAATGCACAAGCACAGATTCCTTCTCCGCTAGGAGTTGAGATCGAATGCACTCAATCTACCATTTCAATAAATGTTCATCCTGAACAAAACGCTCCAGTAAACGTGGTATGTACTGTTACAAACACTGGTGCACTAGCAGAAGAAATTGACCTCGACAGCAATGTTGATGGTAATGATTTCAGCCTTGTGTTATCTGAATCATCCTTGTCACTTGAAGCAGGAGAAGAAGCAGATTTCACAGCCACTTTCTCTGCGTCTCCAAGAATTGCAGAGGTTACTGAAGATTTCAACATCACCGCAACCATAACCTCAGCGGGACCAATACCAATTGGTCAAGCAGGCCAATCCAGTGAAGTTGGAGGCACTGTTAAGTCACTACCATATTCACGAATCGATTTAGAGGTTTCAAACCCATCAACTAGAAATATCGAAGTAGAGGAAGAAGCGGTTATACAGTTCACTGTTTTCAATGACGGGAACAGAATCGACAACCTTGAGGTAGAGATAGTCAATGAAGATGAAATTTTGGAAGCAGGATTCAAGTTCAAATCAGACCCATTCTTCAGAGCGACTGTAAACCCAGGCACTTCCTCTGACCAAGGAAATATAATACTGGTAGCACCAAAAGATGCATCTAGTGAAATTACAGTTAACGTTCAATTGAGAGCCTATACAAAGCTAGATTCCAGTGCAGAAGATGACCAAGTCAGTGTAAGAGTCGTCGTTGCTGAATCCGGCGGAGGAGGAGGCTCGATTGGAATATCCGACTTGAATTCAATTAGCCAAGATAATATTGCCCAAATCGGAATGATAGCTGGCGGCGCATTTGGATTAATCATGCTCCTAGTAATAATCTCAAGACTTTCCAAGAAAGCTGGCAAGCAAAAGATCGCTGCAAAAGAAGCAAAGAAGGCTGCTAAAGCCAACAAGAAAGCAGCAAGAAGAGGAAGAGCGCCTCCTGTCGAAGACGATGACTTCGACGATGACCTTGATTTCGATGACTTTGATGAAGATGATGACTTCGATTTTGAAGACCTCTAGTGAGCGTTTTCGCTATTTGTAAAGTGTCTTTGAATCCCACTATTTGGTGAAGCAACTACGGTAACAGTCATAGGCGGACTGGTAAAGGAAACACCTACCCTATAGGGTAGGTGCTCATAATGCTTGGATTACAAGGTAAAGTTGCATTTGTATTTGGTGTGGCCAGCGAAGACTCGATTGCTTGGGCTATTTGCAAGAGTCTCGCAGAGGCTGGTGTCACGCTATACCTCGGTTATCAGAAAAGATTCATGTCCAGAGTCTTCCAATTAAAGGACAAATTACCTGCTATTGCAGGCTTCTATCCTCTCGATGTTGCATCAGATGCAGACACAAAGGAGTTTTTCGACAGTTTCAGCAAAGAAAATCCGTGGGTTAAAGCGGACATTCTAATCCACGCAATTGGTTTTGCACCTCGAGAATGCTTTGACAGACCGATACTTTTCGTTGACGATGATAAAATCAATACAGCGTTTACAATTTCTGCTAACTCCTTACAGCGATGTTTGAAATTCGCATTACCATACCTGAATCCAGGCTCTTCAACAATCACTTTGACCTATGCAGCATCGACAAGATATGTTCCCTCATATGGAATCATGAGCATGGCAAAGGCAGCACTTGAATGCTGGACAAGAGAACTTGCTTGCCATTTGGGGCCTGAAGGCCACAGAGTAAATTCAATCTCCAGTGGCCCGATTAGAACTATTGCTGCAAGCGGGATACCTGGCTTTGACAACATCCTAGACCATGTAGCAGAAAACGCTCCACTCAGAAGAAATGTCACTCAGAGTGATGTTGCAGGATGTACAACATGGCTTGCAAGCCAACTATCTGCAGGAGTTACAGGCCAGTGTATTCATGTCGATGCAGGCTACTCGATAACGATGGTTCCTTCGAGTATCATGGGGGAGTGAACATGACAATTACAACCAAAGATGGCAAGGAATGCGACGGATTAGACCAAGCTCCATTCGAACCGATTGCAGTTATTGGCATGGCTGCACTAATGCCAGATGCTACCAGTATCGAAGAGTTCTGGCAGAACATAATCGATGCACATGTCTCCATTAAAGAAGTCCCCTCGCATCGATGGGATCCTGAAATTTACTGGGAACAAAGTGGCCCTGGGAAGGTAACTGAAGGAAAGACATACTCAAAGATTGGAGGATTTGTCGAAGAATTTGAATTCGATTGGAGAAGATGGAGACAACCTCCTGGCTCAATACCTCAAATCGACCCATGTCAATTGTGGGCGGTAACCGTTTCTGCAGATGCTCTAGACGACGCAGGATATGGCGAAGGCGGCAAAGTCCTAGACAGAGCCAGAACCGGTGTGGTTTTCGCTAATGCTCTTGGAGGCGAAAATCGATCTGAATCAAACCTTAGAGTATTCAGCCAAGAGATGAGAAAAATCGCAATTGACAACGGAGTGACACCTGAGCAGGCAGACGCTATGGTTGAGAAAATGTGTGAAGGGAAACCACGAATCAATGAAGATACAATGCCTGGTGAACTAGCAAATGTAGTGAGCGGAAGAGTCGCAAATTTACTAGACTTACAAGGCCCAAATTACTCTACAGATGCAGCATGCGCATCTTCAATGGCCGCTTTACTCGATGCTTGCAGACTATTGCAGAACAGACAAGTTGACACGATGTTAGCCGGTGCTACAGACAGATGCATGGAAGCGCCAACATATGCTAAATTCAGTGCAATTGGTGCGCTATCAGCAACTCATTCTACGCCTTTCGACGCTAAAGCAAATGGTTTCGTAATGGGTGAAGGCGCTGGTGTTTTACTTCTCAAGAGATTATCAGATGCGATTCGAGATGATGATGATATCAAAGCAGTCATTCGTGGCGTAGGAGGTTCTTCTGATGGAAGAGGCAAGGGCATTACTGCGCCTAGTCAGCGAGGACAAGTTCAAGCTGTTAGTCGAGCATATTCACAAGCGGGCTATGAACCTGCAACTGTTGAATTAGTCGAAGCACATGGCACTTCTACAAAGGTTGGAGATGCCACTGAATTATCCACACTATCCATGCTTTGGAATGGTTTAGATGGCGGAGACCACATCGCCGTTGGCTCTGTAAAGAGCCAGATTGGACACCTGAAAGCAGCCGCTGGAATTGCAGGAATAATGAAGGCCTGTAATGCGCTTTACTACAAAACAATCCCGCCAAGTGCTGGATTTGTTGACCCAAATCCTACTGTCGAATGGAATGAGATTCCATTCTTCGTCCCTACAGAAGCCAGAGATTGGCCAGAACCTGAGTCTCACCCTAGGAGAGCAGGAATTTCGGCATTCGGCTTTGGCGGCACTAATTTCCACGTTGCATTGGAAGATTATGTCCCCTCATACCATTCACAAATGGCTCAGCACTGGGAAACAAAATGGAAAACATACTCTGGATTTGAAGAAACTTCTAGTGAATTGAATGCCACAATGACGCATGATGAGTTGAAAGAAGTAGAAGGCGGAATGTTGCTATTATCTGGCAAATCTACTGAACAAATTCTAAGCAAATTATCACAAATTTCGATTCCTTCTGTTAATTTCGACAATGACCCTAGTGGCGTAAGACTATCTTTCGAACTCCAAAATCACTGGTCATATGATGCAAGCGATAACGTAAGGATGGCTCTGATTGCAACAAGTTGGGCAGAGTTATCAAAACGCATCGATCTAGTTAGCAAGGCTATTGCCGACAAAGGCAAGTGGGGATTCCTTGCTAGTCAAGGAATATTGGTTACAGATGAAGACGCTATGCCGGAAGGTGCTAAGGTAGCACACATGTATCCGGGTCAAGGTAGCCAGTATGTCGGAATGACACTTGACCTATACAAGAGATTCAAAGGAGTGCAAGACGTTTGGGCTAAATCTGACATTACGATGTCGGATGTGCTTGGTGGTGAAACGCTGTCTTCTTTCGTGCTGAGAACAAATCTTAGCGATGAAGAAAAGAAAGAAGCCGAATTCAAATTAAAGCAAACAGAGTACACTCAACCTGCAATGTTAACTGCAGACCTCGCAATTGAATCAGCATTGAATGCGTATGGATTCAAACCAGACATGGTTGCTGGACATAGCCTTGGAGAATACGCTGCTTTGATGAGCGCAGGAATACTTGACATGGACGGTGCACTAAGAGCGGCAGCAGCACGTGGAACGGAGATGGGCAGTGTTGAAATCGATGATAAAGGACTGATGGCTAGCGTAACTGCTCCTTACGAAAGAATCGCAGAAATAATCGAAGAAATCGATGGATACGTAATTGCTGCGAACAAGAATTCTCCGAAGATGACTGTAATCGCAGGAGAGACTGAACCGGTAAAGCAGGCTATGTCTAAATTTGAGGCGGAAGGCTTCCAATGTGTGCAACTTGCTACAAGTCACGCTTTCCATTCTAGGATAGTAGCTCCGGCAAATGAACCACTACGCCGATTCCTTGAGGGATTAGAGATCAGATGGCCTTCAATTCCAATCACAAGTAACGTTGACGGAGGATGGTATCCAATGGATGATGGCGGAGATTCTAAGACTGCTATTTTATCCAAATTAGCCCCGCAAATGGCATCCAGCGTTGAGTGGACAAAGCAAATAAATTCGATGTACGAAGCAGGTGCAAGAATTTTCTTAGAAGTTGGCCCAAAGCGAGCATTGACCGTTTTCGCAACTCAGATTTTGGAAGATATGCCTTCGGTTTCTGTAATGACAAATCACCCGAAAACAGGTGGTATAACCTCACTATTAACCGCACTTGGAACCATGGCACTTGCTGGAAGAGTTCCTAAGAAATTAGATAAAAACGACTCGAGTTTAACTGAAGCATTTAGAGCAGGTCCCGTTGAAGCGAGTTCAGGCATTACCAAACCTGCAACGCCTCTCAAAGACAGAAGTAGACCTCTGCCCTCAAAGGGAGGCATGGTTGCAGCCCAAACAATCACTGTGAAGGCGGACACATATGTCGATCCTGATGCTGCAAAGATAAACTTAGTTGGAAGTTTAATTTCAACCCACTGTGGCTATCCTGCCAAATTCTGTCAGGGTAATGTCAACATGAGAGAGGTACTAGGGATGACCGACTCTCAGATTCAGTCGGTCATTCAAACAGTTCATTCCAGTTGTCAAACAGACCCTGAATGGGACGTGTCTACGGCAACTACAGTTGCAGACATTACCAGATGGATTGTATCCGCACCTGCAAACACAACCTCTGCAACTATGATGAAGGCAGACAATAGAGGGCAAGACCCATTCGTAATCACTGGTGTATCGCTCGGCCTACCTGGTGGAGAGAGAGTTTTCGACGAGGGTAATTTCGAGAAATTAATTCGAGGGGAAACATGTATTTCAGAAGTAACTGATGACTACAAACAGAGATTGCTTGACAAAAACATTGTTCGATTAATCAAAGGGAGAGATGGAAGCGTAGGCATGGACGCAGCCAAAGAATTCGGCGACATACCACAACTGGCTGGAGTAAAATCTGCATTTGACCCAGAAACCGAATTTGGCATCAATGGAAAGATTGCTGCGGCATGGGACATAGCAACTCAACTCGCCTGTGCAGCCGGATTGATCGCACTCAGAGATGCAGGCATTCCGTTAACTCCGGTTGAACAAGTTGGAAAGGGCGGATTAAGACTAATCAAATCATGGGAAGTTCCGTCCGTATACAGAGATAGGACTGGAATTGTATTCGCATCCTGTTTCGCAGGCCACCAAATGGCAGCCAAACATGCCAAGATGAATGGAGATGACGGAGAAGGTCGATTCGACAGAAGGTATCTATTCCAAATCCTGAATATGGGTCATTCACAATTTGCTCAACATGTAGGAATTCGTGGACCTAACACTACAATTAACCTAGCATGCGCATCTGCAACCGCTGCTTTCGGTGTAGCAGAAGATTGGCTGGCTAACGACAGATGTGACAGAGTTGTAATCGTTTCAGCTGATGACGTCACGGGTGACGACCTGTGGGAATGGATTGGTTCTGGATTCGCATCAAGTGGCGCTGCTGCTACAAACAATGTAGTTGAAGATACTGCATTACCATTTGACAAGAGAAGGAATGGTTTGGTTCTGGGTATGGGCGCAGCAGCGTTCGTAGTTGAGAGAAAATCTGAATCTGATGCAAGAGGAGTTCAACCAATTGCGGAACTACTTGGAACAAAAATTGCCAACTCTGCATTCCACGGAACTAGACTTGATGTCGACCATGTAGCACAAACTGTTGATAATTTCATTGAAGAAATGGAGAATCAATGGTCTATTGACAGGCACCAAATGGCTCCAGACACCGTATTCTTTTCACACGAGACATACACTCCGGCTAGAGGCGGTTCTGCCCAAGCAGAAGTGAGAGCGCTCAGAGACACATTCGGAAAGAGTGCGGACGCTCTAGTTATTGCAAATACCAAAGGTTTCACTGGCCATCCGATGGGAGTCGGAATCGAGGATGCTTCAATGTTCTACGGTTTGTTAACAGGAAAGATTCCACCTATAGCAAATCACAAGGAAGAAGATCCAGAACTTGGTAATCTAAACCTATCCAAGGGTGGAAGTTATTCCAATTTGAAGTATGGAATTCGATTTGCGGCTGGCTTTGGAAGCCAAATCGCATTATCACTAGTCAGAAAATATGAATTCCAAGGTGAAAGAATCAACAAACAGAAATTGATTTCTTGGAATCAGGCATTAGCGGGCACACAGGAATTGGAATTAAGAATTCTACAAAACAAATTGGTTGCATATGTCGACGGTGAAAATAATCTACATGGAGGCGTACAAGGAGAAGTTTATGCCGTCCCTGATAAGAATCAACCAGCGGCTCCAGTAGTTCATGCTACACCCGAACCTGAACCAACTCCAGCACCTACACCAGCTCCTGCTGCGCCAGCACCTGCTGCACCAGCGCCTGCTGCCAATGTTTCTGGAGACATCAATCAGGCTGTGATTGATGTTGTAGTCAAACACACTGGATATCCTGCAGACTTTGTTGAATTAGACCAAGACCTAGAAGGCGAGTTGGGAATTGACACTGTAAAACAGGCTGAAATTATGGCCGATATTAGATCTCAATTCAATCTGCCAGTAGATGAGGATTTCATACTATCAGACTACCCTACATTGAATCACATGATAGGCTACATTCACAAGATGACTGGAGGAGAAGCGCCTGCTCCTGCTACGGTTACTCAAGCCCCTGAGCCAGAGGTTGTAGCCGTGCCAGAACCAAAACTTGAGCCTGTTACAACATCTGCACCTGTTGTTGATAGTGGAGAAATCCAACCTAAACTGATAGGTGTTGTCGTCAAACATACAGGATATCCTGAAGATTTCATTGAGATGGACCAGGACTTGGAAGGTGAATTAGGAATAGACACCGTAAAACAAGCTGAAATTATGGCTGATGTAAGGGATATATTCAATCTACCAGTTGACGAAGACTTCGTTTTGGCTGAGCACCCAACTCTGAATCATTTCGTTGCATATATCCAGAAAATGACTGGAGGAGAGGTCACATCTGCACCAGTAGTTACAGCCTCGGCTCCTGAACCGACTCCTTCCCCTGTTGCAGAAATTGCAACACCTGCTCCTGCAGTACCGGTTGCAGATAGTGGTGAAATTCAACCAAAATTAATCGGGGTTGTTGTCAAGCACACAGGTTATCCTGAAGATTTCATAGAGATGGACCAAGACTTGGAAGGAGAACTAGGAATTGATACTGTAAAACAAGCAGAAATCATGGCTGATGTGAGAGAAATTTTCGACTTACCTGTCGACGAAGATTTCGTTTTAGCAGACCACCCAACGTTGAATCATTTTGTTGCCTACATTCAGAAAATGACTGGAGGCAGTACACAANTTGCTGCTCCAGCAGNANCTGAANCTGAACCAGAAGTTGTGACCTCNCAGCNGNCNTCATCCAAAACCTCTGTTGGAACAAGAAGATGGCAGGTCGAGATCGAGCCGTGTCCTGTAGTAGCAGAAGGATTACCNATTTCAGGAACTATCGTACTTACCCAAGACACATGGGGTATTGCAGATGCTTTGGCTGAAATTTTAACTGAAAAGGGAATCAATGTAGCGAAAATTGGATTCGAATATGGTGCAAAAACTCTGACTGACCAAGTCGAGAATTCTGGGCACACATATCGCCTAGACCCATTGAGTGAGTCTCAAATCATGGAAGTTAGCTCGAAATTGACAGAAGTTAGTGGCATNATTCACATGGCGCCATTATCTCTAACAGCAAGTAAATGGGAAAAAGAAGGNCCTTCAAATCAAGTCGCTTTATCATCTCAAGCATGGTTTGGCTTGCTNAAAGGTNTGGACAATCAACTTGCATCTGCATCCTCTGGAATTGTAGGCAGCGTCACCGCTATGGACGGACGACATGGAAATAGAGGTAACAAGTTCAACTCTCTTGCTTGTGGTGCTACTGGTGTTACCAAATCCTATGCATTTGAAAGAGAAAACATCAGATGTAGAGCATTAGATCTGCACCCAGAATTACTCATTGATGCGCACGCCGCAGCTAAATTGATTGAAAATGACATGTTCAACGCTGGCGGAGAAGTAGAAATTGGAATCGACAGGGACGAACGAAGATGGACAATGGTTTGCTTCGCTGAGGACTTAGTTGATGACATTCAGCCTCTACAAGATGACGACCTATGGGTTGTCAGCGGTGGCGGCTCAGGAGTCACTGCTGCTTCGATAATTGGAGTTGCTAACGCTAGCAAGAATTCCAATGCCACATTTATCCTACTTGGAAGAAGTAAACTAATCGAGGAAACCTCTGATTGGCTATCTTGGACTGATGAGGAAATGAATAACAGAAAGATGGCACTACGTGAAGAATTGATTGCTGAATCTGAATCAGGCAAAGTAACAATGGTTGATTGGAATAATGCTTGGATGAAATTCACTAGAAGTAAAGACATCTATCAAACAATACATGAGATAGAATCCACAGGAAATAAGGCCGAATATCACCCTGCTGATGTAACTGATTCCAGCGCCATCAAGGCTGCAGTCAATGGCAGGATAGTAACTGGTATTGTACACGGCGCNGGCNTAGAAGAATCAAANTTNGTTGCTGACAAAGAATGGTCGAAGTTTGACTTAATTGTCAGAGTGAAGGTCGATGGATGGAAGGCTCTTGTTGCATCTACTGATGAAAATTTGAGATTTGCATGTGCTTTCACCAGTGTAGCAGGAAGATTCGGAAACGGAGGACAAACTGACTATGCCGCTGCTAATTCTATTCTTGATGCAGAAATGGCAAGATTAACAGCATCGGGTAAATGCAGAGCAGTCGCAATTGGATGGACTGGCTGGAGAGATGTCGGCATGGCTACCCGTGGTTCAATTGAGGCCGTGTTTGAAGCAGCAGGGATTGAAACTCTCGCTGTCGAAGATGGTGTTGACATCTTCGTAAACGAAGCACTAGCTGGTGGAAAGAGGAGAGTTATCGCTTGTGGATCTCTTGGATTAATGGACAAGTTTGATGCATTCAGAGAAGCGCCACTAAAACTCCCTCCAAATATGGCTGAATCGATAGCAGACCCTCGAAGATTCCCGTTCATCGATAAACTGCTATCCTTAGATGAAGGTAAATCACTTACCTCTCAGACAACTTTGTCAACCAAAGAACACCAGTTCTTGGTAGACCATGCAATCGAAGGAGTCCCATACCATCCAGGTGTAATGGCTCTCGAGATGTTTGCTCAAAATGCAATGCTACTACTGCCANGACACTGCCTTGCAGGCTTTGAAGAAGTCAAATTTGGACTACCTGTAAAAATCATGAAGAATTCAATGACTGTACGTGTTGAGGCNAAATTATCCAAGAGTGAAGGAGACCTTCGATGGGTAGAGTGTCGCTTAGTATCTGACTTAGTCAACTCAAAGGGAGAGGTCTTTGGTGAGCCAAGATTACACCACGAAGCCAAAGTTAGACTTGTAGCAGAATGTGATGATGTTTGCCCATTCTTACAAAGTGAGGTTGATTCCTTGCCAGAAATAGGCACACCTGCAGATGGAAAACTCATTCACCATTCGAGTTTTATCTACATCAGATATTTCCACGGACCAAGATTCCAATCACACGGCGGTGTCCTCAGAGGAGTTGATGGAGGAGTAGATGGAATTGCATTAATGCGACACCAATTGCCAGCAACCGACCAATTCCTAATGGAGTCTGAAGGTGATGAAGTCTTACTAGAATCCTTACCTATGTTGATTGAAGCTGGATTCCAGAATGCTGGACTAGCGGCAATGGAAAGTGATGGTTATTCCAGCCTGCCAATAGGCATAGAATGGTCTACAATGCTAAGAGTACCTGANAAGGATGAGAAATTGAGAATGCGTTCGATAAAGACAGCCAGTGAAGATGGTGGTGTCACCGTTCACGATGTAGTAATTGTTGGAGAGGATGATGCTCCAGTTCTATCTCTCAAAGGATTGAGATTGAAGGCGATGGGAGAAGTCCCTGACGACCAAAAATTCACACTAGAGAGGTGATTATTTGCAGATTATGACCCCAGTAAAGGGTCCAAAAATGCTTCTTGCTAGAAGGAAAATCTCCCAATGTAGCAGTGTTCTCGCTGAGGAAATCCCAAGAGGCACTGCAAAGAGACTAGCAGATCACAATTCGGGAAGACTGCTTCTGGAAGAATGCCTGAAAGAATGGGATATTCCAGTAGATTCAATCGAAGTGCTGAGAACTGACGAAAGAGCNCCNTANCTCTCATGGCTGAATGGAGTATGGAGAAATGAACCCTTACCTGGTATNAGTTTAGGACACTCCGGTGATTGGGCAGTATGCGCATTAATCGAGCCAGGATATTGGGTCGGAATCGATGCTGAACCTGTAGAAAGATCAATTCAAGAAAATGCATTTGATATGATGGCAAAGGGGGAAGAATTGCAATGGTTGAGAGATAACCCTGAAATGGCCATCCAAATTTGGACTTCCAAGGAAGCAATACAGAAATCTGAAAGGCAGGGAATGAATCTGAACCCTAGAGACATTATTATCGATAATTACAATCTTGAGAACTTTATTTTTGAGGATTTACATGTTTCAGTATCGTGGAAACCTGCAGGAGAAAACCCTCGCACTGCAGAGGATGAATTACTGGATGCTACATTAGAAGCAATGAAGGAAAATCCTGATTTTTCTATTGGATGTAAAAC
The DNA here is from genome assembly GCA_002727515.1 of Methanobacteriota archaeon. Next base: position 53,365 of record PBXF01000031.1, read on the forward strand.
CACTAGAAAAAACATGTAAAAAATAACAAGACTCTATTAATGAAAAATGTNAACGAATAACATGGACAAAGGCCTTTGGAAGTGGATTTCTTCTTCGGCTATTGTGGCATCAATGTGTTGTTTACCCTCCGTTGTAATGGTAATGTTTGGCCTAGCATCGGTATCAACAGCCGCTGCATTGTCTGACACATTATACTGGGGCAAGGACGGATATTGGTGGTTCAGACCTGCAATGCTAGGACTGGCTGGAATACTGGTCAGCATNGGCCTAGTGTCTTATTTCAGGAATCAAGGAGTTTGCACCCTTGACGATGTTAAAAGAGAAAGAAGGAAGGTCATCAATACCTCATTACTAGCATTTACAGTCGCTATATTGGGATACTTATTCTTCAATTATGTAGTTCTAGAAATCTTAGGAATATGGGTTGGTCTTCCTTGGGAAGATGANGCTTTTTGGAATTAAGCAATAACCCAGAAATAGAAACCTATTAGCAATCCCATCGGTATTGCATAATACAATACTTTTAGCCATAATGGTTCTTTCTTATTTTCATTCAAGAATGTTGAATCTTTTGCTATCGCTTCCCCGACCCCAGCAATTATGTCGCCGATTGGATCAACCATTTGTTCACCTCAAGCATTCATATTTCGAATCTCAGGAGTTTTGTCTGCGATGATAAACTCCAGTAAAGATGCCCATAGCACAAACTGCATGCTTTTCTCAAGTTCCTCTTGCCCACCTACCTCTTGAACCATATTGTCAAGAGTGTCAGTTGGAGAATGGTATGCAGAATAGTCTTCATCATATGCTCCCAAATGGAAGATGGTCTGTGCTCCGAGATTTCTGAAAGTTACGTGGTCAGAGCGCCCAAAGGTGTCCTCGTGCACATCCATGACTAGGTTGTAATGGTCATCCCAGTGTTGATCACAGCCTGCTCCATATGAGCCATCTATTCGCAAATCTCTTGGTGCTTTCAGGATTTCAAAATGCACGTCTTCCATAACCGTAGTTATTGCAACGTCCTGGATTTCAGGGTCATAATCTGGACCTGACCAAGCATGATATGGGAAGGGATCACCGTTTGATTTGTGAGCTGGCCAAGAAATTCCCATCATATCCATGTTGATGTAAAACTTCAATTCTTTGTCTTGAGGAAGACAATAATCACAATCATTGTTAGCAAAAGCGTTGCTTCCACGTAGACCTTCTTCTTCGCTTGACCATAGGGCTAGGAATGTATCACATTCGAATGTCAGGTCAACAAATGCCCGAGCATACATCATCATTGATACTGTGCCTGCAGTATTGTCATACGCCCCTTCATATGTACCTCCTCCGGGTGGACCTCCAGGCGGTGCAATATCCATGTGCGCTCCCATACCTTGAACGCATGTGTCGTTAGTGCCACGCTTCCATGCGATTACATTGAGGCTCTCTGGTTGAGCCAAATTACCGTGACTAGTCACTCTGAGCAAGTGTGTCTCATATCCTAAGCCTTCAAAATGACCTTTGAAATATTCAGCAGCGCGCTCATAGAATGGATTTCCAGTGCCCATCCAGCGATTTACGTATCCACCGCACTGTGTTGTATCGGCGCATACACTAGTGATGAAATCCATCTTTTCGAACCATTCTTCACCGGTTATGATTGGCGTGCCTTCGCCCACATCGATCTGAATTANTTCGNTGCGACCAGATGCATCCATGAATGTAATATTGAGATTGGTAGAGTAAGGAGTAGTCAATATTTGACCGAAAACCATCTCATCTTCAGCAATAATGCTGTGGGACTTGATATACGTTCCATTTACAAATAGCAGAGCATCGGCTTCAGTCATAATTGCATTACCATTTCCTTCTAGNGTAAACGAAGTGAATTCACCAGCCTTTGCNACNGCGTTACCAGGAGTAAGGAAGTTGATGGTTAGATTTTCTTCTGGATTAACTACAGATTGTTCTTCTTCACCAAAACACCCTGAAAGAGGTGCAATAATGAATATCCCCGTCAAAATTATTGCAACCAATGGGCGGTTCATATTAGGGGCTACAGCCACTTATTCTTCAATATGATGGGGTTATATGCAACTCGTGTGCGATTAACATTGATTTGGGTTTTAACCGATGCATGTGCCTTAGATTCCTACGAAAATCGATTATAGTATGTATAGCCAAAATGGCAATATGGAATTTGCTTACTACTCCATAGCATTGATTGTCGGTTTTTCAATTACAAGATGGATTACCGAGAATTTCAAATTCCATGTCAGAAATCAGAAGATTTGGCTTCATCATTGGATCGTTGCATCCATGGCTATGGCTGTTATACTATACCTCGAATACGAATCACCACTCATATGGGGTGCTCTTACTGGAGTTGCCTTGGAAGGATTAGGCAGAAAAAACTGGTCGATTCGCAGGAAGTAGAATGCTAAACGCACTCCTTCGAGTTAGNTTAGAGTGCGGATAGCGGGAATCGAACCCACGACATGAGGTTGGAAACCTCAGGTGATAACCACTTCACCATATCCGCGTAACAACCCCTCCGAGGGAGTCTTATTCTTAGCCAATTCGGTCAGAATTGAGGAGGTGACCTACCAAAGAAATTCTGTTCGTGAGTGTATGATGCAGAGCGCTGTTGCATCATTTCAGCCCTTCTAGCAGCTCGTTTCTTCTTCGATGAACTTATCGCATTTAGTCCCAAACCTAGAATCAGCAATAGACATACACCTACGGCTGTTAATTCTTGCATGTGGTCTTCAAGGATGAAGGCTTTTTCNGCATCTGAAAATGTATCACCCCTCGATGAATTGATTGACTCGATTGATACCGTAAAGAAGGCTAGTGATGATGTTGAGCCTATTTCTCTAGTTTCAATCACAGAAATAATTTCACCAGTTTCTATAATGTTACCAGCGAAAGCCACGGTTTCCTGACCTTCGGCATCGATNGGNATGACTTGAGTTCTAAGGCTAGAATCTATTGCATTCATNGCTTTCCANTCGATTCTTATGGTTAGATTATTTTGTATCAAATTTGTTATTGTACAGGTAAACCTTAGCANNTCATCTTCAGATATATCGATTTGGAATGTACTTGGAGTGCAAGTAAAATCTACCTCTGCAACGTTTCTCTGTGGGTCTAATGGCCAGTGATCAGGTAATTCTGCGCCAACCGAGTTGTTATCGCCAAATCCATCATTGTCTGAGTCGACATGCTGGGTATGCAAATCTGGGAATTCGTCGCCCTCATTAGACCAGCCATCATAATCATCGTCTAAGCATCCTACTCTATCGATTGAAGAATAACCATATTCATTCGGACAATCATCACCCTCGAAACCATCTGGATTGTCCCCATAACCGTCGTCATCGGAGTCTAACCATTGAGTTATATCGTTCACTCTGAAATCCATGTTATCTGACCAGCCGTCTCCATCTGAATCTATGCAACCTACCTTGCCATCTGTCGCGCTACCAGGTGTAACTGGGCACTCATCGATATTGTCTCCAAACCCGTCTGAATCAGCATCGACCCATTCTGAAATATCGTCAGGGAATACATCATTCAAATTTGACCATGTGTCGCCATCATTGTCTAAACAACCGAACAAATCAGCCGTGCTGTTACCAGATACTGTTGGACAAGAATCCGGTTGAGTACCATTAGGGTTGTCACCGTATCCGTCTAAATCCGTGTCGTTCCATTGAGATGCAATCATTGGGAATGAATCATTTTGGTCTGCCCATGAGTCTTGGTCTGCATCAAAACAACCGATTGATCCATTGAGAGATGTTCCTGGAGTTAATGGACAATCATCCTCCGAATCATCAAATCCATCAGTATCCGAATCCGCTGTCCTAGTAGGGTCATCGGGGAAGTCATCGTTCAAATCTGAGGTTCCATCTCCGTCAGTATCTACACAACCTGTTCTATCAACCGAAGAATTTCCATAGGTAAGAGGACAAGTGTCAGCATTTGTACCACTTGGATTGTCTCCAAATCCATCGCCATCAGAATCTAGATATTGTGTTGGATCATCTGAAAATGCGTCCTGTATGTTCGCCCATGTGTCTCCATCATCATCGACACAACCGTATATTCCTCCACCTGTGGAGTTTCCATGAACTGTTGGGCACGCATCAGGAGTTGTACCTCCTGAATTATCACCATACCCATCATTGTCGATATCATGCCATTGAGTTGAGTCATTTGCAAATCGGTCTTGATGGTTGGCCCATCCATCTGAATCATTATCGGCACACCCTAGAGTGGAATTTTGCCAAGAATTACCAGCTTCATTGGGACAATCATCTGGGGAATTTCCGTTGGGATTGTCTCCAAATCCATCGCCATCGGAATCACTCCACTGGCTAATATCTTGTGGGAATGCATCAAATTCAGCAGGTCTGCCATCCCCGTCTGAGTCAAGACAGCCAACTAGTCCACTGGTTGAATTTCCTGCAAAGGTAGGACAGTCATCCTCGTTGTCTGCATAACCATCNGAATCNGTATCTATCGACTTTGATGGGTCGNTAGGCCATGGGTCATTGATATCTGAAACTCCATCAGAATCAGTATCTACGCATCCTTGTAAATCGATGGTTGAATCTCCAAAGTTGTTGGGACAATCATCCCAATCGGTAGCCGGATTCGGATTGTCATAATATCCGTCTCCGTCAGAATCTAACCATTGTGTTGGGTCGCTGATTAAAGCATCATTAATGTTTGATTGTCCATCGCCATCGTCATCTAAACATCCGTTTCTATCTCTACTAGAATTACCCCAAGTGGAAGAACAAGCATCTGCGCCTTGGAATGTAGACCAGCCGCCTCCTGGGTCAGACCAGCCATCAGAATCACTATCTGTACACCCATATCTATCGAGGCTTGAACTCCCGAAAACTGTTACACAGGCATCTGGATTTACTCCACCAGGATTGTCTCCATATCCATCATTATCGGTGTCTGACCACTGTGTTCCATCATTAGGGAAATCATCTCCAGTGTTAGACCAGCCATCTCCATCACCATCTGGACAGCCGTTTTTGTCTTGATTGGATTGACCAGGGGTATTAGGACAATCGTCAGCAGTATCGATGAATCCATCTGCATCAGCATCTGCGGATAGGTTGATCATTTGGTATGGTGCATCAATCACCATAGAGAAATGTTGAGGACCAGATGGAATGTTTGTCCCGTTAACGTGTATTTCCCACTGTCCTGAAGCAGGTGAGGAAATTGTTGCCCCGATTAAATTGTCTCGNTCGTTTCCGTACTCGGTCCAAACTCCACTAGGGCTCTTTACTGCAAAATCAATGTCGTTAACCAAATGGACGCTGTTTGATGGTGAACTCGCAGGGTCTGTCCATGAAACCATTATTTTGAGGTCTGGTGCTCCGCTTGGTACGGTTATTTTCCAGTTTCTATTATCGCCAGTTGATACTGATTCATCATCTACCCATGTGCTATTTACAGCACGGTCTAGGTCAAGGAGACCCCAGCCTTCGTGGTTGTTAGGAGCTGTTTCTCCAGCCCCATTTGTGGCGCTTCCATATTGCCCAGTCATGTCGTGTGCACTCGCAGCAATGATTCCTTTAACCAAAGCACTGGAAGGATTGGAATGTCCTAAATTGTCAATCAAATGTTGATAGATTAGAGCAGATGCTCCTGCTGTTATTGGTGTTGCCATACTTGTACCACCCATGTATGTGTAGTCGGTATTGGTGTATGCACCCCATCCTGTATCGGTTGTGGAACGACTCTTTGCTGACAAGATAAAGGTCCCTGGAGCAGAAACATCTGGCTTGAGTCTACTGTCTAATGTGGGGCCTCTGCTTGAGAAAGCCGCCATTCCTTCTGAATCATCAGCCATCTTGTCAGAAAATACTGGATTTTTGCTATAATCAGAAGGCCACCATGAACCCCATGTGGAGGTAATTGAAGGACGGTCATTTTCTGATGCACCAACAGTTAGAACATTCTTTGCAGAAGCAGGTGAACCTAGACTTCCTAAATCGATTTCACCATCGCCACCACTATCGGTATCTACTCCATCATTAGAGGCCGCGAAAAGGATTAGCATTTCGCTGTGATTTCTAGCGGAATAATCGGCTTGCATAGAGGAAGTAGTGTACTGTCCTGCAACCGATGAGCCCCATGAATTCGTGTGAATATTTGTGTTATTGAAAGCAGCATCATCGAAAAGAGTGCTTAGATCATCAGGTATTCCTGTTAATTCGTAGCCGTCTGTAACACCGTAGGTATTCTCTGCGGATGTTGTCCAATCAGTGTAGACTTCAATCGCTTGCATGTACAATTGAGCCTCAGGAGCCATTCCCTTGATTGCTCCAGATGATTGTGTACCGTCACCAAGAACTGAACCTGCAACGTGAGTTCCATGTCCGCTGTCTAAATCCGACGCTCCGTCATTGTAAGGTGTATTCACGAAAGGCTGTGTATCGGGAGAAATACCGTAGGAGTGTATTCCTTGTATGTGGTCTCTAAAGTCTGGGTGCATGTTGGTGTTATTGATTCCATTATCCAAACCTGTATCTGCTACTGCTACGACTATTCCAGTTCCATCAAGCGCATTCCATGCTGTGTTTATTCCCGCCATCTGTGTTGCATCCCATAGTACTGAGGCACTCACGATATCTGCGGCTTCATCATTTGATAATTTGAATTCAAATTGTGGTTCAATCCACTCTATTTCTGATTGCGAAATAAGCCATTCTACTCCGCTAATTCTAGCCTCTACTTTCGCCCATCGTAGATTGTGACTCAAAACTTCAATATCTCCACGCTGATGAATTTCTTCAGGCAATTCTTGTCCAGACAAAACCACGTTTAGNACACCAATTCCTGGAGCGATGAAATATGATTCCANTTCGCCTTTCAACGAAGGCATGACATCTGGATGTAACTTTGCGAACTCAGGCATTTGTATCATACCATCAACATCAAGCTTGGCTAGTTGGCTAGGAGTATGACCGTTTAATTCACAGTGGAAACCNGATGGCGCTGCAAAAGTCCAACATTCAATTCCGGCACTATCCAACTTTACCACCCATTCAGTAGGAACTGGGTATTCATGAGTTAACACATAAAATCCGTGATATCTATCATCTGGAACCATTTCAATTGGAACGCTGTTTACTACACCATTTCTGAAAGAGATGGGTAGACCTTCGTCGATTTCTGTTTGCCATGCAAGAGCCCCAGAAAAGGTCGAAAACACCAACAAGAATGCAATAACCGCTGTGCGCATGTGAAGATACTCATGTGGGTTCAACATCAAAGTATCTCACGCAGGTTCATAATCTAAATTGAAAACGGGTAGACATGGGAGGAGGAAATACTCGAGCAACTCAATACGAGCACTTGTCTCCAGAGGAACTAAATTCTGAGAAAGTCGACATCCTCGGCAAACAAATATGGCGAGTCATTCCTTACGGAATGAAATACAAAAATCGAGCGATTGTAGGCATTATTGCTAACGGTTTAGCAAGGTTTGCTGACCTTCTTCCTTTCGTTTTCATCGGATTTGCTGTGGATTACTATTCAGACGCAACTACCGAAGGATTCTTTGGAGGAATGAGAGATTTCCTAGATGATTCTCTATTCCCAATAATCAGCGATAATCTAGCATATGGATATGGTCTGTTAATCTTCCTTGGTTTCGCCAGCCTTGCTGTATTCCAAGGAATAAGTGAATATTGTTGGCAAACTCTAGGATACAAAGTTCAACATGATTTGCGTCTGGATGCTACAAAATCGCTCATAGATATGGAAGCATCTTACTACGATCTTAGGCAAACTGGACAACTAATGAGTGTTTTATCAGCCGATGTAAATCAATTAGAAGATGTCATTAGCGATTCATCAACATCGATTATTCGTATAATCGTCACCTTCGGCACTGCATTCCTAATTCTAATTCTAATGAGTTGGAAACTTGCTGCAGTTTTGTTCGCACCTCTGCTATTGATAATTCCACTGGTGTATCTATTCTCAACAAGGGTTCAGAGAAAATACCGCCAGCAAAGAGAATCNACNGGAGACATCACCGCTGTNCTAGAGAATGTCATCTCNGGAATTGCNGTTGTACAAGCATACAATGCCCAAGATTGGGAAGCTGAAAGAGTNGACAAAGANTCNGTTGCCTACAGGGAACAGGCAATAGGAGCNAGCAGGGATAGAAACCGCTACCTTCCNGGTCTGTACGGAATTGCAGGAATAGCGTTTGGATTGCTGGTAACTGTCGGAGGATACCTGACAAAATCAGGGGACATCACCACTGGTCAACTCGTGACATTCTTGCTAATATCAACCAGAATGACCATGCCTATGTTCATATTTGGTATGCTCGTTAACCAGTTGCAAAAAGGAGAAGCGAGCGCAAGGAGAGTATTCGCGCTTGTTGATTTAGAACCAACTATCGCTGACAAACCTGATGCAAAGGAATTGGATGGAGCGATTACATCTGTAGAATTTGAAAATGTGACATTCACATATCCAGGAACCTCAACAAAGGTTCTGTCTGGTATTTCTTTCAAGGTAAAGGCAGGAGAATTCCTTGGAGTCATGGGACACACAGGTGCTGGTAAAACTACAATCCTCAAGTTGCTGATGAGATATTATGAGCCGCAGGAAGGACGTGTTCTTGTGAATGGAATAGATGTTCAAGACCTAACATTAGATTCAGTGAGAGCAGCCATGGGATTCGTTAGCCAGGAGCCTTTCCTATTCTTCGGTTCGATTAAACAAAACGTCGCTTACAACAGAAAAGCGGACGAAGAAGAAATCATGAAAGCGCTAGAAATGGCTGGCGCTGCCGAATTCGTCAAAGAATTCGAAGACGGCTTGGAAACAATGGTAGGCGACAGAGGTACAATGCTATCTGGCGGACAGAGAGCAAGGGTTTCACTTGCTAGAGCACTGCTAAAGAATCCAAGTTTGTTGGTACTCGATGAAGCATCCAGTGCTTTGGATGCAGAAACAGAGAAGAGAATNCAAGAGAATCTGCTGGCAAGCGGCGGCGAAAGAACAACAATCGCTGTCGCACACAGGCTTTCAACCATCAGAAACGCAGAGGAAATCATCTCTATGGTTGATGGTGGAATCGTTGAAAGAGGAAGTCACGAAGAATTACTCGCCAACAATGGCGTGTATGCAAGCCAATGGCAGATTCAAACTGGCGAGATCTAATCACGCTTTTTTGCGGATTCTTTCTCTACGCTTTTCTTCAAGATCTGGAGCGAAGCGTTTGTCGCCTTGTATTATCACAATTGAGATCAGCAAAAATAGTGGGAATCCTACTACTATTGCCCATACCGATAATGACAGATTAAACACGATTGCTTCTTCGAAAATCTCGGCTACAATTATTATTGCAATGATTACAAGGACTCGGATTATACCCAACCAACCTCTGATTAGTAGCCATATTTCTCTGGCATCGTTATCATCAGACTGCGCAAAGGAATCCGAACTATTTCCTTGCGTCATGATAGTTGCTAATCCTTCAACCGCTTAATTCTAATCAAGCGGTTCGGATTCTATCATCGATTTGTTCGCCTACACCGGCTTTACCGCCGGTCTGACGAATTTCTTTCCATGCTTTGTTCACACCTGCGCCATATGCCCAGTGAGCAAGGAATACAAACAGAGGTGCAAAGAAGACTGTTCCTATACTTCGATGCGGGCTTGTTCCAATCGCCGCTCCAAGCCAAGAGATTCCAATATAAACGCCTGNTAGACCGAGAGGTATGTGAAATGCAATTCTAGATATGTCCCAATCTCCGCTAAGTGTGAACCATGTATCTGCTGCGGCTCCTCCTGTAGCTGCTCCAAATATGGTTGAAATTGCTGCTAGAATTACCAGCCATGGGAAGAAACCGATTGCGGTGTGAGACCATTCAGCAATTTCCGGCCATCTCTTATTTGCAACCATACGTGTATAACCATAGTTTCTCATCTGCTTCATGTAAGGCTTGAATGGCCTTCTCCTTCTGTGAGGCATTACATTCTCAGGATCGATGAATAATTTGTGTCCCTTGCGCTGTATCTTTGCATCTAGAACAACATCTTCTGCACCAATGCATCCCTCTTCAAAGAAATCAACTTCACGAAGGTTAGCCATTCTGTGTGCACAGTTAACTCCAGGATTGTGCGTAATTGGAACTAGTTTTCCTTTTGGTTGAGCACCGTATCTTGTTCCAGCAGTCATGAATTTGGTGCAAAATGCAACATCTGCACACTTAGCACCGAATGGGTCTTCATCAGGTGCGAAGTTTGGACCCCCTACAGCTCCAACTTCTGGGTCATCGAACCATCGAACTAGTTTCTCCACCCAGTCTAGTGGAGGGATTGTATCATCATCTGTGAATAAAACAAGGTCATGATCCATTTGTCTTAGAGCGTAATTACAAGCATCTGCTCTATTTCTTGATGGGTCGTCTATCCATGTTGCACCATACTTCTGACAGATTTCTTTTGTATTGTCTTTTGACTTGGAATCAGAGATTACAATTTCAAAATGAGGGTATGTTTGTTGTGATAGTCTTCCAAGAACAATGTCTAGTTCTTCTGCGTTGTTAATGGTCGGAATTAACACGGCCACCTTGAACGCTTCCCCGTCCTCTTTGAGCAAAGGGGCAACTTCTGCCATGAAACGCCCACAAACAACCCCTTCATGAAAGCATCTCATCGTTTTTTGGCTCATGAAAACACCCCAAAACCGCGCTTTTTAGGGTGTTAAGGGATTAGAAGGTTCATAAGCCTCCGAAATGGCAGTGTAAGTGTAGGGGTGCTCTCATGTTGAACATTACAGCCCGTCAAGACCTGATGCGAACCATAGTAGAAACACTAGGNGTAGTCGTTGAGGAAGCCAGATTGGACTTCCTNGAAAACGGCTTATTCGTGAGGGTTGTTGACCCATCACATGTAGCGATGATAAAAATGGAAGTCGACAGTGCGGCTTTCGATACTTGGGAAGTTGATGAGACTAAACTAGGATTAGAAATTAGGAAACTGAAAGACATGTTGAGTCTTGCTGGAGCAAACGACATGGTTGATTTGACCTACAATGAGGACACTGGAACTGCTACTGTCAATATCGGAAGAATTGATAGAAACATTAGACCTCTAGACAACTCCACTCTAAACCCTCCAAACGTACCATCATTGGAATTACCATGCGGTGTGACGATTTCTGGTGCGGAACTTGCACAAGCATTGAGGGCTTCTAAGCAAGTTGGTGATCTTGTAACTCTTTCACTTGACGACAAATGTTTCTCTGTAAACGTCAAAGCAATCGATGAAGTTCATGTAGAATTCACCAAAGATGACTTGGTAGCACTAGACTGTAGCGAAGCAGCGAAGTCGCAATACTCTCTATCATACCTTATTCCACTNGCAAAGGTCTTCCAGACAATCGAAAATGTCAATGTAAGATTTGGAGAAAATTTCCCATTGAAATTAACATTCGACTTTGCAGAAGGAGCTGGAAGTGTAGAATACTTCCTAGCACCAAGAGTAGAGAACGACTTCTGAGACTAATTAGTCACGAAGTAGAGACAATGATTGTCTTCTAACCCGTGTAGGTCAATTTGTTCTTGTATTGTAAGACCTGCCTCTTCGAGTTGTTGAGCAACCTGTCTGAATACTTCTTTTTCTCCANCCTCTGAAAATCTTTCAGATGCAGCTTTTAGTGATAGTAAAGCCTTACCACCTGGTTTCAAAAATCGATTTACAGCCTTGATGAAAATTTCAGCCTGTCCTGCTTGACTTACATCTTGTAACAACCAATCTACCTTAGTGGACACCATTACTCCCCACCCCGTGAAATTTCTCGCATCTCCTAAAACCGGAACTAAACCTTCTCTTATGCTTGATAGATGAACTAAATCCCTAAGACAGCGAGGAGATAGATCAACCGCAATAATTCGACCTTTCTTCTGGTTCCCTTCTCCGCACACGTGATCATGTAAGTGAGACAGCGAGGTACCATGGCCTGCTCCAAGGTACAGACAAGTATCACCTTCTTCGGGTAATAATTCGTATTGAGTATTTCTCGCACGAGATAATCCTGCGCCTAATTTTGAGCGACTGGGATCCCATCTTCGATATTCAGTTCCTTTGAATCTCCTCAAAGATTCACCATATTGTGAGGTCTTAGGAACAGCATTTCTTGTCCATATGGTACGGCCATCTATCAAAACGGCCCAAGAAAGTCTGCGCTGCCTAGCCAAAGTATCACCGCTTAGGAGGCTGTGAGTTTTCGCTGCGAATAGTTTCTACTTTAGCAGCGATTCTATCCACATCATCTTGGCTCCACACCTTTCCATCGAATTCATCACATCGTGCGGCAATAGTTGCTTTTGCAGCAACCATTCTGGCTATTTTTCCTCTAGTCCACCTCGGAGACCTTGATATCCAAGGGTGCATGAAAATGTGTCCATGCTTTGGAGAAGGAGCTCCAGTTTTCAGATGGCTGAAAAATGCTTTTTCTGCACCGAGTATTTGCATAGTTCCTGCAGGGAGTCTGGCTAATCTTGCCCTTCCATGGGCTTCAGTGCATAGACGGGCTGCCAAAATTGGNCCCAGCAATAAAGACAATGATGGAAGGTGGTTAGATGCTAATTCTCGAACCACGTTTTCCATTGAATTAAGTCGATTCTTGATTTCCCATACGCTCTCAGCCCAATCATGCAAACTATTCCATTCGGCATCTGTTGGACCTTCAGGTGGCATTCCAACCTGCAAGGTGTCTGCTAGTTCAGTAAGGCTTGAAGATTCGATTACTTTCTTTGCTAGACCCATTCTGTCTCTCTCAAATCTTGCTTCTGGTAGGAATANACCAACCCATTCAACAAGTCTGCCTTCGATTGTAACATATGATGACCGTAATTCATCAGAGGCACGCAAAATGTGCTCGAGTCTTCTGTCGGGATCACCTGCTGCGGCATCAACTCCTCTTTTTGACAGAAGAATCGCTGCTTTGTCCAGTGATGCCAAGGCTTCTTGCGAAGGATATGGCCAGTCCGCATCTGGGAGTCCTTCTGAACCATGAACCAAAACTTGAGCATCTGGGAATCTTTCTGATAGCCTCTCTGCTTCTGGAGTTAAAGCGCCATGTGCTATCATGTCGAGCCTAGTACAAACTGAATCAATATCTTTCCAGCCATCCCATTCTTCTACGTCATGCAAATTGCCATTTGAATCTGAAACGGCGGCAGACCTCCAATCGTACCAAACCCACATATGGGGGTCTAAATGGACCCCATTGTTGAATCATTTGCTTTAAAAATAGAACAAATGTTCATAAGAGGTATGGTTTTTCCTNGTTCATGTTCTGTCCAGAATGCGGCACAATGTCATTCCCTGTTGATGGCCACATCGATTGTACAAATTACAAATGTGGCTACAGCGGCCCTGTTGGAAAAATGAAAGTTCAAGGCAAAGAAATAGACCTCGGCGATGTTCAATCCTCTAGTAAAGCTGAGACTAGAGAATATGAAGTCATCAAGGATTCAGATCAAATGAGAGGCGTACTTACAACTGGAGACTATATGTGTCCAAAGTGCAATGGAGTCGAAGTATACTCATACCTCGAACAGACTCGTTCTTCTGACGAACCAGAAACTAGGATGCTAACTTGCAAGAGTTGCGGAAANGGCTGGAGAGAATACTGAGTGGTAAAATGAAATTACAAGCCGTGTTTGCTTGTTTGATTCTCCTGTTACCAGGATGCTTTGCTGAAGAAGAAGATGANGAAGTAATAACATTCAACGGTAGAAACCTGAATGGCAACCCCGTGTATGAATTTACATTAGAGACTGCTTACGGAGATTTGTGGAATCTATCTGAAGAAGAAGGCAAAATCGTAATTCTCGCCTTTATTTTCACGCGCTGTGACAATACATGTCCTGTTACCAGTGAGAATCTCAAAGTTGTAAAAGAAAGGCTTACAGAATCAGAACTTGAAAACATCACATTCGTTTCAGTAACTGTAGACAAGAAACATGACTCTCCGGAAAGACTTCGTNAATGGAGCGAAGACAGAGGATACGATTGGCCACACCTTACAGGCTCAAGCAGTGCTCTAGACATGGTGTACGAAACTTACGGTGTCTATCCAGTAGAACAAGAGGATAATTCATCAGAAGGCTATACCGTTTCTCACCCATCACCAACTTACATAATCGATAGTGATACACTTGCAAGAGTTGTTTGGTCGGACTACGATTTCCCTACAGACCTATTCCTAGATGATGTCCGCACAGTACTAGAAAACTACTGATTACTTCTGACAAGATTTACACCAGAAGGTAGACCTTCCGCCCTGAACTAGTCTCTCGATAGTCCCGCCACATTGGCATTCTTCACCTTCCTTGTCATAAACTTTGAATTGGTGTATAAAATATCCAAGAGTTCCATCTACTCCTGCGAAATCTCGCAAAGATGAGCCTCCTACTCTTATTGCTTCAGCTAGTATTTCTTTGATTTCAGCAACTAATGTGTCACATTCTTTTTTCTTGACTTTATTCGCCATGCGTGTTGGAGAAATTTTGCTCCGATTCAGTGCTTCACATGCATAGATATTCCCAACTCCCACCACTACTTTTTGGTCTAGAATACAAATTTTGATGGCGCTTTTTCTCTTCTGCAATTTCTTGTAAAGATCCTGTCCTGTCCATTGTTCAAGAGGTTCTGGACCTAGGTGGTCGAGCAATTTGTGAGAATGACCTCTGAATATATCCAAGACTCCGAAACGTCTTGGGTCGTTGTAGACAGACATGCTCCCATCATCGAATAAAATCACAACATGGTCATGCTTTCCTTCGCAATCACTAGCGTCTAGTGTCCACTTTCCACTCATTCCCAAATGAGAAAGTAAGATATCGCCATTNTCTAGGTCGATAAGTAGATATTTTGCTCGTCTTCGAACTTCTTTGACTGTCCTTCCAGTCAATCTTTCTTCAAGCCCTTCGGGGAATGGAAATCTCAGTCCTTCTCGTCGTAAATCCACTCCATCGATACGCTTGCCAACCCATGAAGAAGAAAGTCCAGTACGGACTGTTTCGACCTCGGGGAGTTCTGGCATGAACTTCCCAAACGCAAGACCTCAATAGTATTGATTGTCAAAAAATAAAAACCTCTTTCGAGTATTTTCACACATGCAAGAAGAATCAAACTCTGCTGAAGAGTTTTCGTTGCCAGAAGAGTGGTGTAAAAAACAACACCGGCAATTAGCGATTAGATACAATATCATTCCAAAGGACGTAAAAAAAGCAAATTTTACACTGAATCAAAGAATGAGTTTGTTTCTAACACATTTTAGTATAAAATATACAAAAAGAATTGCTTTGATATTTTTCATAATGGTTTTAATCAGTTACATTACAGAAGAATATCTTCCCGGTTTTAGAAAATTAACCAACAACTTGCTAGATGAATTAGCGATTGTCTGGTGGACTGCTATTTTGCTTGCTATCGCTCTAAATCTAGCTGCTAGATATATCCAAATTAAAATGAGAAACGGTGATTATTTATTCAACGAAAACCCAATTTTAGTTCTAAACTGTGTGACTTGTAACAAGAAAGGAATAACTGAAGATTACAACATCTGTAAAGATTGTAATTCTTTAGGGGTTAACATACAAAATTGGCCACTAAATGTATTTTCANAGAAATTAGAAGAAGACAAAAATTGGGGAATGAATTAATTGATTTTCCTTGNTTCTAGACTAGTAATTTAGCTGTAGACCAAACTGCTAAACCGAGCATTAGAACCCCTGTNATNCGATTCATAATAACCTGATTATCTTGTATTTTTGTCAACACATTGGAGTTAGAAAGAACAAGTGCAACCAGCATNTACCAAATTGTATCTATCGACATACCCATGATGGCGATGACCCATTTCGTTTCGCTACTCATTCCTGGGTCTAAGACAGAAGAAAGAACTGCAAGCATGAAAACAGCTATTTTTGGATTGAGAAAAGCAATAAAAAATCCTTCTACAAAACCTTCTCGATTTCCGCCNTCGTAATCTAATTTAGTTGCATCTGCAACATATATTCCGTAGCCGAGATACAGTAAGAATCCGATCCCAATCACCTGTAAAATCGTGAACAATGTCGGCAACTCTGTCATTATGGTGACCAAACCAAACACGACTGCTGCTGCATAGAAACCGAAACCAATTCCATGACCTATTGCGCAAGATAGACCTCTTGAACGCCCCCCCATCATGGTGTTGCGGAGTACTACAGCAAGAGATGGCCCCGGAGAAGTCGCACCTAGAATGAACATGACCGCTGCTGCGGAAATTGCTCCTAGGTCCATACAACCCTCAACAGGTGTTTGGCAAAATTCTTTGCCAAGAATCGAAAAAAATCGTCAGCCTTCTAAAGGTCCTGCCTCCATGTGGCTTGTATGCCAAGAAATATACCAATAATTGCAGATGAGAACATTTACCCTCACCCACCAATAGACAATGTTGATGATGAATATTATGAAAGCATAGTATGCCTTTGGGATTCAACGAGTCTATGTGTAGAAGAGAAATTTATCTCCGGAAATACAAGTGATATGGAATGCTATGGAGATGGAGACCCAGTAGTAGTTGTTCCAAGAAATTGGCCTCCTCGAGATTGGAATGGTGCTAATCCAAGAAAGGCAATAATTTACTTGGACGATTTAATTGATTTTGAGTATGATACTTTACATGTGATGGATGACCCTGTATTAGGCAATAGTATAGACCCACTAACAGAAATTCAAAACATATTGATGAGATTTTCAGATGACATCAACAATGTCATTATTCTCGGCTCATATTGGGCTGCTTACAACGTATTCGACATGGTAAACAAGGAAGGCAACAGGCCTAGCAAAAGAGTTGCTAAATTTATTGACCAACTAAGAGTTACATGTGCTTTCAAATTTGTAGTAACCAGAGGTGAAAGGTACATTCGAGAAAGTTCTGCTTCCCGATTTATCTGTTATTGATTCTGTGATTGGTTTCAACTCAGCATGACAATACTATTTCCGCCTAACATCTTTGATGTCTCCCTAGATGCTCGATCTAGGTAAGCTTGTACNTTTACTCTGTCTAAAACGATGACTGTCGCCTTGACTAGAGATTCAGCAGCGTTGTTTGTTTGGTCGGTGACTTCTCTCGCCATGAACGGNNATAGTCATTTACCCTTATTTACCTTTGTCCGGTTGCATCAAGGGCAATAATGCGAAGTTTTTGACGAATTTCGATGATTTATTACCGGAAACCGGTAATTTTTCTTGCGGGGACTTATACTTCCCTGGTACAACTCTAAATGAAACCGGAGATTTCACTTGAGGACTGATTCCTGCCATCGAAAGTCTTCGATTCGCTTTTTCTTTTGCCGCTTGATATTTTCTTGAACGCCTGCGCAATTCTGCTAATCCAAAATATTCAGCTACAGGTGCTTCTCTGGATTTGGTTTTAGTCCACCAATATTCGCTTTTGAGAGTTTTTTGTTTCACTGCAACTCTCTTTTGTAAATCATATGCTGCGATTCCAGGGCGCTCGTTGTAGAATGCAGAGACATCAATTGCTTTCCAGGATGGCCGGCCGTCGGGAAGGATAACTCGTGAGTTCGCTATATCTCCGCATTTACCGAATTTCGTTGTAGGAGTGTGCCCGAATATGACCGTTCTTTCGACATCGATTGGTTTCTTATGGCGAAAGAAAGCACCTCTAATCCAAAGCAGAGTTTTCTCATCGTGGGAATCTAAGTCGATTTCGGGATGATATCCAGCATGTACAAGTCTCCATTTATCGAGAACAATATGGCTAGGCAAATCAGCCATCCAAGCACAATCTTCTGCAAATGTCAACTTGGCTCTGTGAAGGTCTCCTTTCGCTGCTACAATGTAGGAGCCCCANGTAGAGGCTCCACCTTTTGCAAGCCATGTAGAATCGAGTTCTATTGCCCTACCCTGCAATGATCTAATTGCCATCTGTTCATGATTTCCTTTAATCGCAATTATCTGTGGATGATTTCTGACATAATCGATAACTCCTGCTGAATCAGGACCTCTATCTATCATATCNCCTAATAATACAACTCGGTCATCTTTATTCAAATCAAGTCGATGTATCAACGCCCGAAATGTTGCCAGATGACCGTGTATGTCTCCAACTATCCAAACTCTGGACCCTGCTGATAGACGAGCCTGCAGGTCGGCTTCAGTGTCCCAGTCGCGAGCGGCCGGGACACGACGGATGTCGTGTTTCAATCCCACATTTTCCACCGGATGAGTTTACTCTCTCCGCTCTCACGGCATCTATGAAGGTATATTGTCTTCGGTCGGATTCGAAGCAAAATGTGCTGTTTTTGGTACTTTTTTTCAAATTTCGAATGCTAAAATTGTAATAATATGTAAAAAATGGTTGATTGGTCACAGACGATTATAAGAAATCCACGATTTAGCATTAATGAAGACAGATGACTTTTGATTCTGAGTACGAACCTTTTTTTCAGCCCCCCGGTTGGATTATCGGTCCTATTTGGATGGTATTGTATACAATGATAGCAATCAGTTTTTATTTGGTAATAACAAATAGAAATGAGTTGAACAATTTCTATGTTGTATGCTCTTTCTTCATAATACAATTAGCACTCAATTTACTGTGGCCAGGCGTATTTAATTCTGAAAAATATTTACTATCTCTTGTCATGATAGTTTCAATGGTAATATTTTCCACACTATATGCAATTCAAACATACAATGACCTACCTTATGCATCTAAATTATTCTGGCCATATATCGCTTGGATTTCATTTGCTACAATTATCAATGTTGCTTATTATTTAGAATTCAGATGAGTCGCTTAACGATTATTGATTTGCAAATAGCATTCTACACCATCTTATTTGACGATATATATAATAACTCACGTGTTGGAGAATGTCCATGGAAATAAAAGAAATTTTGAATCCAAAGGGCTGGTTAATAGGTTTAGGCGCATTCTTGTTGGTTTTTTCAATAGGTGGAATATTGAATCCAGAGTCTGTTGCCGAAATGGCATGGGGTAAAGACGTCGTTATTACTGACCAGATAATTGCTTATGAGGCAATGTGGGCATTACACATGCTTCCTATTGGAATTTTAGCTATCGCAACAGCGATATTCACCAAGGGTGAAACACTTGCGAAGATGGCAATGACCTCATCTGCTTCTTTCGTAGTAATTGTTGGCGGTGGAATGGGATATTTCACAAACAAATATGATTATTCAACAGAAGGAACAATGGCTTTAGTTATGCCATTGATCGTAATGAGTGCAGCAATCTTGATGGGAGTCGCAGGATACCTTCACAAAGATGGCCCAGATACTTCAACAGAATAATTGTGAAATTTAATTCACAATTTTGAACGGTGACTCCATAAGTTAGAGTCAATCGGCTTGGGTTATGTCACGTGAACTGATCAAGGTAGAAGGTGTCGACCGAGCCTTTGGTCCCGTTACCGTATTACAAGACATCAACCTGATTGTTAACGAAGGCGATAGAATAGGTATTGTTGGACACAATGGTGCTGGAAAAACCACTCTTCTTAACACGATTTCCGAACAAAAACAAGATGTTGGAGAAATTGATTATGCTTCAGGAATTAGAATTGCTTACTTAACTCAGATAAGAGACATAGAAGATGATTCAACCATCGAAGAAGAGTTGTCCCGTAAAGGGAGACAATTCCAAGAATTGGAAGAAGAGATCGCTGCTATCGAAGCACAAATGGCAGACCCAGCATTCTATGAAGGCGACTGGCAGCCAACAATTGACAGATACTCCGAACTACAAACCATGCTAGGACAATCTGGCGGTGGAAATGTAGCAAATATCGCTAAGGCTATTCTGGAAAGACTTGGCCTAGACCAGCACCCAATGGATATGAAAGTCAGCGACCTATCTGGAGGAGAGAGAGCGAAACTTGCCCTAGCAAGACAACTTGTTGGTCTGGCTGGTGTTGATGTTATCTTCCTTGACGAGCCTACAAACCACTTGGACATTCAAACCACTGAATGGTTAGAAGAATTCATCAAAGAATTCGTAGGTGCGCAATTGATTGTTTCTCACGACAGATACTTCCTCGACCAGGTATGCACAAGGGTTGTTGAAATTGATAACCTAAGAAACTGGAATTTCAAGGGGAATTATTCACAGTATCTCAAGCAAAAAGAAAATTTCTTAGCAGCACTTGATGATAGAATAAAAACTGTGGAAAAGAAGATCTCCAGTACTCAAGGTGCTCTTCGCTCTATGAAATCCGCAAATAAATACGACAAATCGATTTCTGCTAAACACAGGATGATTGAAAGATATCAACAGGAATTGAAGGCGCTGAAGGCAAGAAAGCCAAAGCAGCGTAAAGGATTGAGATTCAATTTAGAAGCAGCGGACAAATCTAGTAACGATATCATCGAGCTAAAAGATGCATCAAAAAGATTTGATGGATTGGAACGCCCAATATTGGACAAACAGAACCTAGAGATTTCAAAGGGTAACAGAATCGGAATTGTGGGCGGAAACGGCCAAGGTAAGACCACCTTGCTAAAATTAATCATTGGTGACGAAGAGATTGATTCTGGAGAAAGAGACCTTGCTCCAGGAACCATAATCGGATATTATCATCAAGACCACAGAACTCTAGATTTCAATCTGAACCCTGTAGAACAAGTTGAAATTCTTCGACCGGATATGCAATATGGAGATATTAGAGCCGCATTAGGAAGATTCCAATTTGCAAAAGAACAGGTCACCACACCATTAGGTAAATTATCTGGTGGAGAAAGAGCGAGAATTGCTTTGTTGAAACTACTTCTAGAAGAAAATAATCTCTTGCTATTAGATGAACCTACAAATCACCTCGATATGGATGCAAAGGAGACTTTGGAGGAAGCGCTGGTAGAATATGAAGGTGCTATCGTTACCGTTAGTCACGATAGATGGTTCCTCGACCAAGTTGTAAACCAAATTTGGGAATTACAAGACGGAGTCGTAACCAAGTATTACGGAAATTACACGGATTATGTCAGGAAGAAGAAGGGTCTTCCTCCTCTGGTGGATGGAGAAGAACCGATCCTGTGATTAGCGCTCTAGAAAGATACGGGGCTATGTCCTCGGCTACCAAGCCTGGACCTATCTCATCACCGGCCATTTCTCCGGCCTTTCGCATTACGTATGTTGCAATTCTTGATGCAGCCCATGGTGTTAGCCCGAGGCCAAGTAATCCGCCGATGCAACCTGCGAGCAGGTCCCCTGTTCCGCCCATTGACATGCGCGGATTGCCGCCTGACACTACTCCTCCGCGCCCGCCTGAACCAAAGATTAAGTCTTCAGCACCCGTTTTGACTACAATTCGCATTTCTCCGTGACCTTCTAACATTGAAGGAATATTTGCCACATCCCAAATCCAATTTTCCAGTTCTTTTTGATGTGGAGTAACGACTCCTATCAGGGACTTTGGCCACCCGTTCAGAGCCTTGATAGCGTCAGCATCTATCACTTTTGGAATATTTGGCGTTTCTTCAATCAACCGATTTACAGCCGCTAGAGACGATTCATCATCACCCATTCCTGGGCCAATTACGAGAGCTTGTACTCCCCTGCCTGTTGAGCATCTCGCTATTATTTTGTCAACATTCGAAATAATATCTTCATCATCTATTTGTTCGGGAATCAATTCACTTGGCCATTTTGCTCTTGCTGCAGCATTCTTTGGCATTGCAACATGTACAAGGTCACAACCCATTCTTGCAGCAGCTATGCCTGCTAGTAACGGTGCTCCGTGATATGGGCCACCTCCAACGATCAATACTCGACCTCTGTCACCTTTTACCTGACCTGTTTGGGGATGAGGATATCTCAGCAAATCGCCAGGCCCTGGGTCTAAAGTCCCTGCCGGCCAACCAACAGGTGCAATGAATAAATCACCTACCTCGGATAGTAGTCGGCCGCCCTCATCTACCATATTCGACTTAGGCGCTTCGAATGTGACTGTTCTAAAGGCGTTAAATGACAAGCCAGAACCACAACCAGTTGGCATATCACAAGCCAAAACCATTGGCCTTCCAGGNATTGACTCCATNAGNCGCAAAACCTCACCTCTTGGTTTACCAACAGTTCCTGCACCGAGCAGACAATCAACAATTGTAGCAGGTGCGACCTCTGGCAAATTTTCTACTGAATGGACTGTCCCGTTCCAATCATCTCTCGCCCTTTGCGCTAAAGCCGACTTTTGTTTACTATGTGTGGCNACGACATNACATTCCTCAAGCATCGATGCNAGCCTAAATCCGTCNCCTCCATTATTGCCAGGCCCACATAGTATCCAGATAGGAGATGGAGCGCCATCTAACGCATTCGCAAGATGTTCCGCTGCTGTTAGCATCAGTTCATCCATGTCTGCCCCCAATGCCTCTGCATTAGCATCGAGTATTGCGACCTCTTCAGGACTCATTACCCACCGGGGTCGCATGGTTTCAAGAGGGCAAAATCGGCCTTTGATTTGAACGGTATCATGATGAAGCAAAGCATAGTCCGTAGGACTATGTCGGATGAGGCACCTGTGTTCGAAACCACGACCGGACCGGTTCGTGTCATCACAGCAGCAAGCCTGTTTGATGGCCACGATGCTGCGATTAACGTCATGCGACGATTGATTCAGACCAGCGGTGCTGAAGTCATCCATCTAGGTCACGACAGGTCTGCCAAGGATGTTGTTGACTGTGCTGTACAAGAAGACGCACACGCTGTTGCTTTAACCTCCTATCAAGGAGGCCATATGGAATACTTCACCTACATTCGACAATTACTTGACGAAGCAGGTTGTGAACATGTCAGAATCTTTGGAGGCGGTGGTGGAACGATTACACCTCCAGAAATTAGAGATCTCCACAAGAGCGGNATTTCCCGAATCTATTCTCCTGATGATGGCAGAAAGATGGGATTAATGGGCATGATCCATGACCTAATGGGGACAGCAAGTAGCGTCGACCTAATCTCCAAAGACAGGTTATCNAGCCTNGATAGTCCAATAACGCCTGAAGATATGGCAAAGGTAGGACTACTTCTTACTCTATCTGAATCAGCGGATGATTCTGATTTCAAATCGGCGATTTCCAAGGTTCGCTCAAGCGATAAAGAAGTCCCTGTAATCGGTTTTACAGGAACTGGTGGTGCAGGAAAGTCNAGTCTATTGGATGAATTGATGCTNCGGATTATGCGTGATAACCCTGACAAGAAAGTATGCTTGTTGTGTGTTGACCCTACAAGAAAGCGAACTGGTGGAGCACTACTTGGTGACNGAATTCGAATGAATTCTCTCTCTAACAATAATCTGTACATGCGCTCCTTGGCAAGCCGTGGCAGCGGCTCTGAAATCAGTGCAAATCTAGACAGNGCAATTGAGGCAGCTAAGGCTGTCGGCTTCGATTTAATCTTCTGTGAAACAAGCGGTATTGGACAAGGCAGTGACGCTATTACAACCGTTTCTGACCACTCGTTGTACGTTATGACTGCTGAATTTGGNGCTCACACNCAACTTGAGAAAATCGAAATGTTGGATGTTGCCGACCTGGTTGTCTTGAATAAATACGAGAAGCGAGGCAGTGAGGATGCGCTAAGAGCGATTCGAAAGCAAGTTAGAAGAAATCGTAACATGTTCGATGTTGAGGATGAAGAACTACCTGTTGTCGCTACAATTGCTAGCCAATTTGCAGATCCTGGAGTCGATGTTCTTTGGCAGAAACTTGCAGGAATGGTTGGTTTCAATGCTAGTGAGCCTATTGGAAACATCGGCGAAAGAAAAGGAGTAATACCTCCAGAAAGAGTTCACTATCTATCAGAAATTGCTTCTACGGTTCGTGAATATCATGCTGCTAATTCCGAAATGTCAGAAAAGTTACGACTAGTTCAGCATCTTGAAACCGCAAANGCTGAACTTCCATCCATTTCGAAAGATGTCGATGAGCANATCGAACAACTTCAGGAAGAAATTGCCGAAGCAAGAGAGACTGTTGATGGTTTCAGAGAACTGGCAAAACAATACTCCACTGGAGAATACACTTACTATGTTCGTGGAAAACCATTCACTGTTTCAACGGTTACAGAATCCTTGTCTCATCAGATGATACCTAGGGTTGCTCTTCCAAAAATGAGCGATGATGGAGATATGTTCTCGTGGATAATGAAAGAAAATGCTCCAGGGCATTTCCCTTACACATCAGGTGTTTTCCCATTCAAGCGAACTGACGAGTTGAGTGCTCGAATGTTCGCAGGTGAAGGAGAAGGAGAAAGGACAAACAGAAGATTCCATCTTCTGTCACAAGGGCAGGATTACGTCAGACTTTCCACCGCTTTCGACAGTGTAACCCTATACGGTCGAGACCCAGACCGCCGCCCTGATATTTGGGGGAAGGTAGGTAATTCNGGAGTTTCAATCGCAAGCATCGANGATGCAAAGCGCCTTTACTCTGGATTTGACCTATGTGACAAGAACACGTCTGTATCGATGACAATAAACGGACCTGCCCCTATTATTCTCGCATTCTTCCTCAATGCTGCAATCGACCAGCAGGTTGAGAAGCACATACAGATGAAGTTAGACGCAAGCGGTTACAGAGGNGANTTGCCTGAAGGCCACGATGGGTTTGGATTATCAACNGTTGGAAAGAGAGGAGACGAATTAGTCGATGCTGAGACTTATGCAGAAATTAAAGCAAAGACTTTGCAAACGGTAAGAGGCACTGTGCAAGCAGATATCCTCAAAGAAGACCAAGCACAAAACACCTGTATCTTCTCAACTCCATTCGCACTAAAGATGATGGGNGATGTCCAGCAATACTACATCGATCATGGTGTTAGNAATCACTACTCTGTATCTATTTCAGGATACCACATTGCAGANGCAGGGGCTAACCCAATTACCCAACTTGCATTCACTCTAGCTAACGGATTCACCTATGTCGAATATTACAGAAGNAGGGGNATGGACGTTGCTGAATTCGCACCTAACCTCTCATTCTTTTTCTCAAATGGCTTAGACCCCGAATACACGGTAATCGGCAGAGTTGCTAGAAGAATTTGGGCAGTTGCAATGCGTGACCTTTACGGGGCTGATGAAAGAAGTCAGAAACTAAAGTATCACATTCAAACAAGTGGAAGAAGCCTTCACGCACAAGAGATTGACTTCAACGACATTAGGACTACACTGCAAGCCTTACTTGCAATTCAGGACAATGCAAACTCGCTGCACACAAACGCATATGATGAAGCNATTACAACTCCTACTGAAGAGTCGGTTAGAAGGGCNCTTGCGATCCAATTAATCGTCAACAAGGAAAGTGGNTGGACCAAAACTGAAAACCCTATGCAGGGCTCATTCATNGTCGAGGAATTAACCGACTTAGTCGAGGANGCCGTTCTACAAGAATTCGAAGCAATATCTCGAAGAGGCGGTGTTCTCGGAGCAATGGAAACAATGTATCAAAGAGGCAAAATCCAAGATGAAAGTATGTATTACGAACATCTCAAACACGATGGCACCCTTCCTATTATCGGAGTTAACACATTCCTGAATCCAAATGCTCAGGATTTCGATGAAAGTGCTGCTGACGAATTCGATATGGAATTAGCAAGAGCGANCCCTGATGAAAAGCAGGCATGCTTGGAGCGAACTCAATCTATCACAAAAGACGAGGAAGCGCTCAACAGATTGCAGGAAGTTGCAAGAATGGGTGGAAATGTTTTCGAAGAACTGATGGAAACCACAAAGGTTGCCNCGTTGGGACAAATTACTGATGCGTTGTTCGCAGTTGGCGGACAATACAGACGCAATATGTGATTTTGACCGTAANTATCAATGATTATTTATCATGATAGGGTCGCTTGGGTTCGTGGATGCAGAAACCGCTCTTGTAAAATTGCTACTTCTGCTTGCAATTGGTTTGCTTACACCTGGTCCTAATGCAATGACTTGTTTCGCTCACAGTGGCCTGTTTGGAAAGAAAGCAAACATCAAACTAATCTTCGGGATGGCNATTGGTTTTGTCTCGATAGAGTTGTTTATNGGATTTTTAGTCAACTCTCTTGATGGAAACAAAACTGCACTTGAAATTCTTCATTGGATAGGGATGATTTTCCTAGGTGCTATGGCCTTCGCAATGTTTAGGTTTGACCCGACTAAAATCACATCCAGTACAGCAGAGGGCGCCTTGGGCATCAAAACCGGTATCGCAATGCAGTATGTTAACGGAAAAGAATGGGCATTCATCATCATCATGATGAGCCAATTCATCAAACCATTAGGGGGTGGTTTCGTAGGAATCTTGGTGATAATATTGATTACACTAGTTGTTTGTGTGACTGCAATGATTCTATGGACAATCTTTGGAGANAAGTTGTCAAACACATTTTCTCATGAAATCCATGGACCGAGGATCTTCAAAATATGTGGAACTCTACTAAGCCTACTTTGGATAGCATTCCTGATTAGAGGACCTGTGATGTAGAATCTGGACTCACAAGTGGTCGGGCTTATCGCACTTTTCCCATGTGCTAGAGCCTACATCTTTACGATGCCAATTTCCATCTTTATCTTCAGCCCAGGATACTCCGTCGTCATCCTTTTGAATGGACTTCATCCATTCTTCAATCTCATCCTCATCTTTGCTTTGCATGAACTTAGCAATTAGAGCTACTAGAACTAATATCACTAGAAGTATAATCGGCAAACAAATCATGTAATTATACCCTCCATCATCTTCAGGTAGACAGTTACCCTTAGAGTCGAATTCAGGTGTGTCATCTGAATCCATTGGATCTGTTTTACACTCTATTTCGGAGGCGTCATCTACCAAATCATTGTCATCATCAATATCTTCTTCCAAGTCAAGATAATTNTCACCTTCTGGTAATTCATCAGGTAAGCCATCTAAGTCATTATCTGGGAATATTGCAATGTTTATTGGCACATTCATCGAGTAGACGCTAATGTTTGCGAATAGTGTGTATGCAGTCAACTCCATTGTTTGATTTGGTCTTCCGCTAACTACACCGTTAATCGGGTTAATCGAGAGTCCATATGGAAGTTCAGGATATGCCGAATATGTAGCACCAGGTATTCTGTACTCTGGNACGATATTNGGCATGAATGTTCCATTCGCCACATAAACAGGGTCTAATTCATCATCGAATACAAAGTCATAGACTGTCAAATTAATTGATACTGTGTAAGTTCCAAGTGGATTGTATGCTGTAATATTGTATTGAGTTCTTACCTTACCTTCATNTGGTGAACCCCAGAACGTTCCATTTAGAACTCCGAACACTAGACCTTCAGGAAGTAGTGGTGTAATCGA
Source organism: Methanobacteriota archaeon (assembly GCA_002727515.1). The sequence goes on from PBXF01000031.1 coordinate 80,777, forward strand.
CCAATTCTCTACCTCTCCACCATAAGATAATGCTTCCATAGGTAATTCAATCGGGTCGTTGTTTGCATACATTACAAGTTCAATTTCTGGATAATAGAATCCTGGTTCCTTATCTTCGACTGTCAGATACAGGATTGTAGAGCCACTTCCACCGGAATTGTTAGCGTAAATTGTGTATTCCGTCCTTGAGGACAATTCAGTCGGGTATCCCCANATTGTTGCGTTAGTTTCACCGAAGTTGATTCCTACTGGCAGAGGAGGATGTATTGCAAACGTTACCGGCAATCCACCCTCGAGGACAGGAATTAGTGGAGTCATGACAGTATCATTCTTTACAACAACCTGAGTGAGATTGTAGTAGATAATCGGAACTTGGTCGTAAATTGTTATACTTACAGATGCGTTTACTGAACCGCCAGAGTTGTTCGCCCAGATCTTGAAGTATTGAGGTTGCAAAGATAGAACGTTAGGTATTCCGTAAATTGTTCCGTTTTCTGAACTGAAGTTTAGACCAGAAGGTAGAGTTGCATTGATTTCCCATGAGGTAATTNCACCAGGTCCAACCAAATTCGGCGTTAACGGTAGTAATCCAGTATTGTTGGTATCCTTGGTAAGAACGAGGCTGTAGAATGGATAACCGATATCTTCTGGCACTTGGTCAACCACTGTTATGTTGAAAGTGATGTTCACAGTTCCTCCAGAATTATTTGCCCAAACTGTGTATTGAGTCTTATTCCACAATTCTCTAGCAACTCCACTTATCGAACCATTTTCTGCGCTGAAGTTTAGACCAGAAGGTAGAGTTGCATTGATTTCCCAAGTGAGGATTTCTCCNGAACCATTGATTATCGGGAACATTGGAAGTGCTGAGCTATTTGTATTGTTGACCAGTTCCAAATCGCCAGGATAGGTGATATTCGGCAACTCATCTACAATTCTGATTGTAATGTTAGTAACTCCAACTCCACCGCTATTATTAGCCCAAATTGTGTAGTTGACCGGAAGTACCTGCAATTCTCTAGCAACACCATATATCGAACCATTAGTACTGCTGAAATTCAGACCTGCTGGCAATTCAGGATATATCTCCCACGTATCTACAACACCTTCTCCTTGAATTATTGGAACCATTGGCATGTCAGTGCTATTTGTGTTGTTAACCAACAAGATGTTGCTTGGATCGTAATTGATAATCACAGCTGGTTCAAGTATTGTGATATTGATAGTGTGTGAAACTTCTCCACCCGTATTATTTGCCCAAACTGTGTANGTGGTTTTCGTCATGTTATTCGCTGGCGTTCCTGAGATTGTACCATTAGTGAAGTTCAGACCTTCTGGCAATTCAGGGTAAATTGCCCATGAATCGATTATTCCTGAATGGATTGCAGACAAATTAGTCATAGTCACGTTTCTTGTTAATGTGATATTTTCTGGGATGTAATCCAGAGATGCAATCGGGTCGTATATCGTAATGTTGAGGAAGACGAGGTGAGAGCCACCTGTGTTATTTGCCCACACTCTGTACATTGTACGATTTTGCACCACGGTTGGAATTCCAGAGATATTACCGTTAGACTCGAGAGTTAATCCAAGCGGTAATGTTGGAGATGATTGCCAAGACACAATTTCTCCACCGGTTACATTTGCTGAAACATTGGTCATCTGTGTATTGTTTATCAGATAGAGATCTAATGCNGAATAGTTGAATGAAGGCTCTTGATGAATGACTGTTAGATTCAGATAAGCCATTGATTCTCCGCCTGAGTTATTTGCCCAAATCGTGAACATAGTCGTGTTCATTCTCTCTCTCGCTACACCCCAAATTGTACCGTTATCACTTCCAAAGTTCAGACCATTTGGTAAGTCTGGGCTGATTCCCCAGCCCAAAATTTGACCCTGTCCAATTATTGTTGGATGTAATGGTAAATCGTTGCTGTGAGTGTTATTGTAGAGTGTTATGTTATCTGGCGAATACGTAATATTTGGCAGTTGGTCGTTAACTGTCAAATTGAAGTACGCAGTCACTGAACCTCCGGAGTTGTTTGCCATGACCATGTAATGTGTCATGTTCCAAAGTTGAGTTGGAATTCCTGAAATTTCACCAGTCTGGTTGTTGAATATCAATCCGTTTGGCAAACTNGCGTTGAGGTACCAGGAGGTAATTACACCAGGACCTGTAATTGTTGGAGCAAGTGGCAAATCTGTCGAATTNGTATTATTACTCAATGTCAAATTATCCGGTGAATATACGATACCTGGCAGTTGGTCAACAACTGTGATGTTGAGGTAAGCTACACTCGAGCCTCCGCTATTGTTAGCCCACACCATGTAGGAGGTCTGATTCCACAATTCAGTAGGAGTACCTGAAATATTTCCTGTTGTTATGTTGAATGTCATTCCGCTTGGCATCGTGCCATTGATTGCCCAAGACGTAACTACTCCTCCAGTATTTGTGTTACTTCCACTAGTGTTATTGATGAAAGATGGTCCGACAGAAGCTGGTGTATTGTTAGTCCAAGTATTATTTTCTGGAATATACTCAAACGGACCAGGTGCTTGGTCGTTGATTGTAATGTTGATCGTTTTATCAACAGAGCCTCCACTGTTGTTTGCCCATACCGTGTAGGTTACTGCTGTGGTTTGCAGTACCGTTGGTATTCCCCATATCGTTCCATTATTCGTACCGAAATTGAGACCAAGAGGTAGTGTTGGCGAGATTTCCCATGANGTAATNACACCAGGNCCTGTCAAGGTTGCATTGAGTGGTAAGTCACTACTCTGGTTACCCTTAGTCAGTGTCAAATTCTCTGGGATGTAATCAAGAGTTGGTATTTGGTCAACTATCGTGATATTGATGTAAGCAATGCCCGCACCTCCACTGTTATTTGCCCATATTAGGTAAGTTACTGGAGAGGTCTGCAATACTGTCGGGATACCCGAAATCGTTCCGTTGCTTGAGCTAAAGTTNAGNCCAGTCGGTAGACTTGGACTAATNTCCCATGTGATGACAACTCCTTCGCCNGTCAAAGAAGGAACAAGAGGNAAGATACTGCTCTGATTATCCTTGGTAAGTGTGAAATTCTCTGGAGAATAAGAGATGATTGGAGTTTGGTCATTGATTGTGATATTGAGAGTTACATTCACCGAACCACCGCTGTTATTTGCCCAAACGGTATATGTTATCGCACTGGTTTGCAATATGGTCGGAATACCCCAAATTGTTCCGTTGCTTGAGCCGATGTTCAAACCTGATGGCAGGCTTGGACTAATCTCCCAAGTTACAATTTCACCAGCACCAGTCAAAGTCGGCGTAAGTGGCAAGATGTTACTAGTTTCATTCTTTGTAAGAGTTAGATTCTCAGGGGAGTATGACAATCCTGGTACATTGTCAATAATTGTCAGGTAAATGCTCGTGGTAGAACTTCCGTTAGCGTTGCTCGCAGTTATGTTGTAAAGCGTGGTATTGCTTAGTTCAGTAGGTTCTCCTGAAATCTTACCATTGTTCGTATCGAAGGAAAGACCAGATGGAAGTGAAGGTGAGATTGACCAACTTGAAGGCGCTCCTATAATTCCGTTTGAAGAATTTTCTAATTCGTACAATCCAGAACTAGATCCATCGTGTGCTATGAAGTATAATGTTCCATTAACATCCAAAATATGCTTCGGAACACTACTTTGTACTCCTGCTCGAATGTCATCAACCATCATAGTTCCTACCGTTGTTCCATCCGTACGCCATAACTCCTGACCTGCGTTATTTTCTGATTGGCCTCTGAAATACACCACATCTTCGACTTGATGCCAGTAAACCGGTCTGTTGGCTACNGTGACATTTGCTAACAAAACAGTACCTGTTGAAGTTCCATCAGTTCGCCATAACTCTTGGAAATTATCGCNATTGGAGTCNACATTGAACAATAAGTAATCCCCTGTAACGTACATAGAATTACCACCACTACATGAACCGGATGAACCTGATGAACAGAATCCTGAACCTATGCCTGATACTATGTCCTTAACCATAACCGTGCCAGATGAGGTTCCATCAGTCTTCCATAATTCGTGGCCGTATCCGGTAGATGTTCTTATGAAATACAGTTCATCGTTGAATACTGCCATTTCATTCGGGTTGGCTCCTGGAGAATGAGGCGGTGTGCCACAGATAAACATAGAAGTTCCATCTGCTGTACCATTAGTTCTGAATAGGCACCCTGTTCCTGAGGAGGAAGAATACGTTAGGAAATACAACCATCCATCGAAGATAGTTAATGATCTCGGGTTCGTATGAGAGCCACCAGTAGTTGTTACAAGTTCATATGAAGTTTCATTGAGAGAAAACAACTCTCTTGTACCAAACCAACCTTGTCCATATATCGAGCCATTATACTCTATCATTGGTTGGAAATCACTGTTGCTGTTTGAAGTTCCAGAACCTATCTGAACTGTTCCATTACTTGTTCCATCCGAGACAAATCTTCGATACTGTCCTCCAAAGTAGGCATTGAAGAACAATTTGTCACCTATGCTCATGAAATCATCAACATTCGAAGAGCCACTTGCTAAATCTTTCACCATTTCAGTTCCGCTGGATGTACCATCGGTCTTCCATAATTCGACACCGTGTGTTCCATCATCAGCACGGAAGTACAGTGTATTGTTGACAACCAACATATCATTACAATCTCCGCTCAAAGCTCCCATTGAACCTGTTCTGATGTCCTTAACCATGTATGGATTGGTTACTGAGGAAGGTTGTGTATGATTAAACGCCCACAGTTCTCTTCCGTTGCTATCTGAACCATGATAGAAAATCAGGTCTCCCATTCTAATGAGACAGTCTTCTGCAGTGGCTGTAGAAGTAATGATGGATACAGATCCTGCCGGAGGATTTGAAAGAAGTATAGGGTCGATTTGAACTGTGGTTCCATTGATCACAGTGTAATTGTCAGGGTTGTAATCAACGTTAGGTGTTGGCTCATTAATTGTAAGATTGAATGTAGCCGATGCAGAACCGCCGGTGTTATTGCCGTAAACAGTGAATGTCGTCACACTCATTGCACCTAGAGGTCGACCAGAAATTGTTCCACTATCGAATTTGAGTCCATATGGTAACGATGGTGAAATAGTCCAAGTAACAACATCCCCTCCAGTGTTATTAGTCGTTATATTGGACATTGTATATCCTCTAACTACCGTATAGTTAGATGGATTATATGCGAAATTCGCAAGGACATCAATTACCGTGATGTTCAGGTAATCGACACTTGAACCACCGCTGTTATTCGCCCAGACCTTGTATGGAGTTTGCGTCCAAAGTTCGGTAGGTGTTCCGTAAATTGTTCCATTGTTTGAACCAAAGAACAGACCGTTAGGCAGGCTGGCGTTGATTTCCCAAGTGACGACATCTCCACCTGTGTTGTTAGGCTCTAGTGGCAATTCACTGCTTGATACTCCCTTTGTAAGGTTCAACTCATCTGGAGAATAGGAAATATTTGCCACTCGGTCATTAACTGTAATAGTAACCGTTGCATTCGTTGAACCTCCACTATTACTTGCCGTAATCACGTAGGATGTGGCAGTGGTTTGCAACTCTGTTGGCACACCCCAAATTGTACCGTTGTTAGTGCCGAAATTGAGACCGTTTGGTAACGTTCCAGCTATTTGCCATGTCAGAATTACTCCAGGGCCAGTCAAAATTGCATCTAGTGGCAAGTCAGTGCTTTGCTCGCCCTTAGTNAGAACCAGTGAATTTGGATTGTATGANAGAACTGGTACTTGATCATTAACCGTAATTGTCAGAGTTTTAACGACAGAACCACCAGAATTGTTTGCCCAAATAGTGTATGATTTTGCTGCCGATAATTCATTTGGTGTACCCCAGAATGTACCGTTATTTGCACCGAATGAAATACCAGANGGCAATGTTGCATTGATTTCCCATGTGATAATTTCACCTGCTCCGGTTATGCTAGGTGCAAGTGGCAAGTCTGGACTATTCGTATTATTTGTCAATGTCAACGAACTTGGTGAATAGGATATTGTTGGTAGTTGGTCGTTAACTGTCAAATTAAAGTAGACTTCTACAGAACCTCCGCTATTGTTAGCCCAAACCTTGTATGCGGTTGTATTCCACAGTTGGGTTGCAATTCCATAGATTGTACCGTTATTTGTTCCAAACGAAATACCAGTAGGCAATACCGTATTATTCAATGACCAAGAATTGATTTCACCAGACCCAGATAACGACGGAGCCAATGGCCAATTACTCGGAACAGTATTGTTGGTTAGCGTGATATTTTCTGGATTGTAGCTTATTCCTGTTGGAACTTGATCATCGACTGTGATGTTTACATAGGCAACTGTAGACCCTCCTGAATTGTTAGCCCAGACCATATATGCAGTTGTAGCCCACAATTCAGTTGGAGTTCCNTAGAAGGTACCGTTNCTAGAACCAAGNAAAATTCCGCTTGGCAGNGTTGCATTAATNTCCCAAGATGTAATTACCCCTGAACCGTTAATCGTTGGANNGAGTGGTAGACTTGCACTCGCTGTGTTATTTGTTAGCGTCAAATTCTCAGGCGAGTATGAAACCGTTGGGACATTATCAATTACTTCGATAGTAATGGTGGTCGTGTTCACACCACCACTGTTCCTTGCCGTAATCGTGTATGTTGTATTTGTCGACAACTCAGTTGGAGTTCCCGAAATCTCACCTGTGAGCGCGTTTAGATTCAATCCTTCAGGCAGGTCTGGACTAATCGAGTATCCATAGATATTCGAAGATGAATCGAGAACGATATACTTGAGGTATTTATTGGCAGAATCAATGTAGGAAATGTGGACTACATCATTGGAATCGATGAGGATTGAACTGTGTCTACCTACATTACCTGTTGTGTCAATCGTTTTTGTGTTCCAATTCACTGGTGCACCTGTTATAGTTGTGGTTGAGCACGAGGAAGAACAAGTCGCATACCCGAGGTCGTCATTGAGATCATCATAGTAGGAGATGTGAAGACCATCATTGGAATCAATGGCGATGGAAGTGTGAGTTCCTATGGTATACGTGCTTGATTCTTCTATGACAACTTTGTCCCAGTTGCTTCCGGATGTACACCCGCTTGAACAGGCGGCGTACCTGAGAGATCTAGTGGAACCGCTTATCCATGTGTGTTTCGAGTAGTAGGAAATGTGAACACCGCCGTTGGAATCGATAGCGATTGAACTCCATTCTCCAGAATTACCTGCTGTGTCTACGGNGGNTNTGCNCCAATTNNTTGCGGTTGTGCANCCGCTTGAACANGTGGCATACNNGAGNTCACNNNTAGNTATANNCTTGNTAGGAAATATGGACNGCATCGTTGGAATCNATGGNNATNGANGNGTANTACGCCNACATTNCCTGATGTGTGGACGGATACNTTGTCCCAATTGCTTGCGGTTGTGCAACCGCTTGAACAGGTGGCGTACTTGAGGTCTGTATTGGATAAATCATAGTAGGAAATATGGACACCATCGTTCGAATCGATGGCGATTGAAGTGTATCGTCCTACATCACCTGATGTGTCAACTGAGACTAGGTCCCAATTGCTTGCGTTCGTGCACCCGCTTGAACAGGTGGCATACTTGAGGTCTAGATTGGAGTAATCGAAGTATGAAATGTGGACATTATCGTTGGAATCGATAGCGATTGAGCTCATATAACCCACATCACCTGTTGTGTCAACCGAAGTGGTAACCCAGGAGCCGGATTTATCCGTCGCATACTTCAGGTCAATAGTGGTGGAGTCATAGTATGAAATGTGCTTGTAACCTCTCGAATCGATGGCAATGGAAGTATATGCTGTAGCAGTGCCAGAAGAATCCACAATGGTTGACGGAACCGCACCACCAGAATTGGTTGGTGTCGCAGTCGGAGACATGGCCGTATTGTTGGTCAATACAAACCAGTCTGGATTGTAAGAGATATCAGGAACTTCATCGTTCACTGTGATGTTCACAGTTGCATTGACTGAACCACCGCTGTTGTTCGCCCAAATTGTGTATGTAACCGCCGTTGTTTGCAAGACCGTTGGAATACCCCAACTCGCTTCGTTGCTTGTACCAAATGTCAAACCACTTGGCAGTGCTGGCGAAATCTCCCACGATGTAAT
>PBXF01000032.1 GCA_002727515.1 Methanobacteriota archaeon
CAAATTGCGCCTGATGGGCAATATAATCCTGAGTGAATTTATTGTATTCCCCACAACTAATTTGCACAAGGCCAAAAGGGTCGCAAAACTTAGGTTGACAAAGAATGAATTTTCATGGAATTAATCAAGTATCTAAAAGTCAATCAGTATCGTTCAATCACATGAAGAGGATTCTAGTTCTGCTATTGTTAGCATTATTTTCAACTAGCGTCAGCGCTGAATCCTACATCATAACCGGTCAGGTAACATATTCTGACAACTCCCCAGTCGGTGCCCGAGACATCGCTATTGATTGCACTAACGACCAGTATTATTGCTCGCAATACAAAGGAATCTCGGCAATGACTGATATTAATGGGGTTTACACTATAATTCTAGAAGTGGATTCTGAGGAAAACAACACCGTTGTCTTACTATCAATTTTGGGAGAAGATTTCCCGCACACGATTGATTTAGGAGCGAAGGAGCAATCACCGGATGGTAGGATGTACCAAGACATAAAATTGGAACAGAAACCATCCACTAGCGCTATGTCTTTTGCATTGGGATGTTGTTTGCTTCTATTTGGATTGATGGGAATTTCAGTATTATTCAAGACTGGTAGAATGCTTTCTACAAGGGATGGTCGTGCATATTTTGCAGGTCACAGACCACCTAGAAGAGTAGAATGTTTGGTCTGCAACAAATCAATTGTTCAACATGAATTGGTTAAACATATGATGGTTGAACATAACATGGAAGCGATGGAAGCTGGCGAATCTGCAGGCCTTGCCATGCGCAAAACCTGGTCAAAAGAGTGAATTTTACCGACGGTGGATTCATCAAGTGTGAACTATTGCGAGATATATGCGTATTAGTCACAATACATCAGAAGGAGAAGCATACGTTCACGAAGTCCCTCAATTTGGACTAGGAGTATTCCTAATGTCTGAAGGGGGAGAATGTAAAAATTCAGTTTTAACGGCTCTAGAATGCGGTTATACTCACATTGATACGGCAAGGGCTTACAATAACGAGCAAGAAGTTGGCCAAGCACTCAAAGAAGCAGGGGTAGACCGGGAATCGGTATTCATTACAACAAAACTCCGAAGAACACACGCAACAGGGTATGAAGACACAATTGAGCATTGCAAGAAGTCGCTCGAACTTCTAGACACTGATTATATCGATCTTTACCTTGTTCACGCACCACCAGAAAATCCTGAACACAGGATACCTGTGTGGAAAGGAATGGAATACTGTTTGGAACAAGGATGGGTCAAATCGATTGGTGTGTCAAATTATGGAATCGCACATCTCGAAGCAATGAAAGAATATGCAACTTATCTTCCTTCAGTCAATCAAGTTGAATTCAACCCTTGGTTGCAAAGACCAAATTTGATGGCAGCCACTGCAGATGTCGGTGCTAAAGTAATGGCATATTCTCCACTTGCTAGAGGTCACAAAGTAGACGACCCGGAACTAGCAGCAATCGCAGAAAGAATTGGCTGCACGCCCGCGCAGGTAGCGATTAAATTCTGTTATGACAGTGGATGCATAACAATTCCAAAGTCAAGTAATCCAGACAGGATTAGAGAAAACCTTGCCTCTCTTGATGTTGATATATCAGGAGAAATGGATGCAATCAAGGCAATGGAATGTGGATATATCTCTGGCTGGGACCCCACCACAGAAGATTGAGGATGATTAGATGACCAAGATAAATTTCCAAGAAAAGTTAGGAAAATTTAGTGAGCATTGGACTCCAAAAGTAATAGCTGAAATGAATGATTACCAATTCAAGTTGGTAAAAATCCAGGGCGAATTTGTTTGGCATAATCATTCGGATACCGACGAAGTATTCATCGTGATTGAAGGGTCGATGAAAATAGAATTTGATGAGGAGACCATAAATCTCAATGAAGGGGAAATGTATGTTGTTCCTAAAGGAGTACAACACAAACCGTTTGCAGATGAGGAGTGTAAAGTTCTACTTGTAGAGCCGAAAGGTGTTGTTAACACAGGTGAATCTGACAGCAAATTAACCGCAGATAATGACGTTTGGATTTAGAAGTAGTCTCTCCCGGATTCGAACCGAGGTCGGCGGGACCAGAACCCACCATGATGGACCGCTACACTAAGAGACTAGCAACAGCCCGACCGAGCACTCATTCTTCAAATAAACGGTGAAAAGAATTATCCACGTAGACTTGAAATCACGCTTTCTAAAGCATCTTTACTTGGACGCAGTATGTCTTCTTGCATCTCAACTAGAGGGGTTTCATGAAGATTTAGTTCATCCTCTAATGCTGGCTTCTCCCCATCGAAATACAATAGTCCCATGACGTGCTTTCTTTCAGCATCCGCTTCGTGGATAGCTGCTAATGCCGCCATAGCGTCACCTATGTCATGTTCCTCAGAAATTGTCTCCAATCGCATTGTAGAGCCATCATGAAGGGTGATATCTCTGTAAGACCCCGCAGGAACTTCTACTTGTTCTACTGGAGAGAAGTGAGGGATATATCCTACTGAATGTAGTTCAGATTGATTGCCCTTTACATATCCATATGATCTCAGGGATTCATCGTTATTATTGAATGTAACACAAGGGCTAATCACATCGATTAAGGCAAACCCTTTGTGTGACATAGCAGCCTTGATGATGGCAGTTAGTTGTTTCTTTGAACCGCTGAATGACCTTGCAACGAATGAACATCCTAGGTTTATTGCTAGAGCACACAAATCAATAGGTTGAGTCTCGTTCACTGCTCCCTTCTTTTTCTTAGAACCAACATCTGCTGTAGCAGAATACTGACCTTTGGTTAATCCGTATACTCCATTGTTCTCAATAATGTAAACCATGTTTAGGTTTCTCCTGATAGCGTGAATGAGTTGTCCAATTCCAATCGATGCAGAGTCGCCATCACCAGATACTCCAAGGTAAGTTAGGTCTTTATTGACCACATTCGCACCTGTTGTTACAGATGGCATTCTTCCGTGGACAGTATTGAATCCGTGAGATTTACCAAGGTAATACGCAGGTGTTTTTGATGAACAACCTATACCGCTCATCTTTGCAATTCTATGAGGTTGGACTCCATTGTCCCATGCGGAGTTGATTATTACGCTGGAAATTTGATCGTGTCCACAACCAGGACAAAGTGAAGAAGGGCCACCTGTGTAGGAATCCTTTGGTTCGTTTATCACGTTGAGTTTTACCGCTCTTACTGGTTTTTCGCTCATTGTCCCACCTCCTCTAGAACTTCCATTATTTTCTCAGCGTAGAGTCTTGCTCTTGGTGGCATACCATCGCTGTATGCAACGCTGTGAATCTTTGGAATTAGATGGTTAGGATACTCTTTACGGATGATTCCATATAATTGTGCATCTCTGTTTATTTCAAGAATAATCACTGTATTGTGTCTTTCAATGAAATTCTGAACCTCGCTGTGCATTGGAAGAGCCCTTACTCTACATGTGCTAACTTTCTTACCAGTTGCTTCTTCTAAGATGTCATCAATTTCTTCTATTGTGTTTTCCATCGAACCATAGAATACGATTCCAACATCCTGCTCTTTTTCTTCTCTCATGACAGGAGCAGGTAGAAGGTCTCTTGCGCCTTCGATTTTCTGCTTTAGTCGCTGCATTAGTTTGTAATATACGTCTGGCTTTTCAGAATACTTACCATCTTCATCGTGACCTGTTCCTCTGTAAAGAATAGGGTCAAGTCCAGAACCAGGCAATGTTCTGTATGGTATTCCATCGCCGTCAACATCACGATATCTGCCATAGTTTTCGATTGCATCCATTTGTTCTTTGGTAAGGACAACTTTTCCTCGATCCATTGACTCTGTAGGATATTCGAAACCAGTTGATGCCCATCTGTTCATTCCCAAGTCTAGGTCTGAAAAACCGAATGCAGGGGTTTGGAATCTTTCTGCAGCATCAAATATTCTCCAGCCGAATTCGAAACATTCCTCAACGGTTCCTGGAATAAATACAATGTGTTGAGTGTCACCATGACTTCCTTCATACAGCATTGTCAAGTCACCTTGTTGCGTTCGTGTCGGCAGTCCAGTAGATGGTCCGACTCTGTTAACGTCCCAGAATACAGAAGGGATTTCAGCAAAGTAAGCAAGTCCAATGAACTCTTGCATCAATGAGATACCCGGTCCAGATGTTGCAGTCATTCCTCTTGCACCAGCCCAGCCAGCACCAATTACCATTCCTGCAGCTGCCAGCTCATCTTCTGCTTGAAGTACAGCATATGTCGCCTTCCCTTCATGAGTTCTAAGTTCAGGTAACCATCCAATAATTCCTTCAGCAAGGCTGGATGATGGAGTAATAGGATACCAGGCAAGCATTTGTACGCCACCAAATATGGAACCTAATGCTGTTGCATCGTTTCCTTCTATGAAGAAACCGCCTTCCTTGACGTCTCTTGCTTCTACATAGTATGGGTCACTTTTCACATGTTCTTCGGCACAATATGCTCTACCTAGTCTAGATGCTTCTGAGTTTAACTCGATTGCTTTCTCTTTGCCACCAAATTGCTTTGCAATAGCGGCCTCAAGAACTTCTTGATCCATTCCAATTAATTCAGCAATGACTCCAACATAAACCACGTTTGCAATCATTCTGGCAAGTTTTGGATTCAAGCTGCGAGCAATCTTTGTCATAGGCACTGGATAAGAAACGACATCTTCCCTATCCATTTCCATCTTTGAATCGGTATTCCAAATTACAACAGTTCCAGGTTGAACTGCAGCAAGGTCCTCAGCCCATGTATCTGGGTTTACAAGAACCTGAATGTGAGTTCTATCTCCCGGTGCTTGGTAGCCTTTTTCAGAAAGTCTAACGATGTACCATGTTGGAAGGCCTGATATGTTTGAGGGGAATAAATTCTTTCCACTTACAGGTATCCCCATGTCGAATAAAGTTTGTAGCAAAATCAAGTTTGCTGACTGTGAACCAGTTCCGTTTGCTGTTGCGATATTGATGGTGAAATCGTTTACGATTTTGTCCATGAGTTTTTTTCTCCTAGGTATGTCGCCCGTAAACGACTCTACCGCAGCCTGTCTGCGATAGAGGATAGCCTTTGAATGTGTTGACGATAGTTTTGGAATCAAAAGTGAGGGTAGGGCTGAAAAACACAGTCCATTTCGATGGACTATGGCCGATGCCGATATGGCTGCATCTTGGAAGGATGCAGAAAAGATGTTAGACAAAGGAAAAACCGAAGGAGCACTTCAATTGCTGCGCAAGGCAGACCCTGATGGGACAGAAGTCACAACGTTGCGACTTGCTGGCAAAGCGATTTTTATTCAAGCAGGGAAGTCGGGTTCCGGAAGCGAATACCGCAAAGCAGCTAAGTTATTGCGAGAAGCAGTGAACAAAAACCCTAGAGACAAGCAAGCAAATTCTTTGTACAATCAGATAAGAAACGATATGCAAGACAAAGGAATATCAGAGACAATTATTCCTAGGTTGATCAACAACGGAACTCCTACTCCAGCAGGCTTGTTCGCTGTGACTGCAGCATTGCTCCTAATACTGGGTACTGTACAATATATTGGAAGCAGTGAAGAGTTTGAAGACGGTGAAGCCATAATGAGAATCACATGGACAGACAATGCTGGAGTTTATCATGATGAGAATATCACCATTGCGCTTCATCGGGCAGAAGCACCTCTACATGTTGAAAATTTCATCCTTCTCTCGGAATCCGGGAGGTATAATGATGTTATTTTCCACAGGGTTATTAGTAACTTTATGATTCAGTCAGGAGATTTTGAATTCAACAATGGTCAAGGTGGATATACAGCAAAATGGTATGGTTATTGCAACGGGAAAACCACGAATAGTAATGGTGAAGATTACAATGCTGACAACTGTCCTTTAAGCCAATGGTCACTTCCTGGTGAACATACGAATGGATTGAAGCATAAGGAAGGTTCATTGGCCGCAGCACACGCTGGTTTGAACACAGATGGAAGCCAATTTTACATTGTTCCAAGCGGTGATCCGCCATCTCACTTAGACTGGACTAGCGGCAAAGATTGTTCTTCCCAATCTTGTCATACTGTATATGGTACAGTTACTGATGGATTAGAATTCATAGACTCAATTTCGAAGGTTCAGACCTCGAGTGATAAACCAAATAATGATGTTACAATCAGGTCAATAATTATTACAGATGATGGAGTAAAAGATTCTGATGAACCTTGGTATCAATTCTGGTGAATTGAAAACAAAAAAGGCACTTTCATATGATTGTTCCATCCGCATTAGAACATGAGCGAAGCCAATCCGTTTTCGTCTGAAAAAGAATTTCCACTTGGTGGAGTTTACCATGCTCTTGACTCGTTGGATGAGGCGGGCATAGACACAAAATCTCTACCATACTCAATCAGAGTACTTCTAGAAGGGGCTCTGAGGAATTGTGATGGCTTTTTGATTACAGAAAAAGATGTCCGCAACATAGCTGCCTGGAAAGCAGATGGTGAGAGAGGAGAAATTCCGTTCAGACCATCTAGAGTTATCCTACAAGATTTCACAGGAGTTCCAGCAGTAGTAGACTTAGCAGCATTGAGAGACGCAATGGTTGAGATGGGCGGAGACCCTGAAAAGGTCAATCCACAAGTTCCAGTTGACCTGGTCATCGATCACTCGGTTCAAGTTGATATTTCAGGTGCAAATCCAGAGGCGCTTGAAATGAACTTAGATATTGAATATCACAGAAATATGGAACGTTATACATTCCTTAAATGGGGTCAGCAATCTCTTCAGAATTTTAGAGCAGTTCCTCCATCAAGAGGTATTGTCCATCAAGTAAATCTTGAATGGATTGCTACTGTAGCGAGGCAAGAAAATGGTGTTTGGCTTCCCGATTCTTTGGTTGGCACAGATTCACATACAACCATGATTAACGGATTAGGTGTCCTTGGTTGGGGAGTAGGGGGCATAGAGGCCGAAGCAGTAATGCTGGGACAACCAATTTACATGCTTGCACCGGACGTTGTTGGTTTCAGATTAAACGGTTCACTAAACCCTGGAGTTACTGCTACAGACATGACTCTGAGAATAGTTGAATTACTCAGAGAGCATGGGGTTGTTGGAAAATTTGTAGAATTTTTTGGTGCTGGAATGGCAGAATTATCCTTGCCAGACCGTGCAACAATTGCAAACATGGCGCCAGAATATGGTGCAACATGCGGTTTCTTCCCTGTGGATGAAAACACTCTCGCATACATGCGATTATCTGGTAGAGAAGAAGACCAAGTTGTCGCTGTAGAAGAATACTGTAAAGCCCAGGGTTTGTGGTACAATAAAGAAGATGAAGAGAAGAGTTACACAGCTGTTTTAGAACTTGACCTTTCAACCGTACAGCCTGCTTTAGCAGGTCCAAAGCGCCCTCAGGATAGGGTCGACTTGTCAAATATGGCGTCCCATTTCAGAGAATCACTAACTCACGAATTAGGCCATCAAGGTCATGGATTATCGCAGGCTGATCTATCAAAGTCTTCCATGGTTGGAGATGACTATGACCTTAACCATGGCGATGTTGTTATTGCTGCAATTACATCCTGTACTAACACTTCAAATCCGGGTGTAATGCTTGCTGCAGGTCTTCTTGCTAGAAATGCTTTGAAGAGAGGTTTGACAGTTAAGCCATGGGTCAAAACATCACTGGCTCCCGGTTCAAGAGTAGTTACAGAATACTACGAAGCAAATGGGCTTGACAAGGACTTGTCAGAATTAGGATTCAACAATGTAGGATATGGTTGTACTACGTGTATTGGTAATTCTGGGCCTATACCAGAGGATATCGAAGCAGCTATCGATGATGCGAATCTAATCGTAGGCTCAGTAATCTCAGGCAACCGAAATTTCGAAGGTAGAGTTCATCAAAAGGTAAAGGCATCCTATCTTGCAAGTCCACCATTAGTAGTTGCATATGCGATTGCAGGTAGCCTTGATGTCGATATAACAAGCGAACCACTAGGGCATTCAGAAGATGGCACTCCAGTAATGCTTAGCGATGTTTGGCCTAGTGCTGAGCAACTCAACGAGGCAATGGCTAAAATTACTCCAGAAATGTTCAGAGAAAGATACTCAACAGTCATGCAGGAACCGAGATGGGATTCAATTCCAAGCGAAGCATCTCCACTTTACCCATGGGATGAACAATCAACTTACATTAGGTTGCCATCTTTCTTCCAAGGATTGTCAAAAACTCCAGAACCGATTTCATCAATACAGGGCGCTAAGGTATTATTGAAACTTGGAGATTCTATTACCACCGATCACATCTCTCCAGCTGGGGCTTTCCCAGCAGACGGCCCAGCTGGTATCTGGTTAACAGAAAGGGGAGTGAGTCAAGGTGACTTCAATTCTTTTGGTAGTCGAAGAGGAAATCACGAAATCATGATGAGGGGCACTTTTGCTAACGTGAGAGTTCGAAATCAGTTAGCACCAGGAACTGAAGGCGGTTATGCGCTCAATCATGAAAATGGAGAGGTCACTTTCGTTTATGACGCTGCAATGGCAAGTAAAAGTCCAATGATTGTATTGGCGGGCTCTCAATACGGCACAGGTAGTAGCAGAGATTGGGCTGCAAAAGGAACCTATTTACTTGGAGTTAAGGCCGTAATTGCTACTTCCTTCGAAAGGATTCACCGATCTAATCTGGTCGGAATGGGCGTCCTCCCCTTAACTTTCAAAGAAGGAGAAAGTGCAGACATGTTAGGTCTTGACGGTACTGAATCATTCGAAATACCTGTGACTGATGATGTTCAACCATTACAGGACATCGAGGTAACTGCAACGAAATCAGATGGTTCAGAGATTAAATTCACAGCATCAGTTAGACTTGATACACCGGTTGAAGTAGAATACTACAGAAATGGTGGAATCCTTCACACAGTCTTGAGGAACTTAGCAAACTAACCGATGGATTATATCCCTTGAACTAACAGGGTAGTATCATGCAGAATATGTCTGGATATGTTCGTTTTCGCTTTCGAAGCGATGACGATGATGTTGATGTTCTGTTGGAGGGTGAATACCAATGGGTAAAATCCCTAATCAAAGAAATAGGCATGGAAGACGTGGGTTGGATGATGCCACTGGCTGTTGATAGCACCAATCTCTCAAGTTATGATTTCGATAATGGCGAAGAACCTGCAGAAAATGGTCCTCCAAAGGATATGGGGCCAGCACCAGACCCTTCCCGAATCCCCGTAGTAAGACGTCCAATAGGCGAATTAGATCTGCAGGCAAAATTAGCGGATACCGGAATTTTACCCCCTCAGAAGATAGGCTCAGAACGTCTTCGTGAAGAATTAGAAATGGTTGAAGAACCAATGCCTGCCCAGGGAATCTCCTCAGTTGATCCAATGGCTGAGGCATGGTTGAAGGAATTACTCAGAATCGCTGTTAGAAAACATGGTTTGACGGCCTTGGTTACTGAAGAGATAGCACTTGCTGCAAGTGATTACTTGGGTGATAGAGAAGGAATTGAATTAGAGGTTTATCTTGAATCTTTATTCAAACAAGGAAAGCTAGTAAAGATTCACGGTGGCGAAGAAATTGCATGGGGTCCATCGCCGGCTTGGTTATCGAGCAAGTAGAAATTGTAATTTTTCTTCATTTTTTCTTAAATCGACGTACTGCGAAGCATTTAGTTTTTTGTTAAACGCTCACTTTCCCAAAGGAATTAAAGTGGTAGTTGGTGTCGCACAGATGAGTGATAACAATGCAATGGAAGACTTTGAACAAAGATGGACGCGGAAACGCACTGCTTCTCGTCCTGGTAATGTTGCTTTCAACAACTGCTGCTAACCTAGTATCGGCTTCAACATCGAGGTCATACACAACTGAAACAGACCCTGTCGATGTTGCCCTTGGTGACTTCGATTGTGATGGCGACTTAGACATCGTCACCGCAAATGACAGGAGTACCAAAATATCGATTCTGTGGAACGAAAATGGACAGTTCCAAAAGAGATCAGATGTTTGGACTTCAGGTAATCCAAGTTCAGATGCAAATTACGAAGATCACTCCAACACTCAACAGGTAGAAGTCGGTGAATTTACTGGAGACAACGCAATTGACATTGTTATCTATGCTAGAAACATCCCTCTGCGCCAAGACTCAACTGGCGCTGTTGTTGTCAACAAATTGGGTAACGTAACAATTCTAGAAAACGACGGCTGTGACGTCGACACTTTCTCCATCGGTGAGCAGTACGATGTAGTTTGGATGTGGGATCTAGCAGTTGCAGATTTGGATGGAGATGGAAATGATGACATCGTAACTCTTGAATTACTTGCCGACCTAAAACAACAAAGAGTCGTCACATACAGAGGACCTATTACCTCGTCAACACAAGCTCAGGTCACTTCACTCGGTGACTCTACACAGAACTCTTACACAGAATTGGAATTAGGAGATTGGGGAGAACCCAGCCAGGCTAACCCGCTAAGCGGAGGTTCATGTGACGATATCGACATGTGGCTAGTTCGCTCACAAGGTGTTGACTATCTAACCGGTGCTGCAACAAACCCTGGAAAGTCAGACAACGTTACTGTGGTGGAATTCGACTGTTTAACTAATACATTCCCAGCAGTTCTTCAATGGACACAACAAGGAGGAAATGGCGTTCACGTTCATGCTCTAGGACCCGAATTTGGTGGATTTGACATTGGAGACCTTGACAACGACGGTCTTATCGATGTTGTTGCAATGAATGACGCAAATACAGAAAACGTATCATATGCGACATTGAACCCAACTACTCACACTTATGCAAATACAAAGACTGTATACTTCGGGCCTTACATTGCTTGGGAAGTAACTGTAGCTGAATTAAACGGTGATGGAGAGGTTGATTTCGTACACGCCGCTAAATTCAAGCAGTCCAACTCTACATCGTCAACAGGAGATACAACAAGCAATTACTTCTTGAATCTTCCAACAAGCGTTCAAGTTACTCTNTCTAACGGAAATGGTGGTCACATGAATCCACTGGAGTACTTCGGTGCTATGAGGCCAACAACTGTTGCAGTAGGGCAAGTAATCGGTGGAGCCAACAGTGCTCCTGATTTGATTGTCGGTCACGGTTCTTACGATTCATTCACATGGGACGATAACTTTGGCTGGGACGGAGCATACGACCGAATTGTAGTCATTGAAATGGACAACAAGGATTTGGCTGTTTCAAGTATTGAAATATCTCCAACCGATGCATACATTGGCGCATTAGGGGAAGGATCAAGAGAAGTCAAGGTTACAGTAACAAACACAGGTATGGACATTCTAAATGGACAAGCAACNCTAGATGTTGAAATCAANGAAGTTGATGAATCATTATCTAGCAATACCACTGTTTACGCTATGGATTGGGATAATCCAGAGGACAGGTCAGGATGTGGTTCAGGATGTACTTGGACTACAGAATCTTACTACGGTCCATCTCACTGGCATGAGGAGATAGCTGCAAACAGCAGTATGGGTCAGACTAACGGCGGAAACAACGATGCAAACTTCTCAGCNAATGGTAACAACCCAACAGACTTCATGTGGTCTGGAGTAATGAAAACTAACTCTAGTGGAGACACATGGTCTGGATATGAACCAAATTGGGATGAAGGATTGGTTCTGAACGACGTCGATTTGACAGGCGCAGACAGAGCATGGATGAGCATTGAAATGTTCAGACATCTCGGTATATCCGATCTCTACACAAGTGATGCAAATGGTATAGTTCTAGCAGAAATTTGGGATGATGCAGCAATCATAGAAATCTTCACTGAAGACGATGGTTGGACTACGCTATCTTGCCCGACTGAAGCATACTTCGATGGACAATGTCCTTCGCAAACAAGTTACTGGGGAGGTTACGACAACGGCCGTAGAGAATCTCTAGCAAACACTGGATTCTCCGAAGCAATCTACAGATATGGTGGTGCAATTCCTGGAACATATTACGGTTGGTCAAACTTTACTGAAGAAGACCTTGGTGCGTTTGAATTGTCAAGTTTCACCGGGGACATAGTAGATATCCGTTTCAGATTCAAATCTGGATGGGATGGCTCAGTTGGTGCCAATGAAACATTATGGACTGGAAGAGATGGTTTCGCAATAGATAACGTAACTATTTGGAAACAGACCACAGGCTTCACATCAAATGTACAAAACCAACAATCTAACATCAACATGAACAACTTAGCACCAAACGAGGATTACACAACCTCAATCACCGCTAATTTCGAAAACGGTACTACATACCGAATTTCTGCAGTTTTGAATTATGGACAAGACGAGCAACCAGCAAATGACGATATTGTTGGATATATCACTGCATTCAACATATTTGACCCTGCAGTCGTAGGTATTGAATCATTCAAATCAGGTAGCCTTTACGCTGAGGGTAATTTCCCTGTCGAAGTCAAAGTAGAACACCTTGGAAACACGAATGTCACATTTGACATAGAAGCAACAGTTTACAGCGCAATTCCAGCAGATGTTTACTGTGGAACGCCACTCGTGATTTGTGGAGAAGCATTCGAAGGTGGTTCCTCTGGATTCCGATATGTCGATGACGGAAACGCTAACGGTGGAATCTTAGATGATTCTAGTTGTGCTGAGTCCTTATTCGGATCTTACGCATACTGGTTCGGACATCCTTGTGACACAGCAAACAGCTTTGGAGATGTTTGGGAGAANGAAACACTCACAATTCCAGATATCGACTTAACAAGCATGTCTGGCGACTATGTCGCTCTAAACTTCGAGTACTTCGCAGAGACATGGTTCGAAATTTCTCAATCAGGTGCAACCTCTTCCGTTAATGATTACGCTGCTATAACTGCTGATTGGAACACTAATGGAACCGATTATGAAGGTGTCATCTACGGACANTGGATTGACTATAACGAAGATGGTTTCTGTATAGTTGACGAGGATGAAAATGGTTTCATTGACCCAGTCAACGAGACTACACTTGATACAACTGAAATACAATACATTGGTGACCCTACTAACGTAAACGGTGGTTCAGGAAATTACAATGTATTCTTCAATTCAGACGGACTTGTACAAAGCAGAAGTATTGATTTAACTCATTTGTACATTGTTAATACTACCGCTCCAGACTCTGCTTTCTGGACTGATGAATGTCTAAGCCTAGCAGGTTCTGTCGTTGATATCAACTTTGAATTCCGTTCNAATGATGATGGACACAACGGACAGAATGATGGTGTAAGAGGAGTTGCATTCGACAATATCTCCTTACAAGAGTTCACATTCAGCCAAGATGCGGTTTACACTACTACAGTACAAGACTTAGATGCTGAAGAAAACAGAACAATTCCAGTAGCAAACCACGAATTCTATTCCGGAGTTTACAAGATTGAAATCGAATCAATTTTCGATAACACAACAGCAGGAACAAACTGGTTTGGAGCAGAAGAAGTATCAGTTGCAAACAATCTTGCTCAAGTAATCTTCTCGGTGGAAAGTGTAGATATCACTCTCGGAAAACCTGATCAAATATCTTGTTTATCAGACGTAGTAATGGATTGTATGTTGCCAATTGACTCTTCTTTGACGCATGACTGGGAACTGTCAGCAACAAATGGAGTTCTACAAGGTGATTATGTATTCCACATGACAGTTGTAGACATGGCAGACGGAACTGAAGTTCACACTACTACCGCAGGTCCAAGTAAAACTCTAGCTCCAAATGAAAAGACAGGATTGTCTTTCACCCCATGGAACGGATGGACTGATGGCCACATGTACAACATCAGTTTCCATGCAACATTACCTGATGGAAAGACATCTGGAAATGTTCGATACTTCCATGCAGCATTTGCAGATCAAATCGATGTAGCAATACTATCGGGAGATTCAACTAGAGTTTCTGCGATTAAGGAAGATATACAAATTCTAGGAATGACATACACTCAATATGATATCAACGATTGGGACGAATACCTAGACCTTGGATGGATATCTCACTACGATAAGGTCATCATGCCTTGGCAAGATCCAAACACTGCGAAACCAGTAGACGAAGGCGGACGTGGTTACTATGAAGTAATCGGCAAGTCTTCCAACCAACTGGTTCTCAAGAATTTCATGTCATCTGGTGGAACCGTACAAGTNCACCTTTCAGGTGATACTGATTATTACGAGTATTCCTCTTCAACTGGTGAAAGTTTGTTACCATTTGATATGGACATCAAGCCTAAGGCAGACGCCAACAATAGAATCACCTACAGTAACATGGAAGTTGCTGATCCATACCATCCAATTTTGGACGGAGTCGATGTAGCAGCATTCCAAGGGTTTGATCAATTCGGAACTGTAACTGAAGCGATAATTAACACAAAGAGTGCTTCTGCTACATCTGTACCTCGTGCATGTGGTGGTTATTCTGAATCCGGAGGTTCTTTCCAACGAATCCTTCAATCAGAAGTAGATCAACAAGACACTGTTCTTGGGGTCTGTAGTTACCTGGACGGTGGAATGATTGTTACAACAATAGATGTAGCAAGTGTTTCTGAAAGAGCCAACAGCACCACATTCCCACTATTAGGAAACATGCTGGGCTATCACGTATCCCCATATCCAGACGGATTCACTCAAAATGGAACCCAGTTGACCATCAATGGGGACACACCTTCCATTGACCCTTCAACTGGTGGATATGCTTACACCTACATGAAGAGCAACGCAGAGATAACATTTGGATACACAAGTACGTCCACTTCTACTTTAGAAGCGGATTGGGTTCTGGATGGACCTACTGATTGGAATGGAGCATCGATGGCTAGTGGCACATCTCACACAGATTTGATGAGTCCAACAACTACATTCTGTAAGGTAGATCTTTCATCTGCAACTAACTGTCAGCAAGGTGCAAAATGGGATGTCAAATTGTATCTACATGACGATAAGGGGCATTCCAGAGTACTATCTGCAACAGTAATGACAGATGATACAAAGGCAGACGCAGATCCTCCAACTGCTAACGTGGAAATAGAGATGAGAGATTCCTATGCAGAGAGAATTGAAAGCCAAGGAGTAAAGACAGCATCTGGTGTAGATTGGCCTCAAAACCGAATTCACTTGGATGAAACAGGCTCTCTTACTGTTTACTTTGATGCTAGTGGATCTAACGATCCAGATGCAGTTTCTGGAAATGGAATAGAAACATATGAGTGGACAGTACTCTTTGACAAAGAATACGATGATACATCTATTCCACCAGCACACAGCTTCATTATGCCTAGTTCAAGTGATGGTAAATGGGCTTATACATTCAGTAATGTAACAGTTGATCCTAGTGGCCAAACCGAGTCCCTAATCAGAATCGAATTGGTTGTAATTGACAAAGCAGATAAATTATCAGAGAGATACAAAATGTATTTCTCCGTAGTACCTGAAGGATTTGGAGATGAAGAGCCTACTGTTCAAATTGACGTGAACTTGAATGGTTCGATGTATACTAATGACACAATCACATTAACAGGTAATATCCTTGATGGTGCTGAGCAAAGTGATGTTTATGTCGAAGCAGCATTAGATGAAGATTCATTTGATGCATCCGCTGTGTCGAAGTTTACCCTGAATAAATCTGGTGAATGGCGTAAGAGTCCACCTCTAGGAAATGGAGATTCATTCGAACTAACTCTAACACTTACAGATTTGTATAACAATACTACTTTTGATAAAACAATTTACTTGAAAATCTATGAAGGAGATGACAAGAGATGGCCGATTACCTATTGGATAGAAATTAGACTTGATGCTTGTCAAGGAGCCTTGCCGAGTAACGAAGTATTAGTTGCAGACAAAGGCGCTTATTGGATTTGGAATGCAGATACAAAAGAATGTGAATGGTCAGGAGAATATACGGACTCTGATGGTGATGGAATTCCAGACAAAGCACCAGTTGATAATTCTGCAGAATCAGGCGGCGACGATAACCTGATACTGTATCTTGGTGGCGGTGGAGCGCTTCTGTTGATTGTTGTACTAACACTATTCTTTGTTCTCAAAGGTGGAGATGAAGACGAAATGATGCAAGGCGATACTGGCTGGGCTGGAGGAGCTGATGCTTACGGAGCAGTTGCACAAATGGATCCAATGGAACAATACGTACAGCAGTTGATTGCTCAAGGCTACCCTGAAGAAACGGCACGGGCCTATGCCCAACAATATGCCGCTCANTTCCAAGGGCAGCAATAGTGAATCTTTTGGGAGACAGGTTCTGCCGGTGACGGCAGAATCTGTTAACCGATTGAAATATGAGGTGGTTGTTACCGCCAAAGACCATGGACAAGGGTGATTTGTACACAGTCGCAGACATCGGNCTTGCAGACGAAGGTGCTCTTAGAGTAGATTGGGCAAGATCAAGGATGCCGGTTCTTGCAGCATTGAAAGAGCAAGCTGAGAAAGAAAAACCTCTTGCAGGTATGCGAGTGGCGGGATGTCTACACGTAACTAAAGAAACAGCAGTGCTAATTGAAACAATTAGGGCAGCAGGAGCAGAAATCTCCTGGTCTGGATGCAATCCATTGTCAACACAGGATGACGTTGCAGCTTGGCTAGCAAGAGAAGGATACTCCGTGCATGCTTGGCATGGCCAATCCAGAGAAGATTTCTATTGGTGTATCGACAAAACCTTGGAATTTAAGCCAACACTTACCTTGGATGATGGTGCTGATTTAATCGTCAGAGTTCATGGTGAAAAATCAGAATATGCTGAGACTGTAATTGGTGGAACCGAAGAAACAACTACAGGAGTTCACAGACTACGAGCAATGGCAGATTCAGGCCATCTAAACTATCCAGTTATTGCTGTTAATGATGCAGTTACAAAGTGGGATTTTGATAATGTATACGGTACTGGACAATCAACAATTGATGGGATTCTCAGAGCAACCAGCGTTTTGATAGCAGGAAAAACATTTGTTATAGCAGGCTATGGGCACTGTGGCAGTGGTTTGGCAATGAGAGCCAAAGGAATGGGTGCAAATGTCATAATCACAGAGGTAGACCCTCTACCAGCATTAAGAGCAGTAATGGAAGGGTATAGAGTTATGAGAATGGATGATGCAGCACCATTAGGAGACATTTTCTGTACTGCGACAGGCATGAAGGATATAATTACTGGAAAGCATATCGATATGATGAAAGATGGAGCAATTATCTCAAACACCGGACATTATGATTGCGAAATTAACATANTAGACCTGAAAGAAAAAGCAGTATCTGAAAGAACAATTAGGCCAGATAATGTAGAATACACCCTTTCTGATGGAAGAAGATTGTATCTTTTGGCAGATGGTCGTTTGGTCAACCTTGCAGCTGCAGAAGGACATCCTTCTGAGGTTATGGACATGAGTTTTGCAAACCAATTCTTGTCATTGTGTAGATTAGCAAAAGAAGGTCNAAATCTAGATTCCAAAGTATACGATATCACAATGGAACAAGATCAAGAACTCGCATTGACTAAACTGGGAACACTAGGTTTCTCAATAGATAAACTTACAGAAGACCAAATCAAGTATTCTACTGATTATACTTCTGGGACATGATCATTCTTCTTCGAATGATTCAGGTTCGTTTTCGACATCTTCTTCGATTTCACCAATTTCATCAAGATGTGATTCAAAATCAGGAAAATTGAACTTCCAATTATTTGGTAATTTTTTATTACTCTTAATTATTTTTTCAAGTCTTTGCTGGAAAGCAGGTGGGTGCCTAGAAAATAGGAACATGTAGAGTTTAGTGCCCCTTATTTCATTTGGAATCACTACTTTTCCACTACTTGCCTCAAATTGAATAGCCCTTAGTAAATTAAATCCGGGTTTATTGACTCTGTGGTATATCTTTCGAGTGAATGCCATACCAACGATTACAGTTACAAGAATAAGTATACTTGTCATGCAAAAAGCCTCCCACCCTTCACCAAAAATTGAACGAGAAGCGAAAACTTCCATCATTAATATTGGAATAGTAGTCATCATGAAAATCATATTTTCAGAGACTGGTGCTTTATTGGAACGAATTTTAATCGAAGACCAACCTGGATGGTTCTTTTTCCATGGTTTGAAATGTGAATCAGGGTCTTGTGATGCAGACATTTCTAGAGTTCTGTGAAGATGTGAAATTTTTGCAAGTTGAGAATTTGCAATATCTAAATCTTCTTTGAACAAAGCACCTAGCCTGTCTCGTGCATCTTCATACAATCCAAAATCGGAAAGAATGGTAGTTTGCTCTACTATTGGAACCGATTCATAAGGTGCAACATCTCTGCATTTTTGCCACCAATGAAGAGCATCTTCGTTGAGTCCTAGNTGATCTACCATCAATCTTCCACCTTTNACCCAAGCATCTACTCTTGATGGGTCTAAATCTACTACTTTGTTACAAGCAACCAGTGCCTTGGACGCTTGTTCGATATCCGGATATTTACCATCAGGTGCTAATAATTGAGCAATCATCCACCATGCATTGGAGTGAGAAGGATCAACTTCCACAGTCTTTCTAGCATGTTCAAGAGCGTCTTCTAATTGACCGTTTTCTTCAGCCTCAATAGCATCGAGATAATGGCCTTCAGCACTCATTTCAATCCCTCGAACCCCTTCCGTATCTTGCAGAATGTAAACCTGGTGGACTCTTTTGTTTTCTATGATGGCCTCTTTGTCTGGGGCCACCTACTCTTTTTGATTTTCCACAACTGAAACATTCTGTTCGATTTGCAAAATTAGATTTCCCACAACTTGGGCAATCCCAGTCGCCAGCGCGCTTTGGAGGGGAATTTCTTTCCCTGTTGTCTCTATTCCTATCGCCACGCCTGTTGTCACCACGACGGTTGTCATTGCGATAATTATCCCTTCTTTGCTGGTTATCTCCTCGCCTGTTACCGCCTCGTCTGTCATCTCTGCGCCTATTATCNGACCCAAATCTACTNTTCTTTGGTTTACCGCATCGATTGCATTCTGTTCTAAATGAGAAATTAGAATTTCCACAACTTTTACATTCCCAATCTCTGTTATTCGAGATTTGATTGGATTGTCTTCTGTCGTTTCTCCGGTCGTTGCGTCTATCGTTCCTCCGGTCGTTNCGTCTATCGCTTCTCCGGTCGTTACGTCTATCGAATGTTCTGTTTTGGCTGGGTTTTTTGGTTCTGATTTGAACGGTAATGCCAACTAATTTTTCAGCTCTTGATTTCCTATCTAAGTGTGCAATGTGGACCAAGGAATTCTCTGTGTTACCAATTACACCGTCCACCTTTCCGATATATTCATCATTTGAATCAACCATTACAGAACCTAATGCAGGGCATGCGCCGGTATATGATACCAATAAGCCACCTTCATGGCTAACCCTGTCAACAGTGCCCGAGAACATCAAAAACACACTCAGTTATCTTTTCGCAGAATAAAAGCAGCTGCTAGAATGCTGATTAATGATGCAAATANTCCAANNGATGGNANTCCTGCTGCTTCTTCATCAGCCTCAGTAGTATCGGTTTCTCCNTCGTTTTCATCATCCGCATCTGGGTTTGGAACAAAAATGTCGATTGGTGTAGATTCACCAACATCGTCCTTTGCTGAGATAGTAACATCATAACTTTCTGTGAGTCCCATTGAGACACATTTAGCGATTGAAAGGCTGACTACCCACTCACTACCTTCTGATGTGAAACTTGTAGTGGTTTCGTCACACATTGTAGCGGATAATTCTACAACAGTTCCATCCGGGTCGAATGCATTCCCAGATAGAGTGAATGAGTATCCATCTGCAGACCATGTTGCATACAAATCGTCATCAACAGTGTAAACCATCAAAATTGGAGGGGTGTTTCTCTTTTCCAAATTTAGGTTAACGATTACATCCCAATCTAGCATGCCTTCTGCTTCTGCTGTCGCATGAATGTGGAATAAGCCAGGGCCTATTCCAGATAGGCTTACTGTCTGAGTAGTTGGTGTCGAACCAATATTGAATGATGTTGAAACTCCATCAGATGCACCTTGGTTAGGAGCCAGTGTCATTGCTAGGTTTTGAGTTAGCATATTTGGCGTGACACTGATGTCAACCGAATCGCTGTAAGTTCCTGCTGTAGCGCTAATATCTGCTGGTTGTCCAAATTTGTACGTGTGCGATGTGTTGCTTGATGCACCGTATGGATCAACTGGGGAACATTCTGCAGTTCCAGATTGACTGTTTCCGGGTGTAACATGTAGATCACTTCCAACCATTCTGCTAGACCATCCCTCTTCTGTGAAAACACAATCTAATCCCCAAGCATCGTCATCGGATGCCCAGTTTGCCATAGTATCGCCCTTTATTGCAACAGTTTCGCTACCATCATTTAGAATCGGAATAAGGGTATTATCTGCAGGAGCCTCATTAGTCCAAACAGGAACATCATTAGATTCAGGAGGTTGAGTTGTCATATCGATGAATATGTTCCTGATAGCAGTTTCAACGCCTATGTCATAGGAAATACCTACGCTGATTCTAACTGAACCATCGGGCAGGAAAATCTCTTCGATTGTAGCACCCGATGGATTCTCGATTCCGTCATCTTGTATCGAGAAATTTGCCATCCTCAAACCATCAACGAACGGGAAAGTGAAGACCATTGACGCCATTGGCATGTTTGTTACATTCATAGATACAGTAAAATCACTTTGACCAGAGTTGGGCAATTGATTGAATCTTGTGTTGTGTGTTTCACCATCTTTTACGTACATCGAGATTTCTAAGTTGTTGGTTGCCGTTGTTGGAACCTCTCTACAGTCTGCACTTGCGAATGCATATCTTTGAGAGCAAGATCTCTCCTCAGGATGACCATCAGGGACTAGGTTAACTTCGTCTAGACCGATTCCTTCCTCTACGAAAGTTGCGTTGTTCCAATTGATACTTCCTCTGTGAGGTGTACCTTCACGAATACCAATTCTAGTGTACATGTCTGCAATACATTTTGCACCGATTTCTCTAACAGCCTCTCTCTCGTCAGTTGAAATCCAGTCGTTGTTACCACCTGGGAATCCATCGAACAAGCTGTCAAGATTATCTCTTACAGTTGCAGCACGGCTTTCATTAACCCATGAGTTTGCATAGAGATCAGATGTAGCCCAATCGTCCAAAATCTCAAACATGAATACCGCATTATCATATTCAAATAAATCTTCAAATGAATATCCTGAACAATCAACATCGTCTACTTGACGTCCTGAATCCTCAGCCGTAACTACCCCATTCAAAGGCAATAAAACGAATAATGCCACCAAAAATAATACAACCATTCTTCCTTTCATAGTAACCCCTACCTGGTTCCCCTCTTTGTTTGTTCCTCTAAAACTATGGTTTTAGCCTTTCAATTCTCATGATAAAGAGTTGTAATGGAATTAGACTCCAAGCAATTGCTGATGTGACTATTGCAAGAGGTGAAATTCCTCTATCAATATCATCTAGCGGCATTTCTAGTAGATGATGATATACACCGTTTGGTGAGAATAAATCCATTATTCCCTCTATCCTCACATACTCTGGTGAATCAAGATTTTCTACACCAATTCCGCTTAATCCAGCAACTACAGTTGTAATGATTAGCCAAAGTAATGTGAAAAGCATCCAAGCACCAATTCCAATTGCAATTGAAGAACCCATATCTTTGGCAAGGGATGATGAAAGTAGTTGTATCGTAGTATACCACAGTAAAAGTAAGGCTGTTCCTAATGTGTGTATGAATACCTCTTCAATAGTTGGTAATTCTCCCATCCTGTACCATATTACAATCAAACTCATGATGTTGAGAATAGTAACAGGTACAAAAATAGCGCCCCAGTGGCCTAATACGAGTGCTCTGGCATAGGTCGACCTTTTCATTGGCTGGGATAATTTAACTTCCAATACTCCTGAAATTCGGTCTCTACTAATTCCATCAAAAGATATCAATACAGCACCTAAAGTTGCTGAAAAAATAATGAAAGCGGTTGATGTAAACATCACATCATACGCAGAATCAACAACAATATCAGCAGGAAGATTTGCCTTTGGATCTGAAAGACCCCAACTTGAGAATAGAATGAAAATAGCAAGAAGTGGCCATATAACCATCATTCGAGTTGCAGAGATTCTTTCTTTCAGGATAAGCAATCCAAGATTGGCTCCGCTCATTCTTCTTCCCCTCCTGGCTTTCTGAGAGGCATTATACTATCTCTAGCGATGTCAAGTGAAATCTCATCTGGTTGTATACCAGTTACTGCACATATCATTTCTACAATATCTGAATCAGAATCTAGTCTCAATTTACTCCTAATATGTTCTAATGTGCCATCAATCAAAACTTGACCATGATGTAACAGGGCTATTTTGTCTGCTAATGCTTCTAAATCCGAAACCTGATGTGAAGATATTACTATAGCGATGCCCTTGGAAGATAATTGTCTCATCAAATTTGTAAATGCTCTTTGAGCAAGAGGATCTAATCCGTTCAGTGGTTCATCCATTACAATAATTTCAGGACTCCCCATCAATGCACATGCTAGCGACATTCTTTGTCTCATACCTTGTGAAAGGTTGTCTAATATGTCATCCGATCTAGATGAAAGTCCTACAGTATCGATTAATTTGTCTACATCAACATATGATGATCTCATTTCAGCAATAGATGATATCGCATCCTTGACTGATAATCGCCCTTCCCAACGAACTTGTTCCGGCATATATCCAACAAATCTTCTTCTATAATTTTCAGATTTGTCGAAGCCTTCACATGCATACAAACCACAAATTGAGCGGATTAAGGTCGTTTTTCCAGCACCATTTGGTCCAACTAAACCGAGTATAGTGCCTGGATTAATTTCCAGGTCAACATGATAGATACCAGCACCATCTTTTTTCGCCCATGGTTTCCAACTAGAAAAATCTCTAACTTTATGTCGCCACGTCACATTAGTGAGTTTTAGTAGTGGCTCCATTGCTCCGGTCTATACATTCATACTTTACAAAGTGCCGCTAGAATCTAGAAACTAGGGGTTGACTTATCCTGTAGATTGTCCAGCCCATAGTGTGTCAGGAAGTATTCTAGCTACCATTGCAATGGTTGCTACTTTATTTGGAATACTAAAATACACAGAAAATGAATTTGACAAAAATGGAATGATATTCATTTCAATGTCGATTATTCTATTGTGGGTTGTACCTGGTGGATACCTTGTAATTTTACCATTGGCAATTATGTTGTCAATAATCAGTCCCGCATCTAGAAGTGAATGGGTTGAAAATCGAAAAACTAGGATAATAGCGATAGGTATGGTGTTCCTCGTAATGAATCTCTTCGCATTTTATCCAGTGAGTGAACCATCTGCTCCAAGTGAATGGGGCTCCCCTATCGCAACTGAAAATCCCTATGCTTCTGATTGGCCTTCAAGCGAACAGTATACCTATTTCTATGATGGGGCAGTAATTAGTTTGGTCAATTTACGAGCCCCGCATACATTTGCAATATGGGGTCAATCTAGTACTTCAATAAATCTAGCTGTACTATTAGGAATGCATGAAGATAGAATGCGTCAATCAATTGAACTGATGAATGAAGAAATACCTGGATTCAATATAGAGTCAGAATCATTTTACCTAGAAGAAGCCAAAACGGAAGGAGAATACGTGTACAGTGAAGCAACATATACCGTCAAAAGATTCGAGATAAAGAGGGATGGATTTGAAACCACCTTAGGAACTGTTCTGGTTGTAGGATTTCCCTCAATAGGTGGCGAGTTGTCTATACTATCTGTAACAAGACCTGCATTCCCCGCTCAAGATGATCTCTTCGAGGAGTTAATCGTCAATCAATACATCGATCACCTAGGAAATTAATTGGCGCAATCACTGTATTTTCCTAGTTCTAAGTATGGGAAAGTAAATTTTTAGGGCGTCCTAAAACTTAAGTACGGCCTATTTTTAGGGCGGCCTAAACCGGAGACGGATATTATGACAAACGCAAAAACAATTTTGATGATTTTATTGATGTGCACAGCCTCAATTGCTGGGTGCATTGGTGCCGAGGATGAAGAAAAAGAAAGCTCAACGAACTGCTCAGGGGATAAACTGGTTATCGCATATGAAGTAAAAGAAGATATGAATGCTGATGATCTAGAAAACCCTCAACAAATAGCAGACTATCTATGTGAAAAATTAGGCATGGATGTCAGTATATACAATGTTGGTAGTTCTGGATTAGCAATGGAGGCTTTAAGATTTGGAAATGCTGATATTGCTATGAATATAGACGGTGGCCCTGCGTGGGTTGGATGGAATGCTTACGGACTAGATGTAATGGCGGCTGATACTAAGAGCGATGGTCGTGCATACTATGATGCACATGCATGGGTAAAAGCAGGTTCAGAAATTGCAGAGGCGCACCTAGATGGTGATGACTCGACAGATCCATTTTCATTACTTGCAGGAAAAACATCCTGCCACACTGGATGGTTGAAGTCTGCTGGA
>PBXF01000033.1 GCA_002727515.1 Methanobacteriota archaeon
ATCATTCGTTGCAAATTTAAGAAATGGCGATGTCATACTATTGGGTGGCTCCACATACAGAGTAACCAATATTCAAGGAACAAGGGTAAATGTAACAACTGTAACTGGATACAGGCCAACTGTGCCCTCATGGAGCGGAGAGGCAAGGGGTCGTTCCAGAGAACTATCAAAAGCCCTGTTGGATTTGATAGGTCATACTGTGAACGCACTTCGAAAACAATTCGATCCTCTCCTAATTCTAAAAGATGTATATGGATTAAGCGAAGGAGTTGCAAATACAATCGCTCGTCACTTACAAGAGCACACCCTTGATTCTTTCCAAGTTCCCGATCCAAACCGTATAATTATCGAAGAAGTGGTTAGTGGAGGTATGCCAACTTACATGATTACATCTTGTAGAGGCAGAGGATTCAATACAGCATTTGGTTACTTCATGGCTGGATTGGCAGAACAATCTGGCATCGCTGTTTTGGAATTATCGTTTGATGAAAATGGATTGCTTTTCAAGACAAGTCAATCGATTGACCCCGCTGAGATGCTGGATGCATTCCGTTCCAACAATCACATAGAAGTTATTGAAAGATACATAGTAAATACACAGATATTTGCAAAGAGATTCAGAGAAGTTGCTGGAAGGTCTTTGATTATCCCAAAGCGAATAGGAGCAGAGGAAGTAAGTCCACAGCAGTTTCAACAAAGAGCGGATTCTCTTCTACAAAGGCATCGTTCTATAGAAGACTCATTATTGATAAAGGAAGCAAAGAATGAAATTTTGTTTGGTGATATCGATATAAAATCATTATCTTCATTCTTAGAGTCAAGCATGAATTCTGAGACCCGCATCGTACATTCCAAGGTAGTAGTGCCTTCAAAGCTTGGTATGAGCCTATACATGAGTTCTTTCGAAGATTTACTTTCAATGAAAACTCGAGCATTCTTAGTCAAAGATATTGATCCTGAAATACTTAGAAGGCTACTAGGAAATCGAAGCCTTGCTACTGAATTAACAGACGACCAATTACAAGAGTATTATTCGGATAAAGTTCCTAAGCCAACTTCAGCCAATGAATTATTGGATTTGATGAAGAAGGGTGGAGGTCTTGATAGAAATTGGGAAAATCCATTGTATCAAGAAAAATTGAAAGGAATAGAACATTCTACAATCGAAAAATGGGTTAAAGAATTGGCTGCAGAAGATAAAATCAGAAAAATTAGATCTACTGGTTCGAAAGAACTCGATGACAAATGGTTTGCTGATTACATGGCAGAAATTCATGGAACACTTGGTTGTATAGCAGGTGCTGGAGGTAAGGATTTAACCGATATAAGAGACTTGTATACCAAAGATTTGAATTTCGAAATATCAGTTGAATATGATGGATTGAATCCTACGAAGTGGGTAGAGATAGGAATATCTGATCCACATGAAGCTCTTCGTGTCAAAATCATAGAAATGTTGGGTAGTGAAGGACCAAGAACTGGAGAATACATAAACGACAGATTACCATTCCCTCAAGGTCAAATAGATTCTATCCTTCATGAACTTGAAATGCGGAATGTTCTATCTGTCGGTTTCTACAAGCAAACTGATGATGCAGAATACATCTTGAAAGTGGATGAACATCGAATCACTGGAGGAGATGAAGAAGTACTAGAATACAGGTGGATTCAAAATTTGGTTATGCAGAAATCTTTCAAACAACATGATGATGGATTTAGCGCATTTAATAATCATATTTTATTCCAAAAGCAACAAGAAATGATGTATAGGGTCAAGGATTTCAGATATGCTGATTGGAAAGATCTACAGTTGGACACTGACGTAATAATGGGAAGATTACTACACAACAGAATAGGTTATACAACTAGCGAAAATCTTCCGATGTTATTGGGATTAAAGCCTGAACCATGGCTTGGTGAAATGGAGAAGTTGATACTAGAAAAAATTCCGAAGGGAGAAAATCTTACTCGGCAGGAAATCCTTGCAGATTTCCCTAAAGGTGAAGAGCATAAATCATTGCAAAGAGATTTGAAAAATGCAATTAGCAACCTAGAAAGACAATTATGTATCGTAAAACAATTTGAAGACGTAGTTGGAAGGAGAAGAAGACTTTCACTATTCCATAGAGTAATTGATGTCTATGAACCGATGTCTTTTGAAGACTCATTGGTGGAAATTATCAAGCGCATTGGTCCGGTAAAAGCATTCACATTGCGCTATTATGTATCCCGAAGCGTGGAAGA
The DNA here is from genome assembly GCA_002727515.1 of Methanobacteriota archaeon. Next base: position 2,245 of record PBXF01000033.1, read on the forward strand.
ACTTGCTCTTGCATTGAGGAATTTGGAAAATCGTGGAGAAATTTCAAAAGTTATGGCATTGGTTCCTGAGCCTGAAGCATTTTATGTTATACCAGAAGAAGTCAAAAAGTTGTCACATCCATCAAAAGAAGAAAGATCACTAAGAATTCTAACACAGTCCGATCCTTATGTTTCAAGATTTATCTGGGAAGTAAGATCGATATTAGATAGAGGATGGTATCTACCAGTTTTCAAAGGTGTCGACCCTGTTGGTAAAGTACTGATGTTCAAAGTTAACGATTATCTTGAAATTAAAGACATGCACATACCATATGCGTATCTTGACGAATTCTGTATTGCATTTGAAAAATTACTTGAGAATCACTCTGACCAGTTAGTAGATGTTGCAGTCCTATCTCAATTCAACGGCGTTCCAGTAACTGAATTAGAAAAAGATTCGAAAAATGCCTTAGAGTCAATAGGATTTAAGTTAGCAGGAGAGCGAATGATACGTGGTGGCATAGTCGACCCACAACCCAAAGAAATTGCAGAAAGAGCATTATTCCATCGACATCATTTGCACCAAAATTCCAGACTTGAAAATGAAATTGAAGCATTAAGTAGTCTACAGGAAGTCAGGGATGATTTTGGTTTGCGAGGGAGATCTGAATTATACAGAGTCAGTCTAAAAAATATGGCTAGTGCTCACCAATTGCATCAGGGAATCAACCTACGTGGGCATCAGGTTTGGGCATCTTACGACCATTTCTCTACGCTTTTGGCTATCAGGGGAATGGAGCCTGATGAAGACCTTCTGGACGTATTGGAATTCTTTGAAACAAATAGCGACCCTAACTTATTCATGGAAAGACATGCAATGAAACGAGCAGAGTTTAGGAAACTAATACAGCCGTTGTTACGCAGTGGCCATATGGTTCAAGACTACAGAGGCGGATTCCGTTCTGTAGCTCCAAGACAAGGCCTAGATCCAGTTTTACTTAGAAAAGAATACCTCAGAAGATTGGTCTCAGATTATCCCGTAATTACATTGAAACAATTCATAAAACTCGCAGGAACTCCGTTCAAGCCGGAGGAATTGAAGGCGATATTAACGGAATTTGAAGAGGATGATACACTGATTAAAGGATTCCTGATAAAGGATTTAATGGAAGTTTGTTGGGGTAAGAAAGATTTGCTAGAGGATGCTAAGAATGTCCCTCCTATCAGAGATTTTGTCTTGCCACCTTCTGATCCAATCGCCCCCTACTTCGCAGATGTCCTAAAACAAAGATTTGGATTTGGAAGCGCTTACCTAGTATTTCACAATGCAGAACCTGTTGCAGCATTCAAAGCGAATACACGAGACAAAACCATCGACGTTACAGATTATGAAGGTTCTGAAAAGGGTTGGAGAATCGTGAAAGAATTTGCCTGGGAACACCAAATGCCACTGAAAACTGAACTCAGAATAGGTGGAAAGAAGCGACGTAATTCTTGAATTACTTTCGTAATTTTGGCGCAAACCCAAGTGGTCTTAACAATCTGAGAACATGTTTATGCATTTGCGGCAGCATTTCAAATAACACCAAAGCAAGTAAGAACATTGCAAATAAGGATACAAAACGAGAAGCGTAGGAATGCCCAAACTCAAAAATTGACATATTCATCCAATTCCAATTTGGATATCCCATTTGAAGCCAAATTAGTCCAGCATTTCTAAATAAATTTAGAATGTGAATCAACGACAAAGCGATAAATAATGCTCTCACTCTTTTTCTCCAGTCAACTTCCAATACTGATATTGCTCCAACGAATATTATGATCGATTGAATTGCAGTACAAGCCAATACGAAATTGATGAATATTGGTTCACCNTTCACTAATAGTTCAGTATGAAATGAATATTCAGACATTTCTTCGGTCAAAAACCACTTATTTCCTTCCCAAGATTCCCACAAAACCTCTTCTCCATTTGCTGGTCTAGCATAGGTATCCCCCAGGGTTACTTTGGAACCGCCTGCAAATGACAGAAATGCTGCAGATTGCCATGCGACAAACCAAATTGCTAACACATTCAAAATAGGCACATGGGCTATCAAAATATAGGGCAAACCGGCTACTGATACAGCTCCTCGGAACCATCTTAGAGCCTTTGCATCGGAGTCATCCGTAACTTTTCTTTCCCAAACAGATATTGCTACTGCTCCGGGTAATGTAAGTCCAGACATTACTGTCAGAATTATATCCTCTTTTGATGCATAAAACCAGGCGTCATTAAAAAAATACAATCCTGTTAGCACCCAGCCTATTGGGGCTAGGTTTTCCAATTTTCCAGACTTTGACTTCCATGTTGCGAACAATATCACCATTCCAACAACACCAAGAGGTGTTGCGATGGCTCTATCAAGCAACAAATCGGCTGCCATTAACNCATGCTATGTTGCTAACAGTCAAAGCGGTTTGCCTTAAGTCAAATATCCTCGAGGTTTTTGCCTTGCAATATGAGAGGGCCGGTTATCGAAGATTATGATCNAGATTTTGATAATTGGAACGGGGCTATAGCCTACTTAGATCGGGATGGCGTTTTGAATTACGGAAGCCCGAACTACATCAATTCCCCAGAAGAACTGAATATTATCGATGGAGTCAAAGAATCAATTCATAGCCTACGGAAATTAGGTTACAAGATTGTAATTGTGACTAATCAATCTGCAATAATGCGTGGGCTCTGGGACGAAAACCGGTTGAAACTCATCCACCAAAAACTCATAGAAGAGATCGGACATGTGGATGCAATCATCACTTGCCCTCACAGAAACAGGGACGGATGTAAATGTAGAAAACCCAAACCAGGAATGTTGTTTGCTGGGTCTAATTTGTTAAGAGGAGAATCACATGATGATGTGAATTGGTTTGCAGATAAACCTCTACCAATAAATGAGTTAGATTTAATGGTAGGAGACAGAAACTCCGACATGGGTGCAGGATGGGCAGTAGGTGCAAGGCTATTTCAGGTCAATGAGCATCTAGGTTTGCCAAGCGTAATCAACAGAATTATTGAAGGAGATGAAGGTGATGATTTTTCACCTGTGTGACACATGTGGCTAGGTTTAGATGACACAGATTCGCTACTTGGTGGTTGTACTACNCTAGTTTTTCATCAATTACTTGAACACCTACCATGCAAACACGGCGAACCCAGGTTGACTAGACTTTGGCCATTTGCCAACCGAAGAACACGAGGAAATGCAGCATTATCTGTCGAACTTTTTTGTGGAGAAGAAATCATACCTTGGCTAGATGATTATTGGAAATCAAATATCGAGCCCTTAGCTGGTAAAATTGGTGAGTCAGAACATTCTGATAGGAAACAATATCCTGCAGATCCGGGAATGGTTCTATTTGAAAAACAACCCGACGAAATTCATTACTGGAATGCAGTGCGTGGCGAGGTATCCTACATAGAGGGAGGAATTCAATGGGGTGGTCACGGAAGAATTGGAGCTGCCGCTTCATGTTCTTGGAAAGCATCTAATGCGACTTGGGAAGGAATCGCTTGGACTAATGAAGAAAGATATGTTAGTGATGAACTACTTACTAAAGTGACGGAGTTAGATGGAACATTCTTATGCAGAGATCCAAGAACAAGCAGAGGATTGATTTCGCCTAGAGGTAATTCTCCGATATTGTTTGGTGTCAGAGCTATCAATCAAGATATTGCTACAATTGCGACTAATATTTTGTTGGAAGATTGTAGCAATGTAATTGGACATCGGATATTTAAGACAAATCAATCCACAGGAGACCATATTGAAAGAGAATACATTCACAATGTAGAAAACATCGAAATCAAAAAAGGTGGTCACGTAATTATCAATAACAACATTATATGTTTCTCTGACTCTGGAGATATGAATATTTTATGTCAATGGCTTGAAGTTGGTGATGAAATATCCTGCATTGGTTTGGAATACGAAGGGAAATTGCATCTTGAGGGGGTTCGTGTTATCAATTCTGTAAGTAAATTGCGACCTATGTGCAAATGTGGCACTAGAATGAAATCNATGGGTAAAAATCAAGGTTCACGTTGTCCAAAATGCAAAACAAAATCATCGAATAATTGGGAATTATCAGAAAGAATCCCACCTTTCAAAAATTGGGTTCAGCCACCATACGACAAACGAAGACATTTGGCTGAGGACCTATCAAGTNACCATAAATCTTGATAGCCAATCCGTATTGGGGTAGTTATGGTCAACTCCACAGAAGTGACATATATCGTGCTAGGNATTACCTTCATTGCAATGATATGGTATATGACAAATAAAGGAAGAGAAAATCTTGCTAAGGCAAGAGATGATGCTGCGCCAGCCGTTGCAGGAGATGATTTAATGGATGGGGCAGCAAAAAATCCTGAACAATTCGATGAACCTGATGACGATGCTCTTGAAGAAATGGCAGAACTATTGGGTGAGGATGATTAATACTCTTCAAAACCATCTTCGGTTAGTTTCAGTTTAATCGGTTCCTCATCTAGAATTAACACCCTCTTTGAATTTGATTCAGGGCGTGTAAGTAACCAAACTTGATCAGATTTTATTTCTTTACGACCTCTAGCTTTGATAGTGTCTTTTGTATCCATTGATTCTCCACCTTTTGAAATCAAAAGTGTTGTCCATTTACTGACGCCGATTAATTTGTTCACTCCGTTTACAATATCTTTGGGAATTCGACCAGAATCTGGACAATAATCATCCAATATAACTACATCAACATTAGGTAGCATTTTTGCTGCAGAGATTAATGATTCCAATGCCTGGTCAAAATTTCCAACTAAGTTCATGGCATGGAAGCGGGATGATGAAACTGGGTCTAGTCCTTTGAAAATTTGTGAAAATCTTGTGCCATCAGGTAATTCTGGTGATGCCCATAAAACCCTGCCACCATTTTCTATAGATTGACGTGCTAATTGGATGCCTAGGCTAGTTCCTCCACATGAGCCCTCAACAGCTAGATGAATCGCATTGTCTTCAAGCTTGAATTTGTAAAGAGACAAATACATCCCTCATCCAAGAGTAAATGTGGATGAAGGNGTTTCNTCTTCTTCATCTTCTAAATCATTTNCACCAAGTAAAAGATCCAGTAATTCAGTTGGTCTACTTTCTTTGGATGCTTGCTTGTTTATTGCTTTTTTAGACCTAGANAGNCTNGCNGCCATNAGTTGGTGAGCTTCTAATCTTCTTGTAGCATCTCTGTAATCTTCAGCAGAAAAATAACCAATGAACGAATTATCAGAATCAACTATTACCATAGCATCAGGTCTTTCTTTGCTCATAACATCCAATGCCGCAGATAATTTTTCGTCTTCGTTGAAGGTTAGAATATTGCTCTTCATAATTTTTTCAACCTTTAATTTGGCAACATGCTTCCCTTGAAAAAGATGTGCAAAAATGTCTTTTGCAGTTATTACTCCTATAATCTCCCCTTTTTTCATTACAAGAACAGCGTTTCTGGGATTTATTGAGAGTTTTCCACAAACATCACCAACTTTAGATTTAGCATCTACTACAATATGCTCGTCAGCGATGGACATATCAGATACAGTTGGTTCTTTCATAGCCATGCCTAAAAGTAATCTGAAATATGCTTTTTTATGATTTACAATGATAATCCATATGAGCAAGAAATCTTTGGACGTAACATGAGCGGCGAAATTAAGAAAGGNGAAAGAATACCTCGCAAGCCTTTACCTGAATTTAACGAAGCAGGCAACTTGTCAGCCGCTATTTCAAGAGATGGTCTCCTTGGAAGCGCTCTAGATGACAAAAATGAATATGGCCCTCATGCCATGATTATACTTCTAATGATAGTAGCATCAATTACTGGTTCCATCATACTTGCGCTGAAATTCTTGTGAATGTCTCAAAACACTAGTCAAGACATGAATTTGACAGTAACCTAAAAGTTCCTAATGTGAAAGGAATTTCTATGTCCTCTGATTCTGTTAACGTAGAATCCAGGACATCATCTCAAGATAAACGTTGGACTATAATGGCAGCATTACTTGGCACAAACACTGCATTGCTTCTATTCCAAGGTATTGAACAGAACAGAGATCCTAATTCAACTAGAGAAATTGCATTAACAGTGATTGCGGCTACAATTCCTTTCCAAGGAATCTATTTTCTAATTTACACGTTTTTATTAGAAAATCAGTTTACACTTAATGAAGTTATGAAAAACAAATTGAATAAAGCCAGTGCATTATGTCAATTTATGGCTTATATTTCGATTGTTGGAATTATTTTCCTTTGGTATGACATGTCTAAAATGGTTGGTATAGCGTTTACCATAGCCGCATTATTGTCTATGATATTAGTTCGATATGCGATGATGCAGGAAGACTAGACAATCGCTTTCCTTGCTAGTTCAACAGCCTCATCAACTATTTCACCAGAAACACCAATATGATTTGATGGTTCAAACATTGCTTCTAATTCTTCAGCAGTAAATGCAGCAGATATTGCAGGAGTCCTAGAACAAACATCAATCAATTCTTCACCGTTATTTATTGCCTCAAAGGATGCAGAACGAAGAACCTCATGAGCTTCATCTCTTCCGATTCCATGATTTACCAATTCAATCATTACTTTTTCCGCCATGACCAATCCTTTTTGATTAGCAATATTTTCAAGCATTTTATCCTTGTCAACCCACAAGTTCTGAAGGACATTTGCAGTTTTACTCAGGACGTCCTCGCATAGGGCAGATGCATGGGAAAGTGTAAATCTTTCACTGCTAGAGTTTGCAAGGTCTCGTTCGTGCCATAGCAATGCATTTTCATATGTAGGAATGATGAAAGATCTGACAATTCTCGCTAAACCAGATGCATTTTCTGATTTTATTGGATTCTTTTTGTGAGCCATTGTTGAAGAGCCAACTTGTTTCTTCACATCGAATCCTTCTCCAGCCTCGGATATTTCCGACCGCTGTAAGTTTCTAATTTCTTGAAGTATTTTTTCACACGTGCAAGCAACATTAGCAAGCCATGACACATACTCAATGTATCGGTCTCTTCCAACTACTTGGGTAGTAGCAAGAGGAGTTTCTAATCCTANGTGTGTCAATATGAGTCTTTGTAATTCTCTAGCACCTTCACCTTGAGCCGCTCCAGTACCAACAGCCCCCAAAAATTTGCCTACAGCAATTCTAGGCGCTGCTTCGTCTAACCTAACAAGTTGTCTTCTNAGTTCATCTAACCAAACTGCGACCTTAAGTCCGAATGTGATTGGAACAGCAGCTTGTCCGTGAGTCCTTCCTAACATCACTGTATCTCTTTCTCTTTCAGCAAGATTCGCAGTTACAGAAATCAAATTGATCANTTGTTCTCTNAGNAAAACAATTGAATCNCGTAGTTGNAAAGCGACCGCTGTATCAACAATGTCATTGGAAGTTGCACCTAAGTGAATACACCAACCTGCTTCACCAGCCGCTTCAGCCATCGCCTTGGTCAGAGCCATGATGTCATGTCTTGTTTCTGCTTCGATTTCACTTACGCGTTCTTTAGTTACGGTTTCTGAATTAGATATGGATTCAACAATTTTGTAATCACTCTCTGAAACCTTACCCATCTTCATGTGAGCCCAAATTAGAGCACGTTCAACTTCCAATTGTCTCTCGTGCCTTCCTAATTCAGACCATATGTGCTTGAAGTCTTGACAACCGTATCTGTAATCCAAAGGACAAAATGCCATGTACATACGCTCTCGCGAATAGAACATGAACCTTGTGTGTAAACTCTACCTCAGATTTACAAGAATTCTAAATGCCCTCTAACCCCATCCCAGTACTTAGTGAACTGGATATCCAAGCAATTATTCATGTGAGGTCCATCAATAACAAGCGTTTCATATTCCCCACCCTCGCCATCAATATTGAATCTGAATTTTTTAGATAATTTTTCCAGCTTCAAGTACGATTCTTGAGTTAAAATATGACCTAACCACTCCTCACCAAGTCCCTCAGCCGAAACACTTGTTATCATAACTTTGAATCCATTGGCAATCAAACCTGACATATGGCCGATTGGGGATTGATGCCACAANGGTGTAAACGATTTTATTGCCAACCTNTCACACATTCNTTCCAATTTTGTCTTTTGGTAATCAGACCTCAATGCNCCAGAGACAAGTCCATCTATAACTAAATTTGAAAGAGCGTTTTCCAAATCTGAAATTTCAGAATCTTCCTCTCCTAAGGTCTCTACTGAAACCCACACAGTTTCACAAGAAGCAGCCTGTTTTTCTACTAGGTGGGTGCCAGGAACTTGGAACATCATAGAATCTCCACCCGTAATTATCACAGTTACAATATGGCTAACCTCCCACCCTTTGCACTGAGCCCACCATATAGCGGCGCTACTATCTTTGCCGCCACTGGATAAAACTGCGACTTTCATATCCAGCGGATACCGCCAAGGTTGATAAGACCCCACCCAGAGAGCGGGTCAGAGGGAGCAATATGCAGCCAAGCGGAAGAGGTTACGACCACGGNATTACTACATTCAGCCCAGACGGAAGATTGTTTCAGGTTGAATACGCCAGAGAGAGTGTCAAAAGAGGAACTACAACGGCAGGATTGAAATTCAAAGATGGAATAGTATTAGTCTGCGATAAGAGAATCGCAAGCAGGTTGATAATTCCTGAATCTATTGAAAAATTGTTCAAAATAGATGGACATATCGGAATTGCTACAAGCGGTTTAGTTGCTGATGCAAGACAACTAGTTGCAAGAGCAAGAGTAGAAGCTCAAGTAAACAGAATCACATATTCTGATACAATACCACTTGATATTATGACAAAGAAAATTTGTGATTTCAAACAGTCATTTACTCAGTACGGCGGTTCTAGGCCATTTGGAACTGCTCTGCTGATTGGGGGAGTAGACGATAACGGTATCCACCTATACGAAACAGACCCATCTGGAGCATATCAGTCGTACCACGCAGGCGCAATCGGTAGTGGCAGAAACACAGTTGTAGAGTTCTTTGAAAAGAATTGGAAACAGAATATGACTCTTAATGCTGCTCTAAAACTAGGACTTGAAGCACTTCGAAACGCTAACGATCAGGAACTAAACAGAGAAGCAGTTGAAGTTGCAGTCATAGATTCAAACGGTTACCATGTTCTTGATAGGAAAGAAGTCAACAAACAAATTGACAGATTAAAACCACTCGAGGATTAATCATGGTTAGCCTAGACAATGCAGTCTTGGCTAGATGGGAGTATGGCGGAAAGCGGTATGAAATACTGGTTGATCCAGATTTAGTAGACAACTTCCGCAGCGACCCAAGTTCAGTAAATATTGATGATTTCTTGGCTACTGACGAAGTTTGGCATGATGCTAGGGGCGGAGACAGACCAACAGAAGAAGCAATTGACTCTACTTTTGAGACACAGGATATTGCCGTGATTGCTCAAAAAATATTAGAAAAAGGTTCTATTCAGTTGACAACCGCACAGAGAAAACAAATGGTCGAACAAAAGCGTCAATTAATCATNCAAGAAATTCATCAGACTGCTATTGACCCTAAAGCAAAATCTCCGCACCCCAGAACAAGGATAGAGTTGGCTCTTGAAGAAAGTAAATTTTCAGTAGATCCTTTCAAACGAATTGACATTCAAGTTAAGGATGCGATAAACGTCTTGAAACACATGATTCCATTGTCTTTCGAACCAATACGAATCGCGTTTAGAATACCAAGCTCTGGATATGGCGCATCTAGCAAATTTTTACGTCCATATTTAGACAAAGAAGACTGGCTTTCAAATGGTGATTGGGCTTGTATAATCGAATGCCCTCCCGGAATGGCAGGCAATCTAATCGGAAAAGTAAAGGGCATAGCAAGTAATGCAGAAGTCAAAGAATTGGACTAATTTTCAATCGTCTGCTTTATCATGGGGTCGCCTGTGGGTCGACACGGAGACAAAGAAATGACAGGAGCGAAAGAAGGCGCCGTGCAGCGCCTCGTGACTCCTGGAGAGGCCATCGGGGCTTCTTCTGGCGCACGAGCGGGAACTGGAACCCTAAAACAGGGAGACAATATCATATCAACCAAATTAGGATACGCCAAAGAAAACAATGGTGTACTATTCGTTGAGCCAATTTATTCAGCATATCTACCTAGGTCAGGAGACCTTGTCGTAGGAATAATTGAAAGTGTTCGAAACAATCTTTGGTTCGCTGAAGTTAATGGTCCATTTAACGGACTATTACCAATGTCATTAGCACCATGGAAGGTTGAATTTGGAGCTGCAAGAGAACATATGGATATCGGTGATGTAATGCTCGCAAGAGTTCAAGAAGTTGACGAAGCGCACAACATTGTTCTAACTATGAAAGGAGTCGGGCTGAGGAAATTGAAAGAAGGTTCAGTTCTTGAACTGCCGGTCAATCTAATCAAAACCATTAGAGAAAATAATGAAGAAATTCTGAACATTTTGAAAGAAATTTCAGACTGCAGAATAATTGTTGGAGATAACGGTAGAATATGGGTAGACGGAGATCCAGCAAACATTACTACAGTTAGAGATGGTATCGATTTGATTAAATCAATGGGTCACGAATCTAATGTATTGANTTCAATTCAAAATTTTGCAAATGAAAGGAGGAATAATTGATGGGAGGATATGGAGACGTCCAATTACTAAGAGATGATGGATTACGACTTGATGGTCGTAAATTAGACGAGATGAGAGAAGTTCAGATTGAAGCAGGAGTTTTACCTGCTGCTGATGGTTCTGCATGGGTTAAACATGGATTGAATGTGGCTGTTTGTGCAGTCTACGGTCCAATGGAAGCTCATCCGAGGAAAATTCAGAGGCAAGACAGAGCAGTCATCGATTTAAGATATAACATGGCGCCTTTTTCAACCAGTGACAGAATTAGGCCAGGTTTCAACAGAAGATCNAGAGAAATAAGCAAAGTTACCGCTGAAGCCTTAGAAAGCGTGGTATTAGTTGAAAGATACCCACGCTCTAAAATCCGAGTGGAAATTGAGATTTTGTCTGCCGAAGCAGGTACAAGATGTGTAGGCATTACCGCTGCATCGGTTGCATTGGCTGATGCAGGAATACCAATGCGTGACATGATTGTAGGAGTAGCTAGCGGAAAAGTCGAAGACACTGTCGTTTTAGATTTAGACAAGGCAGAAGATAACTATGGTCAGGCTGACTTACCAATGGGTATTCTACCAACAACTGAAGAGATTGCTTTCTTACAAATGGATGGAGATCTATCGGTTGAAGAATTCAATCTCTGCATGGAATATAACATGAAGGCTGCAAAGGAAATTCACGAAATCCAAATGGATGCTCTTCGAAGAAGATATGAATCAAAGAATGGAGGTGCTTGAATGGTTGAAATAGTTTCTAACCTACTTAGACAAGAACTTGCAAATTTAGCAGCCGATGACAAACGTATTGACGGAAGAGGTAGATGGGAATCTAGGGATATTCTACTGGAAACCGATTGCTTGTACAATGCAGAAGGTAGTGCCAAAGTAACGTGGGGAGACACGATTGTGTATGCCGGAGTCAAGTTCGAAGTTAGAGCACCATGGCCAGACAGGCCTACCCAGGGATCGTTGATGTGTGGGGCTGAATTAAGACCAGTTGCAGCACTNAAGTACGAAGCAGGACCTCCATCTCCCGAATCGATTGAATTAGGTAGAGTAGTAGACAGAGGGATAAGAGAATCAGGTTGTATTGACATGGATTCATTGTGTATCATACCAGGAGAGAAGGTTCTAGGTGTCATGATCGACATTCACGTCCTTTCTGACCAAGGNAATATTTTNGATGCATCCGCTTTGGCTGCTATCGCTGCTTTGAAAACAGCAACTGTTCCTGCAGAAAGATTTGATGTCGGCGAAGATTATCCTCTTCAAGTTCAAAAAACACCAACTATGTGCACATTCACAAGAGTTGGAGGAAGATACGTTATTGACGCAAATGTTGAAGAAGAAACTGGTGGAGAGGAAAGAGTCCACATCACACTTGCTGAAGAAGGACACCTACATTCCTTACAAAAGGGCTTAAAGGGAACTTTGACGCCGGCAGAATTCGCCGAGATACTAGAAGTGGCTCAAAACCGATGTGCTGAACTAGCCGATCTCGTCAAATCCAAGGAGGCCTAAACATGGCAAAAAGAACACAAAAAGCGGGACTGACAGGAAGGTTCGGCGCTCGCTATGGTGTAAGCGTTAGAAGAAACGCTGGTATGGCTCTCAAGAAAAAATCTGCAAAATATACATGCCCAGTATGTCAATACAAAAAGGTGACAAGAAAATCTGTCGGCATATGGTCTTGCTCAAAATGTGGACATACATTTGCTGGAGGTGCATGGGAACCTTATACCAGAGCATCAGATGCAAATAACAGAATTATCAGAAGGAATGCCGATGGAGCAACTACTGCAGACATGGCATACATTGCACAGCAAGCAGCAATCGAATATGAGAGAGCTGTGAACGCTGGCGAACTCGATGAAGAGGAGTGATTTTCTTGTGGCAAGTCCGCCTTTTGGTGGATTCACCGAATGCTACCGCTCTTGCATCTAGTCTAGCAAGTGAACAAGACGTAGAAATTCAAAACAATAGTTTCTCTTTCATTTTGAGTGAATCGAGGGCTAAAGATGCCAGAGCAATGTGGAATACTAGAATGAGAAGCGTTATTGTTTCTCACCGAGTCCTAAAAGTGATGGATTCTTGAAGTAGTTGTGAGTGGATAGATACATGGAACTAGCACAACAATTGCAATTAGTGGTTGCTGAAGTTCAAACGGCAAGACAGCAGGTTGCGTCACTTAACACTCAATTGAGAGAAATTGAAGGGACTATTGCTGCTGTNAAAANTCAACCGGATGACATGGCTCTACACAGACAGATGGGTTCAATCTTAGTAGAAGTTAAAGATCGTTCCAGTCTAATTACTGAGTTAGAGTCTGCCCTTGAACAACTTAATTCTGCTTTAGTCTCAATCAAAAAGAAAGAACAAGATTTGGTATCTACATANGAAGAGTTAAAGAAATCAATTGAGGGATAGAGTTGAAGAATCTTCACACCTGGATTGATGATATTGCTGCAAAGGGAGCAGTGGCCGTGATAACTGGTAAAAACGGTGACATGGATACAATAGGATCTGCGATTGCACTTGCTTCATCGCGACCTGAACTAATGGCTTGTGGTCTGCACATGGGGAAATTAGCAAAAAAAATCTGTAACGAACTTGGTGCTCCTTTCAAACTAATTTCATCAAATCCGAGTTGGCCTTCAAAACTTAGTGGAATCATTTTTGTTGATGCAGCATCTATTGGACAAATCGGTATCGACGTTCCTGATGGAATCCCATTTTGTGTAATTGATCATCATGCCACATCAGATTGGAAGTTTGGACCCGAGGATTTTGAATACAGAAGTAAAGCAAGGTCGACCACACAAATCATTTTCGAATATTTGGAGGAGTACTTTCCGAATACACTTTCCGATGAAGTAAGGAAACTCTTACTAGCAGGACTAATAACAGATACTGGCAGATTCACACATGCTGATGATGATGCATTATTGTGTGCTTCAAAACTTGTCAGAGGNGGCAATTTTGAATATCAAGAATTTGTTGAGTTCGTTCAGAATGAAGAAATCTCACCCAGTGATAGAGGTGCAATAATAAAAGCTCTTAATCGATGCAAATCAATGGATGTTGGAGATTGGACATTAATCCAAACCACTGCTGGAATACTTGAAGGAAAGGTCGCATCAATGTTGTTACAAACTGGAGGAGATTTATCTATAGTTTCTCGACATAGAAACGGTGAAACTAGACTAACTGCTCGTGCAAAGAGGTCTAGTACAATTCAAGGAATACATCTAGGTAATATGATGAAGAAACTCTGTGAAAATTTAGGCGGTGAAGGTGGCGGTCACGATGGCGCTGCAGGTTGGTCTGGCAATACAGATGCAATTGCGGTGGAATCTGCTTTCATCAATATCTTAGCCAATACTAGGAGGGAAAGTAAGTGAATCCAGAAGAAATTATTTTTGCTTTTGACGATGGCGAAAGAGAACTTGAACCATTNCTAGAAAAAATGGGATGGACTAGTTGGCTTGGAGTTGCTGAACTTGGGTTAGTAATGGGTAGTGAAATTGTTGAATTTCTAGAACCAAAATTATCTGATGCTGAAAAAAAAGTAATTGAGTTAGTTAAACTGAGAATCAAAGGAGAAATTTCGATTGATGCAATAGAAAATGCATTGAGTGTTGCAAGGAATCCAGAAACTCGGGATCTATCNTTAGAAGGCAGATTACGAATGGAAAGAGGATTGGTCTATTTTGAAAATGGAGAAATAGAGAAGGCAAGAGATGATTTAACATGGGCTGAGACTAGATTGAAATCAGTTTCAAAAGCGAGCAGAGACCATGATATTTCATTACTAAACAAAGCCGCATTTCACCTTTCTATAGATGAACCAATGATGGCACTTCACGTACATGGTGACATTTCACGTAAAGCAGGTCATGCCCATGAAACAATTGCAATATCTAGAATACANGCTGCTAGAATACATATGGCATTTGGACAGTTATTTGATGCTGCCAGATGTGCTTTTAATTCTCATGCACATGCTATTATTTCCGAACAAATTCAACTCGCCATAGAAGCTGGGGCTATATTTGTGGAAATTTCATCGTCTCATATCGATGATTCTGCGGACAAATTTTCAGACCAAATCATGTTGGCAAAGCCCCTTTCAGCGGGTGAAGAACCAACATTGCTTCGTGTAAATTCAAGCGATGTACATGGAGTTTTAGAATGGTGTGTTCAAAATGTAGGTCAAGATTTTTCTGGAGAAGAAAGGCCTGATTTAAGAACGTTAATTTTACTAGCAAAGAAGTTGGAAAAGGTAGATTTGTTCGATGACCTACTCTCAAACCCAAAACATGTTCAAGATGCATTACTGGCCGCAATGTGTGCATCAGTATCAGAGGGTAACAGCAAAGAAACTTGGACTAATCGTGTTACAGAAATAATGACACTCTCTGATAATTAATCCATCATTTCTTGCGCTTTTNTCATCCATTCTCTAGCCCAATCCTCCCCTGAAGTAACCAGAGATCTCGCCATGAAAAATGCTTCAGCTGAGTCTCCTGCTTCTAAGAGTGAACGCAATTTGACCATTTGTGGGTCTTCTTCCTCCGCTTCAGTAGACTGGCTATTGTTTGATTCAGCGGGTATAGAATGGATTGAATGAGTTAATTTTTGCATTCTATCCAAGAAGTCTGACCTCGTATCCAGAGATGGACCGCTCCAAGGTATTTGTTCATCCCCGTCCATGGCTCCTTTCAACCGCTGCAGGAACAAATCCCTAACATTTGTCGTGGGCTTAATCTGTTGAACNTGGTCATAGCACAGCCATGCCTGATCAANTTCATTTCTTCTTTCATGTAATCTTCCCAACTCCAGCCACAGTTCGTGATTTGAGGGTCTGTGAGCTAGCAAATACTGTACTAAATCTATGAATAGTGCTTCATTTCCAGCACCTCTAATTTTTTCTAACCTCCTACCGTAGATTATGTTGGTTCTTTGGTCTGTAAAATCTAATCTTTTACATCTCTCAGTGAATTCTTGTAGGCGGCCTTCATCCATTGATTCAAACCATTTTTCAGGGTCTAATGAGTCTGTCAAAAATGCTGCTTCTAATAATTCTAAACCGACATGCAGATGATCAACTCCTTTCAATTGATTCAATTGATTTGGGTCACGTCCCAATACTACAAACAAATCTTCCAGAACCATTTCTAATCCGGAGCCATCTTTTCTTAGTTGCTTTATTTCTGCTAAGCATCTCCAATTTCGTTCATCTGTGAAGTCATGCAGAATTGATTGCTGGGCATTTTGTTCCGCCCAAGCCAAATTCTGTTNAGCATTTTCAGGAACTTTTTTNGCNAGTTTGATGAATTTTCCAGCCTGAGACCTATGTCTGTTTCCCAAATTGCGGCGAGGGTGTTGCAAAGTACCCGCACTATTTTGCATTGAAGAGCCTCACTGAACCGATTTGAAACCTGACCTTTCATAACCCCATGGTATAGTAGCATCAATTCCAATTTTCGAAGTGTTTCCATCATCTAACCTTGATGGGTCAAGACTAGAACCCTTCTGATTTGAAAGAATAATTGAGTCTGTATCGGGCTGCCACCTAGTCATCATTGCCCATTCAACACGAACCGGGTTTGTTATATCGATATCTTCGTCTACTATAGTAACCATTTTCATTGATTTGTGACCATCAAGTGCTGCCTTAATTGCTCTTTTTCCGTCCCCTTCATTATTAACTTTGATTTTTACAACAGCAGCAAGCCATCCGCCTCCTCCTTCTGTCATGTGAACATCTAAACATTCACAAACCTCGCTAACAGCTGATTTTATTGTAGGCGCTCTCGGAAGACCCATCAATGTCTTGTGTTCAGACTCGGCAGGAATTAAAGCGTGGAATATAGGGTTATTTCTGTGCATTAAACCATCAATTTCGATTATCGGCTGTTGCCTAATATCATCTACTGTTCCTGTTATGTCTACGTATGGGCCTTCATCAGCATCGGTTGTTAAAATTCTACCCCACATTGCATATTCTGCCTCAGATGGAACTTCAATACCATTCGGTAACGCAACTAGTTCTAGTGGGCGATGGTGAACTTTTTCATGGAGTGATGCTGCAATCGTTAATTCGTCAATGTTAGAATCAAACGACATTGCTGCTGCAAGTAAAACAACTGGGTCAGGCGCATTTATTATTGCGACATTTACTTCTTCGCCATTACTCCTTGCTTCTTTGATAAAACCATGAAGGTGTCTTGGAACTATTCTAGCGACTAGATGGTTATCGTCTTTCAACAACTGTCGGTGGAAAGACATATTTCTTATTCCGTTATACTCAGCAATGATTACACTTGAGGACATATATCTACCACCATCTTCCCTCCAATGATGAGGTATTGGGATTTTTGACAATTCTACAACTTCTTGTTGGTTTTCCATCACTGGACCATAGGATGCAATTTTAGGTTCTGTTGGATTATTCATTGCCCAACCTAGTAAATCAATAAAGTCCTCCGGTTCAATTTGAAGCGCCTCACACAAACGAGGACGAGTTAGCAAATTTGTTGCTACTCTGTGACCGGGTGCCTCGACAATATTATCGAACATAATTAGGTCATGTCCAAGGGATGCTGATTTGTCAAAAATGCCGTGCTGGACACTGGTTGCATCTTTAATAACTCGAGCATTGCCCAATAAATCACGGAATGCCATGTGTACCTCCTGTTAGATTAAAGACATGAATATTGGCACTAATTACCCCTCAAATGTTTAATCCAGAGTAGGTCTAATTAATCGGCATCATGAAATAGGGGCGGTAGGTCGGCAAAATGCTTCAATGGAGATATAATCATGGGTCGAGGATTATTTGCAGGTGCAAAAATGGCCAAGGATCGTCAAAAGTTTAGATGGTCAGATCGTAGATACAAAAAGCGCATGCTAAAATCAAAAGCAAAGCATGACCCACTTGCTGGATCTACTCAAGCAAAGGGTATCGTAATCGAAAAGGTTGGTATTGAAGCAAAACAACCTAACTCAGGAATCAGAAAAGCTGTAAAGATTTCACTAATNAAGAACGGTAACAAATTAACCGCTTTCGCTCCTGGTGACGGTGCTATCAATTTTATTGACGAACACGATGAAGTAATGGTAGAAGGTATCGGTGGACGTATGGGTCGTTCATACGGAGATATCCCTGGAGTTAGATACAAAGTGATTCAAGTAAATGGCGTTTCATTAGATGAAATGGTAAGAGGTCGAAAGGAGAAGCCTGTACGATAATCAAAGGTGTTTTTTATGAGTGATGATGAAGTTATTGAAGAAAACGAAGTCGCTGAAGCAACTCCTATCGCAGGTATTGGCACCCTAGTATTTGGGAAATATGATGCTGCTGAAATTGTCTGTAGAGATCCAGGTCTTGCACCGTACATCAACCTNACAACCGTAGGAATTCCACACACTGGTGGAAGACATGCAAATGCTTGGTTTGGAAAATCCAGACTTTCTGTGGTCGAGAGGTTCACAAACAAGTTGATGAGAACAGGAAAGTACACTGGTAAAAAGCAAGGTGCACTGAAGGCTTTCGAGGCTGCATTAGACAGTATCGCAGACCGAAGCGGCGACAATCCTCTTCAAACATTTGTTGATGCTATTTGCCACGCTGCACCGATGGAAGAAATTACAAGAATCAAATTCGGAGCAGTATCTCAACCAAAAGCAGTTGACAGCTCTCCATCAAGAAGATTGGATGTTGCCCTAGGAAACCTCGCTAAAGGAGCCCAGCAGGGAACTTCAAAATCGAAGAGAACTCTTACACAGTGCATAATTAACGAAATTACAAAAGCAAGTTCAGGTGATGTTACTTCCTTTGCTGTTGCAAAGAAAGAAGAAGTTCAAAGAATCGCTGCAAGCGCAAGATGATTTTAACGATCAATCTAGAACTATTGCACTGCATTTAACCCAAATAGTCAAAGGCGTCCGTTGGCCGCCGGGCTTTATGTCTGAATACTCNGCTATGTCCAAAATTAATTGGTTGAATTCAACATTTCTTATTGCTACTCCTATTTTAGCAATAATTGGAGTAATATTGCATTACAGTTTTTTCGGCAGTCCTGGGTTCATAGAATTATTTGTTTTCCTTTCCCTATACTTTGCTTGTGGTTTGTCGATTACTGTTGGATATCATAGACTATTTTCACATAGGTCACATGAAGCATCTTGGCCTTTGGTTTTATTTTACGCAATATTTGGTGCAGGTGCATTTCAGAACTCCATAATTGAATGGTGCTCTGACCATAGAAAACATCACAAGTATACTGATGGTGAAGATGATCCGTATTCTGCCTCTCGAGGTTTTTGGTATTCTCACATGGGATGGATAATGGTTGAAGAAGAAAACTTTCAGAATGACTTCTCAAATGTCAATGATTTGAAACAAAGTAAAATCATAATGTGGCAGCATAGAAATATCTTCCTAATAGGGGCTATTTCAGGTATAATTTTCCCACTAGCGATTGGATACATAATTGGTGGAATTGGAACTGCAATCGGATGTTTAGTATGGGGGGGCATAGTTAGAATTGTTTTCGTACATCACGGGACATTCCTGATCAACAGTGCAGCGCACATATGGGGGAGGCAACCATATTCACAAGAGAATACGAGTCGAGACTCATTTTGGTTGGCGTTCTTAACCTTCGGAGAAGGATACCACAATTTCCATCACACATTCCAAGCAGATTACAGAAACGGTCACAAATGGTATCATGTAGATCCTAGTAAATGGTGGATTAAATGCTTCAACTTGGTCGGATTAAAATCGAACTTGAAGTCTACTCCAAAGCACTCAATAGAAATTGCAAAGATAAATGTCAAATTTAAAAAGTCAAAAAATAAATTGTTGAGGAATGAAATTGATATGAATACGCTTGAAGATGATTTCAAAAATAAAAGGGACTCTTTGAGATCCTGTTTGTATGAACTACATAAGGCAAAAAAGGAACTCAAGAACTCTTTAGAACAATCAAAAATCCAAATAAAAGTTCGCATAGATGAGATAAAACAATCCTATGCCCAATTAAAAATTGAAATTAAAGCCATTTTCAAAGAAATGGAACGNCGATTTAGTTCAGGAATCACGGCCTGATAATCAGCACACTGTATTCGATTTTATTTACTAAATTGTAGTCGATTTGATAAACCCCTTGTCTGTGGCCAAGTCATACCTGAGTCGTGATACTATGGGCCGTAAGGAAGACAATATCAAAAAAGCAACAGAAGTTATGCACATCCTACCTCAAATCAGAAATTTGTGTATTGCTGCGCACATCGATCACGGAAAGACAACACTTTCNGACAACTTGATTGCTGGAGCAGGAATGATGAGCGAAGATCTGGCTGGAAAGAGCCGTGTTTTGGACTTCGATGAACAAGAAAGCGCCCGTGGAATCACGATTAACGCTGCATCTGCATCTATGGTGCACTCTGTTGAAGGAACTGACTATCTAATCAATCTAATCGACACACCAGGTCACGTTGACTTTGGTGGAGACGTCACACGTGCTATGCGTGCAGTAGATGGATGTTTCATTCTAGCTTGTGCTGTTGAAGGTCCAATGCCTCAGACAGAAACTGTTGTCAGGCAAGCATTGAAGGAGAAAGTTAAGCCTGTCCTTTTCATCAACAAAGTTGACAGATTGATTAACGAACTTCAGGTCACTCCAGAAGACATGATGGCAAGATTCCAAGAAACAATTACAAAAGTAAACAAATTAATTAGGCAATTCGCACCGGAAGAATTCAAGAAATCTTGGCAGGTTGACGTNGGCAGTGGAACCGTTGCTTTCGGCTCTGCATATCACAACTGGGGAATTACCGTTCCTTTCATGCAGAAAACAGGAATCAATTTCAAGGATATTTTTGAATACTGTAATAATGAACAGCAAAGAGAATTATCTAGAAAAGCTCCAGTTCACGAAGTATTACTAGACATGGCGGTCACAAAACTGCCAGGCCCAGTGGAGGCTCAACCTTACAGAATTCCTAACATTTGGAATGGCGACCTAGATACAACAATCGGTAAGGCTATGGTAAACTGTGACCCAGAGGCAGAATTAGCAATGATGATTACAAAAATTTGGATGGATCCTCATGCAGGAGAAGTTGCAGTAGGAAGATTGTACTCAGGTGCAATAAACCAAGGTGAATCTGTATTCGCTATTGGTGCAGCGAAACCAGAAAGAGTTCAACAAGTAAGTATGATGGTTGGAGGAGACAGAATAACTGTGCCAAAAGTCGTAGCAGGTAACATTGCAGCAATCACTGGAATTCGTTCTGCAGCGGCTGGTGTTACACTTTCAAGAGACAAAGATTTCACTCCATTCGAAGCAATTAGGCATTATTCTGACCCGGTAGTTACAGTTGCTGTCGAGCCAAAGAGCATGAAAGACTTGCCAAAATTCATTGATGCACTAAGAGCATTAGCAAAATCTGATGCTTCGCTACAAGTAATGACAAATCAAGAAACTGGTGAAGCTCTACTTGCTGGAATGGGAGAATTGCATTTGGAAATCACAGTATACAGACTCGAAGAAGAGCAAAATATCAAGGTTAAAGTTAGCCCACCAATTGTTGTATACAGAGAATCTGTGGAAGGAAACAACCATGGAAGATCTTTCGAGGGTAAATCACCAAACCGCCACAACAGATTCATGATAGAATGTGAGCCACTTTCTGATGAAGTAGTATCAGCATTAAGGGAAGGACATTTCGGAGATGGCCCTGTAAGGTCTGGAGATGCGAAAGAAGTTGGAAACAAATTCGGAGAATTCGGAATGGACAAAGACCAAATGAGAAAGATATATGCAATCAACGGAACAAATGTTTTGGTTAACGATACCAAAGGTATCCAAAACCTTCACGAGACCAGAGAATTAATCATCGAAGCATTCAACGAAGTATGTAAGAAAGGTCCAATCGCTGATGAACCAGTGATGGGAATGATGGTAAGATTAGTCGATGCAAAATTGCACGAAGACGCAATCCACAGAGGACCTGCGCAAACTATTCCTGCGGTAAGAAATGGTATCAAAGGAGCAATGATGAGAGCAAGAACCGTTCTGATGGAGCCAATGCAAAGATCTCATGTCTCAGTTCCTAATGATTGGCTAGGGCAAGTAACAAGAGAAATTACTAACAGAAGAGGAATCATAGAAGACATGCCGTCAGAAGGTGAAGTAACCACTGTAATTGGAACATTACCTGTTGCTGAAACATTCGGTTTCTCTAATGACATCAGAGCTGCATCCCAAGGTAGAGCTGTTTGGAATTCAGAAAACACCGGATTCGAAATGCTACCTCCTCAATTGTTTGACAAGGTTGTTGGTGAAATCAGAACAAGAAAAGGACTGAAGCCTGATCCAAACCCTGAATCATACTACTCTGACTGATNGGTGAATTTTTTGGGCAACCTGCACGGGATTTTTATTTCCCAGGGCGGAGTTCCCAAGTTACCAATTTCAGAATGCAGTATCGATAATCTTGGAATTGTTGCTGATAAACAACAGAATCCAAAATATCACGGTGGACCTGAAAGAGCAATTTGTATCTTGGACCTAGATATTTTGTTAAAATTGCAAGAAGAAGGACACCCTATCTCGCCTGGGTCAACAGGAGAGAATTTACTAATCTCTGGATGCAAATTATCTATTGGAGAAAANATATCAGTAGACGATGTTGAATTGGAAATAGTTTCTGCTGCATCACCATGTTACAAAATTGCTGACTCATTTATTGATGGAAATTTTAATCGATTTTCAGATAAGATTAATCCAGGAGACACAAGATGGTATTGCAGAGTTCTGAACGGAGGAGATATCAAAATATCCTCTGAAGTTGGTAATCTGTGAGTTCTCTCAATGCCTTTATTGCCGGTGATTTTGGCAACCTATCTAAGCAATCGTGAGCTTTTCTGTGATACATTTCAGCTTTATTTCTTGCATATTCTATAGAACCTAAATTGTCCAGTGCCCTGTGTGCAAGTGCTACTTGGTCAGAAGTCACAGAATCACCTTTTCCGAGAACAGATAACAAGTCATCCTTGTATTGTGATGGTGGTTGCCCTAAAGCGTGTATTACCATTAGTGTTCGTTTGCCTTGAGCGACATCACTTCCACTAGGCTTGCCAAGAGTATCTGAGTCAGAAAGAACATCTATCAAATCATCCATCAATTGGAAACATAGNCCTAACGCAAGACCCCAATCATGCATACAATGAATTGTATCTTCATCAGCACCAGCGAGATGAGCCCCTACTTCAGCACAAGTCAAGAACATAGCTGCAGTTTTACCATGNATCATCTCAATGTATTCTTCTTCGGAAACTGAGTCTCTGGATTCAAATTCGATATCTAATTGCTGTCCTTCACTACATTTTCTAACCATGCGACCTATTCTTTTTACCAAGAAAGGTAGTAATTCTGGTTCAATTCCTTCAGCGACAGCCATTGCTTCAAATGCGATTGCAAGCATTGCATCTCCAGCATTGATTGCTGTTGGTAAATCGTACTCAACGTGGACGGATGCTCTACCTCTACGAATATCATCATCATCCATAATATCGTCATGAACCAAAGTGAAGTTGTGAATAATTTCAATTGCTGCTCCTACGTCAAGTAATCCAGAATGAGTGTCCCCCACGGCTTTGGCAACTAACCAAGGTAAAGTTGCTCGAAGTCTCTTGCCACCGCCTTCTACTAAATGCATCATTGCTCCAGACAGNCGTTCTAAGTTAGTATGAGTCAATGCTCTTTCGATTCTATTTTCAACCAAATCTTTGACTTCTGCTATACTCGTTGTTAAATCAGCNCCTATTGCATTCGGAAGCATGTGAGAAACATCACCCATATCNTGAATCAAATTATCTGGAGTAACNCACCCTGGNCTCCACCAATCATCTGTCATCAAACGAGCAGCGATACACCTAAACCAGGGAGCAATCACATTATCAGGGTCGTTTGCGATTAGCATTTCTTCTAATTCATTTTGGCTGACCCACTTTACATCGCTAACTTCGTTGGGGTTAGGGTTCAAAGTTACATCAGTGTGAATGACAAGACAGTGATCGATTTCTCTTTCAATCCAATCTTGGTCTTGCCTAGCCTGGTACTTCATTTTAGTTACAAATTCGAATTTATCGATAGAAACTTCTTCAGGACTGATTCCTAGTTCTTGTTCTAATTTTCTAACAGCGGCGTTTTTTACTCCGATATTATTGGTTTCATCTTTTTCTGACTCACTGAAAAGTGGATGGGAACAGCATGTATTGGCCCATACATTTGGAAAGGTTATCTTGTGACTCGCTCTTTTTTGAAGTAATAAGCGGCCGCTTGAATCAAATAATAATACACTAAACGCTCTGTGATATTTGCCAACACCGTTGTGGCTTTCGAATTTAGAGATTGGACCAATTATCTCATCCGATTCTGTTACTGCAATTACTGCTTCTGACATCAGTAATTCCTGAGTTGAATCAGTTCCTTCCAAACTACTTTTTGAATCTTCATCAACATGAACTGTCGGAACATCGTGAATTGTGTATCCTTTCATGTTCCTCACTGATGATACGGTCTCGCGTCAACTAAATCAACAGTTCCCCGATACTATCTTAGTTCCAATTGCCGTTTTACCCTCAACAAGTTCCAATATTCGTTCTGGATACATACCATTGACAAGCCAAACTTCTATGCCCTTTTCAGCAATCATAGAAGCTCTTGTTACTTTTAGACCGATGCCCCCTGTTACATCAAACTCTGTGGCGTGTTTTCCTTCAAAATTCATATCTGGACTCCAAGTTTTGAATAAATCATTCTCTGTTGCTTCGGATGGGGGAACTTTTAGCAAACCATCAACTCCACCCATCGCAAATATAACGCAATCTACATCATCGATTTCAGTTGCATATCGGTACATCAGATCATCACCAGACAATATTGCAAATTCTTTTTCATAATCATCGACAACATCACCAAAGACAACCGTTATTCCATCTGAAAGTGGTAGATTTCCCTTAAAATCTGGACCTGTTCCAATAGCCCAATCTCTTGGAGGATATGTAGAATAATCTAAATCGTATCTTTGTATTGAATCAGTAAGATATTTGTTCAACAATAGCATGTCTTCACGAACTTCATGTACAAAAATATCTTGATTTAAATCTGGCAATCTTCCTTCAGCCAATCTTGCTTTTTTAGCTTTCATGTGGCCGAATGATCCCGCACCATGAACTAGAATTATTTGCTTTTCAATTTTTGATAAGATATCAACTAAAGAATCTATAACATCCAGATTAGGNGTACACATATTTTCCTTATCAGTAATCAAACCGCCACCAAATTTGATAACGACTTTTCCGCCCATGACAATCCGAAGTACTACTAACTAATCTTTGCATTGGATTTACAACCTATGAATCAGACCCCAAACCATGTCAGACTCTCCATCANTTGACCAGTTCATCCGTCACATGCAGGCTGAATTAGATTCGTGCGAAACAATAGTTGACAAAAATGAAAGGGAAAAGAGACAGTGGCAAATCGAATCTGCTCTGATGCATGCAATTGATTTCAAAAGACGGTTTGTTGATTTATCTAAACTGGGTGAAGATCCACTAAAAATTGTAAAAGCGCTTGCAATGAATGATNTTAACTCAACAGAATTAAAGCAAAATGAGATTGCTACAAACGGTTTTTGTCCAAGTTGCAATATGCCTATGGAAGCTGATTTGGATTTCTGTCCAAATTGTGGAGATTATCAAAATTGATTATTCTTCTTCCCATTGTGCAATTATATCTTGAATCGCTGGGTCGTCCTCTTCAACGAGGTATAGGTATTCTGGAGGCATTTCTTCGCACAAGAAGACTGTCTTTCCTGCTCTCCAAATTGTATGTCCATCAGCAACAGCTCTTGTTGTATCAATCTCAATGATTGCCGGCCTGTTGATTCTTACATGACCTGCTTCCATTGCTTTCCCGATTGTTTTAGACAGATGAACATGATTTCTGTCCCCTGCTGACAAACCTAATTCAAGATGTGTACTTGACATATCCGGTTCACATGGCCAGTAGAGAGCGTCTGGAATATCGTCAGTAGGTAAGTCTAATTCTAGTTCTATTGAATGGCCATAAGTAGCCCTTATCATTTCCCCTTCAACTTGGTAACGCCCCTTTTCATCGGAGTCTGCAATTGCCTGGAAATGCCAGCTTCTTATCCAATGGTAGTAATGTCTCTGCTTTTGAATTGCCTCTGATAGTTCTCGAGTGTTAACCCATCCGTTCAAATCCATTTCAACACCAAATTTTTCTGGNGCGTGTCGTAAAACTAGAGCCAAGATTTTCCCGATACTGTTGGATTCCTTATCCGACATAATGAATTTCCCTTCAGCATTGCATTCAGGGCAATTCGTGCCTCTAAAATGTCCGTGTGTTCTGCATTGTCTCAACATGGTAACGCCTCTGCGACATAGGACATGTTGTTGAACCTTATGCACCGAGAGTTAGTTGAACTGTGAACTACTGGCCTTAACATGGTCGAAGTTGCAATCATAGGTGCTGGTCAGACAAAATACGGCAACCATGAGCAAGGACTGAAAGGTATGTGGGCTGAATCCGCCCTAAATGCATTTGAATCGGTAGACCAAAATTTTGACCCTCGAATTATCGATGAGGCTTTCATCGGCTCTACCGCTTTTGGAGGTGGGCAATTAGGTAATACAGCTGCTTTAATGACTGAACATTCAGGAATGGATAATATTCCTGTGCGACGTGTTGAAAACGCATGTGCATCATCTGGTTTTGCGATGAGGGATGCTTGGCTGGCTATCAAAAGCGGACAAGCCGATATTGTAGTAGCAGGAGGAATTGAAAAGATGAATGACCTATCTCCTGAGAGGAAAAGATTCTGGCTAGGGGTGAGCGGAGATACTGAATGGGAAAGGCTAGCAGGTCTTACATTTCCTGGAACTTATGCATTGATGGCACGCAGGCATTTCCATGAGTATGGATCTAAACATGACGATTTGGTAAACATCTCAGTGAAAAATCATACACACGGATTCCTAAATGAATATGCGCATCTTAGAAAACAGGTTGATTTTGANAAAGCAAAATCCGGTTTTATGGTTGCAGACCCATTAACACTGTATGATTGCTGCCCTACATCTGATGGTGCATCTACAGTAATTTTAGCAGCGGATCATATTGCTAAAAAATTCACAGATACGCCGATATGGGTTAAGGGTTCAGGTGCTGCAAGTGATTATCTTGCCCTGCATGACAGACCGTCGATTACAGAATTGATAGCTACCAAGAAAGCCGCAAAAGTTGCATACAAATCCTCGTGTTTAACTGCAAAAGATATTGATTTAGCAGAAGTTCATGATTGNTTCACAATTGCCGAATTACTTGCAACAGAAGACCTNGGATTCGCTGAGAAAGGAGATGGAGGAATTTTTGCCTCCGAAGAAAGAGGATTACGGAACAACGGAGATGTTACAATAAATTCTAGTGGAGGTTTGAAATCGAAAGGACACCCATTAGGGGCAACAGGAACAGGACAAGTCGTGGAAATATTCAAACAATTACGTGGAGATGTTGAAAAAGGTAGACAAGTGAACGACGCTGAAGTAGGCTTAACTCACAATGTTGGAGGTTCGGGCGCAACATGTGCAGTACACATATTTGGGAGGTCTCCTAATGACTAATTCCACCATTTTCGAAGGATATTTTATCCTACACAATGATAACGGTATAATAGCAAAAAGTCGTTTCATTGACGGCGATATTCATGCATTTGGTCCAGACAGTGATTACACTACTTTGGCAGTCAGCGCTGTAAATAAAATCAATCTCACTAAAGATATAAGAGAATTTGCAATGGATGGAAACATTGATGCAGATGTTATGCAAGCATCTGGTTACTTAAGCAATAAAGANGCAGAATGGAAAATAATTTGTCATCCAAAATCAGCAGAATTATGCATAACAAAAGACAGTTATTGGGATTATCAATTTGATGGATTTCCAATCGAAAGTGACTTCATAAAATCGATACAAGATGCTTGGATTGAAGAAGGTGTTTCTGTGAGCCAAGGAGCATATGTTTCCGATCAAACCTACACAATATCTTCAGAGGCTAGAATAAAAATGACGTCACAAAAAATAGACGGAGAAATATTCTGGCCACCAAGAGAATTTCCACACAAATCGTCTGAAATTTCTGAAACGCAACTAACCAAGGCTGGTAGTGTTGAATCATGGACTACCCTGGCTGCAGGTGGTGCGCCATCAGAATTTTCCATTAGAGCGCCGATTTTAGGAGGAATTTCTACAGTATTAGTTAGATTAAATGACGGACCTAAAGGAGTTTTCTTGGTTGTTGATGACAATGATGACGAAATAAGAAT
Organism: Methanobacteriota archaeon; assembly: GCA_002727515.1. The sequence goes on from PBXF01000033.1 coordinate 30,330, forward strand.
TGGTGCTAATGTAAAATTAGTTTTAAGAAAAATCTATGCTCAAAATAATATTGTNAGATATGGATTGAAAGCAATAATCCAATGATTACAGGCATAGTGTTCAAAAGCCGGAACTTGTGTTCAGCATCATGGCGGAGTGGGGATTCCGGAAAGGACGGCGCGAGGCTGCAGATAATCTATCTTTCAACGAAGAAGGAGATTGTCCAAGGTGTGGTGGAGAAAAGCAACCATCGACTATTGCAGGATATTTATCGTGTATTAAATGTGGATATGAATGGAGAGACCCGGACCACGTTACAACTAAGCGAGGACCTCCAGAAACTTACAGAAGAGATGCGGAACTGATTGAAGAATTCAAAAAAGAAATGTCTGGTGGTGAATTATCAAATGTCTTAGGCATTGACAAGGGACTTTCAAGTGCTCAAGAAGCATCTCTCAAGCGATTAGAAGACAAATGGATGTCTGGTATGAGTGGCCACTTTAATGCGGCAGCGGAAGAAAGAAAACCCTTGATGATATCTTTTGATGATGATGATAATTTAGTTGATACAACTATTGGGAGCATTACAATAGTAGCTAACGGATTTGATGGAGGTGAAGAAATACGTTTGGAGTACCCTGGATTGGGAACAGAATTCTACGTCTTTGATGAGGCGACAGAAACTGGTTGGAGAAAAGGCCGAAGTGCAGAGGATACCGCTAGGTCAATCACAATGGTAATCAATAAATTTTCAAATTTAGTATATGCTAACCAGAACGGTAATGTCATCTTGCTTGAACTAAGAGACCAAAACCTAAATCCAGATTCTCTTGTTATTTTTATCGATGACCCAGGTGGCACAGATATTGTCGCTGAGAAATCTGGAGTTTCAATGGATCCACGAGATATTACAATGATCGAGGATTATCGAAATGTCGTTCAAATTTGTCTAGCAGACGGAATAATTTCCCCTTCCGAAGATCAAATGCTCTGGGCTATGAGACAACAATTAGGAATTGATGATTTTGTTCACGTACAAATCGTTCAGCAAATATTTGGTAATAATGCGTTGAAAGAATGTACAAATTGTGGAGAAATGGCAGATCTGTATCCAGACTATGCTGCTTGGTATTGCAATAGTTGCGAATCTTGGTGCTGATGGCCTTTCTATAGAAAAAATGTGTTTATTGATTTATTGGTACCTTACGGTATTGTTCATAAGGTAATAGGAATTGGAGAAGATAGGTGAGTCAAATGGCAAAAGACGTACTTTACATTGGAATAGACCTTGGAACATTCAGATCAGTTATGGTTTCGAGTGACAATCACGAAGAAGAAGAATTGACAGTTATCGGAACTCCTAAGGATCCAATCGCAAAGAATTTCCTTAAGAGAGACGTTTTGTTTGGAAACGATGCTCTGAAGAATAGGCTAGCATTAAACCTGTTCAGACCATTAGAACTTGGGGTTATCAAAGACACTCCAGAAGACAGGGCATTCATTGCTCACTTCATCACTCACCTCATTGGTCTTTCAGATCCAGAAGATTATGACAGAGTAGTCGCAGTAATCGGAGCACCTGCTGAAGCAAGTCACGTTGACAAGACTTCTATCTTTGACGCNGCTGCTGGTTCAGTAAATGCGGCNATGATTATTTCAGAACCTTTCGCAGTTGCTTACGCACTTGATATGATTGAACATACACTCGTAATCGATATTGGAGCAGGAACAACAGATTTGTGTAGAGTATACGGAACAATTCCTGGACCTGGTGACCAAATGCACACAGGGTATGCAGGCGACTATGTCGACAGACAGATAATCGCTGAAATTCAAAAGAAGTACAATGGTGCACAAATTACCAAGGACATGGCAAGAAGATGGAAGGAGCAATATTCCTTCGTATCAACATCCACACCTGATGAACCAATTATGGTAGATTTCTCAATCGAAGGAAAAGCTATGACCTTAGATATTACAGATTGCATTCAAGCAGCTTGTGAATCAATAGTAGAACCAATTGTTGACAATGTCAAGGCTCTTATTGCAGGATCAAACCCTGAATTCCACGATGAATTCAGAAGAAACATGGTTCTTGCTGGCGGAGGATCNGGAATTCGTGGACTTGGAGCACTTATTGAAAGAAGACTTTCTGATATGGGAGAAGTTAATGTTCACGTAGTGGACGACCCAGTAAGATTAGGAGCAATGGGCGGTCTAAGACTGGCAATGGAAGTTCCTGAAGACATGTGGAAGAATTTGACATTAGCATCTCGCTGATTATTCTTCTTCNAGTCCGTCAAGAACCAGAGGATTGTCACACTCAGGACATCTGTCACTGGGTGAAAGCAACATCGGGTTAACTGCAAGAACTGCCAAGCATGTCGGACATGCTGCTAAGATTTCATTTGCTGGCAGTTCAAACTTGTTATTGTATATTGAATTTCCACTATAACCTAGTTTGTACACTGGATGGAAATGTATCCTGATGAAACGTATTCCGGAAATAGTTGCCCATCCTATCAGGATTGTTATCAACCATGAACCGCCATCCCCCGAAAATAGCCAATATACATGTAAAAAAAGAATAATAGCAAACATTGTTGATACCAAAGCAATCAACATAGGAGCAAACCAATATGCCCAATCTGATTTTGATTTGTAACTATTCCAAATGATGATNCCAAAAATGGTTGGAACAGCTGCGATTACAACACCTACATACAATTGTACAAGGAAAAACAGTACAATTGTGTCTACTAAAAGTACTGTAGATGTTCTTGAATGAAGAGCGTCTATTGGGCTAGCAGCGGTTGGCCTGGAACCTGCTAAAACCAAATCATCCGCATTTGCCATGCCCTACCCGAGGCAGCAGATACAATTGAAACAACCGGCGAAGGCGTCTTGAATCAGTTACTTCTGGCGGTGGTATGCGTGACACAGATGTCGAGTTGAAAGGAGACTCGCTTCAAGGCAAGCGTATACTGTTAGGCGTATCAGGAGGNATTGCCGCAGTAGATACGGTTAGAGTATCTAGAGAATTGCGAAGACATGGTGCGGAAGTTACTGTAATAATGACTCAATCTGCTCAACGAATCATTACACCATTAGCTGTCAGATGGGCTTCGCAAGGCGATGTTATTACGGAATGGGATGGTGATTTATCTTCATTAGAAAATTTTGATGCTGTATTAGTAACTCCTGCAACCAAGAATTTGGTTGCATCATTTGCAAATGGAATGATGAATGGCCCACTCTTGATGGCACTATCCGCAGCCAGAAGTAAGACTATTCCAATTATGTTTGTCCCCTCAATGCATAACGATTTGGCTGAAGATATGCTCACTAAAGAAACAGAGAAGGAAGCAAAAAGACAAGGTTGCGAGATATATTGGGGTCATAATGAAGAAGGAAAAATGAAAACTCCCAATCACGAGGATATAGTCGCAAAATTTTCGAACCTGATAAATGCTAATTCTACTTCTGTTGTAATAACTTTAGGTGCTACAAGGAGTAATATCGATGATGTACGGTTTATTCAAAATCGTTCTTCTGGAAAGACAGGGATTTTAGTCGCTGATTATCTTTACAGAAAAGGGATGGACGTAACATGTGTCATTGGTGTAACAGAGATTGATATTCCAAATTACATACCATTAGTAATAAAGTGTGAAAATCCGGATGACATGTTAAAGGAACTAAAAGCACTTNCAAAGGATAAAATCAATGTCTGGATACATGCAGCAGCAGTATTAGATTACGTTATTTCCGAACAAATTGAAGGTAAAATAGCATCGCTGCAAGGTGACTTAAACATTCCATTATCACAAGGTGCCAAGCATATTTTAGAACTAAAAGAATATTGCAAAGATTCTATCAGAATCGGATTCAAGCTAGAAAGTGGAATAAAACAAAAGGATCTGATTCACAGAGCAGTTGCCCAAATAGAAAAATCAGGCATGACGGCTACAATCGCAAACAGGTTGGAAGATATGGANGATGTCTCGAAACCAAGAGCCTGGCTAGTTGACAAAACTGGGTCACATTACAAATTAGAAACAAACCTAGATCTTTGTGAAGCAATAATATCCGTAATCGAAAATAATCGGTGATCATATGCGCCGATTTGCGATTGTTGGAACAAGGGCAATGTCGAAGGGGAAANTACCTCTCAACGATCTTGCAGGTGGAGCAGGAAGAATGGATGTTCTTATTCGNGCACTTATGTCGGCTACATTAACTAGTCATGGAATGAGAAAGGATGTTGAGTTCATTATGATATTGAAGGGTGGNCCAGGTCCAACTCGTAGAATTAAATTTATTTCAAACGAATTGAAAGGAATACATGCTGAACAGAGGTCAATTGCTGGTAAAATAGCAAATGTTCTCAAGAATCCAACCCCCCCTCGCGGCCATTTTATTGAAAGAGCACCGGGAATTTATGATGGTGGAGGTGGACTAGAGATGACTGTGAATGAATGGAATTGTCCAGTAATTCGACTAGATGCTAACGCCGATTCTCTTTATGGAGACAAAATCCCAAATGATTTCTCAATTGATGACATTGCGTTTATTCTTGGAGATGATAAAACCCTTGATACAGACCTTGGAATAGCAAAAAGTATAGGAAAATCATGGCTTCAAGGTAGTGCATGCATCTCGATAATTCATTTTCTACTAGATGAAGGTGTTTATTTTAATATCTAATTTCAAATAATACCAATTAAATCTGTAAACAAATTAGGCATTACATGCGAGGACAGCATGCTGTTCGTATATTCCAAAAACAGACTGTTTTTGCAATTATACTATCGCTTTTTTTTCTTTTACCTGGATGTATAGGAAACGATACTGAAGATGAAACTGATGTGNTAGATGGCGGCCCAATAACGTTAGAAGTGTGGCACACTTTTGCAGCGGAGAGTAAAGAAGAATTAGTTTTCACAAATTCAATTAAAGAATTTGAAAGTAACAATCCAAATATCGATGTTGAAATTACAATGATACCATACGACAACGCAGAGCATTTGTTCATGGTTGCTGCTCAAGGTGGTCAGGCTCCTGATTTAATGCGTCTTTCTAGTGACCAACTCGGAGCAATAGGTGAAGTAAGAGTAGATGGATATCCTCTATTAGAAGATTTGAGACCNCATTTGACACCTGTCGATAGATCACAATATGAAGAAAAGGCGTTAGAAGCAATGAGATACGGCGATGCTCTATACGGAATTCCTGCAAGCCAGGATTGCCTTTCATTGATATTCAACAAAGCAATTTTTGATTCCCAAGGACTCGATTACCCGAATGAAAACTGGACCGAAGAAGATCTTTTGTCAGCAGCTAAAGACCTAACATACGGCGAGGTAAACGGACTTGCTTTACCAATAAAAAGCCCATATTGGTGGTTCGGAATCCAAGGAGGATTTGGTGGTTCAATATTTGACGAAGACGGAAATCCAACACTCAATTCTGATGGTTCAAGTGAAGCAATGCGATGGATGTTAGACTTAGAACTGGAACACGGTGTTGTTGCAACAGGTACAAAATCTGAAGGTATGAAAAACCAGTTCATAGAATCAAAAGCAGCCATGATTTTTGACGGGCCATGGAACTGGGCTACTTACGAAGCAAGTAGATTGAGCATTGGACAAACCACATTGCCATATGTGGATTCTACTGGAGAAAAAATGTCTCCATTGATCACGTACAAGGGCTGGTCAGTAAGTAAGCAAAGTCTCCACAAAGTTGCAGCTTCTGATTTAGCACTATGGTTGACATCAGAAGATATTCAGAAGGAATTTGCACTAGAGACTTACACAATGCCAACACATACTGGTCTTTCTAACGATACTGAGGTTCTAAATGATGAGGTTATATCGGGATTCTTGGAACAGACAAGGGTTGGCACTCCTGCACCTACAACGAGAGCAATGTCCTTAGTTTACACACCTCTATTAACAGCATTTGAACAAGGATATAGTGGAATTGCAACTACTTCGGATGCACTCTCTGGTGCTAATCAAGAACTGATTTCGCAAATTGAAAACTTGCAAAGAGCAGAACCTGTTGAACAAAATAAGGGTTACAGAACAATTACTGTTGAAGTTGAAACAACAAACTCTTCAAATTATTCGATTTATGTTGATAATGAAATACATACTGAAATAATTGTTTCAAACGTACTAGGTCAAGAATCAAGAGGATATGATTCATGTTCTACAAACGGAACAGAGTTATTGACTTATGGAAATAGCAGAGTGATAGGAGAAAATAGTACCTCATTCACTTGTGATTTAACCGGTATGGTTCCAAACACNATGCATACAATTGACATATATTCCGCAGATGGTTTGATTTATTCAATTGTTGAATCTACTACTGTCAAAGACCAAAGGCCAAGTGCAGGTGATACCTCAGCAATTTTATTTGCTATTGGTGCAATCACACTATCGATGATTGCATTGCTAAGTTATGGTAAATATCGGGATAATAAACTTGGAAAGTCTAATTCAAAACTAGCCCACCTATACATTGCACCTGCAATTTTAGCATTAGCTATACTAACATTCTATCCAGTAATGTATGGATTTTGGCTTTCATTGACAGATGCAGATCAGACTCATTTAGGTGAACAGTCATTCATCGGGTTACAGAATTTCTGGGAGGTATTTTCCGCATCTGGATTCATTAGAGTAACTTTGTTCACCATAATTTGGACTGTTGCTAATGTTACAGCCCACATCGCTATCGGATTATTTTTGGCAATATTACTCCAGAATAATCGAATTAAAGGAAAAACTGCATATCGAACAATACTGCTGTTACCTTGGGCTGTTCCGTCATATATTTCGGTATTAATTTGGAAAGGAATGTTCCTACCAGATGGTTTTGTAAATGACCTTCTTGGAACTAATATTGATTTTTTGGCAGACCCGACTGGAGCTCAAATAATCGTGATTTTGGTTAATATTTGGCTAGGAGTACCTTTCATGATGATGTCCATTAGTGGAGCACTGCAGGCGCTTCCAAAGGACATGTATGAAGCCGCTGAAATTGATGGCATATCTGGCTGGGACTCATTTAGACACCTCACATTGCCCAATCTGAAAAGTGCTTTAGTTCCATTATCCCTTCTTGGATTCATCTGGACGTTCAATATGTTCAATGTAATTTATCTAATGACTGCTGGAGGTCCTAGCCTGTATTTCGGAGAACCTGGACAAACTGATATTCTAATCACATACGTCTATGATGTTGCCTTTGTAGACGGAGCATATGGCATTGCAGCGGCGTGGTCTGTTGTAATATTCCTAATGTTGCTTGTATTTTCATGGCAATACATGAAACAAACTAATGCTACGGAGGCTGCAATATGAGTGAAAAAAGCCTAATGAAGCAGTGGTATACTCCGGTAGANATAACTACTCTCAAAAAATGGATTTTCGCATCCTGTATAGTAAATATGTTACTACTTACTTTTGATTTTTTGCGTGATGAATATGATTTATTACTTGCAGGAATTCTTGCTTGCATTTTACTTGGACTATTGTATCACAACATGCCTAGTGTGCATGAAGAAGCAAAGCGTAATTTTGCATTGGGTTTGAGTTCGATAATATTTGGAATTGGAATTTTCAAACTAATTTCACTTGAAATTACAATCTTCAATATTTGGCTTAATTCGTGGATCATACTACCTTCTGCTATCTCATTACTTTGGCTTTCCAGTCGGCCAGTTACAGTATGGACTTCAAAGGAACTATCAATTTCAGCAGTCGAGTACGGATTAGAGAGAAATCACAAATTGATAAAGAAATACAGAAACATCACTACACATCTAACTTTATTGCACTTCGTTATGATAACGGTATTACCTCTGATTTGGATAATCGACACCTCTCTTTCACCCGGAAACGCATTAGGTGGAGAATTGGGTGATTCATTTACTACACAACACTTTGAAAAAGTTCTATCAGGTGAATCATTTCAAACTTGGCTATCAAACTCATTAATAGTAAGCATTGGTACATGCTTGCTCGGATTAACTATTGCAATACCTGCAGGTTATGCGTTTAGCCGATTCAAGTTCAGTGGAAGAAATGTTTCTATGTTTGCATTTTTGTTAGTTCAGATGTTCCCAGGTATCATAATCCTTGTTCCATATTTCTTGGTGATGAAATCACTTGGACTTCTCAATTCACACATTGGATTAATACTTGCTTATTGTGTAACAGCACTACCACTGTGTGTATGGATGTTGAAAGGTTTCTTTGATACAATNCCACGTGAATTAGAAGAAGCCGCNGTNTTAGATGGGTGTAATCAATTCCAAGTTTTCACAAAAGTTGTCCTACCTCTATCCGTTCCCGCTGTTGCAGTAACTGGTCTCTTCAGCTTCTTGGCTGCATGGAATGAGTTTTTGCTCGCTCTAACATTCAATACCTCTAATGACATGTATACATTACCGGTAGGACTTGCTTCTATGATATCCTCCACAGGACAAGCCTGGGGTGATTTTGCAGCNGCAAGTATACTTGTGAGCATACCAGTAGCGCTATTGTTCTTATTTTTCCAGAAATTTTTGATCGAAGGTTTGTCAGTAGGAGGAGTGAAAGGGTGATTTTATGATTAAAGTAGAATTCAAAAGTGTACAAAAAAGATTTGATGATGGATTTATCGCAGTAAACGAACTTGATTTGGAAGTAAATGATGGTGAGTTTTTGGTATTATTAGGACCATCAGGTTGTGGAAAATCTACCACACTTCGTATGCTAGCAGGATTGGAAGAAGTAACACAGGGAGAAATCCACATAGATGGTATGAAAGTAAATCATCTACCTCCTGGAGCCAGAGATTTGGGTATGGTTTTCCAATCTTATGCTTTGTACCCACACATGAGTATTGGTGATAATTTAGCATTTGGTCTGAGAATGGCTAAGGGTGAAAAACGTCTTCCTGATGAAGAAATCACTACCAGAGTTATAGAAATCGCTGAGTTGTTAGAATTAAGCGATCACTTGAACAAAAAACCAAAGGAATTGAGCGGTGGTCAAAGGCAAAGAGTTGCGTTAGGTAGGGCTTTAGTAAGGAGACCCAAAGTTCTCTTAATGGATGAACCACTTTCTAACCTTGATGCTGAACTTAGACACACTATGCGAAAAGAAATTAGGAGATTACATGATGAGTTGGGCACAACTACAATTTATGTTACTCATGACCAAATAGAAGCGATGACGTTAGCAGATAGAGTTGCGATTCTCGACAAGGGGATTTTACAACAACACTGCGCTCCATTAGATGCTTACAACAAACCAGAAAATGAATTCGTGAAAGACTTCCTTTGCAAACATATTGATGACCTTGTTGAAACCGCAAATTCACTCTTCAAAAGATAAATGGTGATTATATGAAACCTAGCAAATTTACATTTATTGCTATTTTCATTTTGCTCACCCCAATTATATCAATTACATCTAATGCTGAAGAAAATACTAGTGCCAATTATGCTTCTATAGAATTTGTAGGAGATGCAACACAAGTCCAAATCATTGGAGAGTGGGACTGGTCAAATCCTCTTGACCTAATGAAAAATGGTAACATCTGGAGTATAGATTTACAAGTTGATGAAGGAATATATTGCTACAAGTTTATTGTCGATGGAGAATATATTTTTGACCCAAATAATCCAGAAAGAGGATATTGTGACAACATAGAAAATTCACTTTTGCGGGTAAGAGATAACTCTAGACCATCTTTCACTGCTCAATTAAATGATAATAATTTGGAAATATTCTACCACGCTGGAAGCGGTGGATTTGATTTTTCAGGAACACCAGAAGCAATAGCAGGGGCTCCATGGAATGAAACTACTAAGTCCTGGAAATATGACATAACAACTCTTTCAGATGGAAAACACACTNTTCTAATCGAAGGACAGGATTTGAATGGAAATTTGGCCTATGATTTGCTTGTACCATTTTGGACAGGCAATCAATCTGATTTTATTTGGGATGACGCATTGATTTACATGATAATGACTGATAGATTCGTCAATGGCAATTCATCAAATGATGGAGATGTTACTAATGCTGTTCATGGAGCTGACTGGCAAGGGGGGGATTTTGAGGGGGTAACTCAAATGATAGAATCTGGATACTTTGCAGAATTAGGTGTAAATGCGCTATGGCTGACGCCTTTCAATGAAGCAGCAAGCGGCACTGGAGAGGCTGCGGATGGTATTCACGATGTTTCTGCATTCCACGGATACTGGCCTACAGAAGCCAGAAGCATAGAGCCTCGATTGGGAACAGAAGAGCAACTTCACGAAATGGTAAATGCAGCTCATGATAATGGAATCAGAATAATGATGGATTTCGTAGTAAATCACGTTCATGAACAACATCACTACTACCAAGATAACCCTGAATGGTTCAATTCAGGTTGTATTTGTGGAACTGAAAATTGTGATTGGACTGATTATAGACTTGAATGCCAATTCACATCATATATGCCAGATTTGAATTGGAAAAATAGAAACGCTTCTGAACAATTCATAGAGGATGCNATTTGGTGGATTGAAACATTCGATNTAGATGGAGCAAGAGTAGATGCTGTCAAGCACGTCGATGACCTTGCAGTAAGGAATTTAGTTGCACAAATTAATGAAAGATTCGAAACTGTTGGAACTGATTATTACCTAAAAGGCGAAACTGCGATGGGTTGGTCTGGACACTCTTTAGAAGCCAATCAGGANCAATATGGAACCATAAATTCATACATGGGACCTGATGGCTTAGATGGCCAAGCAGATTTTGTCCTGTACCATGCTGTTGTGGATAATGTGTTTGTGANTGGAAATGAAGGTTATCAGCATCTAGATTTTTGGACTAATAGAAGTCAAGATCAATATTTACAAGGTTCAATTATGGTTCCATATGTGGGAAGCCATGATGTTCCCAGAATCACAAGTAGGGCAGATAGTGGCACATCTGATGCCTATAANCAATGGTTAGAAAACGGATTACCAGGGCAACCAGGAGACCAATCTGCTTACAATTCAACACTACAAGCNTATGGTTGGTTGTTGACGACTCCTGGTGCACCACTCTTGTATTATGGTGACGAGTATGGAGAATTTGGTGGAGCAGACCCCGATAACCGTCACATGTATCGAGAGCAATCTCAATGGAGTAGTTATGAATCTGAATTATTTGAAAAAATAAGTGAAATAGGAAAAATCAGACTGGAATCTGATGCTTTAAGAAGAGGACAATATTCTACCATCCATGCTGAGTCAGATCGTCTTGTTTATTCTATGAAAAGTGATAACCAGGAAATGAATGTAATCCTTAATCGAGGGGGAGAGTGGTCTTGGGGAGGTTTTGATGAATCTTATGATGTTCGTTATGGAGAACCTANCATAAACTCTGATGAGATAATTGTTCCAAAAAATTCAATTTTAATTATTGAAATGAATCCAACTCAACAAAATGTTTCAACCGAAATATTAGGATGCAAGGATATTTTGGCCACAAATTACAATTCAAATGCTACGAATGATGACGGCTCGTGTAATTATGAAACTGATAACTCAAACGCTACAAATGAAAATAATCAGACCCAGACAATATATGGGTGTATAGATATAGATGCATTAAACTTCAATAATGNGGCTACNAATAATGACTCTTCATGNAAATATAAAGAAAANNAAGANGATAATAAAGCCCAATCTTCTNANGAGGATAACTCATTAAGTTATTANATTAGAACTGCACTATTTTTGGGAATTATTGCTGCTGGATTGATTCTTATTTTTATGAATAGAAANAATTAGGAAAAATTATTGTAGAATTCTAAATAATCTTTAATCATTCTTTTTCCTGTAAAACCAGCAGATGCAACTATGCTTGACTTCATTACTTCAGCCCATTCTCCCAAACCCGATTCCCATTTTGGGATAACTTCATTCTCTAATACATCGTATATGTTAGTGGCATCTCGATAATCATCTCTGTCATCTTCACCGTTTCCAATAGCCCAACCATTTTCGCCGTGTATACATGCTTCCGGCCACCAACCATCTAGAATTGAACAATTTGGTACTCCGTTCATTGCTGCTTTCATTCCAGATGTACCAGATGCTTCCATAGGGCGTATTGGATTGTTTAACCATATGTCAACTCCACTAGTCATATCTAAGCCAATTTCCATATCATAATCCTCCAAGAAAACAACAGGGATTTCATCTACAATGTCAGATGCAGAATCAAAGATACTTCGAATCAAATCTTTCCCACCCATATCCCTTGGATGTGCTTTTCCAGAAAATACAAATTGGATTTTATTTGCACCAATTTTTCTAAGGCGCTCTAAATCATGAAAAACCAAATTCGCTCTTTTGTAAGTAGCAAATCTTCTTGCAAAACCAATCGTTAAACGGTCTTCAAATAATTCAACACCCGTATCTGATTTTATTCTATCACGAAGATATTTCCTTGATTCCTCTCTAGCATTAATCAATTCATTGGTTGGGATTGTATTTGCTTTAGTTAAATTGTGTGGATTAGTCTTCCAATCATCGAGAAATGTGTCAAATAATGAGGACATACTCTTGCTAGTCCAAGTCACATGATGTACCCCATTTGTAATTGGTGATATCTTACGATCACCAAACATATTTGCAGCTACTTCTGCGTTTAATTTAGAAACTGCATTAACCGATGTACTCAATGCTACTGCTAAATGAGACATCGAACATCTATTTCCGTTTTCAGAATCACCTGCATTTTTGACTAAATCCTGAGCGTCACTGGGTAATTTTTCCCCCATTACATGTCTAACCAAATCCCATTCAAATCTATCATGACCAGCTGGAACAGGTGTGTGAGTAGTGAATAGACTATTTTTTGCTAATTGTTCACGACTCCAACCCCGATGCAATAACTCCAACATCGCAAAAGTGCAATGTCCTTCATTCAAATGTAATCCATTAAGTTCACCTTCTAGATGGTCAAATAAGGCTACTCCTCCAACTCCAAGAACATACTCCTGTCTAATTCTTGTCTGGTCATCGCCTCCATACAACCTAGTGCTCAATGATTTGTGTAACTCGACGTTACTATCTACGAATGTATCCAAAAAGTAGACAGGAACTGTGTGACCCTTTACTCCTATTATTTCGGTTTTCCAGACATTCACTACGATTTCTGAATCATCTAAGTTCAAGTTGAAAGAAATGTCAGTTTTCTCTAAATGATTATTGGGGTCTAAATCAGGAAATGATTCGGTTTGATTCCCATCCGAATCTAAATGCTGCACGCCATATCCTTCTCTGTACAGCAATGTTACACCGACCAAGGGTATACCCTCATCGGCTGCAGACTTTACATGGTCTCCGGCTAGAACACCCAATCCCCCAGAATATGTTTTTAATTCTGACCACAGGCCAATCTCTGCTGTGAAATAGCCAACCAATCCCATGTAACTTTGCGTACTCGAAATAGGTTATGAGGTATACGGATGAAATCTAATTCAAATCATCCCAACTAAATTTCCACGTCCAGTTCCCTGTTGATTTACCTGGCACATTCATCCTTGAATCAGAACCCAACTCCAAGATATCTTGCAATGGAATTACAATCATCTGAGTTTGTGATTCTTCGGCTAATCTGACAAGTAATTGGACTATAGTTTCAGATTCTATTTTTAATTTAGATAAGTTAGCCTTTATTTCTTGATTAGCCCCTTCCCACCATCCATTTGTAGTATCATTATCGTGGGTTGCAACATAGACTACCTGGTCGTCTGAGATATTTGTTGGATTGTTAGGATTTTTTTCCAAATCTCCATCAAAGCCAAATTGCAAAACTACCATTCCTGGTAAGTTATTTCTCTTTCGAAGTTCAGTGACTTCTGTTGGAATAATTCCCAAATCTTCAGCTATTATTTTGGAAGGATGGGGTGCGCAAGCAATTATTTGCTTGAGAAGGTCATCCCCCGGACCTTCTTGCCAGTGTCCATTCCTGGCATCTTCATCGACGACAGGAACTGCCCAAGAAGAGTGAATCCCTCTGAAATGATCTATTCTAACATAATCAAACAGTCGGAACGCCCTACGTATACGCTCTTTCCACCAACGCCAATTATCTGCTTTATGAGCAGTCCAATTGTACAAAACAGTCCCCCATTTTTGTCCCGTTTCACTAAAATAATCTGGAGGAACTCCCGAAACAAATTCAGGATAACCGTTTTCGTCTAGCAAAAATAAATCACGGTGAGCCCAAACATCCGCAGAGTCATGGGCTATGAAAATTGGAATATCCCCGAATAATTCAACACCAGCATTTTTTGCATCCGTTCTTATTATGTTCCAAGTATTTTGAAAAATCTTTTGTTGGCGGATAAATCTAGTTGCTTTTTCATCCCATTTACTAAGTTCAACAGGGTCTCTATCCCTCAGTTTTTCTGGCCATTCGAACCATGGTGCACCATTATATTCTTCTTTTATTGCTGAATAATAAGCCCAGTCATTTAACCAAAAACCCTCATTGTCAATATCGCCTTCCGATTCATCGAAAGAAATTTTATCCCAACCTGCGAATGCAGAGGTTGAGGAATATGGTGAATTGTATTGATCTGGAGGATTGATTGGCAACATTTGCCATACTGAATAGTCATTTTTAGACATCCACTCTATAAATTTCAAGCTGTTATTTCGGTCTATTTTTGGCATGGAGGTAATATGGCACAAGACGCATTTCTTACGCTCCATAATTAATTACTAATGGAGAAAGTCTTTGAAATTATCACTTCTCCGGTGTGATATGAAGAAGAAGGGGCTGTTTATTTGCACCATTTTTCTGTGCTCGCTTTTCACACCATTATCGACAGCAATAACTCCTACTGATATTGCAATTGACGGTTCATTGGACGAATGGCCAAGTGATACTTTAATGCAAACCGATACTAATCAGGTAAATCTTCATCTCAATTGGAATTCAACTCACGTTTTCTTCGCTTGGGAAGGAACTGATTGGAAATCTACAACAGAAGGAGCAGACCTATTCATATATCTCAATACTTCATCAGAAGGTTCGGTTTTGTCAAAGAGTTGGGGATTCGCACACACATTGCCATTCGAAGCGAACCATGGTTTTGTTTTAGAAGATGAAACTTACTTCCGACATATTTCATACAACGGAATATCTTGGATTGAGGAAAATACGGTTATTGAGATATATACTGGATGGGAAGCAAATCAAATCACTGAAATCTCAATACCTTGGGCTGCTTTAGGAAACCCAAATTCATTTGATTTCATTGCGTATGCTCAATGGCAAGATGAGGGAAATGTTTGGACATCATTCCCTACTCAAAATCCGGCTAGCAACAATGGAGCTGAAACATTTACTCATGCATGGCACATCGATAATGTGAGCAATGCTACAGCGCCGAACCAGTCTCCAATAATTCAACCTAGCATGACAGGAAAAGTATCCGATGCTTTGAACTTAGCAATTGTATTCCACCAGCATCAGCCATATTACAAAAATAAACTTACAGGAATGTATGAGATGCCTTGGGTTAGAGTTCATGCTATGACTGAATATGTTGACTCACCAGGCATATTAGGAGATACTAACACAAAAGTTACCTACAATCTCGTTCCATCATTTATNGAACAGTTANTCGATTACCACGAAGAAGAAACTCTTGATGTTCATACAGATATAGCAAAACGCTCATGGACAGAGGGGGCTTACCCTAATGCAACAGATTTAGAATTGCACACTATGCAATTCCAATCTTTTTGGAATAGTGGATGGATCTACAACGTATCTCAAGATGATGCAAAATTAAACTGGCTATATCCATCGAGTTCAAAATACAAGGAATTGTATGATGCAACATTGCATAATCTAAAACCAGATACGATAATGGATGATGATTTACTTCCTCCTCAAGATTTCCTTGATTTACANGTGCTTTGGTACCTNTACCAATTTTCNCCAGATTATGTNTTAGGGGAATATAATCTNAGCCACAGAGACCAAGGTTTAATCGATCTTTTCATGCAAAATGGAAATTATGATTTACAAGATTTACAATATGTTCTGGATGCACAACATGCTCACATGGGTAATGTCTTGCCAATGTANAGTGAGTTAGCGCACAATGGACAAATTGAACTTACAACTACCCCTTACTATCACCCAATTATGCCACTGTTAATGATGGATGGCTGGACAATGGAAGATGGAATTAGAGTCAACAAGGANGCCTGGCCTGAAGATGTACAGAAACATCTTACAACAGGAATGGATTTGTTTGAGGAAGAATTAGGATTTAGGCCAACTGGTATGTGGCCNAGTGAAGAAGCAGTTTCNCCAGAGATGGTCGAACCTGTAAGTGATGTTGGTATTCAGTGGATGGTAACAGATGAAGAAATTTTGAAACAATCAACAGATACTTCTGGAGAGCTTATTGACGTCGAGGATATCACCAATCTTGCAACTCCTTGGACTGTAACAGGTTCTGAAGGTGGAGAAGTTGCCGTAATATTCAGAGATAGAGTGATTTCTGACAGAATAGCATTCCAGTACGGAACAATGACNCCNGAAGCTGCGGTTTCAGATTTNATATCATATTTGGACAACGTTCGACAGGATTTATTGGATGCNGGTGAGGATCCTTCAGAGCACCTTCTTACTGTAGCATTAGATGGAGAAAATTGGATGTTCATGTCTGAGTTCCAATACCAAGATAACGCACGGCCATTCATGGCAGAGTGGTACAGCAGACTTTCAAGTCACCCAACAATAGTTACAACAACTCCTTCAGAATTCCTCTCCAAGGGCACAGATTTACCACAAATAGAAACCATAGGAACTGGATCATGGATAGATGGCACGTTACGAACATGGGCAGGGGAAGAAGAAGAAAGTTTAGCATGGCAGAGACTTGTTGAAGCCCGCCAACAATTAGTCGCTTTTGAATCTGAAAATCCAGATGACCCAGGATTAGATGCCGCATGGGAGTCACTATACATCGCAGAGGGAAGTGACTGGTATTGGTGGTATGGTCTTGACCAAGATAGTGGTTATGACGAAAACTGGGATGTTTTATTCAAGGTTCACCTCTCCAACATCTATCGTGCTGTTAACTTAGAATTGCCACCATATTTNCAAGAATTATGGACCAATCCTGCAATAGCAAACCCTGCTGCTATTGGAATAATTGAGCCAATGATAGACGGTGTCGCATTACCGGGTGAATGGGATGGAGCAGCGAGATATGATGCTCCTGTTTCAGGAGATGATTTTGATATTGAACAGTTCTTCATTGGTTATGATGCGTCAAAAGTATTCTTACGAGTGGATGCAAATACCCCGTCTGATTTTGAAACAAGTTCACCACAAGGTAAAAATCCTGATCTAGCCATATATTTCATGCAGCCTAATGCTGTGAATTTCAATGAAGCGGAAACAAACTTCAGAACTTATTATGGAAACCAAATCCTCGGATTCCCTGCCAAGTATATGGTTGCATTTGATTTNGATTCTNTGAGAGANGATGGAAGAGCCAANTGGAACCTATTTACTGCTAAAGGNAAATCTGGTGACCAAGAACAATGGGTTTTGTCTGGAAGTTCATCTCTAGGTTCTTGTGCAGCAAAAGATGTTTACGAATTTTCAATTCCATGGTCTGAAATTGGCTTGGCACCTCGATATTCAACCAGAGTCAAGGTTGTTTCTTCTTGGGCTGAATCATTATCCTATGGAGACGGAGAAGACAAGGAAATTGCACCTCCTGCTCCTTCTGAGTTAGTACTTCCTGACTTAGAGGAATGGGTCACATTATTAGAATTAGAAGACACTATTGGAGACGAAACTGGTGATGGAGATTATATCTATCCATTNTCAAGNGATTTCGCAACACCAAACGATGGAGGACTTTGGGATGCGCAGAAGCTAACAATTCGTCAGAGTGCATGGAACGCCCAATTTATTATTGAAATGGGTGAAATGACTGATATTTGGGGTCTAAGTAATGGATTTAGTCACCAAATTGTTCAGATTTATGTTGACCAAGGTGAAACCAGTTACGGAAATACAGAGATGTTAGATGGTGCTAATGCAGAAATACATTCTGATTGGGCATGGGAAGTAGCAATAAGCGGTACTGGAGAACCTGGGGCAGTGAAATCTGTTCAAGCAATAACTGGTAGTACTTCTTCCAGAGGAGTTGATGTTTCAGGAGATTCTGATTCAAACACAATAACATTCACTGTAAGTAAGGACGTCATTGGAAATGAAATCCCCAATTATCGATATATCATTGTTATTGGAAGTCAAGATGGATTTGGAACTGGAAAATGGAGAGATGTAGATGAGNCTCCTTCTACATGGACACTAGGAGGAGGTTCAGATCCATCGGCTATAGACGGTATCGATTATGACCCAAATATAATNGACATNATACTCAAAGANGATACTCANCAAANCATGTTNTCTTCATACGATGTTGATGGACAGATATATGCNCAACTAACTGGTTTCGAGATACCTGACGTTTCTCAGCAAATATACGGNACCAAATTTATCAGTAGTACTTCCAACTCTGCTTTAATTGAATGGTCAACTACAAAACCAGGTAATGGCACTGTTATTTGCGATATCACAAACGGAACTGAGAACGTAGTTGAAATTCCATGGGAAAGCGAATCCTTAACGACTACTCTATCAATCACAAGTCTTGTGACTGCAACAGAATATGGATGCACAATATCTGTTGGCGATATACAATCTGAAGTATTAATTTTCCAAACCTCAAATGAAGTTGACACCACTGCTCCTGATTTGTTGAACCTGAATGTCGAGGTTTTGGAGGACGGTAGAGCCAGAATAAGTTGGTACACATCAGAAAGTTCTACTGAACAAATTTACTTGGATGATCAATTGATTCATAGTGATGAATTTGCTACGAAGAAAAATCACGAATTCATTACTCAAGTACTGCCTATTGGTGAGTGGGATATTGAAGTCAGGAGTTCGGACTCTTCTGGTAATGAAAACACATCAACTGCTTCATTTATTGTTGATGTCGAGGGAGAGAATCCCTTGGAACTTGATGACGATAGACAAAATGACAAGGATGAAGACACGGAGAAGGCCTCTGGTTTTGCATCCTCTGATGTTATTCAAATTGGCATTCTGGTAACCGTTCTTGTACTACTAATCGCTTTAATTAGGGTTAGAAAGAATGATGATTATGATGATAAGTGGTCGTAATCATAACCAGTTAGGCAAACCTTCAGAAGAATTTTCCAAACACCAAGCTAGTAATTCTGGATTTGCTTCCAGTGGATGAGTATGAGGCCAGCAAGGAAGACATGAAACACTAGCAAATCCTTTGATGTCAGCATCAACATCTCCTCTATGGACAACATCTGTGTCAATGCGTGCCGCTCCTAATTTGAATGTAGAAGTGTCTTCGACAAATGAAATGGCGCTTCGATACCATCTCATACCTAGTCTCGTGGTCAAGAATTCTCCATTCCATGAAACTGGAACATTCAAATTTAAGAAAATCTCACCATTAGAAAAACAATTTCTCAGAGCAGTTATTGGATCATCTTTCCAATCATAGGTTGGTGAATTTGGCCAATCGGACAAATGTGGTGCTGAGACATCAATATGGGGTCTATTGAGATTATTTGGCTTTGAAGGTAAAATCATCATAACTCTTTCAATTAATTGTACGGTGGCATCTAAAGAAACCTCCATTCCATCTGGATCGAATGAAGACCATGACGATGCTATGGCTGGCATCCCATACATTCCGGCTTCTCTAGCAGCAGCCATTGTACCACTGTGATATGCATCTTGGCTTAGATTCGGTCCTAGATTTATACCACTTGCTAATAATTTCGGAATTACACCTGGATGAAACTTTGCTAAACCCCCATCAAGGGCAGCGATAACGCAATCACAAGGAGTACCACCAATCGAATATTGGAAAACATTTTCCCTGTTGTCAGGTACTGCTTCAATTGAAATTGGTTTACCCAATGTAATTTTCATACTGACAGCTGAATTATTCTCTTTCGGTGCAAATACAATTACTCCAAACCCCTTAGCGTGAAGCTCCGAAACCAAATTCTGTAAACTAATTGCTTCTATTCCATCATCATTCGTCAGAAGTATCCAATCCAACTAAATCACCACCTTTTATCACCATCAAAATTCCAGAAATCAGTATTATCCCACCTATCCAAGTCCATTTTTGAGGAACACTTCCATCAAACAATAACCAACCGATAAATGCGCCAATTATTGGCTCTAATGTAACAGCAAAAGAAATTGTCAGTGGTTGCAACCATCGTAAACACGCATTTAATCCTGTGTGACCAACAATGCCTGCTAGGAAAGCCAATAGCAAGAACCATCCAAGTAAATCTGATGTTACCCATCCGGTTGCAGAAGTATTTTCACCAAATAAAACAGAAATTGGAATTAGAATAATTGCAGCAATAAGAGTTACTGGCACTGCATAAACGAATACTGGCATCCATTCTCTTAATATTCGTCCTGCAACAATATATCCCACTACTGTGACCGCTCCAGCAAAAGCTAGTAAGTCGCCATAGATCGTTACTTCACCATCTGACTTTGCGTCGAGAAGAGTTAATCCAGCACCTAGTAAACCTACCATTGCACCGTATATTTCCAATTTTCTGGGTGGTCTAACTAATATCGCAATTCCTATGACGATGATTATTGGATGGCTTGTAACAAACAAAAGAGAGTGAGCCAATGAAGTGTGGTCCAGAGAGGTAACCCACGTCCCAAAATGAGCCGCAAGAGCAACTCCTGACCCAATTATAATGAGTACTGTTCGCCTTTCAAACATTTTTGCTCTGCTCTGAGTGTCCATTTCATTGTACTGCCATATAGCAAATGGTGCGAGCATTAGAACTGTAATCTGAAGTCTCCATGATGCACGCATCAATGGTGGAATATCATTTACATGTTGTAAGATAGCACCTGCAAAAGATACACCAAGCACTCCTGCAACTAATAGCCCCCACACTAAGGGTGGAGTCCGAGACATCAAATCACGCCTCGATTAATTCTGCATCCTCTGCTTTAGGTTGTCCTAGAACACCTGCTCTCTTGAACAGAGCATAAATTCCCCAACCTGCCAGTACGTTAAGTAATACAAATCCGCCAAGTCTCATGATATGCCATTCAATACTAGTTCTGAAATCATCAGCCCAAAGTGAATCAATAAACGACAGAATGCTGCTTTCTGTTCCAAAGAATGCTTCTCCAGTCAATAAACCAGCCGCAACCATGAATGTTCCAAGCAAAATCAAAGCCCGTTGTTTTTCTGCGGCAACAGCACCTTCTTTTTCCTTGATTGCATCAATTCTTGGTTTTAGTTTCTTATCTTCCCACTTGTCTCTTGCAATACCACCTATCAACATAGGTAAGGTGTGAGGCACATCCAAGTACATTCCAAGTCCGAATGAGGTACCCATACCTGTCGCCCACTCAACGAATACCCCTAGCATGAAACCAAGCAGGAGTAGCCAAAGGTCTCCTTGACCTTCAGCAAAGATAACTGAAAATGTTGCGAAAGCATTTGCTTGAGGTGCAATTAGATCGATTCTCCCTGCTGCTAATTCATTAGCAAGGAAGATTGCTACCCCAGCACCGATTACTGCGCCAGGAACGACACCCATGATGTTACCTTTGGAGATGTGATAAGGCCTGTTACCAATGTACAAACTGTTCTTGTAGTCACCGATTACAGTGCCTGACATTGAAATCGCTGAACCGAATACAGTAGTTCCCACTAAACCTAACAAAACCGCTTCTTGAGTCGATAGTCCCAATGCATCTTCAAAATTCAAAAAGACTGCGAATAACATTAGCAGAACGATGAATGATGTACCTGAAACAGGTTCAATACCAGTTTCTCCCATTACTCTTACAGCAATTGCACCCAGCAAGAATGTCGTCATTAGTAGTATGACAGAGAAGACAATGCTAGCTATTATTGGGAAATCTCCCAACATGAATATAACAATCATTGCAAAGAATGTGAGCAGCATGAAAATCGGAATGTGAGATAGTGGCCACTCATACCATCCTTTCCCAGGCATGTATTCTTTACCCCCATCACCCTTGAATGCTCGTGCGATGTCTGCGAAAATATTCGCAAATGTTTTCCACATTTTTAGTAATCCAAATATTCCTCCACCAACAATTGCTCCAATAGCGATGAATCTAACTGCTTTCATAAATGCGTATATTTGAACTGGTCCTGTAGCACCTGCTCCACCTAGGGCACCTGGTAAATCCTGTAATGGAATAATCGCATCTTTTGTACCCTCATATATCGGGAAGTTCAGTCCAACTGCAAGAGGTACTAGGAAGAACCAACCGACTATTGTGCCAAGGTTAACCAAAAACGCCACTCGGGTTTTCATAAACCAGCCAATGGCAAACATGGAAGGTGTTAGTGCGACACCAATGTAAGTGTACATAAACGGATTATACCAAGTATCTGGATTGTAATGTGCTGGCCCTGCTGCTTCTCCGCCTATGACTTCACCAGGTTGGTGTATCTTTGCATGGGAATAGAATGAAGCCAAACCAAAAGTGTCTCCACTAAGCAATTCTGCAACGTAATCCGTGAGTGCTTGTGTTTTTCCTTTTGCGTAAACNAAAGGATATTCGATAATGAATAGAGCAATCATCGTAATACCTGTCCAAACTCCAATAGTCTTCAAGGAATCACGAGCATGTTCTACAGCACCAGTGCTGACATCACTTGCTATGTCCAGCATTTTCAATGTGGCTTCAAAACCTGGCAAGGGTAATGGATCTTCAACAAGCCAAACTCGTCTAAAGATAATGAAATACATTACACCAAGAAAACCCGCGAACATTGATGCTACTATACCAACGAAGGCCAACCTGAGGGTTTCACCTTCTCCTAAAATAATCAAAGGCCCATCAGATAACCAATAATCGGGGTTTGCAGCAAGTAAAAATATTGCAGGGAATGTGAAAATGAACCCTGTGGAAGCATGTGTTGCTCCTGTCGTAGCAGAAGTAGCAATATTAACTTCAGATGGCGACCATTTCAGTGCCATACCCAATACATATGCGATATACCATGCAGCAGAAATAGCCAATCCTAGTTTAAGTCCGATATATGCTGTGACTCCTGAAAATATTGCGCCAATTCCAATACCAATCATTACCTTTTTTGTATCCCAGTGTGAAACTTCGAATGCTTCTTCAAGATTCTTTTCTTCAAGATATTGTTCAAGTACACCAGTGTTCAAATTGTTGTACATCTCGTCATCTAGCCAAGTAAGTTTACCTTTTTCTATGGCCTTCAAACCTTCGGGCGTAACAGGTTGCCTGTATGCAGATTTCTTAACACCCATGAAATCACCAAAAGTAATCTATTATCAATGGTCTCTAATGATTTTGTATAATCCGAGAGCTTCCATCCACATTATTTCTTTTCCGGCTTCGATATCCATTCCATCTTCTTGCGGAAGAATCATCATTGAATGATCACGCATATTCATCGCATGAACTTCAGCGCCCTCAATGTGAGTTACCATTGCAGTTCCTTTTTCGATAAGTGGAACATTTATTGAATCTGTAACGCTTCCAACGTGAGAGATTTTTTGTCCTGTGAAAATATCTACCAATTCCAGTCTAGCTTTTGCAGAACCATGCTTTCCAGGTTTAGATTTTGAGATGGAATTGATCTTGTATGCTTTATCATCTACGCAACAATATCTTCCTTCTTTTAATGTCCTAATTTCTACACGAGTTGTACCTGGCATGACTCTCCCTATTCACTTGGCTGTAGTCTTGGCTTATGACCGTTGTCATCAATTATCATAACGAATATTAAAACTGGTTGTAATTATTTGAGTCTAATCTTTCCAAATTCGGAATCCACCTTCATCTGAATACCAATGCCTTCCTTGTGTATCCTTGTACCAATTCACACCGTTTTCGTCATTTTCCAACCATTCACCATCGGGCAAATCTTCCCAGGATGACACAAAATCGCTATCTTGATTAATTTCTATAGAATCCATAACTTCTTGCTCGATATTCCTCGAAGCTGGCTTCTTTTTACCCTTCTTTTTGCCTTTTGGCTGCTTTTTCATCAGAACTGCAATCGAACCAAACAATATCATTATTATTCCCACAGCAGCTATACCAATGATCAACCCAATATTTGATTCACCTTCACCAGAACTAGATGTAGAGTCTTCATTTTTATCATTAGGATTTTGTTCTGCTGTAAGACAACCCTGAGTGTCATCGTAAATAAAATTCGAATATTCTTCAGGACATCTATCGGGCTGAGTTGCACCTTTTACAAATTCACCCAAGGTTCGGGTACTATTCCATTCTGGATTATCCCAATTATCACCAAAGCCGTCACCATCACTATCATTCCACTGTGTTGGGTCAGCATCATTGAAATCATTTTGATACGACCAACCATCATTATCTAAATCAATACAACCAAATTTATCCTTGAAAGAGGTTCCTTCACTAGTCGGACAATCATCGCCGTTCGTACCATCTGAATTATCACCAAATCCATCTCCATCGGTATCAAACCATTGACTTGCATCATTATCATTCCAATCATCTTGAAGACTGTATCCATCGTTATCCGCATCAACTTCTATTGGTGCACATCCTAAATATGGATTCGCAACTGTACCATTTTCTGTCTCTATAGTTCGACGCGTATCTATTTTACCGGATTCTGAAAATGGAGTTTCCAAACACATATCTTCAGCATCGTTGAATGTATCATAATCTGAATCTCTTTCAGATGGTGAACAGCCAATCGAATTTATCATCGATAATTCTTCAACTGGAGTTTCTGGACACCAGTCGTAATCACCCTCAATAGCATCATCACCAACCCCGTCTCCATCTTTGTCCCTATGTTGAAGAGGGTCATAAGGTAGGTCATCAATTTCATCAGCATAGCCATCATTGTCTGAATCTAAGCAACCAAAGATTCCATCTTTGAATGACTCTCCGTATACTTCAATACAATCATCCCCTTCAATCCCAGTTTCATTATCCCCAAAACCATCCATATCAGTATCATTCCATTGTGTGACCTCATATGGGAATTTGTCACTGTTATCGCCATACAAATCTCCATCGGAATCCACCCATTCAGAGGAATCATTTGTGAAAGCATCGTTTTCATCTGACCAACCATCACCGTCACTATCTAAACAACCAAATCGATCTTGTGTAGAATTGCCGTATGAATCAATACAATCATCTGAGTTATCTCCAAACCCGTCGAGGTCGGTATCATTCCATTCGGATTGATCTGTTGGATGTGAGTCCAAATCATTAGGCCATCCATCACCATCGTCATCTGGGCAACCGATTTTACCGAAAGTAGATTCTCCAGTAACATTCTCACAATCATCAATATCATTTGTATATCCATCACCATCATTATCGAGTTGATTTTCTGCACAACCATATTCGTTTATTGTAAAATTTAAGTCCGAATCTGGGCATTGGTCTGCACCATCCCAGACTCCATCTTGATCTGCGTCTGGTAACAAATATGATTTGTCAACTCCAAGTCTTAACCAAGAAAGATATAGATCGTAAACTCCTAGTCTTGTGAAGCCCATTTGTTCCCACTTCATCTGGCCATTTTCACTCAGTAGGAAAGATAAGAATTCATAGTTTCTAGATAATTCGGAACCTGCGACAAAGGCTCTCATATTAGTTTGAAGAGGCCAATCTCCTGAAATTGATGCGTTTTCTGATGCATTAATTATCACACCTCCATCTGCGACAGCATCCATAATTCCGTGAGTATAGTTGTCTACTAGAGGTACAAGATAAATCCCCTGTTGATTCTCTACAGCAAACATTAGTTCTGTGAAACCAATGCTACCCTCACCTGCACCTGCGGCGATACCTAGTGTTACATCAGATCTGTATTCTCCTGCTACTGCCCTATATCTTAGGTCTGATGATTGATAAAAAGAATCTGGATTAGCACAATTTGTGCATAATACTGTTTCTTCAAGAATTGTAATATCTGTTCTGTTACCTGTGCGATGAGATAAAACGATTTCATCATCAGGACATGATGAGTGTAAATCTGACCATTCCGCAATTCCGTCAAGGTCGTCATTTGGAACGACTGAATTCCATTTTAAACCTGGCATTTCTCCATTTGAAGTTAATTGATTTTTACTTGAGCCTGATGTTAACCATCTAACTTGTGCCATTGACAGTCCACCTAAAGTCTCGACACAGGTTTGCGTATCACCACCAGCCTTTACCATGAAAACACCTGCTGCTCTGCCGAAAGGAATTTCTAGAATTTTCTCTTGGGTATTTTTACAATCCCAAATACCGTTTGATGAATAATTTGCATCTTTAGTTGCAAATGCGGGCGAGACACCAACTGTGAACGACCCAACTCTGGACTTAGAATCACAGATATCAATTGTGACAGAATTTCTGTCCTTTGATTCTACTAATAACGAATTATCTGGGTGATAATATCCACTTTTCCATGAACTATTCATCAGCTCTGTGTAAAAATCTCCCTGAACACGAATGTAAGCGTCAGGGACCATATGAAGAGAAACATATCCTCGCCTCCACCCTACGGCTAATTTCATTCCGGAATCATCGAATGCAATTGACCATACACCTCTGTTGTTATTCTGATTTCCGAAACCCGTCATTCTCCCTGTTTCATTCCAAGTTTCAACATCATAAACTTTCAAACGACCGTCCCATGCACAAGCTAGTACAATTGTCCCACCATCTTTAGAAAATTCGACGTCAGCGATATCCCAACAGGGATTTATTGTTTTTATTACAGTTTTATTCTTTATATCAAATATCCTTGCAGTGTTGTCCCATGATCCTGTTGCGATGTACCTCCCATCAGGACTAATCTGTAGAGCCATAATGGATTCTGAATGACTGGAATGATTACCATAAAAAGTTAGATTACTTAACCAATAAACCAAAACTTGTGGACCTATACCCATTGCAATTAACCTATCATCAGGAGTTGTATCAATACCTGCTAAAGTTACCCATCCACCCACAGGAGGAATTGACAGATTAAATTCAGGGTCCCACGTAGTTGTATTGTATCCCGTCATAGTGTCATTACCAGAATATGTGAAAATTTGGTGACCTGAATTAGACCATTCAATAGCGTCAACATTTTCACTTGTAGCAACAAGATTAGTTATTTCATTACCAGTTGTCGAATTTATTATCATTGCCACGCCAGAATCACCTGCAACTGCTAACATTGAGCCATCAGGAGATATTGCTAACTGATTTATTTTGGAACTAGAATTGTACACCATAGAAACGTGTACTCCGAGTTTGTCAAAGAAGTGCACTGTGCCAATAGTAGGATTATTGCCACCGACATCTGCCGTGAAATATCCAGTGTTATTCAAAGCCCATATCGTAGCCGACACTCCACCAGAATGATGCCCCTGTTCTTCTGTTTCTTTGATTGCAGTATCCCAGTTGTAAACAGTTGGCTGTTCAAAATCTGCAATTCCATCTCCATCACTATCTGGACATCCTAAACCATTGGAGCTCGTAGCATTACCATATGCAAAGGGGCACATGTCCGCAGAATCCAAAACTCCATCTAAATCACCATCTGTGGCTGTGGCACTTAACATTGGAACAAATACAATCGAAATCATCATAGCGCTCAGTAGCACCGCTTTACGCATATTACGTCGAAATCAATTAGTTTGTAAATACTTGCGATTATGTGCCTCAATATGTATTCAATATTCGTAAAATCCTTTTCCAGATTTTCTGCCATACAAACCTGCATCAACCATGCGTCTCAAAAGAGGTGCAGCCCTATATTTAGAATCACCAAAGCCGTCATAAAGAACATCCATAATATGCAATACTGTATCTAAACCGATATAGTCGGCGAGAGCTAGTGGGCCCATCGGATGATTCATTCCGAGTTTCATAATACCATCAATTGCTTCTTTGTCAGCCACTCCTTCTTGAAGACAGAAAATTGCTTCATTCAACATCGGGCACAAAATACGGTTTGATATGAATCCAGGGTAATCTTCGCTAGTCAACGGAGTTTTGCCCATTTCTTTCGCTGCATTTACTACCAATGAATTCGTTTCCTCACTTGTTAATTCACCGTTTATTACTTCTACAAGTTTCATTAACGGAACTGGATTCATGAAATGCATTCCTATTACTTTGTCTGGCCTGCTAGTAGCAGATGCTATTTTTGTAATTGAAATAGACGATGTATTTGATGCTAAGATGCATGATGGTTTGCAAATTTCATCCAGTTCAGAAAATAGTGATAGTTTCAAATCTAGTATTTCAGGTACTGCTTCTACGACCAAATCAACATCTGAACATACATTTCTATCTGTTGAGGTTGAAATTTTGGAGCGAGCAGTATCTGCATCTGATTGTGTCATTCGATCTTTCGAGACTAACTTACTCAAGGATGATTCTATAGTCGATAATCCTCGATTAACAAATTCTTCTTTTATGTCAATCATTACAACCTCAATTCCTGCACATGCAGCGACTTGCGTAATCCCATTACCCATCTGTCCCGCACCAATTACAGCCATTTTCTCTATTCCCATGTTACGATGCAATAATAACACATTCATGATAATTGGGATATAGCTATGACGAAATTCAATACGAATCACACTATCGCCCAAACATGATGGAATGGCTGAAATTGAAATCTGTAATGCGAGAGGGTTGGGTTCGAGCAGGAGTCAATAATCCCGAAAGCGTTGCTGCCCATTCGTGGGGTATGGCTTTGCTAGCAATGCACCTATGTCCTGAAAACCTTGACAAAATGCGTGTAATTGAGATGTGTTTGGTTCATGATTTACCCGAAATCGTTGTTGGTGACTTAACGCCTCACGATGATACTTCAAACAAACACGTAGACGAGGTAAAAGCAATGAAAGAGATTGCTCCACAATGGCTTGAATATTTTGAAGAATACGAATATAACGAAACTGAGGAATCAAAGTTTGTTAAGTATCTCGATAAACTAGATATGGCCTTGATGGCACGTTTATACGAAAATGAACAGGGATTAGATTTGAACGAATTCATTGTATCTGCAAGGAAGATAATAGGCGAAACTAACTTGAACTAAATCATGCACGCCCCAATACCACAGTCCTGTAGTGTAGTGGTCCATCATCTCGGGTTTTGGTCCCGGGGACGTCGGTTCGACTCCGACCAGGACTATCCCCTAATCTACTGACAAGAAACACAAACAATCAAAAGAGGTCATGATTCCACTATCCATTATGAACAATAGAAGTAAGTTGGTTATTCTAGTAATTCTCTCGTTTGTTATTACTACAGTTCCAACAAGCGATGGATACTCGTCTGGAGTACACAATCAAGCCAATAATGGTTGCTCGTGCCATTACAGTGTTGCTGCAATAACTGCAAATCATACCTTCCCAACCGAATACATGCCAGGTGACATTTACAGCATTGCCATAAATGTAAATGGCGGCACTCAATCTTTCAATGGAGGTTTCAATGTAATGGTAAATAAGGGCATATTGACTAATCCAGGATCATTTGTGAGCATAAACGGAGCAGGTACAAGCGCAACTCACAGTGGTGCCAATAACTTGGGATGGAGTTTCGATTGGGAGGCTCCTGCGCCGGGTAGTGGCAGTGTAGTTGTCGACATAGCAGTACTACAGTCAAATGCAAATGGCAATAATAATGGAGATACATGGGATAGTCTAACTTATACAATAGTCGAATTCCAGCCTCCAAATGACCCGCCAGTCGCTTATGACATAAATATCACTTCAACAACTGGAACAGGATCAACAGCTCCTGTTAATTCAGATTTAACCCTAAACTACCAGTTTGGCGACCCAAACAATGACCCCGAAAGTGGAACAATCATTCAGTGGTTCATAGACGGCATCAAATCCTCCGCATACGATGATCAAACTGTAATTTCTGCTGCATCCACATCAGTCGGTCAAAAGTGGAAAGCAGAAATAACGCCATCAGATGGAGAAGATTTCGGGGCTACTGAGACTACAAGTGAAGTGACAATTATCGATATTGATTCTGATAATGATGGTGTATTAGATAGTGATGATGCATTTCCTAATGACCCCAATGAGAGTGTTGACTCAGACAGTGATGGAGTTGGAGATAATGGTGACGCTTTCCCTAACGATGCGTCTGAAACTGCAGATACGGATATGGACGGTGTAGGAGATAATGCAGATGCTTTCCCTGACGATGCATCTGAAACCACAGATTCAGACCTTGATGGAGTAGGAGATAATTCAGACGCATTCCCTAACGATGCATCTGAAACCACAGATTCAGATTCAGATGGTGTTGGAGACAATGCTGATGCTTTTCCAAACGATTCTACTGAAACCACAGATTCAGACCTAGATGGAGTAGGAGACAATTCAGACGTATTTCCCTACGATTCAACTGAAACTACAGATTCAGATTTAGACGGTGTTGGAGATAATGCGGATGTATTTCCAAACGATGCTAACGAAACACAAGACTCAGATATGGACGGAGTAGGAAACAATGCTGATGCATTCCCTAACGATGCTAATGAAACTCTAGATTCAGATATGGACGGAGTAGGAGATAATTCTGATGCATTCCCTAACGATGCTAATGAAACTCTAGATTCAGATATGGACGGAGTAGGAAACAATGCTGATGCATTCCCTAACGATGCTAATGAAACACTAGACTCAGATTTGGACGGAGTTGGCGATAATGCAGATGTATTCCCTGATGATGCTAGTGAAACAATCGATTCTGATCAAGACGGAGTAGGAGATAATGCTGATGCATTCCCTAATGATTCCAGTGAAACATTAGACTCAGATATGGATGGAGTTGGAGATAATTCTGATGCATTCCCCAACGATGCCAATGAAACATTAGACTCTGATATGGATGGAGTAGGCGATAATGCTGACGCATTTCCTAATGATGCATCCGAAACCATGGACTCCGATGGGGATGGTGTGGGAGATAATGCACAAGCACTAGCAGAAGCCGAATCAAAAGAAGATTCTGACAACACTATGCTAATTATAGGAATAGTGTCAGGAATAATTGTTGTTATCTTGGCTGTTCTCTTCTTTATGAGAAAAGACGAGAGTACACCACTAAATGAATTAGATAATTCAAAGGACTACACTCAAAATATGAATACCTTTAGTGCAAACCCATACCAAAACACGGAGCAATTTATGCAGCAACAGATAACTCCGACAAATGTAATGCCAGCCCAACCTGTCGTTAGCGTTCCGAGCGTCATTCAACAATGGACAGATGCATCAGGACACACCTGGAGACAAATGAGTGATGGTTCTACTGAATGGTGGAATGGCACTGATTGGCAAAAAGCATGAATCACTCGCTCCAACCAATTAGGTCTCGAGTTATATTTTTTTGATGTGATTCAATCGTACCACCACCGATTTCGAGAAGTTTAGAGTCTCTCCACAGTCTTTCAACTGTGTATTCAGCAACATAACCGAAACCTCCCATGACTTGAATTGCAGCATCTGCAATCTCTTTTGCAGCTGTTGTTGCGAATAACTTAACACCGTCACTATCCAACCTTTGTCCAGATTTTCCTAATTGCATATTGTTTGCGGTATCATAGATGTACGCACGCATGGCTCTATACTTTGCATATGATTCTCCAATGTATCTTTGGATTTGTCCAAATTTTCGAATAGGTTTGCCGAATGCTTCTCTGTCTGAAGCATATTTATTCATCTCATCCAAGGATCTTCGAGCAATTCCAAGAGACATCGCCGCTAGGGTCAATCTTTCAATTTCTAAATTTCTCATCATGTGAATCATTGACTCACCAATACCTCCAACAAGGTTTTCTTTTGGTACAATACAATCCTCAAAAACTAGTTCTGCTGTGTTTGATGCCCTCATTCCGGTTTTGTCGATAATTTTTTGCCCAACAGTGTATCCTGGCATTCCATTTTCAACCAAGAATGTTGAAATTTGTGCTCTTCCTCTATCGTCCGTACCTGTCTTAGCATAAACCCAAACAATATCAGCGGGTGTTCCATCATCATCCAGACAACCATTTGTAATCCACATCTTTCGACCATTTAGAATCCAGTTACCATCTGCATTTTGTTGAGCAGTAGTAGAGATTCCCAAAACATCAGTTCCAGCATCAGGTTCACTCATAGCCATTGCTGCAATCCATTCTCCTGAACAAACTTTAGGCATAATTCGCTCTTTTTGCTCCACATTACCATTGAATTCTAAGTTGTTAACGAATAACATTGAATGGGCTAAATAAGCAAGTGCAAAACCAGGATCACTGGCTGATAGTTCTTCATGGACTATTACAGCAGCTGTGGCATCTAACCCTGCGCCACCGTATTCTTCACTTGCTGTGACGCCTAGAAGACCCATTTCACCCATAGATTTGAGCAATTCAATATTAAATCGCTCATGCTTGTCGTGGTCATGTGCTTGAGGCTCAACTGACTCATCGACAAAGTCTCTAATCATAGCGCGTAGCATTACAGATTCTTCATTCGGATTCGCAATATCCATGTCCATACCACTCACCCCGATGAGGTAGAGTTTTTTTGTCTTAGGATTTAACGGGCAATTTTTCTTGCTCGTTTTCGAGGCATATTTTCATGACCAATTGCTGGTCTAGATTGTGCACGCTTGATTGCTTTTCGAACCTTCACTTTTCTCTCATTCCTTGCAATTTTTCTTGCTCTTTTCCCAACATGTCGGAGGTGACCTTTTTTGACTCTTGGTTCTGCAGGTAATCTATTGTCAATTCCCGCTCTGGCTAAGACATCTTCTGCCATTCCTCGAGGAGTTACTGCTTTTGCTTCTTCAACAATTCTAGATGCCAAATGGTGTAATGATTCTTGTTGAGATATTTGTGGAATATTTGTTAATTCAACAGCAACATGTTGTTGAATCTCCAATTGCTCTTCCATCAATGAAACTAGAAAATTAGTAGTTAGATCGACCTGCTTTCGCTCACCCATATGCATCCCATCCAGATGCCATGTGCGCTGACGCAGTTATGAACTTTCGGCAAAAAATAACTTGGAATATATCGATTAACTGACCAATTAAGAAAAATCGGAATGGGGCAGTGACCGGGAATCGAACCCGGGCTGGCAGGACCACAACCTACCGTGCTAACCGCTACACCATCACAGCCATCGGTTGTTCCGCCCACCGTGAGGCCATATTTATCACATTCCGTCATAAAATGTGACATATTACACCGTTCTATTGAAGGTGTATTGCGACTGAGGGTTGGTTATGAGGCATTTAGTTGCGACACTGCTGATTGCTATATTGGCATCTCCGATAGCATTTGTTGATGCAAGAAGTGTTCATTCTACATCTGACGAAGACATGTTCCCCCAAGGAGATATGAGTTCACCCGGGGACTGGGAAATAAAGGAACATCTTGCATTTACACAAGAGAACAAAGCTGAAGATGGAGAGTATGTTTTCGGGATGATTGCAGATAATAGAATGACATTAGGAGTCAATCTTCCAGAACACAAAGACAACCAAATGCTCTGGTCAACTTCAACTCCTACTGACTCTAATGCATCAATTGGATATCCAGATGGTGCCTACACATTTTCATCAGGCCCTGACATAATTGTAGGGAATTTTAACGTCGGAAGCATTTCTTCTAATGATATCACAAAAGTTGAACTTGTTGTGCATTTTGATGTACCAGATATTCTAACACAAGATAAAGTAAGAATTTCAGTTATTGATAATGGCGTGCATGATCTTGTCAAAACCTGGAGCAATACTCAGTCTGGACTTTATTATATGTCAAACGGCTGGAGCATGGAATTATCTGGCTATGAAAATTTAAGTTGGGATGCAATATCAAATCTTGAAATCAAACTAGATTACGTTTCAAACGGCGGATCTGATGATAGCCAACTTCGAGTTGATGCTGTAGGAATAAATGTAGAAATGAAAACACCTTGGTATGGTGCAGAAAGGGTCACTGCGACATCCTCCAACTCATTCAATAATTGGCCAATTATTGATTTTGATAAAACAAAGGGCGAATTTACATCATTGTCTATTGCGCCTTGTGGACTCGATGCAATTGATGGCGAATGGACTACTGATGTAATAGAATTGCCACCTGAGCAAGATTGGGGACGGATTCATGTAGATTTTGAAACCGACCAAAACGGCAGCATAGAGATAGAATATCTAGACAATTCTGGCACATGGCAATCGATAGATGAGGGAACTATTCCTAGTACTAATTCAGATACACAATTTAGATTTAGAATACTAGATTCCTGTTTAACTAGAGCATGGATTGATATTAATGATCCACACTTACTAGTTACTGGTAGTGTCTCGGGTGATATTTCTTCCATGAACACAACAACCACTCGATGGACTGTAGTTGCAAATGGAATCACAGTAGATAATTTCAACGGAACTATTCTCGGAAATTTTGTTCATCAAATACCAATAGGTAAAGTAATGCACAACTCAGATACTGAATTAGAAATTAAAATCAAATCATGGTATAATTGGGAAAATGATGGTTCTGCTGCCGATGTAAATCTGGTCATTAACAGCATTGAAGTAATTGGAGCATATTCTATTGAATACGATGAAGACCCCCAGTGTCAATTGATAGGATCGCATGATTTGACTGAAGATGGGGGCGGAATAATACTGCCTTTCCTAACAAGGTGTTCTGATGATAGAACAAGTACAGAGAATCTGATAGTAGAATTTGAAAATTCGAATCCCAATGTTGTAGAAGTAGATTTAACAGAAGGGCAGGTTAGAATTCGTCTAGTTCCAGAAGCATCTGGTACAGCCGAGATAATTACCACTGTTACAGACAGTGCTGGAAACACATACAAGGAAGTATCAACAATAAATGTCGCCAACGTAGACGACTCGCCTGTTCTGCAACAATTCCCAGGCACTATACCGGTAGAGCATGGGTATAATCATCAGATTAATTTCACGTTAACCGATGTAGACACTCTATCTTCTGATTTGACTGTTTATACAAATCGATCATGGGCAACTGTTGACATGCAAAATAGAGCCATTATCGTAAACGCACCAGTTCCAGGTTTTACATCTGTTCTAGTTACTGCATGCGACTTGACTGATTGTGTTGAGCGAGTTTTATATTTAGAAGTCAGAGCACTGGCTGAGTTATTTGTAGAAGAAATTCGTATTCCTGATGACATTCGGGAAGGAGATTTGTTCGACGTTAAGGTGTATGTTAGAAATTCAGGTCAAGTATCAGCAATGATGGTTTCAGTAAGATGCACTGCTGACGACCAAACATTCGGAAGTGGCGTCATACAGGTTCTAGAACCTGGCCAGATGGGTTCGATTATTTGCAGTATGAAAGCACCCACCAACGACAATAGTCTAATTATAGAAGCAGAAGTAGATAGAGGCACATCGATTGACGAGGTTGATGAAACAAATAATGTAGCATCTGAAATAATTGGTATAGGTATAGCTGTTGAGGATAAAACATCTAGTGACAGCGATAGTTTTGACATTGGAGAAGGTTCTACTTTAGTGATTTCAATTGTATTTATTGTCATACTTATAGGAGCATTTGGACTATTTGCTCCAGCGAAAATAAAGAAGGTCGAATGATAGGTGGTTGTAAGCACCGTTTGTCGGATAATCACAAAAACTGGGTTAAACTTCATATGCTGAAGTATTCAGAATCTGATACTTCGAATGGGCTGTGGGGGCTCTTCACCATAGGTGACGAAGTCGGTGTGGAACACAT
Organism: Methanobacteriota archaeon; assembly: GCA_002727515.1. Next base: position 66,283 of record PBXF01000033.1, read on the forward strand.
GAGTGAATTGAAAATAAGAATTGAAACTGATGAATATATTTACGAAGAATACGTAGAAGCTTGATAGAATCTACTTCTTCCATGAACGAGGGTAAGTATCCTCTTTCATTATGACGCAATTTGGTTTAGCGACCTCACCTTGCGTCATTGTTGGTATTACTTTGCTAGATTGTGAAAGGTTAGCAATAGCCACTGCTTCACCTTTGATAGTCACTAGAACTACTTCGTCACCACTGTTTAGACCTTCATCTATACTAACAACTCCAGGACGAAGTAAAGGTGCACCATGTGAAAGGGCTGCTGCTGCTCCGTCTTTGACGACAATTTTCGGTAGTTCAGATAATAGTTCTTCAACAGGATGAACTATCTTCAGAATTGCCCGTTGATCGTTAGTATTCTTCCACAACCAAATTGCATCTGCTAATTGTTGCATTGTTACAGATTGCAATAAGTCAAATCTGCCAGATTTCGGCCTCCTAAGTTCTTTCAATTCGACATTTATGCCTAACAATAAACCAAGATCTCTAGCCATTGTCCTGACGTATGTTCCTGCTTCACAATGAATTTCAGTCAACAACAAATTTTCTTTGTAATCCAATATTTTGAACGTAGATATTTTCCTTGTCCTGACTTGAACTCTTACTGCTGAAATCTCTGGTGGGACATTATACACTTTCCCTGTAAGATTTTTCATCGCTGATTCAACATCATCTCTTTCAGTTTCTTCAGACAATTTAAACAATGCAATATATGATTTATCGTGAGTCAAAATCTTCCCTGTTAGACGCATTGATTTACCTGCTAGCAATGGTAGAACCCCTGTAGCAAATGGGTCAAGGGTGCCTCCATGCCCTAATTTATCTAAATCCAATAAATCTCTAGCCCAGGCTGCTACCTGATGAGACGAGGGTCCTGGCGCTTTATCCAAAAGTATGAATCCAGATTCTAAAAGCATCTCGATTGTTCTATCATTAGGTGCACACCCATGATTTTCTGAAGATGTTGCTGTATCATCTAAAATTATCAATTTCTCCCCTCCAATATTCTTACTGCTTCTGATAAAACCTGTTCTGCATTTAATTCAGATGCATCTATGACATGTGTGTATGGTTCTCTGTCTTCAGGGATTAATCCATATAATTCCATGTATCTTGAATTGTCTATTTCACTTCTTTTGGTGTTTTGAATCAAAGCATCTTCAATTGAAACACCTTCTCTCATTACTACACGCTCAGCTCGAACAACATCATTAACATCTAACCACAATCTAACACAATCAATTCCTAACTTGTAAGCCCACCATCCACTTAGGCGGCTTTCCATCACATCAGGACCGTTTTCATCTAGCATATTCTGTTTTAGTATTTCATCAAGAGATTTGTCAACAGTGAAATCAGATGAACACAAATCACCAAAATCGGAAAGCGACATATTTCGGTTTGCAGCCTCGTCACGAAATATTTGACCGCCATTCAATGAAGTCCATGAGAAATGATTGCAGATTCCATCAACTAAAGTACTCGTTCCACTACCTGGATGACCTGAAATAGTAATTTTTACCAAGATTTCACCGCCATTCATGACGACAAACTTTGCACAATTTCATAGTCGGACCATCTCTCTCCACCAAACTACTACCGCATTCTGGACAGCTGTTTTTGGCATATGACATTGATTTAGATTCCGATTTAGATTCCGATTTTGACTCAGATTTTTTTGATTCGGTTTTTCTAGGACCTGATCTTCTTTGTTCAGATCTTCTCCTTCGATTGTTTGCCTGTTTCCCACTAGATTTTGGAGTACTAACAAGATGTAGCAACGGCTCTTTCAATTTCTCGCCAGCGTCTACTATTGGGTGTGTCTTATACCTAACAAGTTTGATGTGTCTATCTACGACTCTTCCCAATGGCGCTGACATGCAAATATATGCAGCAATCCATGCAGGGAAGAATAAAAATCTGCCATCTAGTAAATCCCACTCAGGTGACCATGGTAAAGAGACATATGATACTCTGAAATTTTCAACCGCCGTTCCAATCCAAGCAAATATTGCAATGATGAAAAACATGGTAAACATCATTGGCTTCATAGCACCCATTTGAACACTCATTTGCTCAGGCATCATGTGTTGCTGAAGTGTTTGAGCTTTTTCCATCAAAATAGGGTCTCTACCAAGTCTCGCTTCATTCATCATTCTCCTAACCTGGCCTTGTCTATGAGCAATGTGTGCTTGAGATATTGGGTCCATGAAGAAATTACGTAGGACTGTATTGACAACCATAGAGATTGACCCAAGAATGAAGATTGTGATAATGAAAAAGTCTTCTTCAGGTAGCCATCCGGAGAGGTATGGATCAGCTGTCTGACCCAATGAATCTCTAATATCTCCAGACAAGAGAAGGAATGTCATCACTATCATGAACAACAACATGAACAGCATAGAGCCCCCAGGGGGTGCCGGTGGTGGCGCTTGCTGACCGCTCATAAGCAAATGTGAAAGAAACTACTGTTTGAACATTATTACTAAATCACACAAATAAACGAAGAACTCAAACATCACAACGACTTCGGTGTACATGGTGAAAAAATGACTTGGGAACATTCACAACCTATGCCAATGAGAGGATCTCCATGTGTTGTAACCGAGTCTAATGCAATAAGTTACATCTCTAAATTAGCGGAAGCGCCAAGATTATTCTTATTTTCAGATTCTGATCGGGCATTACCTGATGGTTGGGGTTATGTTGCTAGTGTAAGACCTGGAACACCGCCGGAGGGAATCATTGCAGAGATAGATGCTTGGCTTAAACAATACCCTGATGCATGGCTTGCAGTTGACCTGCGAGTTGGAGTTGTTCCTCCATCTGTTCCAGACTTAGAAAATATGCTGCGAACATTTCCACGCACTGTAATTATTCTAGTATCTGACGATACAATAAATCATCAGTGGCCTAGGTGGGAATATCCCCTATAATTAGAAAGTAAATCCACATTCACAAGTTGAAGCATTAATGTCAACAGACTTGCTGCATATTGGACATACCTTTGTGTCAGCAGTTGCTTCTTCATTGGTTTCTTCTTCAGATTCTGCAGCGGTTTCTTCACTGGTTTCTTCAACTACCTCTTCAACTACTTCACTTGATTCTTCTTCTGATTCTTCTTCTGATTCATCTTCTGTAGCAATGTCATCAGATTGTTCATCTGCATTTCCTTCCCATGCTTCTGCTGCTGCTTCGATTTCTGACTTCTTTAGATAGAAATTGTCATCATCGTCAAATTTGATTGCATGTCTTACGAAATCATCTCTTAGTGATGCATCGATTCCGTGAGATTCCATTACACGGAGTAGAACATCTTCTCTCCATTTGTAACCCGCACCTGGTTCATCAGGTTCAGATTCTTCATCGTTGGAAGTTTCTTCAGCTACTTCGACATCAACATCAATTTCATCTTCAATTTCATCTCCAAATGTGACACCGTGGAATTGATTTAGAACTTCAGCATCGACTTCTCCATCTCCCTTTATTTCAAATGAGACTTCTAAGCGTTCACCTTTCTCAACAACAGGAATCGTCCAAACATTCAGACTACCATTATCTTCTGTTGTTGTTTCCAAATTGACATCAGTTCTCTTGTCTTTACCCGCACCTCGTACTGACCAGTCTTTTAGGTCAAAGTTAAGAGGTAGCAAGTCGTTAATACACACATCTTGTAATGCATTATCACCATTATTTTCAAACAGAATTAGGACTTCATATCGACCTTTACCACCCATAGGCATAACGGATTTACCCGCTGAGAAGTTTCTTCTGTTGTGCTTAACTTTCATGATTGGAACTTCTTCGACTTCTCTAGAACAAACCGGCCCGAACCTTTCAGCGCTAAATTCACATCTTGCAGGGCCTGCAACCATCTCGTTACCAGGTGTTGGGTCTGGGGCGACTAACGGGTATGTGATAGAGAGTGACTTTCCTGGTGCCAAACCGATTGGACCTCTTGTACCGATTGTCATTGTCAATGTGTGACCATTACCGTCTGGACTCTTCATTTCCTTTTCGATTGAGATTCCTTCAGAAACCTCTGCTTTGAATTGATCACCAACCAAATCTGTTCCATCAACCTTGACTGAAATATCTTCAACCGCTGGTGCATCAAACAAACCTGGAATATCATCTGTCAAACGCATCAAATTTATTGTTGCTGAACCTTCATTTTTGATGGTTAAAGTTGCATTTAGTTCTTGCCTTCTGTATGATGGAAGAACTGTCTTTGAATATTTCTTACTTACATTTGAATCTAGAACTTCAAATGTGGATGGTTGAAGTTCAAGTGTTCCTTCTGTTGAGTGAGATGCTTTAGGTAGAACGGTGTAACCCAAATCCCATGTGAAATCAGGTTTGCCAGTACTTTCCACGGTAACAGTTTCAGATTCCCAACGAGAATCAGGTAAAACATCATCTGAAACATCTGCGATATCGAACAACAAGTCTTCGCTTCCTTTCATTCTTACTTGCAGTTTTACCAAGTCAACTGTAAATGACGAACGATTTTCGAAAATTGTCTTACATTCCCAGTTGTCCGGTCTTTCAGATTCTACTGAGTTAATATAGGCAAATCCACGACAGAATGCATCTAATTCACGGAATGCTAGGGAAGACAATGCTGCCTCCGCTTTGTAGGTTGCTTTTGCTACGCCAGCACTAACTGGTTTAATTCCATCAATCAAGATGGTTCCGGTCAATGCTAGATTTTTGGATTCCCCTGGACCAAGTGCTCCGATTTCCCATGTCAATGAACCATCATCAATTGATGCTCCACCTGTTGCAATCATTGTCAGTTGAGATGGAATCTCTCTATTGACTACAACTTCTGTTAGCATGACATTTGAGACATTTTGAACTTCCAGCTCCATGTGTATAGGACCATCTTCGTTACCCTTTGAAACTGACAGAGAACGCTCTTGGTCACGGTCAGGATTTGTGTCTAGTCTTTCTTTTAGAACTAACATTCGGCTATTCTTTACTTTGTATTTTGTGGAGAATTCCTTTCTAGATTCCAGTTCATCTACTTGTACGTGATCACCAGCCAAATCTGTATTTGTGGTGTTGTTTAACATTACATCAATGTCATAGATTCTGTCCGATTCAGAAGGGTTTCTGACCTTCAAAATTCCGTTAACAGTTTGTTTTACAATTTCTCCTTCGGCTGTCAAAACTGACTTTTCTGTTTCATGGATACTTCCTTCTAACTTGTCACCAGGTACATCATCAATCTCAGACGATCTTCGAATCTTTGCACCAGCTGATACGAAATCTTCTCCGACTGGAGCAACTGGTGAAAGTGGATCAACAACTGGCATGTCTGCTTCATGAACCTCTACAGGGGTGCTTGGTGCTAGAGCCGCTAACGGATCTGCTGCAGGTGGCGTTAGCGCTGCTAACGGATCTACTGCCGGAGGTGCTAGCAAAGCATCTGCTGGTGAAGGTAAATCTTCAGTACTTTCTGTTTGACTTTCACCCTCGTCTGAAACAGGAGCTTCCATCTCAGGAGGTGCAGGAGGCATTCCAGGAGGTGCTGGTGGCATATCTGCAGGAGGTGCTGGCATTCCCGGAGGCGCTGGTGGCATGTCTGCTGGAGGTGCTGGCATTCCTGGAGGCGCTGGTGGCATATCTGCTGGAGGTGCTGGCATCTCTGGAGGTGCTGGTGGCATCTCAGGTGGCGCTGGTGGCATCTCTGGAGGGGCTGGTGGCATCTCAGGTGGCGCTGGTGG